>PAPJ01000008.1 GCA_002709045.1 Planctomycetaceae bacterium | reverse complement strand
GTGTACAATTCCATAGATTTCAACTTCCTGATGGTAGGGATGTTCGGCTGCCTCTACAACAGCTCCCCCCATGCCACCCATAGCACCCATGCCACCTTCCATGCCGCCCATGGCACCGCCCATGCCTCCGTCCATGCCACCCATAGCGCCACCCATGCCACCTTCCATGCCACCCATCCCGGCACCGCCGGATCCGCCGTCTTTATTAATGCCGCTTTCACCGCCAATACGTACCTGCAGTACTTCAATACTGAGTTCGGCATTGCCACAGGCTGCTAGAAATTGAGATAGGTATCGCATGTCCAGCTTGAGACGTATACGGGTGGGATATCGTTTGGAAATAGCTAATTCAGGATCAGCTTTCTGAGCCTTCTTTGGATCAGTTGAAAGGGCATCTCGCAATTCGACGACCTGAAGGGGCTGATACTGAGCGTCGACGTACCGCAGGTCACCTGGGTCATCGGTTGCAACCAGATTACCATCTTCATCTTTTCCACCTTTATTAGTGGAGTTGCCAGTGTCTTCAGGAGAGTTTGTACCAGCCATTTGCGACATCATGTCGCTCATGCCACCCATAGCTCCTCCACCCGTAGCACCTCCACCCATGGCCCCCATTCCACCGGCGGCTGCAACTTTACCACCGCTGAGGATGGCCTCTTTGGCAAGATCGACACCGCTAGGCCCGCTGATCTTTCCGTTCTTGGCGAGATCAATACCGATGATTTCGGTAACTTTAGCATTATATGCGGCTTCTGCCTCTTTGTTGAGATCTTTGATAATTGCCAGCCATTGTTGCAGCACCCAAAGGTCTTCCTGCGTGTAAAGAATCTGAAGTGTGGTTGGTGTTTCAGTAAAGGCGAAGCGTGCATCGAGTGCTTTTTGGTTATTTTGTTCCCAGACAACCATATGGTTTGAAACTTCTTCAGCAACTGCTGAAATACCACCACCTTCGGTTGGGTCACCTCCAAATCCTCCTGCTGCGCCACCGCCGAATCCATCGTCTTCGATTTGAGGCTCACCCCAGGCGGCATCAATCTGACTTGCTAGTTTAGGCACGTAATTTTTTACGAAGTCAGCATAGTTGGTGCGCGCGATTCGATTGACTTCCATTCCGGTCTCATCTTTCTCATCAGCCTTGACACCCGTGGCCACAACTTTCATTTCAATGGGTGTCAGCGGGATAAATGCATTGGCTGTAACCTGATCCAGTTCACCCTCAGCCATCGGCCAGTTAAAGGCCGTTTTTTGATTCATATATTTGTTGTCCCAGGTCTTGTAGATGTCAGCTTGAACCTGTTTCATAATCTCATCGATCCCCTTTTTGAATTTCGAATTGGGGTGGTTGCTGTCATTGACAGTCTTAATTCCATCCATGTCTTTGAACTTGGAATTGATTTGACTTGTCTGTTGTGTTCGTTCTTCATCGAGTTTGCCAACGGCCAGAAACCATAAAACGGTTACGGTGACAGTTATGAAACCGGATACAATCCAGAAGAGAAATTTTTTAACATCGGCCATTGTTCAATACCTTTATGGGGTTAGGAGTGGCAACTCCGGTTTTTTGTACAAAATTCTGAGCAAACAAATCAATTGGCGGGTGGTTGTCCCGGATTATCGAGTTCATTCGGCGCTTCTACCGGCGGGCCGTTCGGATCATCTACCGGCGGGCCGTTCGGCCCATTGTTTTCGTTACCATTCTTGCGAGCTTCTTCTTCGGCAAGTTTTTCGGCTTCCAAACGCGCGGCTTCATCCGCTTCAGCTTTTAGGCGATATCGTTCACTCACTTCGTTTGGCTCCCACATGAATTGAATCGTGAAGGAATATTTTCGGGCTTTGTATTCTTTGGTTTCTTCCGTCGCTGTGGTATCGGCTCCGGCTGCCCCTGTGGTACCACCGGTTGAGTCACCACCGAATCCTCCAGTTGGATCTGTACCGCCTGCTCCACCTGCCGGATCGCCTCCAAATCCTCCCGCTGCACCGCCACCGAATCCATTGTTACCGCTCGTCGCACCAATACGTACTTCTCCTTCGTCTTTGGAGTTAACAAGCACAATGTGTTTGATTCCCATTTGTTCCATACTGAATGGTGTTGCGCCAAAGGGTGTCGGAATAGCAAGGATCGAGTGTCGCAGACGTTCGAGCAGCGCATATTGCACATGACTTTTGTAGCCGGTCTCATTATCTTTATTAAAGTAGTGGTAACCGCTGAGTTGGATTATCCAGGCCCCATCTTCAGGAGCGGCAAATTCAATACTGTTACTGCTTTGGTTTCCACTGTTACGCGAAGATCCACTTCCCTGTTTATTTCCATCTTCAGCGGTTGTATCTTGCTGACGTTTTAGTTCGTAATTATGAAGGAAGTTGACGTAGGCCGCGTTGTTTTGGACGAAGTTTGCATCTTTAGCAATGCTTTCCAGCCATGTCTGTCGATCCGCGTCGATTTCCGTTAGGTTCGCAGTGTACTTCTCTTCATTTTGCTCCCACCATTCAGCCAGATCCTCTTCCGTGAAAAAAGCATTGTCTACGGAATCGATATAAAAGTCTGGGCGATTCTTGAAATCGATTATGTCAGGATCGCGCCACTGAGTCTGTTCACCAGGTAGTACGGAATTAATGGCTCCAATCAACTCGAGCCACATTACCTGACGGTCACCGTTTCCAATCAGTTGATCCCCGAACTTAATGAGATTCTCATGGTCTTTCTTGGCCTTGTCGTATGTGTTCTTGTTCGAAGCAGATTGTTCCTTAGCCGACTCAGCATTGTTAATTGCATTCTCCCAGGTACCCATGGGACTCATTCCCGACTGGTCGTAAGCTACTTTGCTCCACTGAGCATAGTTCAGAAAGTAGTTGAATGTGAAGGCAATCAATAGTAATGAAATAGCTGCCACAACCCATGGTTTCTTCGAGTCAACCAAACGGTCAAACAAAAGTTCACGTGGGAGTAAATTCGTTTGTAATTGAGCAACGCCCAATGCCTGGAGACAGAGACCGTAACAGTTACCATAGGCCAAAACATTATTTTGGAATGTTGGACTGGCAGTCACACTGGAACCTTTCAGTCGGTTCCATGTTTCCAATTCGACAAGCTTGAGATCGAGTTTCTTCCCAATGAAAGAACGAAGGCCCGGGAGTTTGGCCGTATTACCTAAAAGAACGACACCTTTAATTGTTGCTTTTCGGTCGATACCCTCAAAAAATCGTAAAGAACGTTCAACTTCTGTTCCCAGATTGTCATAGACACTACGCATCGCCTGAAAGACTCGCTTTGGATCGGGTGCTTCACGGGCATTACGTTTGAGATGTTCTGCTTTTGCAAATGTTAGCTTGAGTTGCTGAGTCATTTGGCGAGTAAAGTGGTTACCGCCAATAGGAATACTACGGTGCCAGACGCGAAATCCGTTGGTGATAATCATGTCTGTAGTTTCCGTTCCGATCGATAGCACCATATAACTGCTTGGCGGGGAATCGGCATCGAAGGCATCCGGGTCAGGGCAGTTATCTAACAGGTCGTAGGTAACACAGTTATAAATTGCCATCGGCGCCAGTTGGATAGCATCGAGTTTGAGTTCAGCATTGTCAAAAGGACGCATTTCTCGAAGTACCTGATCGCGTTTCATGGCGAACAAACCAACTTCAGCTTCCGTGACTAACCCTTCCAGTTCTTTAGCACCACCCATCTGCTGGTAATCCCAGACTACTTCAGACAAGTCAAAGGGGATTTGCTGACGAGCTTCAAACTCAACGATATCTCGGAGTTTTTTCTGTTCGATCGGTGGTGGCTTAAAAAACTTTGCCAGACCGGCCTGACCGGAGACAGATACGGCAACGCGTTCATCGCCGATGTCATTACGTTCGCGAAGTTGTTCCAAGGCATCTGCAATCAGAGCATCGGGATCAGCATCAGGCTGACTAAGGATCTTTGGGTACTCAATGTAATCGACCTGAGTGGCGACGATATCACCATCCTGTATTTCACAGCGTATCGCTTTGAGCGCGCATTGCCCGATATCGACTCCCCAGACTCCCGGATTTTTTTTTGCGGCCATTAGGACCCTTTCCAAGCATCAATTTGAACGACATGATACCTGTTGATTATTTGAGGGATATTATTAACTTCTCTGTAATTCTCGCCTGCCACTCGAACCCGACTGCAGAGGCGCATTAACCTAAATACACTATCGACCAGATTACTACCGAATTCTGGCGTCAGAATTGTTCGGATAATACACGTCCTATAGTCGTTATGTCCATTACAACTTCGGGTAATCTTATACTCAGAATAGAGTAATTATACGGATTACAACGGCATTGCAGTGGTTTACACAGGCCTTGACCTTAAGTGGTTTTAGGATAAGTCTATAAATAAATGATTCCGTACTATTAAATTGGACAGAATTGAACCACTAAAAGTTCCTCTAAATGTCTTGTTCCATACTATTAATCTAGTTAACGCACGCTTTTAGTGTCAAACAATTTAGTTTGATATGGGAACCTAAAAACCGATCGTTTGCCGCTTACGGAATCAGCGACTAAACAGCTGAAATCATGCGGCAACGTATGGTAGTTCGAGCGAGATAAGCAAATAATGCATTAATTAGTATTTTCTAAGACAATTGGTTACACAATCGAGTCCTCCGAAAATTCTGCCGAATCGGCGACGTTATCATAAAGAACTTATACGCTATACGGTTGTTCCGAGATGCCCTATAAAGAACTCTCAATCCTGTTGTCCTGCCACAGTCTGGAAGATTTCCCCACCTACCATGAAGGGGATGATGCGGCGAGTTTGCTTGCCAGTTGGACAGGACTCTGGCATCCGTTTCTGATCCATCAAGCCCGTGGAATTGTTAAGTGGCATCGTGTTGATGACCCGCCAGAAGAATTGCTGGACAAGTTAATTGTTGTTCCCGCGGCCAGTGCTGACAGTCTGCAGACAGGATATCTGCAGCGAGCTGAAGATGCAGGTGCACGAGTTATCAGCGGACAAACTTGCAGGCAGGAGATTATAGGTCTGGCATTGGATGGTCTGGAAGTACCAGAGATCCCTCAGGATTTAATAGACGATTTTCTGGCACTTGGCTATTTCTATTTGCAGATTGAATTGCTGACGCGGCAGATGCGTTACGCAAGCAATCTCGATGAAATTCATTTTGAAAATCTGGTTTGCGATGCCGCCAGGTTTGCTGTTACAGATAAATATCAACAGGCGGTGGAAAAAATTCAGTCGGCCTTTGATTTGCTTTCCACTGAACGTGATCACTATTATTCGGTGGATGCGTATCTGGTGGATATTAATATGGTTGCTGAATCCACTCTGGGAGACATGCTTCGAAAGGAATTAACAGAAACGCCGGCCACCAATCTGTTGATACCCCCAGCGCTTTATCAGGACCTAATTGACGGTCATCCGGCGACCGCTGAGATTGTACGTCAGCGTCTGGCAGCTCAGACATTAAGTGTGGTGTGTTGCGAAGCAGAGAATATTCCTAACACAATTTTGCCTGCTGAAGCGGTACGTGCATCATTGCTGGCCGGACAGCAGGCATTTGAGCAGGCCTTTGGAGACAAACCAAAACTATATGGTCGAAAGGATTTTGGCCTTACTGCCAACCATCCTCAATGGCTGCAGCAGTGTGGTTATGACGCAGCGTTACACTTTCTGTTAGGAGAAGGAAGTTACCCAGAAAGCTCTCAGGCCAAGACACGTTGGGAAGGAGTAGAAAACACTCAGCTCGACTCGATTGCCCGCATACCTTTAAATGCTAATCGCCATGAGACATTTCTGGGATTATCTAAACGGCTGGGTGAAACAATGGATATGGATCATGTCGCCACACTTTGCCTAGCGCATTGGCCTGGACAGGTGTTACCCTGGTATGAGGACATTCGCCGGGCTGCAAAGTACACAAATGCTCTCGGCCGTTTTGTAACTCTGGAAGAATACTTCCGCGAAACAGACCTCCCTGGTATGAACGAACGTTTTGAAGGGGACCAGTATCAGTCGCCTTATTTAAAACAGGCGATGATCAAATCCGTTGCTAATCCAATTTCCCGATCCACCAGATACTGGCGTTTAAATAACCGTCTAGAATTACTGGAAGGCTCCAACCTGATGTTGAGTTTGATGGGATCAGACGTGCTTGCAGGTATTAATCTGGCACGAGAACAGTTGGCAGGTTTAAGTCAGGTGTTAACCGGCGATGATGTCGAGGGAAAATTTACGACACTTGAACAAAGTGTAAGTGAACTGGAAGCACAGATTGGTATCTCTTTGGCAGCTGCTATTCCAAGAGAGGGGACGGAAGTTGAGGGGACTTTGGTCTTTAACCCCTATGGAGCGACTCGGCGACTGAATCTAGACAATGCCGAATTGTCGCATATTCCCGCACTTGAAAAACCGATCTATGCTGCGGCGAGTTGCGGAGAAGTTAAACAGATCGTAGTGGATACTCCGTCCCTCGGATTTACCTGGTTATCAGCGGGGAAGAAACGCGAGAAAACCGGACCCTATATTGCAGATAAAAATTCTCTTAAAAATGATTTTTTTGAAGTCCTGATCAATGAAACGACAGGTGGGATACAGTCGATCAATTCTTATGATGCTCCGCGTCATAACCGAGGATCGTTTCAATTGGCTTACCGTCGACCGGTTCGTAAAAAGTCCGGGCGTCCGACGGAAGCAGATGATCTGGCAAATTACTCGGTCATGGCAGCCGATTCGGTAGAGATCACGGCTAATACTTCCGTCTACGGAGAAATTACTGTCAACGGTCGTATTATGAGCCGCGCCGGTGAAATACTGGCACGTTACACACAGATACTGTCGCTGCAACGGGGTTCACGTGTAGTTAATATCGAGGTTGAGTTGGAGATAGAAGAACAGCCAAAGAATAATCCCTGGAATTGCTACTATTGCCTGCGATATGCCTGGGATAATGAGTCCGCAAGTGTATATCGTACGGTCAATGACGTACGCCAACGAGCATCGGGAAGTCGCCTGGAGGCGCCACAATATGTGGAGGTCGAGTCGGAGAAGAATACAGCCCTGTTGACAGGTGGATTACCGTTTCACCGTCGTGTAGGCCGCAGATTCCTTGATACTATTCTGGTGGTTAGTGGTGAGACCAACCGTCGTTTCCAATTTGGAATCGGATTGGACCTGCCTCAACCTGTTCATTCTGCCCGTCAGTTTGGGACCGAACCGGTGGTGGTCAACGAAATAGCATCTCCACCGGTTGGTCAAACCTCAAGTTCCCTGCTGCATGTAGATGCTCGTAATGTGCTTGTTACGCGTTGGGAAACGCTCTTTCAGGACGGTCAGATGGTTGGTTACAAAGCGCGCCTGATGGAAAGTGCCGGACGACCTGTCCGAGTGAGATTGACGAGTTGTCGTGCAGTCACTGCTGCAGCTCAGCTCAAACTAAATGGTGACAGGATTGCTGATTGTGATCTTGATCAGGGGCGCGTGATATTAAAGTTAACGGCCAATGAATGGGTTGAGCTGGAAGCCAGATTTTAATTTTGCTTAGCAATGAAAAGCGAAAAAGGCAATTCATGATTGTGACAATTGATGGACCGGCTGGTGCGGGCAAGAGTACGGTAGCTCGTATGCTCGCAGAAAAACTTAATTTTGATTTTCTGGATACCGGTGCGATGTATCGCTGTGTGGTCTATCAGGGAAATCGGCAGAAAATTGATTGGAGTGATGAAAACGCTTTGGGGAAGATCGCCCGGCAACTGGATCTCGAGTTTGACGGAGCGGCTGTGCTTGTTGCCGGGGAAGATGTCAGTTCAGCAATTCGTTCGGCTGAAATTACGGCTTTAATTCACTATGCTGCCGACAACTTGCAGGTTCGCGAGGCGATGGTTAGGCTGCAGCGAAAACTGGCATCAGAAGATGACGTCGTAACCGAAGGGCGAGATCAGGGAACGCTGGCTTTCCCTGACGCACAGTGCAAAATATTCTTATCTGCCAGTGCTGAGGAACGAGCACGTCGTCGCACCGAACAGATGCGACAGGCTGGTAAAGAAGTCACAGTTGAAGAGATATTGGAACAGCAAAATCTGCGCGATCAACAGGACGAAGCACGCGAAGTGGGAGGCCTGAAAGCCGCAGATGATGCTTTGCATGTAGTTACCGACGGTATGCGTCTCTTCGAGGTGGTTGAACACCTGGAACGTTTGGTTCGCATACGCATGTAACATGCCGGTCAGCGAACATGTTATAGTACTCAATAAGTCTGATTAAGCTGACTTGGAGTTTTCAGTCGCAGGAGTTTCCCCGGCGTTTATGGCAGATGCGAAAATAACCCGTAAACCACTAATGAGATTTGTGTTCTATACCGTGTTCAGGTATTTGTTTCGCCTGGCCGGGCTATTGTTGTTTAGGTATCACTGCATTGGTCGTCATCATCTTCCCAAGTCCGGTGGCGCGATTATTTGTGCGAATCATCAAAGCCATTTAGATCCTCCGCTAGTAGGTATGGCACCTTCGCGACACTGCATTTATCTCGCTCGTAAGACGCTTTTTAGCAACCCGTTATTTGGATTTGTTATCTCGATGCTTGATGCTATTCCTCTCAATCGTGACGGTATGGGAATCGAAGGGATTAAGGCCACTCTACGGAAACTTAAGTCTGGCGAAGCTGTGGTGATGTTTCCCGAAGGGACAAGAACTAAGACAGGTCAATTGCAGACGTTGAAGAGTGGGTTTATCACTTTGGCTCGTCGCTCAAAGGTGCCACTGGTACCCTGTGGTTTTGTTGGCGCATACGATTGTCTGCCGCGTGGTGGAAAACTTCCGCAATTTGAGCGAATTCGATGCGTTTACGGACCTCCGATTCCTGCCGAGCAAGTCATTGAGATGAGTGATGATGCTTTGATTGAATTACTTACTGTCCGTATGAGGGAGTGTATTAGTCGGGCAGAGATTAGTCGCGCCAGTTAAGTTATTTTTCTAGTCGGCGTGCGATGACATTCTGATGTAAAGGTATGATTTTTACATTGCTTGCTGGTTCGTTGAGGAAAACGTCGTGTTTTTTTTGTTTCGAAGTAGTAAAAGAAAACTGAAGTATAAACGCTCCTACCTGAACGCCATGACCAGAATAGACCGGAGGCCAGAAGTCTTCGCCTCGACTCCCCAAAGTACGGGCGAGCATGCGTGTGGCTCGTCCAGAGAACCCGCCCACGACCATTTCCAGTCGCCCGAGTGCTTCCCGGTGGATGTAAAACACCATTGCCGCATCTTCCGTGTTTTCATTCCAGCGGGCAACATCCCACGTTCCGTCTTCTTTTTCGTACATAATTCCGGGAGTCGTCGGTAATTCAATTTTAGATAGCTGCGTTCCTGCCATACATGACTCAGGTTTAAGGTCATCATCGCGATAACGCAACATAAATGGGCAGCTGCGATCTTTACCTGCCGCGACACCAGACTGTTCCTTATATGGTTCGCACCCAAACGTGGTGGCTACGATATGTTCAACTACCGGATTACTTTTTACGGATCCTAATCCGATCAATCCGCGGTCTGAACTGAATTGAGTGAAGGCATCATAGACTTCGGCACTTCGTCTGAAGACTTCAGCCTGATCCTTTTCCGAAGGACTCCAGACTAACGATTGTTGAAGTAACTCAGGATGCGGGATCGGCTCGGAATCATTCATTTTGGATGTTCCACCAAGTGATGAGATCCCATTGAGTAGTTCTCCTATTAACAACGAGTCAGAAGCGACGAGCCAGGCACCCTGTGGGCCGTCCGCATCCTCTTCAAATCGACGAATTCCACAACAGATTTCGATACGTTGCCGACGAGCGAGTAATTCCCAGAAGTTTTCGGATTCCACTGCAAAGAGTGCCCCAGGTAACTGATCGGCAGTAGCGTATCCATGCTCAACCAGATAATCGCAAAGTCGTGATAATGCTTTTAGAGGAATATATTTCACCTCGTTTTTTAGCAGTGCTGAAACTTGATGTCTGTCGAGTCCGGTGTATTCGACAATAGACTTAACCGTTCCAGGACGTTTTTTGGGGTCCGGTACGTGCCCCAGAAGTTCTGCGAGTCGAAAGGAGTATTGCATAGCGTTGTGTTGTTTTCAAATTGCTAGAGGAAGCTGGCACGGAAGAGTGTCGCCTTCAGGCATTTTAACAACAGGTAATACGTTTATGTTACAGAATTTAGTCCTTTAGGCAGCGCTAGCGGTGGTTTGATCACCACTAAGACTGATTCTGGACTGCTCGGCCTCACCGATGATCAACAGGAGTTCACCGCTTTCAGGCCTCCAGACGGCTTGAAGGTGAGCACAGTAAAAACGCCGTCCAATATAGTGACCATTGGACAGCAGGATGATTTCCCGCAACTCAACGGTTGGATCGACACCATGTTCTAAAAAGAAGTCGATCGCATGGGCTCGAATTGATTCGTAAAGTTGCATATCTAAGATATTTGAAACGGAACCTGAGTAAAATCGGTAAGCATTATCGGTCTTCGGACGTTCTGCTTACAGCCGTACAGTTTTTGAATCTTGGCAAGAACAGGTTTTCCAGAGCCCCTAGATTGCCATCCGCTGTTGCTTGCATATTTTGATATCGAGCCAACAAAAAACGCCAGTTGAAATTAATCAATTGGCGCTGCAATGTTAAGCGGATGGGCTGGGATTCGAACCCAGGGTACGCGTCAACGTACAGTAGTTTTCAAGACTACCGCCTTCGACCACTCGGCCACCCATCCAGAGATAGCTGCAGGAAAAACCTGCTGCTCGTTGTGTTGTTATCGGCTGAAATAATAAAAAAATCAAGAAGTTAGGGAGACTTAATTGTCAAAACCCCGGAGTCGGATTGGCAGGTTAGCTGGATTGATAACGATGTGTCGGAACAGGCCTGCCCGGACGGAAACTCTGAGTCTCGCCAAACCTCACCTCTCCTGCGATCGCTTCCACCGCCTGACAGACGCACGTATGGACCAGTTCTGTAAGAACTTCCGGTGCGATGGCTACTCGAGCATTCACGATGATATTAGCTTCTTTTAACTGACTCTTACTCGCTAGAGACACCTGTGCAGGGGTATCACTGCTGATAAGGTTCGCCACTGCGTGAGCGGCATCTCCAACTCCAATGGTTTTCAGGTGGGCTGTTTCCCCATCAATTTCATCGAGTTGAATCCGCATACGTTCAATAATATCCAATAGCAGAGTATCTAAATCAAAGGCCACATCGGCTGTGACTTTGAGGCTGCTGTTAAGCCAGCCTAATTCTGCTTCGCCTGCAGCATAAATATCGTAGTCGAGTTCAAGAATGCGGTTACCGTATTCTCCCTGCAGATCAAACTGCTCGATAAGTTGCTGCATGCCCGCTCCGGTTTTAGCTGAAATCTTAATGACTGGAATATCCGGATGTTTCTCGGCCAGCAATGATTCCAATTCCTCGATCTGGTCTGTACTAAGTTCATCAATTCGATTGAGAATAAGGAAATCGGCTTCTTCAAGCTGCTTTTCAAAAATATAGGCTGCCTTTGGGGAAAAGCCAGCATTGGTTTCACCTCGGAGAATCCTACGACCATGACTTGGTTTGAGAATGACGCCATAGGGCGCTACTTCGAATTCATTTTGATGCAGGTGTTTAAGGGGCTGGATGACCGTAGCCACTAAATCAGTACAACTTCCGACAGGCTCAGCAATAATCACGTCAGGATAATGTTCTTTGCTGAGCTTGGAGGTTGTGGCCGTAAGCTCGTTAAAATGGCAGCAGAAACATGCTCCGGCGACTTCACCTACGTCAAAGCCTTGATTGCGCAGGGTATGTGTGTCGACAAGATCAGTGGCCTGATCGTTGGTGACGATTCCGACTTTGAGTCCCTGAGCTTGATAGAGAGCAGCAAGTCTTCCGATGGTTGTCGTCTTACCGGCTCCCAGAAAACCGCCGATCATTACAAATCGCATAGTCATCGTTGGGTGTGGTCCTTTGTCATAAAGACACGTGTTAAATGCCGCTGTCTACGGATTCCAGCATCTCCAAAAATGTTCTCATCAGCGGAGCATTGTCATGCCATGTTCGAGCAGAGACGATATTGCCGTCGACGACGGTTTGCTGATCCACATAGTTTCCGCCGCCTTGTTCGGCATCCATCGCACATTTGGCTACCGTGGTGACATTGCGCCCGTTAATAATGCCGGCGGAGGTAAGAATTTCAATACCGTGACAGACACTTGCCACAGGTTTCCCGGCGTCGTGAATTGCTTTTACGACTCGATTTAGATCCTCATCATACCGGATGTATTCCGGGGCGCGTCCGCCTGAAATGAATACACCGGCATACTCGTCCGGGTTGATGTCTTTAAATGCAATATCAGCTTTGATGAAGTAGGCGGGACGTTCCTGTGTAATGTCCCAGGGGATGCTGGAATCTGGTGGAATTTCGTGTAGTACGGTGTGATATAGACGGGCTTCAGGCCCAGCTACAACAACTTCATAGCCAGCTTCTTTGAGACGGAAAAATGGGTAAAACGTATCGAGAGCCTCGGTGGCGTCTCCTAACGGCATAAGTACTTTTGCCATGCTTAACCTGTCGAGAAAGTTATGAATTTTGAGTAGTAAATGCAATTTAAATGTGCGTTGGCAGCATTAATTATGGCATAAAAAAAAGGCCGTGGATACCAAGCGGTATTCACGGCCCTGTTATTAACCGAAATCAATTCACACTGCGATAAGGAATCTTAGATTCCGTATCCGTTGTGGTATTCTTTACGAACAATGTGCGCGACTTCCGGTGCATTGGTTGGCACCATGTTTTTCGCATCCCATTCGATTTTCTTACCATCAGCAAAGACAGCCAGATTACCAAGGAGGATCGTTTCGGAAAGAGGTCCGGCGTAGTTCGGGAAGTTTGAAATCGGAGCTGGGCCGCCCTTAATAGCGTTTGCCAATTCCGTGAAATGACCGGGTGATTCCGGAAATTCAACTTCCTGCTCGATATCACCAACCAGTGTGTAGTTGTCGTCATGAAGAAGCCCGGTGTGGCGTGCATCCTGACCGTAGTCACCGGGTGAGAAGAATGCACCTTTATCACCAACAACCAGCGAACCAGTATTGAGCAGACGCGAGTAAGCCTTCGTATCAGCAACGATTTCTTTGCCATTCTTATCTTTGATCTGGCTACGTTTTGGGAACAGAGCACGATCTGGTTTCTCACCACCATCGTACCAGTACATGGTCAGAGCAGGACGCCCTTTATATTCAGGGAATTCAAAGGTGATTTTACATTTTGCGGGGTAAGTCTCTTTGTTATGACCACTGGTTTCCGCAACAACACTGGTAGGATCAAACAGATCTAATCCCATAAATGGCATATTCAGTGTATGACAAGCCATGTCACCCAATGCACCAGTGCCGAAGTCCCACCAACCGCGCCACTTAAAAGGTGTGTAGGAAGGGTGGTAAGGTCGATGCTTTGCAGGACCGAGGAATTCAGGCCAGTGAATGTGAGCCGGGATTTCAGGCGTATCTGTAGGGCGTCCACCACCTTGAGGCCAAACCGGACGGTTTGTCCAAACATGTACTTCCTTAACGGTACCAACCAAACCATTACGAAGTAGTGCGGCACTACGACGGAGGTTGCTGGAAGCAGTACCCTGATTACCCATCTGAGTCTGAACACCAGCTTCTTTTGCAAGTTCGCCAAGGTGACGGGCTTCCTGAATGGTGTGCGTCAGAGGTTTTTGGGTGAATGTGTGCTTTTTGGCTTTGAGAGCCAGAGCAGCTGCTGGGGCATGATTGTGATCGGGTGTGCTGACGGTCACAGCATCAAAACTGTCCCCAGCTTCTTCGAACATTTTGCGATAGTCGTGAAACTTCTTCGCTTTTGGCCATTTATCAGCGGCCTTATTCAGGTTTCCATCATCGATATCACAGATTGCGGTGATTTCACCATGACGAGCCGCATCGTTTGAATCGCTGGTACCTTTACCACCGACACCGACACTTGCCCATCGAATAACTTCATTGGCAGACGTGCTTGCTTTGAGCTCTAGTCCGCTGGCAGCAAAGAATCCAGTACTTGCTGCGGCCGTAAGCTTTATAAAGTCACGTCGTTGTTGACGTTTAGTCATTCTATAAACTCCTTCGAGGATCCGAATTAGAATTAGTGCTTATTAATTTGTGTGTCACGTAGTAAAGGTTACACCTTATTGAAAGTAAGTTCAATTTGTAGGATTAAAAAAACTACCATCGTCGTAGTTGCCGAGCATGGTAGTCTGATGGTGGTGTGCGAAAGCAAAAATAGGAAGTCATTATGAGTTGCTTGATGGTTATCGGTTCGATCAATCTTGATTTGGTACTTGAGACGGGTAGGTTACCTTCTCCGGGAGAGACGGTTCTGGGTGGAAAATTCTCGCGTATTAACGGAGGTAAAGGAGCGAATCAGGCTGTGGCGGCAGCACGCGGCGGAAATCTGAATGTGGCATTTCTGTCTGCTGTTGGTGACGACGATTTTGGTCGCTCTGTGGTACAAGACTATCAGGCTGAACCACGTTTAAATGCGGCCTTCATTGTCGAAAAGAGTGGATTTGCCACCGGTGTGGCTGCTATTCTTGTGGATCAGCATGCTGAAAATATGATTTGTGTAGCACCTGGTGCTAATGCTGAATTGTCAGTTTCAGATGTGGATTTAATCGATGATCAGCATTTTATGAAGGTTACGGTTCTGCTGGCATCCTTAGAAGTCCCGTTAGATACGATTCATGTGGCTGTTCGCCGCAGTAAGGCAAGTGGAGCTACGATCATTCTTAATCCTGCTCCGGTGGTGCCGGGACTTGCAGCCCATGCTGTCTTGGATGATGTAGATATTTTAACCCCCAATGAACATGAGGCCGGGAAGTTATCCGGAATTCAGGTAAGTGATGTCGGTTCGGCAGTGCAGGCGGCCCGAGTAATCATAAGCCAATTTGGAATAGGTACAGTTGTTGTCACGATGGGATCACTAGGTGTGGTTGTTGTTTATCAAGATGAATACTTCGAAGTGAAAGCTCCACCGGTCAAGGCACGGGATACGACGGCCGCCGGAGATTGTTTTAATGGAGTGCTGGCAGCTCAGTTAGCCGCAGCAGTTGAATTTCCTGAGGCAGTAGCTTTAGCAGTTCGAGCTGCCAGTCTGAGTGTGACTCGTCGCGGTGCTCAAACATCGTTACCAGAGTTTGCGGAATTTGCCAGTGAATAATTTCTCTAGCATTGCCCGCATTCATTCCCGTTGTATTGCGGCACTATCCAACCCTTCCTAAAATAGGTACTTCCCCGACCGTTGTTATGCTCGGTACAGAATGACTTCAGACTTAAAAAATATTGCAATTCTTGGCTCGACCGGCAGTATCGGTTGTAGCACTTTAGATGTTGTCCGGGCGTCTTCCGAGCGATTTCGTGTTGTTGGTATTACCGGCCACTCCAACCTTGAATTACTGGCTCAGCAGGCAGTTGAATTCGAACCGGCAGTAGTGGTTGTTTCGGACGATTCACAGCTGAGTAATTTCCCCTTGCCGGTTAATGTTCAAACCTCCGTATTGGCCGGACAGGATGGAATTATTGAACTTGCAACGCGTGACGATGTTGACGTCGTTGTTTCGGCGATCGTCGGTAGTGCTGGATTGCAGGGAACCTGGGCAGCAATTGAAGCGGGTAAGACAATTGCTCTGGCCAATAAAGAAACATTGGTGATGGCCGGGCCGTTGGTGATGCAGCTGGCCAGTGACCGGGGTATATCGATTTTGCCGGTGGATAGTGAACATAGTGCAATATTTCAGGCAATGCGGGGCGGTCGACCTTCAGAGGTTGCTCGAGTGATACTGACAGCCAGCGGAGGTCCTTTTAGAAATCACACGCTTGGGCAACTTGAAGATGTGACGGTCGAGGAAGCCCTGTCTCATCCTACCTGGGAGATGGGTCCGAAAATTACAGTCGATTCGGCGACAATGATGAACAAGGCTTTGGAAATAATTGAAGCTCGATGGCTATTCGGATTGTCGATTGACAAAATAGATGTTGTTATCCATCCGCAATCAATTGTACATTCCATGGTTGAGTTTTGTGATGGTAGCCTGCTTGCTCAGATGAGCCCGCCGGATATGAAGTTACCGATCCAGTATGCTCTGTCTTACCCGCATCGTTGGGCAGGCCCGGCTGCCAAGTTGGATTTGTCGGAGGCATTTCAATGTGATTTTGTTCCACCGGATTATGAGCGGTTTCCGGCCTTGTTGCTGGGACGAGAAGTGGCAGAACGTGGAGGAACTTGTGGGGCAGTATTAAATGCTGCTAACGAATCAGCGGTTGCCGGTTTTCTCCATGGCCGGTTAAAATTCACTCAAATCGTCACGGCTTGCCGAGACGTGTTAAACCATCATGAGTACGACCCCAACCCGGATTTAGAACGAGTCATTCAAATTGACCGTTGGGCCCGAGAGGAGATATTACGTTGGAAACCTTAATTGCTGCGTCCTTTGACGGGTTTTTGTTAGGTGCCTGGAACATTGGTAAAGTTTTGCTTGGGCTTGGCTTTGTCATTTTTGTTCATGAACTTGGCCATTTTCTCGTTGCTAAAGCCTGCGGTGTGCAGTGTGACAAATTTTATGTCGGTTTTGATGTCCCCATCAAAATAGGACCGCTTAGATTGCCTGGGGCGATCTTTAAGTTTCAGTGGGGTGAAACTGAGTATGGTGTTGGAACTATTCCACTTGGTGGTTATGTCAAAATGCTCGGACAGGATGATAATCTCAATCAGGCTGAAGAGGAAGCAGCCCGGATTCGTACACTTAATGAAGATGGCGAGGAGGTTCTGAATCCTCGAAGTTATCCGGCTAAAAATGTGCCGCAACGCATGGCGATTATTTCTGCTGGCGTGATTATGAATCTGATTTTCGGAATTTTGATGGCAGCAGTAGCTTATAAAATCGGTACCCCGATTCAGCCGGCCTCTGTTGGAGGGGTAACCTATGGTTCAGCAGCTTGGGAAGCCGGGTGGGAATCCGGTTATGATCTGATTGGTTTTAGTGATGCTGATCAAGATAGCTTCTTCTATCGATATACCTGGGACCTGAAGTATGCGGTGATAGGGGCCGGCATGGAAGGTTCAGACGCCGTTACATTTCGAGTGGTTGATCGCCAACGCCGACCGCGTAGCAGTGACGTTGTCCCCGTGCCGGTGAGTGCAGATGGCAAACACCGGGCTGTGGGAATTATGAACGCAACTAATAGCACGGTCGCCCTCACGACAGCCTTTCACGATCAGAAAGGTGAGGAAGTTAAACCAGTATTAATGCCCGGTGATGAGGTTGTCGAAGTGGAAGGTACAGCCATTTCATTTGATGGTTATGGGCCAAAAGAGAAACGGCAACGGCTGGGATGGGAAGTTCAGGAGGCGTTCGCAAAAAATCCTGGCGAGCCGGTACAAGTCAAAGTGTTACGAGCAGGGTCTGAGACCGCTCTGACAATACCACCGTTAAAGATGCAAGGTCCCGGATTTGTCTTAGGAATCGGGCCAATTACTGCGTTTCAGATGGGAAGCAAAGCAGTTGGGCTGGGTTTTCAGCTAGGTGACGTGATTGAAAAGGTTAACGGAGTCGATCTTAGTAGTGTTGGTGCAGTTCAACTGCCTCAGTATTTAACGGCTTATGACGGACAGGAAGTGATCTTTAGCGTACGACGTGGTTCGGAAGAGGAATCAGCACTGGTGGAAATTACGGTTCCAGATTTTCAAAGCGGTATTACTCATTTGGCTCGTGTTCCAAATGCTGTGGGTTGTCTAACATCGCTGGGACTGGCTTATAGTACCAACCATCTTGTAACAGCCTCATCGGTTGAAGAGATATTAGTTGGTGACGAATTAGTTGCAACTCAGTATATCAAGCGGGCAGATTCTAGTGAAAATGTTGATAATGAATTGTTCGCTGTGAGAAGCATGTCGCAATACTGGACCTGGTTTCACGTTCATGGCAGTTCGCAGCTGGCTAATCCAGCGTTTGAAACAAAACTGGTTTTTGAACGTGAAGGATTAAACGAATTGGTTGAAATTATTCCACGCTGGTCAGCTTTGGATGACCGCTATCAACCTTCACGCGGAGTCATGTTTAGTCCGCTGCAGCGAGTTCATCAGGTTGAAGGATTAGGAGAAGCCATATCGCAGGGATGGATTCGTACAAAGCAGGATCTGCAACGCGTTGGTCAGACACTTGGTTGGATCGCAGACGGGACGGCTTCGGTAAAGGATCTGGGCGGACCGGTTATGATTATGAAGGTTGCCCAAGATGAAGCATCTCAGAGTGTGACTCGTTTATTGTTGTTTCTGACAATGCTTAGTGCAAATCTGGCGATTTTAAACTTCTTGCCAATTCCTGTCTTGGATGGTGGACATTTTGTGTTTCTGACAATTGAACTGATTACACGAAAGCCTGTAAGTGAGCGTATTCAAGGAACGTTGTCAGTAATGTTTATGTTCCTCTTACTGGGGTTTATGGTGTTTATTGTTTTCAACGATATTGCCAGGCTGTGGTTCTAGAAACTGGCGGAATGGATTGCTTGCGTGACGCTAAGTTAGCATGGATGAAAGATGATTGCAGATAATATCAAGATTGTATTATTTGATGCGGTTGGAACCATTATCTTTCCTCAACCCTCGATTCCGCAGGCCTATTTTGACATCGCAAGTCGTTATATAGATGATCTTGATCAGCAACAGGTCTTAAAACGATTTAAAGATGTTTTTTCGTCTGTCTTTAATGCTGAGAATGCTCGTAGTCCGGTTACCGAAGCCTCTACGGTTATCGCCTGGAGGCAGGTTGTTGAAGGTACCTTCCCGGAATATAAAGCGGCGGGAGATGATTTGTTTCAGGAGTTATGGAATCATTTTGCTGCTAGTGAATCCTGGGGAGTTTACGACGATGTGGCTGGCTGTTTCGAACGCTTGTTGAGTCGCGGATTTGAGCTTGGTATTGCTTCTAATTTCGATAGCCGATTGGAAAAAATTGTAGACTCGAATCCGGTGCTGAATCAGGTACAGCATGTGTTTCATTCGGCTCAACTGGGATGGAATAAACCGGCGATTGGTTTTTGCGCCGGAATTACTCAGCGACTTCGGATTGCTGCGAATCGGATTGCGTTGATTGGTGACCGGTTAGATAACGATATTCAACCGGCATTGAAAGCGGGCTGGCAGGGTATTTGGATTGACCGTACTGCAGTGGGCGAAAATGATAATCGTGCTGACTGTTCGGATATATCGCGAATTATTACTCTGGACTCACTGGACTAAAAGTCGGCAATATTATTCGAAAAGAACAGTCACAAATCAGGCAGCGTCAAGCTGGTCGTGTTCCGCCGAAACCACCCCATCGTTCAATGCGACAACGGTTATTCGCTGCTTGCGGGCATATTCAATAACTTCAGGTTCGTTGATCATGATGGTATGCCCGGCTTCAATAGCAAGGCAATGGCCACCGGCTTTCTTGATCGATTCCAGAGTACCCACGCCCACCGCCGGGACATCGAAACGGCTATCTTGTTGCGGCTTCGCAACTTTTACCACAGTGAAACCACCCTGCGCACATAATTCGCCGGCACGTTGAATGCAAAGATCTGTCCCCTCTACGGCCTCCACAGCCAGTACAGCCTGATTTTTGACGACAACAGTCTGACCTACATCCAGACCTCCCATTTGTTTGGCCAGATCCCAGCCAAACTGAATGTCGAGTTGCTGAGACTTCGATAGTTTAGAGCCGGTTAGGTTGCCTTGCTTCACGAGTAACTCCGGTGCGAAATGTGTGGCCGGTAGTACAGAGACTCCATGCCGTTCAAATAAATTTACGAATGCTAGCAGAAAAGTGTCGTCTTTACGATCACTCTTTTTGGCAATCATAAAGTCATAAAACATTCTCAGTGATGCCTTGTCGGGAATGTAGTCGAGCCATGCGAATCGTTTGAAGATTTTGACTTTGTGAATTTTGCCTGCAAAGGTGATGTGATGGGCATTATGTTGCTTGAAAAAATGGATAGCCATGCCGACTTTTCCAATCGGCCCCATCGTAAATTCGTCACATTCTTTTGCCAGTTGCGGATCGGCATGACCTCTGATGCCAACGCCAATGACTCGGTACCCTTGCTTTTTAAGGCTACGCGCCACAAGGACTGGATATTCTCCCCAACCAGCCATTAATCCAACCGCTTCAGCTTCGAGCCGGCTATCCGAAGTTAGTGCAGGAACCTCTTTCACGGTTAAGCTGCATCCTGTTGTGAAGATTCAGCTGTTTCCGAGATGGCTTCTAATTGCTTCTCAATTTGTCGTAATTGCTTAATCATCTTCGGGAGTTTACGTAGTGCAGCAAATTCTTTCATGGCTTTAGTAATTTGACGAGCTGGAGTGCCAAAGTAATTAGCTTGTTGCAAATCGCTGATAGCACCGCTTTGAGCTCCGATCATCGTTTTTGCACTAATCTCTACATGATCAGCGATTCCGGCCTGACCACCGATCACAACATAGTCGCCTGTAGCTGCACTGCCGGCAATGCCGACCTGGGCGCAGATAAGATTGTGCTTTCCGATTTGACAGTTGTGGCCGATCTGGACCAGATTGTCTATTTTGGTTCCCTCGCCAATGAGAGTACTTCCAAATGTGCCCCGGTCGATACAGCTGTTGGCACCAATTTCCACTTCATCTTCTATTTCTACGTAGCCAAGTTGATCTGACAATAAATGTCTGCCGTCGACGGAGCTATAGCCGAATCCATAGGATCCGAGTTTGCAACCTGCGTGAAGGATGCAACGATTGCCAATCCGTGTATTGTCATAAATCGTCACGTTAGGAAAGATGATAACCTGCCGGCCAATTTCCGAACCGTCCATTAAGACAGTGTTTTCAAGAACACAGCTTCCGTCACCGATCGATACATGATCTCCGATTATTACTCCGGCAGCGATGGTGATTTCACTACCGAGTTGGGCAGTTGCGCTAACAATGGCAGACGGATGAATACCTTTGGTCCGAGGTTTCATCATCTTTCTAAAAAGCCGAACTGTTTGCGCGAATGAAGCAACCGGGTCTTCAACTCGAATGGTCATCTTCGCTGATTCGGGCATTGCGCAGCTGACAATGGCCACTTGTGCTTCGGAATCTTCGAATTTCCGAAAGTGCTTTTCGTCACTGGCAAAAGTGATCCAGTCTGACTTGCATTCACGAATAGTTCCGGCATCTGTGACTACAAAATCGGGATCTCCGTGCAATTCGGCCGATAGCAAATCAACAAGTTGCCCCAGCGTAATTTGTTTGCCTGTCATCCTCTTCGGAATCCTTTCCGCTTAAGGGGTAAATCAATTCAAACGGTTTACTTGAAACTGAAGAATAATCTAGCGGAATTGTCTATTTGCTCCAAGATGAACCGAGAGTAATTTATTTCAACCTGCCGTTAAAAAACAATCGTTCCGATGTCGTCCCAGAGTTAAGGTTGGGGCTTAATCTGTTACAATATCCGTGCTGCTCGGGTTCGGGTAACGTATTTAATCGTGTCATTGACTCCATTTATGTTCCTTCAGGTGACTGTCATGCAAACTATTCGTTTTTCTTTTGCACTAGTTTTACTCGGGGCTTTGTCTGTTAGCCCTGCTGCTTCGGAAGACTGGCCGCAATGGCGGGGACCAACTCGTGATGGTGTCTGGCACGAAACGGGGATTATTTCCAATTTTGATTCGGATGAAATTCCGTTGAAATGGAGGGTGCCGGTTGGGTCCGGCTATAGTGCCCCAACGGTTGCTGACGGGTTGGTGTTTTTAACGGATCGTATTTCTGAACCTGTTCAAATTGAAAGGGTTTTGTGTTTCAGCGAAGAAACGGGAGAGACTGTTTGGGAATATACCTATGAATGCGAATATAAGATCGGATATACGGCTGGCCCGCGTGCCGCAGTGACGGTTATCGACGGTAAGGCATATGCATTAGGAGCGATGGGACATTTTCATTGTTTTGATGCCAAGACAGGTAAAGTTCTCTGGCAGCATGACCTAAATACTGAATATGACATCCAAATGCCGATTTGGGGTATTGCCGGTTCTCCACTTGTCGTCGAAGGCATTGTAGTTGTCCAACTCGGAGGAAAAACAGCCACTATTGCCGGATTTGATATTGAAACTGGTAAAGAACGCTGGACTGCACTTAGAGAACGAGCATGTTATGCATCGCCACTGTTGATTGAACAGGCGGGTAAGCAGGTTGTGGTTGTTTGGACCGGTGATTCTGTGGCTGGTCTGGCACCCCTTTCCGGGGAAGTTTACTGGCAGCACTTGTGGCCGCCGAGTCGTATGCCAATTGGTGTTGCGACACCTGTTAAGTCAGGTAATCAGCTCTTCCTAACCAGTTTTTATGATGGCTGTATGCTGATTGATCTGGATCCGGACAAACTGGCGATCAGAAAACGTTGGCAGAAGACGGGTGAAGACGAAATTCATACCGAAGGGATTCATTCGATTATTAGTACGCCAATTATCCTTGGCAGTCATGTTTATGGTGTCGACAGTTATGGAGAACTGCGTTGTTTGGATCTCAAGGATGGATCGCGAGTTTGGGAGGATCAAACAGCCACTCCCCGAGCCCGCTGGAGTACCATTCACTTCGTCAAAAACGGGAAAAATGTGTGGATGTTCAACGAACGGGGTGAGCTTATTATTAGCCAGCTTTCGCCGCAGGGACTGACGGAAATTAGTCGGGCCAAGTTGATTGATCCCACCGCAGATCAACTGCGTCGACGAAATGGCGTATGTTGGAGCCATCCTGCCTATGCCAATAAGCATGTCTTTGCCCGCAGCGATAAATATTTGGTTTGTGCCAGCCTGGCAGTCAAAAAATAACTCTTCTAAAATGAGTTAAATTGGGGGTGGTAAAGATGACGATCCTCGGTGTAGAATTTTAGTTTACGCAGGATTAATTCCTGCTCACTGTACCTGATACAAATTATTGATGCTGAAAGGTAGGCACGAAAACCGTGGTCAAAGTAATCGTTCGTGACAAAGAGACGATTCAGGAAGCTGTACGTCGTTTTGGTAAGTTGGTGATGCGAAGTGGTCTCAAGAAAGAGATGCGTCGCCGTAAGTTTTACGAAAAGCCAAGTGATATTAAGCGACGAGCACGACTACGAGCAGAACGACGTGCCCAAAAATCGCGCCTAGGCTAGGATTTTAGCCTCATTACAGACACAAAAGACCGTTTCGGATTAGAAACGGTCTTTTTTATTGGTTCGTATTCTTCCCGCCGGTAAGTGTGGTGGCTTTGCGAGTGATCATGAACATGATCAGAGCTGCTAAAATGACCGACCCAACTAATCCGAACTGAACAACGCCGTCTGTTTCTTGTAAGGTCTTTCGTTGAAATGCTGCATTGAAGAGCACGGGAAGAGCACCGAGCATTACGCCTGTCAGTGTTGCTAGTAGTGGATGTCGATAGTGTGTTAGCAGCCATTTTAGAATGCGGCTAAAGAGCATTAGTCCAAACAATGCTCCGCAGATAAAAATTCCAAGTTCAATCATCGCAGAACTTTGTTCTCCTGCGTCTAAGATCTTTTTGGGAAGCTTAACCAGATGATGGTAGACCCCCAGAATCATTAGGATCATCGAACCGCTAATGCCGGGCAGGATCATGGCACAGATAGCAATTGTGGCGCAGAGAAAAATGTAGATGCGCGACGGCGTCGTGGTGGCCGCGGAATTATTTCCAGCCTGAATCTGATTGATAGCCAGAGCCCCTAAAAGTCCGAGAGCTATACATAGCAGCACAATTACTTTAGACCTTCTGGTTTTGGCTTCGATCATTTCGATTACCAGATAAGCCGATGCTACGATCATTCCGAAGAATGCAGCAAAGGTAAATTGACTGCTTGTATCACCCTCCAATAAAGAGGAGGCGATGGCAGACATAAGAAGAATGCCGGTGAGAATTCCCGGCACAAGTGAAATGATAAAGGGAAGGTTAAGGTGGGTGGCAGCATTTGCGATTTGTCGCTTGCCAACCAATTTTAGGAGATGGGTATCGACTCTCGTAATGGTGATAATGAGCTGGTCATAAATACCCATCACCAGCGCAATGGTTCCGCCGGAGACACCGGGAACAATGTCAGCGATTCCCATTAATACTCCTTTGAGAGCATTGATAATAAAATCCAGCGGTGTTTGGATTTTAACCGGATGTTTTTTTTCTGGCACGTTCGCCTTCTTTTTGAGAGTTTTGATGGAATTTATTTCCACTAACATTAGATCTGTTAATACCCCTTTTTCTAGGGGTTTCAGACGTCTATCCTATTGGTTCATCGGCAGGATTTGATCTGAAAGGGATAATTTTTTTGACGCGATTGCGTTGAGCGATACAATTTTCAGTAGTTCAGTTGTTGCGGTTGATCGACCTAGATTGTGCTCAATCGTTTTCAGCTAGTCATGGATTAAGATCGAAAGTGTTGTTTTATTACGTCATTACGTAGAGTTGACGCATCATGTTTATCAGGCAGGATGACTTTTTTTCGTTCTCAGGCGAATCGCGGACAGTCCCGAAACTAGAGGTTTTGGCTCCGGCCAAGATTAACCTCTTTCTCGAGGTAACAGGTAAACGTAGCGACGGATTCCATGAACTCGACATGTTGATGGCACCTGTTGCTTTATTTGATACTATTAAAATATCTGTGGGTGGAATCTCAGAGATTAGTCTTTCTTCTCGCTGGGCCCAGGGATTGAAATCGCAGCCAGAACTTCCAGAGCCGCAGGATAATCTGGTTCATCGTATTCTTAGCATGTTTCAAGAGGTTGTCTGGGAATTGCATCATCAGCGACCTGGGATATGCGTTGATCTTATAAAGCGGATCCCGCTTGCTGCAGGATTGGGAGGGGCTTCTAGTGATGCGGCGGCGGCTTTAGTCGCGGCCAATCAATTGGTGGGTGAACTACTGACATTTGACCAGCTATTGGAGATTGCTGCCCGGGCAGGTAGCGATGTGCCTTTTTTCCTTTATCGACGGCCGGCTCGTTGTCGCGGACGTGGTGAAATAGTCACGCCGCTGTCGAGTGGGCAGAGTTTACCTGTGGTGTTAGTGAAGCCCGATCAGGGTCTTTCGACTCCAGCTGTTTTCAGCCGGCTGGCTGAATTCGCCTCTCAATCGGCAGATTCAATCGAGCCGATGCTGGCTGCTTTTCAGGCAGGTGACCTGTCAATGATTGGAGCCAGATTACACAATCGTTTATTTGAACCGGCGTTGGCGGAATTGCCTGCATTGAGTCAGCTTTTCGTTCAGTTGCAGAAGCTGGACGTAGCAGGCTGTCAAATGACCGGTAGCGGCAGCACATTTTTTGTGATTTGTCGTCACCGAACCCAAGCTAGAAATATTGCTTCCCGCCTTCGTCAAATGATGACGGGAACAGTTTTAGATACATATACACTTGACCAGCCATTTGGCTGGGCAGCCTAAAGTTCAAAATCAGTTCGTTCGATATTCATGCATTCGTGTGTGTTGCTGGCAGAGTTGTTGCTTTTTGGCGTGTATTTATATCCTTGTTGTCGGGCTTAGGGAGTGCAAGCCATGGAGATTACTGAAGTTCGTGTCAAACTGGTTGAAGATAGTGATGATCGGTTGCAGGCATTTTGCAGTATCACGTTTGACAATAGCTTTGTTGTTCGCGACTTAAAAATTATTGAAGGTAATAATGGTCCGTTTGTGGCGATGCCCAGTCGTAAGCGGACTTCCCACTGCCCGCGCTGCCGCTGTAAAAACCATACCAGGGCTTCATATTGCAATCAGTGCGGTAACAAACTGAAGCATCCTTCGTTACAAGAGAGTACGGATGGACGGTCTAAGCTTTATGCCGATATTGCTCACCCGATAAATTCAGTATCTCGTGAGATGATCCAAAGTGGTGTTTTGAAAGAGTACAAAGCTGAGTTGGCGAGATCCAAAAAGCCGGGTTATTCCAGTCGTTATGGTGAAGGTTTTTCTTCCGGAAATGTTCAGCCTCACGGTCCTCATTTAGATCACGTGAAGCAACCGTTAAAGCCAGAGAGAATAAACACTCAGACTGAAAATAATAGCTTTGGAGACGGTATCTTTGATTGTTAGTTCGAAATTTAACAGCAACAGAGATCGGTGAGTTAAATATTTTAGCCTGCCTGATAACACTCGGTGATCTGTTCGCATGGCTGGGTTGGCGGTCTCTTTTTCTCTCTTACTTGCTTGGCGAACCGGCTACTGTGGGAAGTAGATCTGGTACGAAGGACTCTATAATCAGCGCGCCAAAGATCATCGTCAGGGCCAGCATGGCCATGACTCCCAGACCTCCCACGTACTTGCGTCTCATGAATGCCCAGATCATGTTGTAGCCTGGAATAGCACATGCCAGAATTGCCTGAGTCGTTTCGTCTTTGACAGCCCAGCTGGCAATTGAAATATGACAGATAGTGTAATAAAGCAAACCAATATAAAATTCGATTGTGCAGTACGATCCCAGCCCTTTAAACAAGGCATACCAGCCCTCTTCGGTAATCGGTCGGAGTTCTTGCGGGACATCGGGTTTGTTTCCTAGGATGATTAGTTCAACTTGAGCCCGACTGACACGGACTACACCTGAACTTGGCACCCAGCCGGCAGGGCCCGAATTAGCTTGATCGGCCACTGGATCATACCGAAAAAAACCATTTTGTTCATCAAGTTTGAATACAAAGGTTCCCGGTTTGGCCTTGCGAGTCATTGTCGTACCGGTACCGCTATCATCTTTTTGAGGTGGTGAAGGAGTGTTAGAAATTTCAGCTTCATTGACTAGTAGATAGAGCAGGTCTTTCTTTCCGGGATCGAATTGTGCGTCTCGTTCGAGTTGCGTTACTCCTTGTCCCCGAAGTGATGCAATCTTCAGTGTTTCTCCGCTGAGGGAAAAATAGGTTAGTGAGCACATCGCCAGTCCGAGGCCAAATGAAATTACATTGAAGAAGACAAACAGCCAGAACCAGTATGGTAGGCCACCTTCTGAATTAATTTCTTGCAACTCTTTTTCCATCTGTTCGGCGGCTATATCCAGTTGCTCATTACCATAGGAACGGTGGGTATAGGTAGCCGCTCCGAAAGCTTTTTTTTGTATGGCTTTAGCTTCGCCCATGAGCATCCCGGTCTCGGCATTATAACCACAGGCGATACAGATGATTCCACCGGGGGGGATTTCAGCATCGAGACAGTGAGGGCAGGGAAAACCACCTGAACCGGCTTCGATCCCTAACCCTTCCAGAGCTCCGCCGAGATCTGTGCCAGCAGTGGCAGATGCTGCCGGGACTGCCAGAGGTTGTTGGCATTGAGGGCAAGTTACCTGCTGACCAGCATAGTGATCGGGTGCATCAACCTGATAGCCACATTGGCAAGAGACCGGGATCGGCATAGTGAAACCTTTGCAGAAAGTTAAGTCGGCGGTTGATTAGTTTGAATTTGAGGTGAATTTGTCTAAAAAACACAACTGAAGTATACATTGTGTAGCTTCGGAATGAGAAATCAATCGGATGAATGTATATCGGGATTATTGGTACATTGTTTTTTTGTATAAGATCTTTGTAATACGAATTTGGCAGTTTGATTGTCAGTGGAAATACTAATTTGTCAAAATGGCAGTCGCTCTTTTCTGACCGGCGGCCGAAATATCTAAAAAACTAAAGCTCCCCCATAGATAAACGTCGTTTTTTGACTTATCTTTAATCCTTTATGGGATGTCTTAAGTGCTCGACAGTGTGGCAAGTAATTTTTGGCACGCTAGTTGCTCTTGATATAAATCCTGCTTATGTGAGTTGCCTTATGCGTTAATTTGTAATGAGTTACCAAATTAGGCAAAATTAGATGAACTCACGAATCGTTAATAACAGATTCGAGCTTGTCAGAAACAAGCGTTGATTCCGGAGGTATGGGACACAGATGGCAAAATTGCAACCATTAGGTGACCGCATTGTTGTAAAGCGTGATGAATCCGAAGAAGTAACAGCTGGAGGTATTGTTTTGCCTGACTCGGCAAA
The DNA here is from genome assembly GCA_002709045.1 of Planctomycetaceae bacterium. Classification (GTDB taxonomy): domain Bacteria; phylum Planctomycetota; class Planctomycetia; order Pirellulales; family Pirellulaceae; genus UBA721. The sequence continues at coordinate 277,001 of PAPJ01000008.1, read as the reverse complement.
AGATGCACCTGCTCGCGGTACAGTAGTTAGTGTCGGCGACGGTATTATGACCAGTGATGGATCGAAGATTCCATTGCAGCTTAAGTCCGGCGATCGCATTATTTTCAGCAGCTATGCTGGTGAAGCAATCAACGTTGATGACCAGGAGTTGTTGTTGATGCGAGAAGCTGATGTACTGGCTGTCATTGAATAATTAAAAACAAATGCTGTGTAACGTCTGCAGCTCAGACTGTTATTCGGATTAGGTAATAAATTATAAAGGGAGAGTTAATCTCATGGCTAAGATCATTGCTTTTGATCAGGAAGCACGCGAAGCAATTCGTCGAGGTGTTTCTAAATTGGCTCGAGCCGTTAAGGTAACACTAGGTCCTAAAGGGCGAAATGTTATTTTGCAGAAGAGCTTCGGCTCGCCAACTGTCACAAAGGACGGTGTTAGCGTTGCTAAGGAAATCGACCTCGAAGACGTCTATGAAAACATGGGCGCTCGGATGGTTCGGGAAGTGGCAAGCAAGACAAGTGATGTTGCCGGTGACGGTACAACCACTGCTACCATACTGGCTGAAGCGATCTTTACAGAAGGTCTGAAAGCTGTTGTGGCAGGTGTAAACCCAATTCAAATGAAGCAGGGTATCGAGCGGGCAGTTGGTGATATCACTGAGCAGTTGCGGAAGATGTCAATCAAGATTAAAGATCGTGCAGAGATGGCGAATGTCGCAGCCATCGCCTCGAACAACGATCATGAGATTGGTGAACTGCTTGCTGGCGCGATGGAGCAGGTTGGTAAAGATGGTGTGATTACTGTCGATGAGGGTAAAAGCCTTTCAACAGAAGTTGAATGGGTTGAAGGGATGCAGTTTGACCGTGGTTATTTGTCTCCATATTTCGTCACTGATCCAAATACAATGGAAGCCGAATTGGAAGATGCTTATGTGCTTGTTTTCGAAAAGAAAATTAGCAATATCAAGGATCTAGTACCTTTGCTTGAACAAGTTGCACAGCAGGGTAAGCCTCTCCTGATCGTGGCTGAAGACGTTGAAGGTGAAGCCTTGTCGACGCTGGTAATCAACCGTCTGCGTGGTTCTTTCGCCTGTGTCGCCGTGAAAGCTCCCGGATACGGTGACCGACGTAAGGCGATGATGGAAGACATTGCAATTCTGACGGGTGGTACAGCCATCTTTGAAACGCTGGGTATCAAGCTGGATTCACTTAAATTGACAGATCTCGGCCGTGCCAAGAACATTATTGTTGATAAAGATAATACAACTCTTATCGAAGGTGCTGGCAAAAAGAGTGATATTAAAGCTCGAATCGAGCAGCTGCGTCGTGAGATTGACAATTCAACAAGTGATTACGATCGCGAGAAACTTGAAGAGCGTTTGGCAAAACTTTCCGGAGGCGTCGCCAAAGTTAACGTTGGTGCGGCAACCGAAAGTGAAATGAAAGAACGTAAAGCTCGTGTTGAAGACGCTCTGCATGCTACTCGTGCTGCTGCTTCGGAAGGTATTCTTCCCGGAGGTGGTGTTGCAGTTTTGCGAGCTTCTTCGAAGGTTAAAATACCTGCTGATTTGTCGAATGATGAAAAGATTGGTTATGAGATCGTACTGCGAGCAGTTCGTGCACCGTTGAACACGATTGCATCGAATGCGGGACAGGACGGTGGTATCGTTTGTGAAAAAGTTCTCAATGAAAAAGGGAACTATGGATACAATGCTTTGACCGATACCTACGAGGATCTGGTGGCTGCTGGTGTGATAGATCCCACGAAGGTTACTCGTACTGCTTTGGCCAATGCTGCTAGTGTTTCAACACTGTTACTGACTAGTGATGCACTGGTTGCAGAAAAGCCAAAGGATCATAAAGATAGCCACGGCGGCGATTACGATTTGTATTAAGCCGTTGCTACCTAAAAATACAAAAGCCCTTGTATTTACAAAGTGTAGATACAAGGGTTTTTTTAGTTAAATGATAGACTCATTGTAGACCCCAATGGCTGTGTCAGAATAAGGTTTTAACTCAGTTCACCATTGAAGGACGACGTCGGTGGAAAAACAAAACTCTTTCGTACGCTTCATGTTGCTTTTTGGCATTATGCTAATTGTCACGCAACTTTCTATGCGATGGTTGGGTTTAGGACCTGAAGCTCCGCCGATCGATCAGGATGTGGAACCAGTCGCGGAAGAAGTTGCGGAGGTTGATCCTGTAATCGTTGGTGAACAGGAGGAAACTTTTTTCGCTTTGGGATCATATGATGCTGCTAAAGGGGAAAAGTATCTGGCCTACTTTAATACCCGAGGTGCCTCGCTTGATCGTATTGAATTGGTTGAACGTGATGACGAGGGAAAACTAAAGTACGGTGTTATTGAATTCAAACATGGTTATCTTGGCTATTTGGCTCCAGTAGCCGTCGGGGAAAACGGGGCCGGCATTAAGGTGCGAGTCGTGGGAGACGGTACCCCAGCTCATATCGCCGGAATTCAGATAGGGGATGTGCTAACCTCGATTCACGGTACTGCTCTGTCTGCAGCTGAAGATATCGACAAGGTACTGCGACAAACCGTTGCTGGTCAAAAGATAGAGATTAAGTATGAACGTGGTGGAGAAGCGTCATCCGTAGAAGTCGAGTTAACCGACAAACCATTGATGGTCATTGACCCTCAGCCATTCCCGCCTGTGGATCCGGAACAGGAAACACCCAATAAGCCAGATAGTTCCCTGAGGACAACTTTAATTCGAATTAATAAACAGATTTCTGATAATGACAATCCGGCGAATGTTCCTTCATTAATGCAAAGTAACTGGTCCGTTGTCAGCAGCGATGAACGGACTATCACTTTCCAGTTGTTGTTGGATAACGTGGCAGCTGTTTCGGAAGTGATGGAAGAAGTTAAGGAAGCCGCAGTTGAGGAAGCCGCAGTTGACGTTCAGGAAGTAGTGTCCGGCCCGTTGAGTGGTCAGATTGAAATCGCTAAAACATATTCACTGGCGGAACTTAGTGGCGAGCAATCTTATCATATAGGTTTAAAACTCGCATTTACGAATAAAGGGGATACAACTCAGCGACTTGCCTTACGTCAATATGGCCCCAATAGCATCGTAAACGAATCATGGTGGACATCCGTTGGTAAGACGCGCGATGTAAAATGGAGCCTGAGTGGTGATGAAAGCGAAGTTCGCGCCGGGGAGATTCTCAGCGATGCTCAGGCGAACGAAGAAGCCCCTACCTCCTCCATTTGGGAAGTGGAGGAAATTGAGCCAACACTGGATTATCTGGTAACCGACTCGCAGTTCTTTGCTGCAGGTTTTGTGGGACTTGGAGAAGAGCCGGGTATCGGTTTGTCCATCAGTGATGTTCGTACGGCTATGGCAGAGTCGGTTGAATCTATAACAGAGAAATCAATGAGTGTTCCCAATACGACCTTCTTCGTTGACAGTGATGAATTTGAAGTTGCCGCCGGAGCGACTGTCAACAAAGACCTGCAAATATTCGTAGGGCCTAAATTGGATAATTTATTGCAGTCTTATGGTTTGGAAAATGTTATCGAATACGGATGGATGCGTGCTATTGCTAGGCCTCTTAGTGTAATCATGCACTTTTTCGAGAGTATTGTGGGTAACTTTGCTGTTGCCATTATCATGCTGACCATTCTTGTCCGGGGTTGTCTGCATCCTTTAACCAGGAAACAAGCTCGAAGCATGCAGTTGATGGGTTTCTTGAAGCCGGAAATGCAGCGAATCAAGGAAAAATATAAGGATGATCCTCAGCAACTACAAAAAAAGAACTTCGAACTTTATAGTAAGTACGGTGCGAACCCGCTCAGTGGATGCCTGCCAATTGTTCTTCAGCTCCCAATATTTATTGGATTGTACCGAAGTATCATGATCGACATTGAATTACGTGGCCAGCCTCTTATTCCAGGATTAGATTGGTGCGCCAATCTGGCCGGCCCGGACATGATGACTTACTTTGGCGAATTTTCATTCATGTTAATGAATCGTGGAGGATTTATAGGTCCCTATTTCAATATTCTTCCACTACTTGTCGTGATTCTGTTTCTAGTGCAATCGATTATTTTTACGCCACCTGCAACTGATCCTCAGCAGGAAAAGATGCAGAAAATGATGAAACCGATGTTCCTCATAATGGGGTTTTTCTTTTACCGAGTGGCGAGCGGTTTGTGCCTTTACTTCATTACTTCAACGACCTGGGGTATTTTAGAGAGAAAGTTACTTCCAAAGGTCGAAGATCCCGATGCATATTTGCTTCAGTTGGCAGAGGAAAAACGTTCGAAGAAACGCAAGCCTGGTTTGATGGCCCGCCTGATGGAAATGGGGGAGGCTCAGAAACGTACGCAGGCTGCTGGCGGCGATAGTCAGCGACGTAAGCAACTTGATAGTCTCCGTAGTGGTCGTCGCCGACGCTAAACGAACTGTTTTCGAGTGCGGCGGTTATCGGAACTAATAGGAACGCTGGTTTGTTTGATACCGAGGACACAATTTGTGCAATTGCTTCGGCTGCCGGACAGGCACAGCGAGGGATTGTCAGGATCAGCGGGCCCAATGCTGCAAAATGCCTGGAATTTTTATTAACGGATCCTGTGGATCTTCAACAGGTTCAACAGCCAACCGTTCTCAGCAGTACGGTTCAGATTGGTGAATTCCCGCCCTGCAGGGCTCAATTATATTTTTGGCCTGATCATCGTAGTTATACTCGTCAGCCATCGCTGGAGGTTCACCTGCCGGGTGCGGCTCCCTTACTTCAGGCTGCATTGAATCAGTTTTGTCAACAGCCTGGAGAACGAATACGAATTGCTGAGCCGGGTGAATTTACGATGAGGGCTTTTCTGGCCGGAAGACTGGATCTTACGCAGGCCGAGGCAGTACTAGGCGTGATCGATGCTGCAGATCAGCAGGAATTGGCGGTCGCTCTGAGTCAGTTGGCTGGTGGACTTAATAAAGATCTACAAGACTTACGTAATAAGATGATTGAATTGTTGGCGCATTTGGAAGCAGGGTTGGACTTTGTGGAAGAGGATATTCAGTTTATCTCGCAGGAACAACTACATCGCCAGGTTAGCGCTGTTGCGAAACAACTGGAAACTATTCTTAGTCAACTTAGTAGCCGTCTCGTACAAACCAGTCATGTGCGTATTGTTTTGCGTGGCCGGCCCAATGTTGGAAAAAGTAGTTTGCTCAATGCTTTGGTGGAAGAGGAGGTCGCTATTGTTTCTGATGTTGCTGGGACGACACGTGATTATGTGACTCGTCAACTGAATATTGGTGGAATCGACTGCACTCTGATTGATACGGCAGGGGTTGAACTTACTGTCGAACAGCTTTCTGCAATTGAATCAGAAGCTCAGGCAAAGACAAGCCGGCAGTCGAAAATCTCTCACGTGGAAATTTTCTGTATTGATGGTAGTAGGGAATTGGTTGCCTGGGAGACGGAACAACTGCAACCGGCACCGCAGGCGATGCGAGTTATCGTGTGTACTAAATGTGATCTTCCTGGATTTATTGCTCATGCAATGGCAGATGTTGTCACTTCACACACGCCTCAAGGAGTTGTTGGTTTACGTAACCACTTGCAGAGCGTTCTTCGTCAACAGGCAACGCAAGGTCCGGTGGTTCAGCAGACAGCAGCCCGCTGTTTTGATAGTCTGGAGACGGCAACGCAAAGTGTACGGCGGGCATTGGAATTGTGTGAACGACAATGGGTCGAGGAACTTATTGCAGCAGAGTTGCGAACTGCTTTGAATCAACTCGGTTTGGTTGTGGGTAACGTTTACACCGACGATATTCTCGACCGTATCTTTAGTACCTTTTGCATCGGCAAGTAGTTTGGCCGATGATATATCAGGTCTGATTTGATGGATTCGGATTATTGGTATGAGCGAGTTTTTCTTCTGCGGCACTCTTCCGGAAGTATTCAGGCATCAGTTTTAATGGCGAGTCGATTGGTGAAGCGGTGGCAGCAAGATGAGCAACACTCTCTGCCCGCGGTGCCCAGTTTACTTCGGCTTCGATCTGAACATGAGCCGGAAGCGTATTCTTCAGTTTCTTTAGTACCGGACCGGTGACTTTGATCCCTCTGGGTAATTGCTCAGCCCACTGCTGATCGTCAATGATACAGACCTCATTCAATGCCTTCGGTAGTTTTCCATTTTTAAGTAGATAACGTCTTGAGAAAACTTCATTTCTTTGAGCATCCATGACAACGTCAAGTTCGCCTGTGTGACTTGACTGAATGGCAATGGCATCAAGTGTGTTAATACCGACGACCTCCTTGCTAAGTGCGTAGCCTAATGTTTTGGTCGTGACGATACCGACACGTAATCCGGTAAACGAACCGGGGCCTGTGGTGACTGCAAAACGATCGATATCTCCCAGTGCCCAGCCCTGTTTGGCACAAACCGATTTTATTTCCGGTGCCAGAGTGGCAGCAGAGCGGTCCTCAGCAGGCAAAAGATGATAATATTGCAGCGTCCCGGACTCCCAAAGAGCAATGGATCCCTGACGCTCAGTTGTCTCAATAGCTAAGATTCTCAAAGCAAAAACTCGTTTAATAATAAATGCTTATTGATGTCATTGTCGGATGTGAAAAACGAATGCATATAATCATAAGGACTTTCCACATCTGTGGTAGATATGATTGATAGTTTGTCACACAATGTATCATTAGTAATGTATTTTCTTTGATTTGGGTTTTGATCTGTGAAGTACGCTTTAATCAGCGACATCCATGGCAATTATGAAGCTCTGCAGGTAGTTTTAGCAGATATTCAGCAGCATGAGATCACCAGAATTATTTGTCTGGGTGATATCGTCGGATATGGGCCTAATCCTCGTGAATGTCTCGATGCAGTAATACGTCGTTGTGAGATTACGATTCTTGGTAATCATGATGAAGCGACATTGTTTGATCCGGACGGCTTTAATCCGGTTGCTCTGCAGGCAGTTTACTGGACACGCGACGAGTTAGAGAGAACCTCCGGTAACGCTTCACAGATGAATCGACGTTGGGATTTTCTGGGCGAATTGCCGCGTATGCATATAGAAGAGGATGTAATGTTCGTGCATGGTAGTGCTCGGGAACCCACCAATGAATACGTCTTTCCGGAAGATGTCTATAAACGCCCTAAACTCGAGTCTATCTTTGATCGTGTTACGAAGTATTGCTTCCAGGGACACACCCATATTCCGGGAGTTTTTACTCATGATTTTGATTTTATCTCACCGGATGAATGTGACTACGAGTATTCGCTTGGAGACCACAAGGCTCTCATCAATGTTGGTAGCGTTGGTCAGCCACGAGATGAAGATAATCGTAGTAGCTATGTGATCTTTGATCCTGATAAGAAGCTGGTTCAATTTCGACGGCTGAACTATCCGTACGACGAAACTGCTCGTAAAATCTATAGTATTGATGAACTACACAATTCTTTGGGTGATCGCCTGCAAGCAGGTCGCTAGATAGCAAACACTCAGGGAAAGAATAATGCTGGATAGGTGACCACTTGAGACGGGCGCTGGTAAGTGACATTCATGGAAACCTGATTGCTCTGCAGAATGTATTGCAGGACATCCTGGATCAGCAGATTGATGAGATCTTCTGTTTAGGAGATGTTATTGGTTATGGACCGAATCCCCGAGAATGTATCGATGAGGTCGCTAAATTCCAATTGTGTATTCTTGGAAACCATGATCAGGCAGCATTATTTGATCCAGAAGGCTTCTCAACTACTGCTGAACGCGCCATATTCTGGACTCGCAAACGACTCGAGTTTGATGCGCATGATTCTGAGGAAGCCAGGCGTCGCTGGCGGTTTCTGGCTGAATTACCCCGTACACATCAGGTGGATGAATTCCTGTTCGTACACGGTAGTGCTCGTAATCCCATCAATGAATACATATTTCCAGAAGATATATACAATCGCCGCAAACTCGAAAAAGTTTTTTCGCTGATACCTAAGTATTGTTTTCAAGGGCACACGCACGTGCCCGGGGTATTTACGGAAGACTTTGAATTTCTATCATTGTCTCAGATTGAAAACATTTTTCATCTGGATGATCGCAAAGTGATGATCAATGTTGGCAGTGTTGGCCAGCCACGTGATGGGGATGCCCGAAGTTGCTATGTTATTCTTGATGATCAGGCACGGACGGTCGAATTCAGGCGTATTGCTTACCCGATTGCAGAAACAGCCAATCAGATTTACGCGATCGAGGAATTGGATAACTTTCTTGGCGACCGTCTGCACGACGGAAAATAAGCAGGTCAGATCAGATGCCCGCCAGGACATTTACGGCCGCATCGATGGTGGTTTGAATATCTTTTTCGGTATGGGCAGCAGAAACGAATAGTGCTTCGTACTGACTACAGGGCAGATAGACACCATTTTCGATCATCCCCCAGAAGTAACGACCAAATTTTTCGGTATCACTTTTGGCTGCATCTTCCCAGCATTTTACCGGTCCCGGATGAAAGAATATTGTCATCATGCTACCTACTCGCTGAACACAGCATTGCTGTCCCGATGCTTCTGCTGCTTGCTGGAGTCCGGATGCCAGTTTGAGGCTCATTTCTTCCAGTTGTTGATAGGGAGGATTGTCACGCAGTTCACGTAAGGTGGCACTTCCGGCAGCACAGGCAATCGGATTGCCGCTTAGAGTTCCAGCCTGAAATACCTTGCCGGCTGGCAGGATGTGATTCATGATGTCGGCTCGGCCACCATACGCCCCGATAGGCATTCCACCACCAACTATTTTCCCCAGAGTTGTCAGGTCAGGCGTGATGCCCCAGATCTGTTGTGCGCCTCCGTATGCAAGCCGGAAGCCTGTCATGACCTCATCAAAAATTAATAATGCTCCACTGGCAGTTGTGCAGTCACGAAGTGTCTGTAGGAATTCATGGTCAGGAATGACGCATCCCATATTACCCACGACGGGTTCAAAAATTACTCCGGCGATTCGATCACCATGCTGTTCGAATGCCTGACGAACTTCTTCACTGTGGTTGTATGTCAGGATCAAGGTGTCCTGACTGGTGCCAGCGGTAACACCAGGAGAGTCAGGCACAGCCAGAGTGGCTGCGCTGCTACCCGCCGCAACAAGCAGACTGTCGACGTGTCCGTGGTAGTTCCCTGCGAATTTCACAATGACATCCCGGCCGGTAAATCCGCGAGCTAAGCGAATCGCACTCATTGTGGCTTCTGTACCGGAATTCACCAGCCGCACTTTTTCGACGGAAGCGACGGCCTCAATGATTAGTTCGGCCAGTTCATTTTCACCTACCGTTGGAGCACCAAAGCTAAACCCTTTAGTTAAAGCCGTTTCGACCGATTCCATCACGGCAGGGTGTTTATGCCCTAAAATCATAGGCCCCCATGACTGGATGTAGTCGATTAACTGATTACCATCGACATCGTAAATATATGCTCCTTCACCGCGGTCGATAACTAAGGGAGTGCCACCTACGGCCCCAAATGCTCTGGCAGGGCTATTTACCCCACCCGGCATTAGTGACTGAGCGGCTGCGAAGATCTGCTGGCTTTTTTCGGATGATATTTTCATGACAGGCAAGTTGGAGGATTGGATCGGTTTCGTATTTAAATTAGGAACAAACTCGGCGTGCAACATCCTTGGCCCAGTAGGTAAGGATAATATCAGCACCGGCACGATGGATTGCGGTCATCGTTTCATCAACCACTTTTTCTTCATCAATCCATCCGTTGGCTGCTGCCGCTTTTACCATACTGTACTCGCCTGAGACGTTATACGCGGCCAGCGGTATTCCGCGGTAGTTCTCTGCAACACGAGTGATGATATCCAGATAGGCCAGAGCCGGCTTTATCATCAGCATGTCGGCACCTTCCTGAACGTCGAGTTTAACTTCACGCAGTGCTTGTTCTGCCTGAGCTGTTGGATCCATCTGGTAAGTCCTACGGTCTCCGAAACTGGGAGCACTTTCAGCAGCATCCCGAAAGGGGCCGTAGTAACTACTGGCATACTTGGCCGCATAACTCATGATCGGAATGTGTTCATGTCCGGCACTGTCTAAAGCACTGCGAATGGCTTGGACCATTCCGTCCATCATGCCGCTGGGAGCAATGATGTCTGCACCTTGCTCAGCGTGTGTTACAGCCTGCCGGCCCAGGTATTCCAGAGTCGGATCGTTGAAGACATCGGTGATGCCTGATTGCTCGTGTAGAATCCCACAATGACCATGATCGGTATATTCACACATACAAAGATCGGTAAGTACCAAAAGGTTCGGTACCGCATTTTTAACAGCAGCGACTGCTTGTTGTACGATACCCCCGGCATGTAATGCATCACTGCCCTGATGATCCTTTTCATCAGGGATTCCAAACAGGATGATTCCACCCAGACCAAGGTCTCGTGCTTGCCTGGCTTCTTCAATGAGTTGATCGATTGATAGTTGGTACTGTCCGGGCATTGAGCCAATTTCCTGACGAATGTTCTCACCACTGCGAACAAACAGAGGCAGGATAAGCGAGCCCGGATGTAGACGGGTGTGCCGAGTCAGATTTCGGACACCTGCGTTGTAACGTAGACGACGCAGGCGGAGTTTAGGAAATGAGGGTTCAGCATTCATATCTGTTGAACTTTTCTTTGACGTCTAAAACGTGTGGCACGGCTCTCTATAATGTAAGGAGAGATATAACCAGCAGTATACTTCTCTATATTATGGGTTGCAGTCCGGCTTTAGGCAGGTTTTTTACTTTGGTAAATTCGGCTTATCCGGTGGATTTTATTGCTTATCAGCCGGCTCCGATTCCGATGCAATTCGGGGAAAAGGAAAATTGTACCGGCTGTAGCACAATCATAGCCAAAGGACTAACCGTGTTTGGGATTCTCAACGTAGATAAACCACAGGCAATGACTTCCCGTGATGTAGTTAATGTCGTACAACGCCTCATTCGACCGGTGAAAGTAGGTCATGCCGGTACTCTCGATCCTCTGGCCACCGGGGTTTTGGTGTTGCCCGTAGGACGCGCCACCAGACTGACCGAGTTAATTCATTCGGTCAGTAAGACTTATATTGGCACGTTTGAACTGGGCAAAGTGAGCGATACCGAAGATATTGAAGGGGAAGTGATAAGTCGTGACATTTCAGACATACCCGATCCTGAAAATGTGCAGGCTGTCGTCTCCAGCTTTGCCGGTATTCAGCAGCAAATGCCACCGGCTTATTCCGCCTTAAAAGTCAATGGTATGCGGGCTTATGATCTGGCCAGAAGCGGTCAGAAAGTAGAACTTAAAAGCCGTCAAATTCAGGTGTTCCGGATTGAGGTTTTAGTCTATGAATTTCCGGTTTTAATCATCGAAATTGAATGCAGTAGTGGAACTTATATTCGCTCATTAGGCCGTGATATTGGTGAACAGTTGCAGACCGGTGCTGTTATGACGGCACTGCAACGAACACGCATTGGTCATTTTGAGGTGGAACAGGCTGTTGCGCCGGATTTTAACACCGTAGATGCTGTTGCAGCAGCATTGCGTAATCCGCTGGATATTCTTTCCGGTTTCCATCGAACAGTGCTTCATCAGCAACAGCAAGAGGAACTGTATCATGGGCGTAGAATTGAGCTGCAGGATGTGCCGGATGACTTGACACTTGGTGTTTCAGCTAATCAACAGTTACTATCTGTTTTGCAGAGAGTCAATGACACGGAGACTTTCAAGCCGACCAAGAATTTCTTTATTGACTGACTCCTGTTCAGTCGTGGCTTTCGAAACGCTTCTTCACTATGGCGACGGCATAATCGTTAGAACTGTTGTAGTTATCCAGCATTGATAGGCTGGTTGTATCAAAAAAAACGGTAAAGATATGCCAAATTTTTTTCTCGCAATTTGCCGTACACTCTGTCGAAGGTAAGACTTAGGTATCCCTATACCTAAGTAACTCAATATGTTCACCTACAAACGGACTAACACGGTGAACATCATCAGGCATGGAAGCTGACACCCATTATTCCCCCCCTATCCGTGGTGTCCATGTTGGAAAGAGATATAAAAAGAGATCTGTTAGCTTTGACGCTGTGTGCTGGAAGTGTATTTCTGGCGACGGCTCTGGTGACATATCATCCGAACGATCCGATTGGCGAGTTAATTCCTCCGTTTAATCACCTCTATCAGGCTGACCTGATTGAATACCCTACCAGTACGTACATTCAAAATGCCTGTGGAAAACTGGGCGCATTAGCGGCTGATATTCTCTTTAGCCTACTGGGTTTTGGAGCTTATTATTTACTAGTTTCACTTGTCGTCGCTGATATTGTGATGTTGCGTCGGCGAAGCTTTGATGCTCCGGCGATACGTCTTGCCGGCTGGATGATTTCCTTATGTGGAGTTTGTACATGTCTGGCCTTAACTATTCCAGCTTTTACGCCCGGTCCGGTGATGGGCAGTGGGGGCATGCTGGGAGCATCCTTTAGCACCTTTTTACAGGGGTCTTTTGCGACAACAGGTGGATTGATTTTCGCATTAAGTCTGGTGTTTGGTGGTTTGATGTTGGCGACAGACTATATGGTTGTTAGTTGGGTTGCCCGTTCACTCAGGCTCGTTATTAAAACATTGCGTGGCATACTGCTCGGCACATTCCGATTCCTATTAGCTCGACGCGCCAAACGGAAAGCAGCACGGGTTCTGGATGTTATGAATGTTGAAGATGAGCAATTGCAGAGATTGAGTGCCGAGAAAATTGAAGAGCAGGAGTATTCCGAGCCGGAAATTAGAATTGGTGGTCGATCGGTGACATCCGAGTACTCAGATGCTATGGAAGACGAGGAAGATGAAGTCGTCGAACAAACCGCTTTGTCGATCAGGAAAAAACGGAAACGACGCAAGTTGCCTCGCCCGCATTTCAGGGTTAAGAAGGCTGAACCACCACTCGTCTCATCAACCCCTGCGAAAGTCCCCGGAAAATCCGCCACTCCGCTGGATACTGAAAAGACCGAACGTGAACAGTTGATGGAATCACTTGAATCTGCAGCTACAACGGTAGAGCAGTTTGCTGGTTACGAAGTACCTAGTAATCAACTGCTTGAACGTCGCGCTATGATCGACTTCGAGTCTCAGGAAAGCGAAGTACGACAGAATGCACGTATTTTGGAGAAGACATTTAAGGAATTCGGCTTTAATGTCAGAGTGGTTGATATTGAGACGGGGCCTGTGATTACGCAGTATGAAATTGAATTGGAAGCCGGCTTGCGGTTGAGCAAAATTACCAGCCTTAGTGATGATATTGCTATTGCACTGCGTGTACCCAGTGTTCGAATTGTGGCGCCGATCCCCGGGAAAAATTCGGTGGGCATCGAAGTGCCCAATGGCGAACAACAACTTGTGCGTATGCGGGAAGTGATTGAGGATGCGAGCAGTAAAACCGAGAAAATGGCGATTCCGATTTATCTTGGAAAGGATGTTTCTGGCAATCCAATCGCCGTCGACCTCTGTAAAATGCCTCATTTACTGATCGCCGGTCGCACCGGATCGGGTAAGTCGGTATGTTTGCACACTATTGTTTCTTCGATTTTGATGGCTCGCCGTCCGGACGAAGTGCGTCTCTTGATGGTCGATCCAAAGATGGTGGAATTGTCGGTTTATGGAAAACTTCCTCATCTAATGCACCCGGTTGTAACAGATATGAAGAAGGCTGAAGCGATCCTCGCCTGGGCAGTTGAAAAGATGGAAGAGCGATATCGTCTGTTAGCTCAGACCGGTGTACGTCATATTTCCAGCTTCAATAGTCTTGACGAAGAACAGATTCGAGAGCGGTTGGGTACGAAGATTGCGACGATGGATGAAGTACCTACACATATGCCTTATATCGTGATTGTCGCTGATGAATTAGCCGATCTGATGATGACTGCCGGTAAGGACGTCGAACAGCATATCATTCGACTTGCTCAGAAAAGTCGTGCTGTTGGGATTCATCTGGTACTGGCAACACAGAAACCGACGGTCGATGTTATTACCGGTCTGATTAAATCTAATTTACCTGCCCGTCTGGCATTTCAGGTCGCAAGTCGAACGGACAGTCGCGTTGTGCTGGATGAAATGGGAGCAGAAAAACTTTTGGGCAATGGGGATATGCTGTTCTTGTGGCCTGGCACGAGTACTCTGGTTCGTGGCCAGGGTACATTCCTGTCGGACGAGGAAATCGAGCGTGTAGTTGAGCAATGTACTGTGGTTGAACAGAAATTTGAACACGAGCTTGTCAACTTGAAGGTCGAGCAGGAAGGTGAGATCGATGCAGAGGCTATTCGTAAGCGGGATGAACTGTATGAAAGCGCGATTGAGGTCGTGTTGCGCGAAGGACGTGGTAGCTGCTCGTTACTGCAGCGGGCGTTGGGAATCGGGTATGGTCGTGCGGCACGTATGATTGACTATATGGCTGAAGACGGAATTGTTGGCCAACATAATGGCTCCAGTGCCCGGGAAATTCTGATGAATATGGAAGAGTGGGAATTGATTAAACACGGAGCTGGCAGTATGACTGTCGATGCAACGGCACAAACCGAGTATGAAAAAGAGGAACTTTTGCCGGCAGATGAATCGGTTGAAGTTGATCAATTGGACGACGATTCAGCCGAAGAAGAGTTTCAGGATGAAGTCGCTGACGGAGATGAAGAGTATGAGTACGAAGTAGCGGAAGAAGATGACGAAGAGTACGAATACGAAGAAGATGACGATGAGGGCGAGGTTGTTATCGAATACGTCTACGAAGATGAGGATGAGCAGGAAGATGACCAGGAGTACGAGTACGCAGAGGAAGACGAAGAGTACGAGTACGTAGAAGAAGATGAACAGGAACCCAAGCTTTCGATTCTGAAAACTCGTAAAAAAACTGCCGTCGCCGTTACGGGGTCAGAAGATGACGAAGAGCTGTGGGAAGAATGTGATGAGGACGATTCTTGGGCGGATGAAGTTGACGAGGAATTTGATCAGTAGGTTTCCGTACAGTCGTTGCCGAGTCTTTTAAGAGAGAAGATCACTAAATGATATTTGACCGCTTATCTAATGCAACTAACTACTATGGAGTTGCCACGTTGATCGAAAAAGGGTTTGGATTTCTCAATCGTTCTGACCTGGCATTATTGGAAGATGGTGTGCATGAGGTTCAGGGACGCGAAGTTTTTGCCATCATTGCGCGTGGTAATGGTGTGGGTCGTGAGCGAGCGATGCTCGAAGCCCATCGAGAGTATCTTGATATTCAGTACGTCATCGACGGTACCGATACGATCGGCTGGCTGGAACGTGACTTTGTGCAACGCGTGAAGAACCCTTATGACCGCGAGAAAGATCTGGAGTTCTTTTTTGATCGTCCGGAAAGTTGGGTACAGGTGCCGGCTGGTAGTTTCGCGATCTTTTTGCCACAGGATATTCATGCTCCGCTGGCAACGACCCAATATGCCCATAAAGCCGTCGTAAAAGTGAAGTTGCAGTAATCAGCAATGTTGTTGGTTGACAGTTTGTAGATTTCCACCTAATCTAAAATTAAGTGGTCTAAATCACTGTTATTAAACTGTTTTATGCTTTTGCAGACCCATGCGTAAATTCAAGAATATTGTCATCGAGAATATTATTACGGCTGGAATTGTTATTCCGGGGCGAGCGGTCAGTGGTGTAATTATTGTGACCTAAAAGCAGGACAGCAGGCGAAACAAAACAAGATCAAAGCCTTGAGACCTGCTAACGGTCTCAGGGCTTTTTTAGTAACCGTGTTACTAACTCCATGTCAGGAAAAAAATGACAATCAAGACAATTCAGATTTACGATACCACGCTTCGTGATGGTACTCAGGGGGAAGGCGTAAGTTTGTCACTTGAGGATAAGCTGCAGATCGCACAGCGTTTAGATGAGATCGGTGTCGATTATATTGAAGGTGGGTATCCGCTATCAAATGAGAAAGATGAGCAGTTCTTTCAGCGAGTGCAACAGCTGAATCTGAAACATGCCAAAGTCTGTGCATTTGGAATGACCCGTCGTCGAGGAGTAGAAGCAGCTGCAGATCCCGGTATGCTGGCCTTGCATAAGAGCGGAGCTCCCGTCTGTACGATCGTTGGTAAGACATGGGACTTTCATGTTGCTGAGGTATTGCGAGTAACGTTGGAAGAAAATTTGCAGATGATTGCAGATAGCGTAGGCTTCCTGGTTCAGGAAGGACGGGAAGTGATTTACGATGCTGAACACTTCTTTGACGGCTGGAAGGCTAATCCTGAATATGCCCGTCAAACGATTCGCTCGGCCGCTCAAGCCGGCGCAACTTTAGTTGCGTTGTGTGATACCAACGGCGGTTCTTTACCGGAAGAGATCGCGGAACTGACTAGGGCAGCAGGTGAAGCAGTTGCTGAGTTTGGAGCGACCGTTGGGATTCATTGTCACAATGACAGTGAACTGGCTGTTGCCAACTCATTGGCAGGGGTGGACGCGGGAGCTGTACAAGTGCAAGGCACAATCAACGGAATTGGTGAACGTTGTGGCAATGCCGATTTGATTTCCGTGATCGCAAATCTTGCGCTGAAGAAGACCGGATATGAAGTTTTAGGTGGCGCTGAGTTAGGACATCTTACAGAACTATCAAGGTTTGTCTATGAGACAGCTAATATGAACTTCCGCAATGGACAGCCGTTTGTCGGTCGTAGTGCTTTTGCTCATAAAGGAGGTATGCACGCGCATGCTGTGGCAAAGGCGGCCAGTACCTACGAGCATCTGGATCCGGCACTGGTAGGTAACCAACGTCGAATTCTAATCAGTGAGTTGTCAGGCCGGAGTAATGTCAAAGCATTGTCGGCTGAGTATGACCTTCCCGATGATGATGTTTTGATGCGGGAGATTCTGGCAGAAGTTGTCCGTTTAGAGAATGAAGGATTTCAATTCGAGGCAGCAAAGGCATCTTTTGCTTTGTTAGTGCAACGCTGTGCCGGCAACTATAAGTCTCATTTTGACTGCGTTAAGTATCATGTGGAAGTTGCTGTGCAGGCCGATGGAACCGTAACCAATGAGGCGACGGTCAAAGTGGCAGTCGGTGGTGATATTCGTCATGAAGTTGCTGAAGGAGATGGACCAGTTAATGCTCTGGATGCTGCTATCCGTAAGGCGTTGAGCGACACATATCCACAATTAAGAGAGATGCATCTGGTCGACTATAAAGTACGTGTGGTAAACTCAGAAGCCGGAACTGCTGCCAGAATTCGCGTCTTTATTGATTGTAAAGATGAGAAGGATGTTTGGGGTACGGTCGGTGTCAGTGAAAACATCATCGAGGCTAGTTGGATGGCGTTAGTCGACGCTATTGAATATAAACTCTACAAGGATGAAGGTTAGGAACGTCTGGCCGTATCATTTTGCCGGTTCGCATCCGAGATCATTAACTTAGAAATAGCAGCTTACTAATGGGTTTTGAATTTTCGTCGGAATCGCTTCCTACCAGTTTTAATTTTAAGGAAGCCAGCGAACGTATTTTTAATGGTTGGGTGCAAGCCGGTTATTTCCACGGAGACCCCGAATCGGAGAAACCACACTTCTCGATCGTAATTCCACCTCCCAACGTGACAGGAGCTTTGCACCTTGGGCATGCGTTGAACAATACGTTACAGGATATTCTTGCCAGAATGAAACGGATGCAGGGTTTTGAAACTCTGTGGATGCCGGGAACAGACCATGCTGGTATCGCGACTCAGGCTGTTGTCGAACGCCGTCTCAAAGAGGAAGAGAACAAGACTCGTCATGATTTGGGACGAGAAGCTTTGGTGGAGCGTATTTGGGACTGGAAAGGACAGTACGAAAAACGTATTATCTCGCAGCTTAAGCAGCTTGGGTCAAGCTGTGACTGGGAACGTACACGGTTCACACTTGATGAAATCTGTGCCCGGGCTGTTCGGACCACGTTCTTTGATCTTTTCAGAAAGAAGTATATTTATCGTGGCAAGCGACTGGTGAACTGGGATACGTTTTTGCAGACTGCCGTTAGTGATGATGAAGTGTTTCACGCGGTGGTTGATGGCCATTTCTGGCATTTTCGATATCCTGTCGTTGATCCTCAGGCTGGAGAACCAACAGGTGTTACTGTCGCGACGACTCGTCCCGAGACGATGCTTGGTGATACGGCTGTGGCCGTTCATCCCGATCCAGAGCATGCTCTGGAAAAAGTTCAAGCTGAGTTGGAATTGAAGCTGCAGAATGCCAGCGATGATGAAAAAGAACAAGTTCAGCAGCAATTAGATGCGTTTGAGCAACGTAAGCAAATTGTATTACCTGACTTAATCAAGCTGCGTGATATGGCTTTGGCCGGTCGAAAGCTCAGGTTGCCATTAATGAATCGAGAGATTCCTTTGGTGGCAGATCAATGGGCCAAGCCTGAAATGGGAAGTGGTTGTGTGAAGATTACACCGGCCCACGACCCTAACGATTATGAGGTCGGTCAGCGTTGCGGTCTGGAGAAAATCAATATACTGCGATCTGACGGAACGCTTAATGCCAATGCTGGTGATTATCAGGGTCTTACGATTCAGCAGGCGCGCAAACGCGTCGTGGAAGATCTGGAAAATCTCGGCTTGATCCAACAAATCGAAGATCGTGAAATTGATCTCGCTCATTCAGACCGAAGTAAAACGCCGATCGAACCGTATCTGGCAGATCAGTGGTTTGTTCGTATGCAGCAACTGGCGCAATCTGCTATGGATGCAGTCACAGATGAACGCGTGCAGATCTTTCCCAAACGATATCGTAAAGGATATTTGGATTGGCTTGGTGAGAAACGTGACTGGCCGGTCAGTCGGCAGTTGTGGTGGGGTCATCAGATTCCTATCTGGTCGTATGCATGCCGAGATCAAGCAGACCTCGATGCCCGATTGGTGGAAATCGAAGGTGAGACTGAAATACAGTCAGGTACGGTTGCCTATCAGGTTGAATTGACTGCCGAACTCAATGAACAGAGTCGTGTGGTAGGAGATGACGCCAGCGATACGTTTGCGGTGATTCACGTATGTATCAACGAGGAGAATGAATCGCTGCAGAACCGGTTTGTGTCCCAGGGGTTTGTTCGGGAAGAAGATGTTCTGGATACATGGTTTAGCTCTGCATTGTGGCCTCACAGTACGCTGGGATGGCCGGAACAGACGGCAGAATTAGCCAAATTCTATCCCACAAGTACGTTGATCACTAGTCGTGATATTATCACGTTATGGGTTGCTCGTATGGTGCTAATGGGACTTAACAACATGGGGCAAGTTCCGTTCGGTGAAGTGTTTATCCACCCGAAGATTCTCGATGGATATGGAGAGACGATGTCCAAGAGTAAGGGCAATGGTGTCGATCCACTTGATGTGATCGAGAAATTCGGTCCCGATGCATTGCGATTTGGTTTGGCCTATCTGACGACAGAAACGCAGGATGTACGTATGCCCGTTCAGTTCGAATGTCCGCATTGTCAAAGCCTGTTGGACCAGACCAAGAAGAATCGTGAGTTGCCTCGAGTTGTCTGTAAAAACTGTGGTGAAGAGTTTAAGACTCAGTGGGCACGCAAAGAAGAGGATTTGGTGTTGCCATCAGGGCCTGTGGTCAGTGAACGGTTTGAAGTTGCACGTAATTTCTGCACTAAGCTTTGGAATGCCTCACGATTTACTCTGCTTAATTTGTCCGGCTATGAAGCAGCTCCGGTTCAGCAACAGCAACTGGCATTTGAAGATCGTTGGTTATTGAGTCGATTATCTTCGGTTACCGGAGAAGTTACGAAGAAACTTGAGCATTACGGATATGCAGATGCCGCGAGAGCTATTTATGATTTTGCCTGGGACGATTTCTGTAGTTTTTACATCGAAATGACAAAGTCCCGCATGCAGGATGAAGAGGCCAGGCCTGTCGCGCAGCGTGTTACAGCTTTTGCCCTGGATCAGTTGTTACGATTATTACATCCAATGATCCCGTTTGTTACGGAAGAAGTTTGGGGATTGTTGTCACAAATTGCTCCCCAGCGTGGTTTAACACAGCTTGCTGATGCAACTGATTCGATCATGCTGGCCAGTTGGCCAGAAGTGGACGAACAGCGGATAGATCCTCTTATAGAACAACAATTCTCACTGTTCCAGGATGTATTGCGTGCGATTCGTGAAATCCGCAGTCGTCAGAATATTGCGCCGAAACAGGAAGTTGAATTTTCTGTTGCCTGCAGTGATGAAATCGTGGAGTTACTCAGGCCAATGGATGGTTATTTTCAGTCAATGGCCAATGCTCGCAGTGTTGTCTGGGGGCAGAGTGTCGATCCACCGGCTAATAGTGCTAACGTACGCATTGAGGCAATTGAAGTATTTGTGGATCTGAAAAACTTTATTGATGTCGATGCCGAAATCGAACGTAATAAGAAGTTGCTTGAAAAACTGCAGGGACAGGTTCAGGGTAAGCAAAAGAAACTGGCTAATGAGAATTTTGTGGCCAGGGCGCCAGCAGATGTCGTCCAACGTGAACGTGATGGCTTAGTTAAGTTGGAAGAAGAGATCCGATCTGTTGAAAAAGCACTCGCTGCACTTGAGAGTCAAAACTAGTTTTTGGCTGAGTTTTGAATTGAGCCTATAATATCAAGAAGACACCTTGAATTTTTGCCCCGCCGGAGAGTTTTCCCGATGCCAGTTGAATTAAAACTTGCGAGAATCATCATCAGTGATATTAATGACCATCAGGTCATTTATCTTAAAGAGGTCGATGGAGAACGCACTTTCCCAATTTTGATTGGTATCTTCGAAGCTTCGAGTATCGAGCGGCGAGTTAAAGATTTTAAAGCGCCTCGACCGCTGACACATGATTTGCTCTGCAGTGTTGTCGATGCATTAGGTGGTGAATTGGAGAGTGTTCTAATTTCAGAAGTTCAGGGACACACTTACTTTGCCCGTTTGCGAGTCAAAGTGGATGGGAAAATTATCGATGTTGACTCGCGCCCTTCAGATGCCATTGCAGTCGCTGTCACCTGTGATCCGCCACTGCCAATATTCATCGAGGAAGAAGTACTGACCGAAGCCGTCGAAAACTAAAAAGTTTACTGGTTCGAATTGTCCGGGATTCTAACTGGCAGATCGAATGACGTCTTCGAATGCCTTGTTCAAGGCTTCAAGCCCGGCAGATCCCTGGCTGTCATCAACAACGACGTTTACACGGACTTCACTGGTGTTGATCATTTCGATGTTAAGATCTGCTCCAGAAAGGCTTTGGAACATGCGGATTGCAACACCGGTGTGACTTCGCAGGCCAATACCGGAAACGCTGAGTTTGGCAACCGCGGGATTGCTGACGACTTTCTGAAATGGAACTTCAGTCTGTATCCCATTGATGACTGCGAGTGTGCGTTCGACATCCTTTCGATCAACAGTGAAACTGAGGCTGGCGATTTCGATGTCATCCAAATAACTTTGGATGATCATATCAACGATAATATTTTCCTGAGCTACTTTTTCAAAGATCGTAGCAGCGATCCCCGGCTGATCAGCCACTCCGTGAATTGAGATACTTGCTTGAGTAGAATCCAGTGAAATGTCAGTGATTGCCAGTTCTTCCATTCCTTGAAGCTCGTTCGCCGCAGCTGCCGGATCGGTTGCAGGTGTGGCCTGAGGCGATTCGGCAGGTACGGCATCCGGACAAATAGTATCAAGTTCGAAAGTTTGGTGGACAGCATTGATGGCTTCAAGAGCCTGTTCTCGATCGACCAGTACAGAAATTTTGATTTGGCTGGTAGTGATCATGTGGATGTTGATTTGGTTCGTAGCCAGAGCCCGGAACATCCGGTCTGACACACCGGACTGTTCCGCCATACCGATCCCGACGACGGATACTTTAGAGACATTGTCACGATGTGTTAGTTTTTCAATTCCGAGCTCTTCGGCCACCGGCCGGACGGCTTCCAGCGTGGGGTCCAGTTCAGCCGAGGGTACGGTAAACGAAATATTGGATAGACCATCAATGCCAGCATCCTGAACGATCATGTCTACCGTGATATTGGCGCGGGCAATGGAACTGAAAATCGCGTTACTACTACCAGGTTTATTTGGGACACCGGTCAGTGTGATACGGGCTTCATCCATCGTAACAGCAGCTCCACTGACCCCTCGGGTCGGATCTTCTGAAACGGTGGAAATAATTGTGCCTTCCGTATCTTCCTGACTACTGCGAACATGTACCGGAACGCTGTATTTTTTAGCGAATTCAATCGAGCGGCTGTGCATAACACCGGCACCCAGACTTGCCATCTCCAGCATTTCGTCATAGCTCGTGTGTGAGACTTTGCGAGCGCTCTTAACGACGCGCGGATCAGCTGTATAAACGCCGTCTACATCAGTATAAATTTCGCAGCTTGCGCCTAACACGGCAGCTAGTGAAACAGCGGTTGTATCGCTACCGCCGCGCCCGAGTGTTGTAATGTTGAATTCTTCATCAATTCCCTGAAAACCTGCTGCAATAACAATGTTTCCATGATCGAGTAACTTTTGCATACGATCTGTGGAAATAGAAATGATTCTTGCTTTCCCAAAAACATTGTCGGTTCGAATACCAATTTGCGCTCCGGTCAAACTCACAGCTTTATGCCCTAAAGACATAATCGCCATTGCGGTCAATGCGACACTGACCTGTTCGCCGGTTGAAAGCAGCATATCCATTTCGCGGGCCGGCGGACGCTCCATGAGTTCATGCGCTAGGCTCACAAGGGCATCGGTGTTCTTGCCCATGGCACTGACAACCATCACAACCTGATGGCCACTTTGCTGGGCTTTAATTGCTTTTCGGGCGGCCGAGAGAATTTTTTCGGTAGTGGCGACACTTGTTCCGCCGAATTTTTGAACGATGATTGACATGTTTTATTTATGCAGATCTTAAAAAATGTGCTTGTGAATAGGATTAACTGAGAAAGTACTTCATGACCTCATGGCCGTTTGGATATTGGAGCGCCGAGGATTCTGCCTGAACTTCGTCATAGCTGGTTTGGTTGTCAGCCGAAATGCCTGAACCGGCAATAGCAAATGGGACAATGCCATGACTATGAGTTTTAGTTCGTATAGGAGTTGGATGATCCGGTGAAACTAATATCCGGTAATTCCCACGAGACTTTAATTCAGCGACAAGCGGGCCAACGATATGGGTATCGATTTCTTCCAGCGCTTTAATCTTGCCTTCTGCATCACCTTCATGAGATGCTTCGTCAGTCGCTTCCACATGAACACAGATAATGTCGGTCGAGTCCAGAGCATCAATGGCAGCCTGCCCTTTACCAGCGTAGTTCGTGTCGGTGTAACCGGTTGCCCCTTCGACTTCAATGCGTTCCCAGTTAATTAATGCAGCAATCCCTCTCAGCAGGTCGACCGCGGTAATCATTTTACCCTGCTTACCGTAAATGTCTTTAAAATCGGGTAGCTGGGGAGTAATTCCCAGCCCCCATAACCAGATATTGGTGGCCGGAAGATTGCCTGCGGCAATTCGTTTTTGATTAACCGGATGGTTTTCAAAGAGTTTGACACTGCTGCTCATCAGCGAGCTTAATAGATCACTGCCGGGGCCGCGTGGAAAATCGTTAATTACAGAAT
Source organism: Planctomycetaceae bacterium (assembly GCA_002709045.1). Lineage (GTDB taxonomy): Bacteria > Planctomycetota > Planctomycetia > Pirellulales > Pirellulaceae > UBA721. Next base: position 253,416 of record PAPJ01000008.1, on the reverse strand, counting down.
GGTCTGTCAGGTCATGTGGGGGAGTTGTGCGGGTGTCATTGCTGAACGGCGCTTCAGCGTTTTCACCCCGATAGATCAACAGGTTTCGATAGCTAACGCCGGGAATAAATTCCAGGATATCGCTTCCAAGTTCCTGTTCGATTGCGGCAAGAAGTTCAGCCGCTTCTTGATCCGTAATATGGTCAGCGGTGAAATCCTTCATGATCTGGTCCTCAACGGTCACCAGATTACAGCGGATTCCCCAGTCTCTGGGGCCAAGCTCAATGCCCTGAGCCGCAGCTTCCAAGGGAGCTCGACCTGAGAAGTATTGGTGGGGATCGAATCCCAGAAGGGACATGTTGGCAACGGCTGAACCGGCAGGAAGATGAGGTGGTACATGATTAGCGGCACCAATGACACCTTGTTGAACTACAGTATCCATATGCGGAATATTAGCCGCCTGTAATGGAGTTTTACCCCCCAGACTTTCCTGAGGTTCATCGGCACAGCCGTCCGGAATGATGATTGCGTATTTCATGTAACTACCTGGATTGCATGGAAGAATGTCGTTATATAACTTTTAGGACCACCGCTTTTGATTCAATGCTTTTTGAGTCCTTGAATTGATCGACTGATTTGTCGATAGCGCTCTGCATCGTTTCGTGACTCATGATGACCAGCGGTACGGTTGCAGAGGAATCTTTATTTTCGGATTTATGTTGAATAATAGAAGCGATGGAGACTCCGTTATTTCCTAGGATGCCGGTGATTTCAGCCATGACTCCGGGTTGGTCAACAACCTGCATCCTTAAATAGTATCGGTTGATAGATTGGCCAGCATCAGCCATTGAACGCGGACGATTCCTTTCCGACCAAAGTTCCAGATTGTTAAAGGTGATTTGGCTACGGCCGACCACGGTATCAATGATATCCGCCACCACTGCTGAAGCTGTTGGCATTTGCCCCGCACCCTGTCCGTGATAGAACACCGGTCCGACGGTATCACCACGTACTCGGATTGCATTAAATACATCCTGAACTTCTGCTAGCGGCGTACCTTTGCTAATGAGCGTAGGACTTACGCTCATTTCGACTTCGTTGTCGACAAGCTTTGCTATCGCTAATAGCTTGATGCGGTAGCCAAGGCGGTCAGCATACCTGATATCGGCAATGTTAAGATCGTTGATACCTTTACAGGGGATATCCTCCCAATTGCCCCGAACTCCGAAAGCCAGTTGACTGAGGATAGAAAGCTTTTGAGCCGTATCTGCGCCGTTGACATCTAGTGTAGGATCAGCTTCGGCATACCCAAGTCGTTGTGCTTCTTTAAGGACATCGCTGAACGCGGCGCCGCTATTCTGCATCTCAGTGATGATGAAGTTGCAGGTGCCGTTTAGGATTCCGCGCAATGAGGTGATCTGATTGGCCGTAAGGCATTGACCAATATTGGTAATAATTGGAATACCACCGGCAACAGAAGCTTCGAAAGCAATACATCGCTTCAACTGGCGGGCTTTATCAAAGAGTTCTGGGCCATAAACGGCGAGCAGAGCCTTGTTAGCAGTGATAATATCTTTGCCAGCTTCAAGTAGCTGCAGCATGATCGAGCGGGCAGGCTCGATACCTCCGATCAGTTGAGCAACGACAGTGATTTCAGGGTCCTGAATTACGTCTTCAAGATTGTCCGTCAGAACACCTTCGGGGATCTCAACATCGCGAGTTTTACTGAGATCGCGCACGACTATTTTTTCAAGCCAGGGAATACGCCCGGCGTGTCTCGCCGTGCGATCTCCATGGTCGAGAAGAAGTTTGGCAACGCCTGTCCCGACGGTTCCCAAACCAATAATAGCGACTTTTGTTTTTTCCATGAATACTCTGTTTGTAACTTTTATCAGGAGTGTTCTTTTTGCCCCGATATGTTTATCAGATTGAATTCGTTAAAATCATAGGTGGCGAATCCAAGGACAAGATTTATGAAGGTCATACTAGGTCGACTTTTTAAAATGGTCAAGGATTACAGAATCGCCTAGAAGCGCAGTTTCCCGCCTTCGGTTGTGATGATTTAGATTCAGGAAACTGGTGATTAGAAGCACAGAAGGAACTGAAATATGGATCAGTCATCAAAGGATTTCTTAGTCAATCTGTTAGAGACGCCAGGACCGTCCGGATATGAGGAACGAGTTCAGCAGGTTGTTCGTGAATACGCGGCCAATTTTGCGGATGAAGTTACGACCGATGTCCATGGTAATGTAATTTGCGCCATTAATCCTGAAGCTGATACGAAGCTCATGTTTGCCGGCCATTGTGACCAGATTGGAATGCTAGTTTCTCATATTGATGAGAACGGCTTTGTCTATGCTCAGACGATTGGGGGTTGGGATCCTCAGCAGTTGATTGGCCAGCGAATGGTTATATGGAGTGCTACCGGACCGGTACATGCAGTGATCTCACGAAAGCCAATTCACCTGTTAACCGATGTTGAACGCAAGCAGGTCGTCAAGATTACCGATATGTGGTTAGATGTTGGTGCCACTGATAAAGAAGATGCAGAAGCTTTAGTCGAAATTGGCGATCCAGTGACATTAAGTCTTGGGATGCAGGAAATGCTTAACGGTCTGGCCAATGCGCCTTGTATGGATAACCGCACAGGAGTGTGGGTCGTAATCGAAGCATTGAAACGAGCGAAAGAGCGATATCCTTCCTGTGGTGTCTTTGCGGTTTCGACCGTTCAGGAAGAGATTGGATTGCGAGGTGCTCGTACTAGCGCATTTGGTATTGATCCCGCAGCAGCAATTGCCGTGGATGTGACACATGCTACAGATTGTCCAAGTATTGATAAAAAGCAGCAGGGTGACATTAAGTTGGGGGGAGGGCCTGCTGTATATCGAGGGCCCAACTGTAATCCACTGGTGGTCGAGAAGCTGCGAGATGTTGCTGCTGAGGAACAGATTCCCTATCAATTAGCAGCGATTGGCCGAGGTGCTTCTAATGATGCTAATGTGTTGCAACTTAATCGTAGTGGTGTTGCGACTGGTTTGGTAACGATTCCTAACCGTTACATGCACAGTGCCGTGGAAACGATTTCGTTGGACGATATCGATTATGCCGCCTCTCTGTTAGCTGGTTTTGCAGCGAATTACACTTCTGAGGACGATTTTACTCCTCGAATTGACTAGTTACGAATAATTCAGGCCGAAATTTTCGGGTTTCAAAACAAGCGGAGTTGCCTGCTGGTGCTAATAACGGCGACTGTTTTAATCCGGTTCAATATTTCTTTGCTGTCAAACTGACACGTCATAAAACCCTGTTTTTGTAGTCCTGCCAATTTGGCATCAGGTGATTTGTTGTGAATTGGTGAAGTTAATTGTGAACGGTTTTACTTAGAAGTCTGTTTTTGCTTTGCTGAGAGAGCTAAAGTAAGTGGAAAAGGGATAAATAATAGTCATCTGTGTGCTTGTCTCGGAGCCGTTTCTGGAATATTTTGGATACTTTGGCACGCGTGTTGCGTTGTCCACTATATCAATCGTTAATTCGATGTGTCTAATTTTGACACTGGAATTAGTAGACAGATAAAGAGAATCGGAAATGAAATATCGTTTCCGTTGAAATCAATTAAACGCTTTTGGAACACTCTTTGAAGGAGAATCCGGACGTGGCAAAACAAATGGTATTTGACGACAAGGCTCGACAGTCATTGTTGTCTGGTGTTGCCAAACTGGCTCGTGCCGTACGAAGTACGCTTGGACCTCGTGGTCGAAATGCTGTCCTGGACAAAGGATGGGGATCCCCGAAAGTCACCAAAGACGGTGTTACCGTTGCTGAAGATATTGAATTAGATGATGTCTTCGAAAATCTTGGTGCTCAGTTGGTTAAAGAAGCTGCTAGCAAGACGAACGAAGTTGCTGGTGATGGCACGACAACTGCAACGGTATTGTCAGAAGCGATCTTTCGCGAAGGTTTGAAAATGATTGCAGCTGGTGCTGACCCAATGGCACTAGGGCGAGGAATTAGTAAAGCTGTAGATTCTGTATGTAGTCAGATCGCTAAGCAGGCAATTCCAATCGATTCGAAAAACAAAAAAGAGATTCAGCAGATCGCGACGATCGCCGGTAATAATGACAGCACTATTGGAAACGTACTTGCAGATGCCTTTATCAAGGTTGGCAAAGACGGAGTCATCACGGTGGAAGAGGGACGTGGAAGTGAAACGACTGTTGAAGTTGTGGAAGGGATGCAGTTTGATCGTGGATTTCTGTCTCCTCACTTTGTGACCAACGAAAGCGAAGTGACTGTTGAGTTGGAGAACTGTTTGATTCTCCTGTTTGAAGAGAAGATTTCCTCGAACAAAAAACTGATCCCACTGCTGGAAGCAGTCAGTCAGTCCAAGAAGCCTTTGCTTATTGTCGCTGAAGATATTGAAGGTGAAGCATTAGCTACCTTGGTAGTAAATAAAATGCGAGGCATTCTGAATGTTTGTGCGGTGAAAGCTCCTGGTTACGGTGATCGCCGGAAAGCTATTTTAGGAGATATCGCAGTACTAACAGGTGCAACGCCGATTTTCAAAGACCTTGGTATCGAGCTTGAAAGTGTCAAGTTGGCTGATCTGGGATCAGCCAGGAAAATTCGCATTACTTCTGAAAGCACCGTGATGGTTGGCGGAGCGGGAAGTAAAGAAGACATTGAAGGTCGCGCTGAGCAGATTCGTAATGAAATCGAAGTGACAGACAGTGAGTATGATCGTGAAAAACTTCAGGAACGTTTGGCGAAGCTCGCCGGTGGTGTTGCCCAGATTAACTGTGGTGCCACGACTGAAACTGAAATGAAGGAACGTAAGGCTCTTTTGGAAGATGCAAAATCTGCAACGCAGGCAGCATTGGAGGAAGGTATTGTTCCTGGCGGTGGTATAGCTTTACTTCGAACAGATAAAGCGGTCGGCTCTCTTGGATTAGAGGGTGATGAAGCTTTGGGTGCTCAGATCATACAGAATATACTTGATTATCCGTTGCGAGCGATTGCGAAGAACGCGGGTGTTGACGGTGCTGTGATTGTTAATCGTGTTCGTAAGCTCAAAGGGAAGTCCGAAGGTTACAACGCGGATAAAGATAAATACGGTGACATGGTCGAGATGGGCATTATTGAACCTGCTAAAGTGATTCGTACAGCTCTGCAAAACGCTTCCAGTGTCGCATCACTCTTGTTAACCACAGAGTGTCTGGTAGCTGAGATTCCTGTTGAAGAGGAAGATGACGATCACCACGATCACCATGATCATGGTATGGGTGGCGGCATGCCAGGTATGGGTGGCGGCATGCCAGGCATGGGTGGCATGGGCGGCATGGGCGGTATGCCCGGCATGATGTAATCAGCCGATGTTTTCCGTTCTTATTAATTTTAAAAATAAACAATGAAGGAATAAATGGTCATGGCAAAGATCAAAATTCGTCCTCTGGATGATCGAGTAGTGATTCGTCCTGCCGAGAGTGAAGAAGTAACTGCGGGTGGCATTGTGCTTCCTGACTCGGCAAAAGAGAAACCACAGCGTGGTACTGTTATCGCTTGTGGAAGTGGCCGCTTACTTGAAAGCGGCGATCGTGCCGGTCTTTCACTCGCGGTAGGTGACGTGGTTATCTACGGTAAGTTCGGCGGTACAGATATTGAAGTAAATGGCGAGGATGTCAAGATTCTGCGAGAAACAGAAATTCTGGCTAAAGTACTCGACTAACAACAACCGGATCAATTCCCTGATTGTTCCTAATTAATTATTCAACTCTAGGAGTTTGAATTGTGGCTAAACAGCTTTTGTTTGAAGATAACGCTCGTTCACGTCTGTTGCGTGGTGTCAGTAAACTAGCCGATGCAGTTGCTGTCACGATGGGACCAACCGGACGTAATGTGATTATTGATAAATCGTTTGGTGGACCAACTGTTACTAAAGATGGTGTAACGGTTGCCAAAGAGATCGAACTGGAAGATCGCTTTGAGAATATGGGTGCTCGTCTAGTGGTTGAAGTTGCTCAGAAAACTTCAGACTTGGCCGGTGACGGTACGACTACTGCGACCGTTCTGGCACGTTCGATTTACCGGGAAGGTTTGCGAAATATCGTCGCCGGTAGTAATCCAATGTCCGTTCGCAGAGGTATTGAAAAGGCCGTTGCCGCGGCAGAAGGTAGACTGCTTTCGATTGCAAAGCCCGTTTCCAGTAAGGAAGAAGTGGCTCAGGTTGGTGCGATTAGCGCTAACAATGATGATGAAATCGGAAACCTGCTTGCCGATGCTTTGGAGCGGGTCGGAAAAGACGGAGTCATCACGGTTGAGGAAGGTAAAACAACTGAAACGACAGTCGATTTTGTTGACGGAATGCAGTTTGATAAGGGTTATGTGTCACCATACTTTATTAACCGTCCCGCTGAAATGGATTGTGTTATGGAGGATGCTTATATCCTGATCCATGAGAAGAAGATCAGCAATCTGCAGTCTCTGGTTCCAGTGCTCGAAAAAGTCGGCAATACTGGTAAGCCCCTGATGATTATCGCTGAAGACGTAGATGCTGAAGCTTTGACATTACTGGTGGTTAACAAATTGCGTGGTGTTTTGAATGTTTGTGCCGTCAAAGCTCCAGGTTTTGGTGATCGTCGTAAGAATATGCTTGGTGATATTGCCGTGCTGACCGGTGGAACACTGATCAGTGAAGATCTTGGTATTCAGTTGGAAAATGTTACGCTGGAACAACTCGGTCAAGGACGTAAAGTGAGTGCTGATAAAGGCTCCACTACAATTGTCGAAGGTCTGGGAAGTCGTAAAGAAATTGACGCTCGTATTGATCAGATCAATAATCAGATGGATCAGACGGAAAGTGAATATGATAAAGAGAAGTTTCAGGAACGTCTGGCTAAACTGTCAGGTGGTGTTGCTGTAATTTCTGTTGGTGCTGAGACCGAAGCCGATATGAAGCAGAAGAAAGCTCGTATTGAAGATGCTTTGCACGCAACTCGCGCGGCTGTGGAAGAAGGTATTCTGCCAGGTGGTGGTGTTGCTCTTGTTCGTTGCTCCGAAGCAGTGCAGGAAGCACGATCTGCAGCCAAGGGAGACGAGAAAATCGGTGTCGATATCATCCTCGATGCTCTTGAGGCTCCGCTTCGTCAGATTGCTGACAATGGCGGAATCGATGGTAGTGTCGTAGCTGACAATGTCCGAGAGAATAAATCGATTGCTTTTGGTTACAATGCCAATACGGGTGAATATGGTGATATGTTCAAAGCTGGTGTTGTTGACCCTGTGAAGGTTGTCCGTACGGCTCTGGCAAACGCTGGTAGTATTTCCGGACTGATGCTTACCACAGAAGCTTTGGTAACCAACTACGATAAGGAAGACAAAGAACGAGGGTCTGTTGAAGGAAGTGTTAACTAGGTACAACTTTCAAAATTGAACGATTTTTTGTTTCCCCGTAAAGTTAAAAGACGAGCCGCCGCCCGGAAGGGGGCGGCTTTTTTCATAAAAGCATATCCATAGAAGATGGCTGATAAACGAGATTATTACGAAGTGTTGGGAGTAGCCCGCGATGCCTCGAAAGGGGTAATCGGTTCTGCCTACCGTAAACTCGCTATTAAATACCATCCTGACAGCAATCCCGATAATGAAGAAGCGGTTGAAAAATTCAAAGAAGCTGCCGAAGCCTATGAAGTCCTGAGCGACGATGAAAAACGAGCCCGATATGATCAATATGGACACGCAGGCTTAGGTGATGGTGGCGGCCCTCAGTTTTCAAGTGTCGAAGATATCTTTGAGGCCTTTGGAGGAATGTTTGGCGGCGGTGGCGGTGGTGGAATTTTCGACAGCCTGTTTGGAGGTGGCTCCCGACGGCAGCAACGCAGTGGGCGTGGAGCCGATATTCGCTGTAACGTAACGCTTGATCTGGAAGAAGCTGCTGCCGGTTGTAGTAAGACTGTTGAGGTTGCACGCAATGAACTTTGTGACTCCTGTGATGGCAGCGGCGCAGCACCCGGAGCGGTACGCGAATCTTGTGTGCGTTGTGGCGGTCGAGGACAGGTCGTGCAGTCTGCAGGGATCCTGCGTGTACAGACAACATGTCCAGCATGTCAGGGAAGCGGTAGTACGGTTGCCAACCCTTGTGTCGATTGCCGCGGTGAAGGTGTCGTATCGAAACAGACTGAGATTAAAGTCAATATTCCCGCCGGCGTCGATGATGGAACTCGTGTTCGTATTACGGGGCAGGGAGAAGTAAGTCCTCAGGGCGGATCGACGGGTGATTGCTACTGCTTTATTCGTGTGAGGAAGCATAACGTGTTTGAAAGACATGACGATCACCTGGTTTTACGTATTCCACTGACTTATGCTCAGTTTGTACTAGGTGCTGAAGTTGACGTTCCGACTCTTAAAGAGATGGAGTCTGTGACCATACCGGCGGGAACGCAAACCGGTGAAGTATTTCGAGTTCGCGGAGCGGGTGTTCCTAATGTACATACGGGACGTAATGGAGACCTGCTGGTCGAGACTCGGGTGGAAATTCCGGTAAAGGTAAGTCCCGCACAGAAAGAACTTCTACGTCAGTTGGCAGAACTCGAAGAGACAGAAGTGGCTCCTGAGCGAAAGAACTGGATGGACTCAATTAAAGATTTCTTCAGCGTTGCTGAAGAAGATGAACAATAGGATCATGTCATGATAGAAGAAAATGAGAATCTGGATGAAGTGCTTCAGGACGAAGGTCAGTTAGATGAACTTGTTGAAGAAGCAACTGAACAGGCAGCTGAAACTGACGAAAGTGTTCTGGAATTTGTCGAAGAGTTGACTCCCGAACAGCAGATTGCTGATTTGCAGGATAAGAATGTACGGCTGTTGGCAGAAATGGATAATATTCGTAAACGCGCAATGCGAGATTCAGCCGATAGCCGAAAATATGCGGCCTTACCACTGATCCATGATTTGTTGGCAATGACTGATAATCTGCAACGAGCATTAGATGCGGCTGATCAGGCTGGTACAGTCGATTCACTGAAGAGTGGAGTTGAAATGGTTTTGCAGGGTATTTTGCAAATCTTTGAAAAATATAATTGCCAGTTAATTGCCACGGAAGTTGGGCAGCCTTTTGATATGAACCTGCACGAAGCGGTCAGCATGCAGCCTAGCGAAGACCAGACTTTGAATACGATTTTGTTTGTTGTCAGCCAGGGCTACCAACTGTACGATCGCGTGATTCGTCCAAGTCAGGTGATTGTTTCCAGCGGGCCTACCGAGACATCTCAGCCACAGGATACGGTTGAATCAGAGGATATAGATTTCGAAACTGAGCCGGAGTCATAGTTCGGGAATAAACGATGCCAACATACGATTACGAATGTGATAGCTGCGGACATGCTTTTGAGTTGTTTCAAAGGATTAACGAAGCGCATAAGAAAAAGTGTCCCAAATGTGGCAAGATGAAGCTTCGTCGCCTCTTTGGTACAGGTGCGGCTCTGTTGTTTAAAGGATCCGGATTCTATGAGACGGACTATCGCAGTGAGTCTTATAAGTCGGCTGCGAAGAAGGCAAAGCAGAAAGAGTCTTCCAGTGAATCCACAGCTAAGAGTCCTAAATCCAAGAAGTCCTCTCCCACGGAAAAAGACTCGCCTAAAAAGTCTTCAGGAAACAGTTAAGGCATTTGTATTTATAGCTGCCTGCTCGATAGAATAGCCACTTGTTCACCCCCCAACCTTCTTTACGGAATGCGCCAGTTATGACGATGTTGCCATGCCCGACATGTATGAAGCAGTTTAATACAGATGAAACAAAGGCCATGCCCTTTTGTTCAAGTCGTTGTCGTCAGGTTGACTTGGGACGTTGGTTTAATGAAGAATATGGCTTGCCGTTTGAACCAACACAAGAAGAACCGTTGTTAGAGGAAAGTCCTGAACTCTGACACTAAAAAAGGAATCTAGTTGTCATGCCCAATAATTATGAAACGGTTAAAGGAGTTGACTGGCGTGAGGTGTTCCCCTGGATTATTCTCACCCGAGCTTTCTCAGTTGCTGTAAGTATCCCCGTCTTATTTCTGGCATCCGTCGGAGTAGGTTTAACCGTCTCAGGCTGGGGAATTGTAGATAATTTGCTAATCTCAGAACAACCGGCTGTTGCGTTGGTTGGTGCGACCTCGGAAGAAATCGAGAATCCCGCGAGTCAGGCTGATCGCCTCACAGAACACGCCGAACTACAGCAAGCAGCAGAAGATCCACAGCCGAGTGAGGCGCAAGAACCTGAGCAAAGCCTCGTAGTTCATCCGACAGATCATGTAGTTCCAACTATAGATCCTTTAGTTGCAGAAACATCAGAATCAGTCTTTCAACGACTGATGGTTGGCGATGGATTAGCGCTTGTCGGAGAGTTACATGACACGTTGTTTGGCGGGAATCGTGACTTGGATGTCAGAACAGGCTATGCGGTTTATATCGCTGATTTTGCTTGGTTACTTATCGTGTGGGGTTTCTTTGGCGCGATGATTACTCGTATTGCCGTGATACGTATTGGGCGTGGAGAGAAAATAGGGATCAAGGAAGCAATAATAGATGTGCGTAAGAAATATATTTCATACGTGATGTCACCGTTGTTCGTCTTAGTCTCTTGTTTTGTACTTTCGTTGCCAATCCTGCTGATTAGTCTTCTATTGAATTTTGATATTGGTGTCATTCTGGCTTCGATACTTTGGGTTGTTGTGATTGCTGCCGGTATTGGCGTTGCAGTATTACTGACCGGGTTCTGCTTTGGCTGGCCATTGATGTGGCCTACGATCAGCGCTGAAGAGGCAGGCGATGTTTACGAAGCCACCAGTCGTTCGTTTGCCTACACTTTTCAGGCTCCGATCCAGTATTTATTTTATGTCCTGGTGAGTATTGCTATCTGGATTCCATCGGTGATATTAGTTCAGAATTTTGCCAGCCTTGCTGAACAGTTAATCTTCAGTGGGATGAATTTAGCGGCAAGCGAAGGGCATTTGATTCAGGAATATGTTAGCGGTCAGATATCGTCAGATGGCCAGAGCCAGCTATTTTTGATCGGAGCAAATATCATCTGGGGACTTCACTGGTTTGCACATTTGATGGCTGATGCCTTTTGTGCCGGATTCTTCTTTGCCAGCGTCTCAGGTATCTATCTTCTATTAAGACGGTTTGTTGATCATACGCCATTGGACGAGGTTTTTGTTATTGATGACAAAACCAAGTACGGCCTTGATGATTTAATTCAACAGACGACAGAACAATCCACGCAGTAGTCCCCTTTTTCCCAATCATCAATCAGCATGCCACGATAACATTATGAATTCTTTATTTCTCTCTAGTGATTTAATGTTCAGCCCACGTGTCGCTCATGCCGCCACGCTGCATGGTGGCAGCGTGAAGACGGTGCTTTCTCCGGGAAAACTGGAAGAGGAACTACAGGCAGGGACATATGACTTGGTGATCCTCGATTTATCCTGCTCATTATTTGATCCGCTAATTGTGATTGAGGTCGTTGCTGCCAGTCAGCAGCAGCTCAAAACGCTTGCCTTTGGTCCCCATGTACAAGAAGAAAAACTTGCCTCGGCTGTACAGGCGGGATTTGATACGGTTATGACTAATGGACAGTTTAACCAAAGCCTGCCCCAGATTTTCACCGTCGGATAATCACAGTTCGGGAAGTAGAGGTTTTGCTAGACAGCTTCAGGGCCCCGAACGTCGGCACTCAGATCGATAACATCATACATAGGCATTACGAAAATTTTACCGTCTCCGATGTTGCCTTCGGCCCCTGTTTTTGCCGCCTGGCAGATGGTGTCAATTGTGCGTTGAACAAAGTCATCATTGACCGCGATTTCAAGTGAAATTTTTCTTAGCAGTTGAGACTTGTATTCCATACCCCGGTAAAGAGGTGTTTGACCGCGTTGTCGGGCAAATCCCTGAGCATCACAGACAGTCAGGCGGGTTACCCCGGCTTTTTCCAGAGCAGACTGCACGGCTTTTAATTTGGTAGGCTGTATAATTGCGATAATGAGTTTCATGGATATCTTGGTCGATGTACCTGCTTTAGCTAATACCCCCCTGTGATCTTAATGTCCAATTTAATTATACGAGTTTTGCAGGAGTATGATATCCGGCAACCGGACTCCGTTATTCCATTCCATGAAGGACAAGGGTTTAGCGGTTCAGATATTTGGAAAGTCACCTACAATTCCCGGTTCTATTGTTTAAAGCGATGGCCAGATGGTAAACCCTCTGACCAGACTCGAACGCTGATTCAAAGCGTCATTCCTGAAGTAGAGCAGCAAGGCCTTCCTGTCGCTGCTCCGGTGGAAACCCGTGACGGTCGCCGATTTGTCCGGATTGAAAAACGTTGGTGGGATTTAAGCCCCTGGTTACCCGGAACTCCGGGTAATGCTTCAACACTTACGGAGGCTCAGTTGCAACAGGCGATGCAGTGGTTAGCGCGGTACCACAGGCTGGCGGCCGGTATTGTATCGGATGTCGGGCAGTCTCCGGCGATCTCCTATCGACATCATTTCAGTCGTCAGTTGTTCGACGGTTCATTGAATCTTTTGACTGAAAGGAAGTATCCAGGACTGGATCCTGGGATAGCAGATCTTTTTGTGTCTCAGGCTAACAGACGGCTTCCGTGGTTAATCAACGTGCTTGCGAGCTTCGCTGATTCTGAATTAGATTTATTGCCTGCTTTATCGGATGTTTGGTCAGATCATATATTTTTTCAGGGGGAAGAGATCTCGGGAGTGATTGACTTCGGTGCGATTAAGCTGGATTCAGCCTGTTTGGATATTGCCAGATTGTTGGGGAGTTATGCGACTGTCGACACGTCGGTATTCACACGGGGTATTAAATATTATCGCACTGAGCGGTCTTTGGAGCAGCAGGATGTTGCGTTGGTCGAACTTTTTGATCAGGCTCACGTAGTACTAGCGGGTCTGCAGTGGCTTGTTTGGCTTGGTCCTGAACAGAGAGTTTTTAAACAGATGGAAAAAGTGAATCAGCATTTGAAAAGCCTCGCTCAACGAATCGACTGTTAGATTCGTTTGATGCTTAATCTGGATTTACTCTGAAGTTAGTGCGGCTTCTATAGATGCGTTGAGAACGTTTGTTTAAAATTAATACTTTATCCTACGCCAATGATTTCCGCTCGTAGGATTTCCCGGGATTTATGGAATGAATATGAACAAACAGATCTTTCAGTGTCGCTTTCTTTGGCTGTTCGTTGCTTTGTCTTCTATTTTGCTGGTTCAGGATGATAGCCGCGCACAGTTTGGAGAGTTTGGTGGCGGTAATGCGCCTAAAGTTACAGCTAGTGCCGAATTTCAGCTGAAGTCAGGATCGAAAACCGAAGGTATTGTCACTGTTACCGCAACGGTCTTGGACGGTTTTCATATCTACTCTGTCACACAGAAAAAAGGTGGGCCGTTACCAACCAGAATTTCAGTCGTTGCTCCGGAAGAGGGGGTAATGTTCGGAGCGTTTACTCCGGATAAGCCGGCCAAAATTCATCGTTATGAAGAAGCATATGGTGATTTGGAGATTGCAGAACATACCGGAAAGGTTATCTGGACGGCACCAATTACATTCGAAAGCCCAATTGAGGATCCTGTTACAGTTGCTTTGAAACTGATTGTTACTAGTCTTGCCTGCACCAATGATTTGGGAATCTGTGTGCCTCAGAAAAACGAGATTACGGCAGGCTACAAAGGTGATTTCAAGCCGCAGCCAACGGGTGATGGAAATGAATCGCCAGCGGAAAAAGACCAAGCAATCGATGAGCCATCCGGTATAGGATTAAGTAATTCACCGTTCGACCTTGGCGGCGGGTTTCAATCTCCCGGTCTGGGGGGTGGTTTTGAGTCACCGGGGACAGGAAACGATCGTAAAGAGTTAAAGGCAACGGCCGGTTATTACGTTAATCCGCAAACAGGAAATGGCGTTGTCCGGATTCAGGCGACTGTTACCGACGGATTTCATATCTATTCATTAACACAGAAACGCGGTGGTCCTCTACCAACAATCCTGAAGGTAACGGGGCAGGGAATTCAGATTTCCGGTGAAGTGGTATCTGACAAAGAGCCGGAAATTCACCACTATGAAGTTTACGGTGAACTAGATGTTGAAGAAGTCAGAGGGACGGTTAATTGGGATGTCCCAATTTTAGCTCCTCCGGGAGATCCAACCGGTCTGAAAATCAAAGTGATTGTTGATGCATTGGCATGTACTGATGACCTAGGCAGTTGTATTCCACAAAAAGTAAATACCGATGCAGAACTGGATATGTCGTTGGCTGGTCTTTTATCGGCACCTGTGACCTCTGATGCGGAGCAGGATAACCGCAGTCAAGTCTCAGCAGATTCTGTCGGCAGCGATGGTCAGACCGATGAATTGTCACTTACGGTCGTATTGGGATTTGCGTTGCTTGGTGGATTTATTCTGAACTTTATGCCATGTGTTCTTCCTGTTATCGGACTTAAGATCATGTCCTTTGTTACACAGGCAGGTGAGTCGCGAGGTAAAATATTCTCGCTCAATTTGTGGTATTCACTTGGACTGATGACCGTTTTTTTAGTCTTTGCCTCGTTAGCAATTTTTATGGGGCTAGGCTGGGGACAGCAGAATCAAAGTGACAGCTTTAACATTATTATGATTGCAGTCATTTTTGTAATGGGACTTAGCTTTATCGGAGTTTGGGAAATACCGATTCCCGGCTTTGTCGGCTCTAGTGAGATGGCCAAATCCGCTGAGAAAGAAGGGCCGCTTGCTGCTTATCTTAAAGGAATTATTACAACGCTTCTGGCAATTCCCTGTAGTGGCCCCGGGCTTGGTGTTGCGTTGACATACTGTGCAAAACAAATGGCACAGGAAGGCGGGACTCAGGGAGCATTTAACGTCTATCTGGTGTTTTTCACCTTGGGAATTGGAATGGCATTTCCGTATTTGGTGATTGGCGCATTTCCTGGCCTTGTGAGGTTTCTTCCTAAGCCTGGAACCTGGATGGAGACATTCAAAGAGCTGATGGGGTATATCTTGCTGGCAACGATCGTATTCATCATGACTTACATTGGTTATTCACTGATTGTGCCAACCATTGGCTTTTTGTTTGCCTTGTGGGCCGGATGCTGGTGGTACGGTCGAGTACCATTTACTGCACCTGCGGGTACGAAGATAAAGCATCGACTTGGCGCGATAATCTTTGCCTCTCTGCTGGGTTGGTTTTGCTTTGGTTGGTTCGCAACTGAAATGGAAGGTCGCTTAGAAGCATTTGTTGAGAAGCAGGTACTTGAGCGTCAGCTAGAAGGTGGAGGTGTTCCGATAGCGATTAAGGAAGGCGAGAAGAATTTGTACACGGCTTCGCGACTTGCCGAACTGATTAACCAGGACAAACGTCTGGTGATGGTAGATTTTACCGCGGACTGGTGTCTGACATGTAAATTACTGAAGAAGGCCGTCCTTGATACAGATGCTGTACAAAGTACACTGAACGAACATGAAGTGGTTCAGTTAGTCGCTGACTGGACAGAAATGGATTCCAAGACAGGTTTGGAAATAGATGCTGAGTTGGAAAAACTTGGTAAAGGAAAGCAATTGCCGATTATTGCTTTCTATTCTCCCGGTCAGGGGGAAGAGCCGCGTACGCTTGTAGGGGCATATACAGCCGGTGAAATCCAAAGCATTCTTAAGGAGTTGAACAAATGAGAGGTTCACAGAATCCGTCGGCTGGCTAACTGTTATTTCGCGAGACACAGTGTAAAATGGCGGTTTAATTACTCGTACAAGTACAGCTATGTTTTCCCTTCTAGAGAAGGATATGCTTAGATGGCCAAGGCCACTTACAAGGATGCAGGGGTCGATCTGGAAGTATACGCGGAATCAATGTCGCGTCTTCCTAAACTGATGCAGCGAACGTTTTCGCCACGCGTCATGCGACTCGATGGCGGCTTTGCCGGTCTTTTCAAACTGGATTTTCATAACGGTTTGTTTAAACGTTCCTATAATAATCCGGTTTTGGTGTCCGGTACGGATGGAGTGGGAACAAAGCTCAAAGTGGCTCAACTCGTTGAACGTCACGATACGGTCGGTATCGATTTGGTAGCTATGTGTGTCAACGATATTATTTGTTGCGGGGCAGAGCCTCTATTTTTTCTGGACTACGTTGCTATGAGTCACGATGATCCGGAAGCATTGGAACAAGTGGTGCAGGGAATTAGTGACGGTTGTGTAGACGCTGATTGTGCTCTGCTGGCAGGTGAGACAGCAATTATGCCTGACTTGTATCAACATGGCGAATATGACTTGGCGGGGTTCTGTGTAGGTGTTGTCGAGCAAGACGAATTAATTGACGGTTCAGCGATTACTGCTGACGATATCGTCATCGGTGTCGAATCTAGCGGTGTCCACTCAAATGGATTTAGCCTCGTCCGTAAAGTTGTTTTTGAAATGGCAGGTCTGAGTGTTGATGACCATGTGGAAGAACTAGGGATAACGGTAGGCGAGGCCTTACTGACGCCCACCAGGATTTACGCCCGCGCACTTCAGCGAATCCTCTCATACTACAAAGTCAAAAAAGTTGTTCATGGTATCGCGCATATTACCGGTGGAGGGCTTCAGGAAAATCTAGAACGGATCATGCCGAAAGATGTTTCGGCCGTGATAGATCGGAATTCCTGGGATAGATTACCAGTGTTTGATTGGATTCAAAAACTTGGTGAGATCGAGGAAGAGGAAATGGATAAAGTCTTCAATCGTGGTTGCGGTCTGACGCTTGTGGTGAGTCCTTTTTATGCCGAAAACATCCAACGGATGCTCAAAACTTCAGGTCTTAAAAGTTGGGTGATTGGGAAAATTGAAAGTGGTAGCGGTAGCGTTCGCTGGTCTTAATTGACATTCGGACTTGGCAAACCGAATAATAGATGGACTTGTATCAGCAAAGGTCGCTTTCAGTAGTGATAACCAGATATGCAGTGGTTAAGCTTATTCATCGAAGAAATGTGCTGTCCGGCAGAGGTTACGCTCATTGAAACTGAGCTGAGTCGCAAACCGGGCATCGGCCAAATGGAGTTTGATCTTTTTAGCCAGCGTTTAAATGTGCAGCATGACCCCGCGGTTGTTACACCCAATGGTGTCGCCAGATTTATTTCTGAGATAGGGATGACAGCGCACCCCTGGCGAGATGTACGTGAGATGAGTGACTTTCAGAGTCGTCAGCAACGTATACGAACGGTGATTACCTGGTTGGCCGGACTTTTCTTTTTGGCCGGGATTATTTTTCACGCTGTCCAATTTGTTCCGGTTAACGGTTTGCTGGATTGGATTACCAGTGACACCACGGTTTATACGCGGGTACTTTATGGTGTGAGCATCCTGCTGGGACTGGTTTTTGTTATCCCGGCAGCATTGCGGGCCGTGATTCGCGGTCGTGCAGATATGAACCTGCTAATGTCAGTTGCTGTTCTCGGTGCGCTAGTGCTGGGTGAGTGGTTTGAAGCCAGCATGGTCACTCTGCTGTTTTCTCTGTCTGTTTGGCTGGAGCAATGGAGTATGAAGCAGGTGCAGACAGCGATGCGCGGGCACTTGCAACAGTCTCCATTGATCGCCCGATGTCGAAAGTCAGGCTATGGACAATCGGTTGAGTTGCCTATCGAACAAGTCGATGTTGGTAGTTTGGTTGAGGTCTGGGCTGGTGAGGTGATCCCTCTTGATGGACACGTCGTAAAGGGAGAATCTCATGTTAACGAATCGGCTATTACTGGAGAATCATTACCGGCCACCAAGCGGATTGGAGACCGCCTGTTTGCCGGTACCACGAACATTGATAGGACACTGCAATTAAAGACTTCCTGTCGTGTCAATGATTCGACGATTACGCGTACGATGACGATGGTTGCAGATGCACAGCGTAAAAAGGCCGGAATCCAAACAACGGTGGAGAAGTTTGCAGAAATTTATACGCCGCTGGTGATGCTGATCTCCTTGTTGCTGATGACCATTCCGGCAGTTGTATTTAATTTGCCGTTTGATCAGTATTTTCATCTAGCATTGGTGGTGCTTGTGATTGCCTGCCCGTGTGCTTTAGTTATCTCAACTCCGGTGGCAACTACGATTGCCCTGACACGCGGTATTCAGGATGGGGTCTTGATTCGAGGAGGAAGGTTTCTCGAAATGATGGCTGCGGTTACGGTTTTTTGTTTTGACAAGACGGGAACGCTAACATATGGCCGTCCAGCGATCGATTCGATTTGGGTCTCTGACGTTGTTTCGCCAGATGAATTGCTTGAGCTTGCCTTGTCATTGGAGTTCAGCAGTAATCATCCGTTGGCCAATACCATCAGGCAATATGCACAGGAAAAAGGGCTTACAGCTGATCCTGGTGTTAAAACTGAAACCTTCCATGGGCGTGGAATCCGTGGCCAGTTGGGTGGTCGTGATATCTGGGTAGGTAGCGTTAGCTGGGCTATGGAGTTGCTGCAGGATACGACTGAACTGGTAGAACAGCTGGAGACCGATCAGGCAGATTGTTCTGTGGTGGTTGTCGGGGTGAATCGGCAGCTAGCGGGGATTATTCGTTTTAGTGATGAGTTACGTGCTGAGAGTGCGAAAGTGATTCAAAGTCTTAATGCATTAGGTATTAAACGAACTCAAATTCTGTCAGGTGATGTTGCCGCAAATGTGGAGTCGGTACGTGAGCAACTTGGAATTACAGCGGCTCAGGGGGAATTGTTGCCAGAGAAAAAGATGGATTTCGTCAAGCAGTTAAGCCGGCAGGAAAAACTTGCCATGGTGGGTGACGGGATCAACGATGCCCCGGCTTTGGCACAAGCTGATGTTGGAATTGCTATGGGAGCTATGGGGTTAGAAGTCGTCCTCAAGTCAGCAGATATTTCGTTAATGAATAATGATCTGCGAAAACTACCGTGGCTGGTTCGTTTTGCCAGGGAAGTCAGGGGGACGATTCGCTTTAATATTACGTTGGCGATTGGAGCGAAGGTGTTAGTTTTGGGTTTGGCCTTATCTGGATTTGCTTATTTGTGGTTGGCCGTAATGGCTGATACAGGCGCCACGATGTTGGTGGTATTAAATGCATTACGGCTCTTAGGTTCTCGTGATGACTGATCCTGCTGTATATAGAACGCATCCGGCCACCTGGGATGAGCCTTATTTACTTGCGCGTTGTATTAGTCGAAGACAACGAAGAAGTGGCCCTGGCGGACAACACCGCAATAAAGTGGAGACCGCCGTTGTATTTGAACATCTTGAAACTGCGGTTACAGGTGCTGCCAGCGAAAAAAGATCCCAGGAGGCGAATCGGAAAGTTGCATTGTTCAGATTGCGTGTAAATCTCGCATTGAGTGTTCGTTGTGAAGCCGCTCAGAAGCCGAGTGGATTATGGAAGGCGAGAGTGCCTAAGGGGAAAATTAAGGTCAATCCGGGACATCAACATTTTCCGGCATTATTGAGCGAAGTGTTGGATCATGTAATGGCAGAGCAGGGAGATCTACAGGGCGCAGCTGAGAGGCTGTCATGTACGAAGTCTCAGCTTTTCAAGTTCCTCAAGCTTGAAGCTCGTGCTGCGAAAATGGTAAATGACGCACGTCATTCTTGCGGATTAAGGGAGCTGCAGTAGTCATTATGACCCGATTCGATCAGGAAAAATGGGATCGCAAATATGCCGTTGGACCGTTGTCTGAGCAGGTATCTCGGGTTGTACTGGCATACCAACATTTGATTCCAACCACTGGAAAAGCACTTGATGTTGCCGGCGGAGCAGGACGTCACGGGGTCTGGCTGGCGAAACGCGGATTAGATGTGACGATTGTTGATGTCTCTGCTGAAGGGTTAAAGCAGGCAACTGAACGGGCTTTGGATGCCGGCGTGTCAATAACAACACTTTGTCGTGATCTGGACAGAGGACTGCCTGAAGGTAAGTGGGATCTTATTTTCTCGATCCTTTTCTTTGACCGACGACTGTTCTCTGACTTCAGGCAAGCGCTGGCTCCTGGTGGACGGCTCGTGGTTATTCAGCCAACCAAAACAAATGCTACTCGTCATGCAAAACCCCCAGAACGATTTTTACCGGAAGATACTGAGTTGCCTGAATTGGTAGAGGGACTGGATATTATTTTTTATGAGACAGGTTGGCTGCACGAAGGACGGTTTGATGCAGTGTTGGTTGCCGAAAGTCCTAATCTAAAGTCTTAAATGTGCTGTTGCTGAAGAGTAGAATAGTAAAGAAGTAAAAACGCTTACTCCCCTTTTGAAGTTTGGTTCCTATATGGACAATAGTTCCCATATTCTTAACGTTGATTTTCACGTTCCATTTGTGCATCGCCTGCGTTTTACGAGTGATGTGTTCGGCGAAGATCAGGCCGTACTGACAAATTTGCTCGAGTCCTCAGATGAAAATCCTGCACGGGTGCAGTTTTGGATTGACCAAAATGTTGCGGAGGGTTCGCCACAGCTTATAGAACGTGTAAAACGATTCTCAAATTCCTCTCCTGATCTTGTGCAGCGTGTCGGCAGTATCCAATTTGTTCCTGGCGGGGAAGAGATTAAAAATGACATTCACATTCTTGAGAGAATGTTGAAGGTATTCAATGTTTGTAATTTGGATCGCCGTAGTTATATCGTTGCTATTGGTGGAGGGGCTGTACTTGATGCCGTCGGGTTTGCCGTGGCTATCGCTCATCGTGGTTTGCGACTGGTCAGGATTCCAACCACGACATTAAGTCAGGCTGATTCCGGTATCGGCGTTAAAAACAGTGTAAATCTGTTTGCTAAGAAGAATTGGCTGGGAACGTTTGCTGTGCCTTGGGGTGTCATTAACGATACCGAAATGCTGACCTCGCTGTCGAATCGTGATTTTGTTAATGGGTTTTCAGAAGCCGTAAAGGTATCGCTACTGAAATCCCCTCAAGTCTTTGAACAGATTTGTGTTGATGCAACTTCGATTTGCGATCGTGATATGAGTAAGGCCTTGCCGGTCATTAAAGCCTCAGCGAAGATGCACCTTGATCATATTACTCGTGGAAATGATCCTTTTGAAATGCTCGAGGCACGGCCTCTGGATTATGGGCACTGGTCGGCTCATAAAATGGAAACAATGAGTGACTTTACTTTGCGTCATGGTGAAGCGGTAGCGATTGGTGTGGCGATTGACACAGTTTATTCCTCTTTGGAATTCGGCTTAGATACCGCAGTAGCCCAGCGTGTTATGCAGTGTTTGTGTGATCTTGGTTTTTCACTTACGGATGCAACTTTGAACGACGTCGATACACTCTTCAGAGGACTGGAAGAATTCCGACAGCATTTGGGGGGGCGATTGACCCTGACAATGCTTGAAGATATTGGTAAACCGATTGATGTGCACTCAGTAAATCGAAGTCATATGCTTTCAGCGATTGAGCAAGTGAAAGCGTATGCTGAATCACGTCAGCATGTTAACTAGCATTTAGCCGACGGTTAACGGTTGTCCGTTGTCGGTAGCACTCAGACCCAATAAGAATGGTACCGCATCTTCAGCCCATTGCTGTGGTGAAGGAAATTGACTTGCACCGTCACCAAAACAGCTTTCCAGCAGTGTTGTGTGAATAATTCCAGGGTTCAGTGGAATTGCAGCGACCCCGGACGGTACTTCCTGAGCCAATGCCCGGGTTAACCCTTCTACTGCCCATTTACTGCAACAGTAGGTCGCAACTTCTGCTGATGTGGAACGTCCCCATCCACTGCTGATGTTTACCAGCACACCGTGGTTACTTGCGACCATTGATGGAAGAAATGCCTTGGAGACATAAAACACTCCTTTGATGTTGATATCCACCAGATCGGACCACTGTTGATCTTCCACTTCCCACATATTGGCACTGGGGTTAATAATGGCGGCATTATTAATAACTAAATCGATTTTAACTTGCCGTTCGAGACAGTTTTTCGCCCATGCGTATACCTCAGATGGTTTGCTGACATCTACGGCCTGAAAGAAATGTTTATCACCAAAACGTTCTTGTAGCTCTGCCATGCACTGGACATTTCGAGCACATCCAAATACGGTGTGTCCGTGGTCAATAAAACCCTGAACCAACGCAAGTCCAAGACCCTGACTGCATCCTGTAATAACAATATGTTTACTCATTTGGTAATTACTTTCGAGGCTTGGTAAGTGTTTGACGGTATTGTTTTGGGGCTTTCATTGAATCGATTAGCTCTGGGTCGTAGGCAGTCCATGTTTCCCGATATTGCTTAGCAGTGATACGTCGGTAATTTCGACCATCTTTCCAGATTGTCGAGTACTTGCCGGTTCGGAAATCCTTGACTGGAACCTGCGTGAGAGACTTGAGTGGTCTCCAGTCTCTCACCCGGTATCTACTTTGCAGAGGACACCACTGATAAAAGATTACCTGATCCATAACCAGCCAGCCATGCTTATCGTAATGATGGTTAACTTCGATAAGATCAACATGTTCTTCCAGGACAGGCCGGGCATTACCACCGGCAAAGGAGTAAAAAAAGAGGGTTAGGATGGTCATGTAGGACATGTGACAGGATCCTTTCTGTAAACGACTTTATTTCGCTCTCATGTCCACATAGTGGAAATCCCCGCTCGTTTCCTGAGCGAGTCTTGTCATGAAGTTTTGTTTTTCCTGTAATGGTCCGAAGCCAAATTGCACGCTGTAGATTGAAGTCCGTTCACCACAGTATTTTTTCAATCCCGAAATCTGAGCCTGATTCAGATAAGGGTCACCCCCGTCGGTAAGGAAAAAGATGACGTCTGGTTTATAACGCAGAGCGGCAATGATCCCCATTTCGTGGTCAGTACCACCGAAGGCAGCAAGCCCATCGAAGAATTTATTGACCAGATTAATATTGGACTTGTTAGGTGAGACCATTGCATTACCAGCTTGAAAGTAAGTCGGGCGGTGGTGATAGGCAATGATGTTAAAATGATGATTGTCACTTAATCCGACTAATGCCTGAGTGATTTGTTGTTGGGCGGCTACCAGTGCATTTAGACCTTGTCCACCCATGCTTTTACTGCGATCAATCACAAAGACAAAATCGTGTCCGGCAGCAGGGCTGCCACCGAAGATAGAAATCTCTGCCAGCGGCCCACGGCTTACTTCCCGAGGGAGTTTCCTCTGCGCCTTGGCGATTTGTTCCGCAGACGGCCCGATCGTTGGCATTCCATCTGCTAGCTTGCCGCCGTTCAATGCACTTCCGACTGGCGTAACCGCTGTGTTGCTGATAAGCGAATCTAAACCGGGAAGATCAATGTCTGGTAATGAAAGAGGTTGCTCGAGAGTTAGCGATTTCGTTTCAGCGTTCGTGTCTTCGCTGGTCGATGTTTTAGCCTTATAGGAAGATTCATCAAAATATTGTGTTTGATTTGAAGGAGAGGTGGTGCTGGCAATTACGATTCCAATCAACT
This sequence comes from Planctomycetaceae bacterium, assembly GCA_002709045.1. GTDB lineage: Bacteria > Planctomycetota > Planctomycetia > Pirellulales > Pirellulaceae > UBA721. The sequence continues at coordinate 230,010 of PAPJ01000008.1, read as the reverse complement.
TGTCAGATGTGGTTTCTGAGATCCCTTGAGGAGTTTGCTGTGTCCACAATAAGCCGATAGCAAATAGCAATACAACATGCATGATCAATGATATGGCCCAGGCATGAGATGATTTTTCTTGGCGAGTGAACATATTATGAAAATTCATTGACGATCAGATTAAATTTAACGCCTGCAATCATGACTGATCTTCTAAGTCATGGGAAGACAGATCCCAATGTCACCAGCTTGCCATGGCAGACCGTTGCTTCTGTATTATTTATTATTCGAATCGGTGGCAATCTGACCAAAGTTTTTTGTTGTTCATGAAAACTGAGGTTGACCGGTTTTCAAAAGTACATTATTTACCCGTCTTGTGAGTTAGGGAGGAATCTGATTTTCTGTACTAACTCAAACCTGATTGAACTGCCTGGGGGGAGGTTTAGTCCGGAAAATAAAGGTTTTTAAGGAAACGGAATAGGAAACCTTTTGAAAGAAGATACCTCGAAGGGTATTTCGATTCAGAGGTTGTATTAGGTCTCAGGGAATGAAAAAACAAAAAACTCCCCGAAAAAATTTACAGTGCTGCTACAGGAGAATAGCTTTGAAGCCAGTTAGACATTTCGCGATTGCGACAATGGTGGCAAGTATCATCTTGGGTTTGACTGTCTGCGAGATGGTTCAAGCGACTCAGCCCGGAGTTGTGTTGTCTCGAACGATTTATTCGCAGCTGTCGTCCGATGTAAAAACCGCCAGAACAGAAGCAGGTAAATGGCTTCGTTTGTCACGCCAGGCATTAACCGAAGGGAATATTGCTTTGGCAAAGAACTATCTTGTTCGTGCCGAGCAGTTGAATCCTCAGTATGATGCCTTGACGGTTCGTTTTGAAGACACTCCTCAAAAGGTTCGCAATGCGATTGCTGAGGCAGAATCAGGACAGTCTGCTCCTGCTGTATCTCAAGTAAACACGCAGTTGCCTCCTGCTGATCCGTACACTCCGCAAACTGAAGCGGCGGCCGATAGAGGACAATCGTCGGCGGTTAATCAGGATGGTTTGTTTGAAGTACGGAAGGTTCTCGCATCTGGAAACTGGCAATTAGCTGGACAGCTTGTTGCTCGCGCCCGGAAACAGGGATTTGTGACGGGGCCCAACGGGGATAGCCTTGAAAAGGTAGATTCGCTGGTCCGGAATGCGGAGTACTTCGCGAAGAATACTCAACTCCGATCAGATCCACGGAAGCTCAATGGTATGCTGGCGAGATTTTTGCTCGATCAGGCCACTGGTTTGATGCAATATGGTGAATTGGATATTGCTGAAAAACTGGTACGTCAGGCGGCTACCATGCCTGTTCAGTATCAGCAGTTCGAACAAACCCCTGATTCCTTACTTGCTAAAATTCAAAATAGTAAAGTCGCTAACGGGCCGGTTGAATTGCAGGTTGGTGAGACTGGTGCCAAGCTGCAGGTATTGAAATTGTTGAGTGTTGCTCGAACTGCAATCGATCGAGGTGATTATAGTGCCGCGTCGCAGTTTGTTTCTCAGGCAGAAGCCCTGCGGGTTCCCGATGAAGCATTTGTTGGAAATGAACCTCGACCCTGGCAGTTTCGTCTGGAATTAGCCCGTATTCAGCGACAGGGTAACGTGGTGCCGGGTGTGTTTAACCCGGCTAGTGATAACACGAATGTTCGTGTTGCTAATACCGATGGTGCGTCGAATGCGCAATTTGACGGTAATCTACAGGCAGTTGCCCAAGCACAACGATTGTATAACGAAGGAGTTGTGGCTCTACAGCAGCAGAATCAGCAAAGTGCGTTAGCAAAATTTCAGGAAGCTTGGAAGTTTCAGGCCAACTTAGATCCGGCATTCCGTATGGAATTGCAGGATAAGATCAGATTGGTTTCTGCAGCGGTTATTCCCGCGGCTCCTGCGGTAGCAGCTAGCAACCCGCTCAACCAAATTGATGCTCGTCAAAACCTCTTACGCCAGCAACTGTTTAGTCAGATAATGGCGGAGCAGAAGGTAGCTGATGAAATGGCTAAGGATGACCCTAAAGGAGCTCTCGAGAAACTTCTTAGTCTGCGTGGTCAGGTTGAGGCCGCTGAACTGGATCAATCAAACAAACGTCGTTTATTAGCGATCGTTGACCGTAATATCACGAGTTTGGAAAACTATTTGGATGCAAATATTGTCGATATCGAACTCGATGAAGAAAATGAAGCTACGTTAGCTCGGATTCGCACGGAACAACAGGATCTTCAGGGTGCTCGGGATCAGATCGCCTCACTTGTCGATCAGTTCAATACTTTATTGGATGAACGACGTTATGCGGAAGCTGAAGTTATTGCCAAGCAGGCTGGTGAGATCGCTCCTAATGAACCGGTTGTAAAGAATATGGAATGGAAGAGTCGCTTTGCCCGTCGTCACGCAGCAATTGATAATTTCCAGAATCAATACGAACAGGCAACTTTCGATGCACTGGATGATGTTGATCGCTCAAAATTACCAATGGATACACGTCGTCCGTTCCAATTTGGAGATTCGCAGGATTGGGGCAATCTGACCGCTTCGCGTCGTAAGATGATGGAGCGTAACGGTACGCATCTTTCGCCTGCCGGAATGAAAATACAGCAGGCTCTTCTGGAACCGGTTGATGTTAACTTTGATAATCAGCCGTTGAGCGTCGTACTTGATACTTTAGCTCGCATGACAGGCGTTAATGTTCATATTGATCGTGCTGGTTTAAATGCCGAAGGAGTCACAAGTGAAACTCCTGTTTCTATCATATTATCGCAGCCGGTTTCTTTGCGAAGTGCTTTGAATTTGATTCTTGAGGAATTGCGTTTGAGTTATGTAATTCGCAATGAAGTGTTGTTGATTACAAGTGAAATGGCTCGTGACACAGATGTCTATCAGGAAGTTTACAATGTTGCTGATCTGGTTATTGGCATCCCGAATTTTGTTCCGGGATTCAATGTTGGATTGCCTTCTGCAATTCGTGACGCTCACAATGTAATGGCTCCTGGTGGTTTTGGGGCGATGAACATGGGTAGGCCCATGCCTCTGACGATGGCATCAGCGGATCTCTTGCCAGATCAGCAAAACAGTTCTGTACTCTCTCAAATGCCACTGGATGATCTTCTTCCTGGTGCGAGTTCACTGGGGAATAATCCAACCATTACTCCGGGAGGACAGGGTGGTGCAGCTATGGCTGACTTCGATACGCTGATGCAGTTGATAAGAGATACAATTCAACCGGATACCTGGGATGATCTGGGAGGAGCCGGGACGATTACTCCGTTCCCGGGTAATTTAAGTCTGGTTGTAAGTGCCACTCAGCAAGTTCATGAAGAAATTCGGGACCTGCTTGAGCAGCTTCGTAAGTCGCAGGATTTGCAGGTTACGATTGAAGTTCGAATGATTACACTCACGGATAACTTTTTTGAAAGAATTGGTGTCGATTTTGACTTTGAAATCGATGACAACGTAGACCCGGCACAGATTCAAGATGACACTGGTAGCTCAGTTATGTTTGGTATGGATAGTCAGGGTCCAACGGTTGATTTGGATATGGTCTTCGACCAGAATGACGCTTATAATTCAGCGATTCCGATGTTTGGAGCCTATGATGCCGGTACCGCAGCACAGTTTGGATTCGCCATTCTTAGTGATATCGAAGTCTTCTTTTTACTGGAAGTTGCTCAAGGGGATACTCGAAGCAACGTTTTGACGGCACCTAANGTAACACTTTTCAACGGACAAACAGCNTCTGTGAGTGACCTCAGTCANCGCCCGTTTGTTACTGGNCTGANTCCGGTTGTCGGTGACTTTGCCGTCGCNCATCAACCAATTATNGTCGTGCTTGGTGAAGGTACAACCATGAGTGTNCAGGCTGTTGTTTCTAACGATAAAAGGTTTGTACGACTGACGATGGTACCGTTNTTCAGCCGTATCGGAGAAGTTGAAGAATTTACATTTGATGGTGAAACAACAACCAGTTCAGGTGAAACGGTATTGGATCCGGATGGAAACCCTGTAAATCGCGATAATGCTGTTACCACGACTCGTGGTACAACGGTTCAACTGCCAACATTTAACTTTACTTCAGTGTCAACAACTGTAAGTGTACCTGATGGTGGTACTGTACTGCTTGGTGGTATTAAACGGTTGGCGGAAGGTCGATCAGAACGTGGTGTTCCAATTCTGGCACAACTACCATATATCAGCAGGTTGTTTAAAAATGTTGGTATTGGTCGAGATACTGAAAGCTTGATGATGATGGTTACACCGCGAATTATTATTCAGGAAGAAGAGGAAAAACGGCAGACAGGTATCAATGCTGACGACCTCTAATGCATTTGGTTGAATAGTGATCAGTTCAGTAAAATGCTGGTTGCTGGTTCTGGAACAAAACCCTGAGGAAAAATTCCTCACGTTTCCTTCGAAGAAACTCTGACCTTGTAGGCCAGAGTTTTTTTGTAAAAAGTTTAGCCCAGAAGATTGGCTTGAGCCACCAGATCGACTCCAACATGAGAACACCAGGCTTGTTGTAGTTTGCCAGTCACTGTTTGCTGAGAAGATGTTCCAACGGAACTTCCATTGCAATGTCTTACGGTCCATACGCAGGGCGAAGTACTACAAAGTAGCACTTCATTCGCTTTTAGAAGACGCTCAATGGAGATATCTTCCCAGGAAAACTGGAGGCCAATTTGTTTGGCTAGTATCTCAACCACGGAGAGACTAATGCCCGGCAGGATTTGCTCCGGTTTCGGGCTAATCAGACGGTCGTCCTGTTCATAGATAAGTACGTTGGCTGTAGAGGCTTCGGCAACGTTACCGTTTTGGTCGAGTAGCAGGGCGCGTGCATCAGCCTGTTTTTCTCTGGCCTGTTGGTCAGCCAGATAATAATGCATGCGGCTACGGCATTTTAACTTTGACGGCCAACAGTTAGCCGGTATCTGTCGGTGATCGCTTACTTGCAGAGCGACACCCTCTCGATACCATTGTTTGATTTGGGAAAATGGTAGTTCATTGGTGTACATTATTACCGTGCAATCGGTGGCGGTTGAAGTCCCCGGGGTAACGAGAATTGTTAATCCCAAATCACTCTGTGAACGCAACAGCGCATGATTTTTTGCTACTAGCGAAACAGCAGCGTCTTTGATTGTTTGCAGTGACTGTCGTGGTGATAAGTTGACTATGTCCAGACTTTCCTGTAGGCGTTGGAGGTGAGCATCAAGTTCAAAAAGCTTACCTGCGAACGTCCGTAGCCGTTCAGTTACTGTGGTTCCCATAATGAACCCCAGATCCTTGACGTCGATTGACAACTTACTGTGGTTGATGAATTCGGAATTGTAGTAAGCGACTTGCTCCATAATTTTGTCTTCGATTTAGAGGTTTATCCTGAGCTTCAGGACATATTGGATTGCCCCGTTCTCTACAGTTGGAACTACGTGTTATTAGGGTCGGGTTATAACAATTAGGCAACCAGCAAAAAACATTAAAAAGTTGATAAAGATCCGACCTTATGGGCGCCGGCAAGGTACGTTTTTGTGGCTAAATTTTCAATATACATAAAAACGCGAATCTACGGAGATTTCAAGATGAAACGGCTACTCATATTAGGCCTGATTGCGCTTCTGACTCTCAGTACCTTGGGCTGCTGCCGTCCTCTGTTGCAACGTCCTTTATTGCGAGGCGGATTGTTCCGCTGTAACGATTGTGAAACCTATGAAGGTGAAGTGATCGTAAGCGATGAAGCTGTGCCTGTACCAGCTGACACAGCTCAGTAACAACACGCACCCGGATTAACATTATTGCCCGATTAAATTTGGGGGTCACTGCGTGGAATTTATTCCCCCCCCTTACATCGTCAGACTCGCAGTGGCCTACCTTATAATGTCAAACAGTGCGGGAAAAAGACGAAACCTAAAAGCACTAGAGCGGGATTCTGCTTTAGGTTCTTCAATCCGTCTTCGTTCCGCGCTGTTTGACTGTGCGCTTTATAAATTTGTAAGGCGACTATTGATAGACGTCACATGTTTTTCCTGTCCATAGTGCTGCAGCCAGACAAACCCATCCGACGATGAAAAATACACCTCCGAGGGGAACCACCGCAGCGACCAAAAAAATGACCTTGGTACCGCTGGTTATTAAGAGGATGTTGTACGACAGCAGACCCAGGCTAAATCCTGCGATACCAGCAGTAAAGAAACTACCAGCGCAGGTCAGCAGTTTCGAGCATATATGTGCTGAAACTAGACCTACCAGTACAATCGCAATCGAATGATACATCATATACTCTGTAGCGGTTGACCAGTTCTCAAGCACTTTGGACATGACCTCAGTTGTCATGCTGCCGGCTTCGGTTTTCTCTTCCAATGCGGATTTAACGGCATGAGCACCAAGAGCTCCCAAACTAACGCCTAATGCACCACTGATTGCGCCTATACGAATCCACTTACTTCCGTACATAAGTTAATGTCCGTTGAATGAAACAGAGATGAGATTATCTTAAAGCCCGCGTCGTCTCAGATTTACCTGTCGTGGCGTGTTCATGCGAATATACCAGTTCATCCACTGGGCTTCACTAAGTCCGTAATTAACGCCCTCGGGAACGATTGCCAAGAGTGCTGAAAGAGCAGCACGGTTTTGAATTTCCCGTTTAACGAGTTTGGGTTTGCCACCAAATTGCAGACCACCCAATCCAGGTTGATTTCCGGAGAAGCCAGCATTGACGTTATTGCCGCCTCCGACCTGAAACTGATGAGTTGTGACGAGTGCTTCGATCAAAGGTAGCGTTGCGTCTTTCATTCCAAGTGAACCGAGAGCATTGGCTGCATTGTTGACTGTCTGGTTGTCGTTAGACTTGAGCAGACCGACAAAGAAGGACATCGCGGTGCGGCTTTGCCAGTCTCGCAATTGATCCAGACAGCGTTGGGTCATTACGTCATCGGTTTCTTCAGTGATACATTTGAGCATCGCTTGTACCGGTACGGCTCCCCCGATTTCCGTCAGAATCTCAAGATACATTAGCTTCATTTCACGAGGTAACTGACGTTCATTCAGTCGTTCTGCTAATGCGGTGGGAGCACGATAATCCTTAATCTCGCGCATATTCTTAATGGCATCTGTTGCCGTAGGTCGATTTTTCAGAATAAGGCTTTCCCAACGCATGATCTTCGTTCGCCATTCGATTTCTTCTTTCTCGATCTGAGCATTCGCTTCAAGAACGGTGACTTCTTGAACTGTTCGCCAACGTCCTCCATGACGTATGTAGCCCTGCTGCCTCATGTGTACGTCTTCGCGATGCCATTGATTACCGATTTTGACATAACCGAGTTGTTGTCGAACTGAAGCGTTGTCTGGATCGAGTCGTAGAACCTGTTCCAGATGGAACTGATGTTGTTTCAGTAAATTTACAGCTTTGCACTTGCTCGCCATATCAAGATGAGCCTGCACTGTGTCCGGCAGGCTGACAATGGACTGCTCATATTGCTGAACAACCATAGGTTTACTGCTGGCTTTGGTTACTTGTTTGGCGTCAAGCGTGACTTTTCCAAAATCCGTTTGGATCTGATAGTTAACACGAGGATCCTGATCAGGATTTAACAGTTTACCGTTAAGGGTACTGCCTGATGAAAGCTGGAAAGTGTCGGCAAGCACTTGGATACATAACGTGCTTGATAGTGCGATGCAGAAGATTGAGTAGGTGGTGATTTTTAGCTTAAAAGTCATATTCCCGATCCAGACTATTGATCATTGGATACTCAAAGTATACGTATTGGTTTGCGAATAAACCAATAAAATACTACTTTCAGGTTGGCATCAGCATTCAAAAAAACTTTTCCGTTACCTTTAGTATCGGCAGCAAAATCGTTAAATGATGCGGTCAATTCGGAAGGGCTTATAGGAATTCAAAGAAACCTAGTTGTAGATAGTTGCCAGATTTTGTCGAAGAAGTGTATAGGGAGAATGTGAAATGCAGATCCGATCTATTAATAGACGCTGTTTTCTTAAATCATCCGCAGCTTTTGGAGCTCTGGGTAGTTACCGCGTCCATGGTCAACAACCTCAGTCTGAATTTGCTCCGGTCTACGTTGATGGGGTCAAACGATTATGGAAAGTCGGTTTGACCCTTGCGGCCCCTGCCGGCTTCTGTGCCAATGTATATTTCACGGCGAATGTCCCTGCTAACTGGAAATCAGAACAGGTGGTTAAAGTTGCCAACGAGCAGTTCACACGACACGTCGGTCAGTATAAATACAGAGACGGTCTCAATGGTCTAAAACAAATTCTTGTTTTCATGCCACAGGTGCCTATCCGACACACTGCGATGGCTCATGTGACATTTGAAGTGGAACGTAAGATCGTCACGGCTCCTCAAAATAAAGAGGCCTTAAAGGTAACCCCGGATTTACCGCGGGAAGTACGGTTTTTCCTTGGAATGAGTCCTCTGATCGAGAATCGAAACGCCTTGTTGCTGAAGAAAGCAAACGAGATTACCGCCGATGCCGCAAACGACTGGCAGCGTGTTGAACTGATTTACGACTGGGTGCGTGAAAATATTATGTACCAGAACGGCCCTCGTAAAGGGGCGTTGGCAACGTTTCGTGCAGGATTTGGAGAAAAGGAGGATCTTACGAGTCTATTTATCGCCTTTTGTCGAAATCTTAAAATTCCCGCTCGCACTGTTTGGGTACCGGAACATAACTACGCAGAGTTCTATCTACAGGCGCCTGATCGTCAGGGATATTGGTTTCCCTGCGAACTATCCGGTCGTCGGTCATTTGGTGAGATGAATGACAATCGCCCGATGTTGTTGCGTGGTGACAATTTCAAAGTGCCTGAAAAACCGGAGCCGCAGCGTTTTGTGGCTGAACATTTGAAAGTCAAGGGCGGCAGTAAGCCTCAAGTTCGCTTTATTCGAGAATATGTTCAGGCTTAGTCTGCCATTGGCCAGTTTTCTATTCTTCAGGGTATAATTTGTTTTGCAGGTGGTAATACGCTGTTACCAACTTGGTCCTAATGATTGAAAGCAGATTATGAAATCTTCTTCGCTAAAAAAGTTTTGTGTACTAACGCTTTTGGTTTCACTTTTCGGTGGCCCGCTTGCTGCACAAACGGTATCTAATCAGAATCAAACCAAGAATCCTTACGCCATTCAGTTACAGCAACCTCAAAAGCAGCAATGGGAAATTGGATTAATCGTGAAAAGTCCCAGTCTTATGACCGGTGTCAGCGGGGCGATGACGATTCCAATGGCCTGGCCTGAGCAAAAAGTGGCGATTATTAAAGAAGACTTGTCACCAGGTGTAAAGATTCGCCCTCGGATAGTTATGGGAGATGTTAAGCAACTGTTGGTCACAATTCCCCGGGTTCCAGCAGGCGCAACACTTAAAGCTATTGTCACAGTGGAAGTGGAACGATCGCTGATTGAGAAACCGAAACAGACAGATAAACTTTACATACCCAAATTGATTGCGCCTGATTTGCGAAAGTATATGGGAGTAAGTCCTTACATCGAAACGACCCATCCTAAAATAATGTCGGTTTCTCGTGGACTTGGTGATGATGGGGAGAATGCATGGCATAAGGTCGAGATTATTTTTGATTGGGTGCGAGATCGCGTTAAATACAAATTTGACGAGCAGTTAAAGGGAGCTTTAACGGCGTTGGAGAAAGGTGAAGGGGACTGTGAAGAATTGACCAGTCTGTTTATTGCGATCTGTCGCAATAATGGTATTCCTGCTCGAAGTGTTTGGATCCCGGGACATTGTTATCCGGAGTTTTATTTGGAAGACGTCAATGGAAAAGGACATTGGTTCCCATGTCAGATTGCCGGCTCCAGATCTTTTGGCTCGATGCCTGAATATCGCCCGGTTTTGCAAAAGGGTGATAATTTCAAAATACCGGGCAACATGCGGCCACAACGTTATGTTGCAGAAACATTTAAAGCACTTCGTTCGACACAGCCACCAATGGTTCAGTTTATTAGGCGTCAGGCAGGTTCAGAGGATCCCTTTGCACCGGTCATTAAGTAATGTCGGTCCGGCAGTTTTTTTCACAGTTGGCGTTACCCGAGAATCGTGTTGATCGGATTCAGAATAAATGTTTTGTAGAATACAAAGATCATGATGATGATAAAGACTGCCACACCGCCGTAGATCAGCCCTGTGCAAACTTTTGACAGCCACTGCAATTGACTTTCGGCTTTGAGACGGAATGTCGCAGCTTCCTGCCAGAGAGATTCCGAAATGGTTCCTGCTTGTTCTGCGGTCATAAGTGAAGAAAGAAAAGCTGCAGGATAAACGTCTGTGCTGGCAAACGCAGAATAGAAATCTTCGTTGTTGCGAATTGCATCCAGCACCGGTTGTAGAGTTTTGATGTAGACCGGATTGCCACTTGATTTGATGGCCATGGCTACAGAACGTTCTGCATCTACACCGGCATTATGTACTAAAGAAAATGTCCAGCAAAATCGGGACATTGCCAGATTTAGGAATGGATGTTTGACTCCGGGCAGAAGTGATAGTAGCCCGACGAATACTTCGATGTTTAACCACTGCATGTAAACGCCGTAGCCGACCCCTCCGGCAAAGCCGTAGAGAACAAACATTAGTCCACAGTATTTACTGAAGAGGGAGTCATCTGCAATCCAGGAAGGTAGCAACTCACCAGCTCCGCCATTGCCTAACAGCATCCCCATAATAAATAGAACAAGCCCCACGACTCCGGTTGCAATGACAAACTGAAGCACCGGCCAGGTGACCCTTTTGAAAAAACCGCGAATTAATGCCACACGATTATCGTAGTAATTGGCAAGCCCTTTAAATGCGGATTCTGTTTTCCCCGATAGTTCACCGACTTGCACCAGCATACTCAGTAAAGGAGGAAACGTCTTGGGGCATTTTCGAATGCACTCATGTAAAGTACTGCCTTGCTCCAGTTCGTCCGTAATTAGTGATAAGCTCGCTGTATGTCCCTTTCCCAGTAGATGTTTGCAGGTGCCAAATGCTTTACGCGTGTCCAGACCGGCTTTGAGGCTAACACCCATCTGATGACAGAAGCTGGCAAGTCGTTTTGAGGAGACAGTGGGCATAGGATCGAAGGTATCGGAGGAACTAAATAGCCGAGCCTTTATTATAGTAGGCTGTCGGAACTCAACAAAATATAGGGTCGCGGAAACCAATTGTTAAATTTAGCGTATTTGTGCGGCTAGGCGGTGGTGGAACATCTGCGGTAAATCTGTTACTTTTGATGTTTGACAGGAGTCTTGTGTGGTAAAGGATTACTCAATGAAATCCCTCGGAATCGTGGCGATTATGGGTGTAGGGCTGATTGGAGGTTCAATCGGTCTGGCATTACGTCAGCGAGGTTTGTCTGACAGAGTAATCGGGATAGGGCGTAAACCGGCTAGGCTGCGTAAAGCTAAGCAGTTAGGAGCGGTGACAGAGACCACAACCAATATCGAACGTGGTGTTTCTGAAGCGGATATTGTGATTGTCTGCACGCCGGTGCAGTATGTTGTCGAACATGTAAAGCAGATTTCGCAGTATGTTCGTCCTGAGGCAATGATCACCGATGTCGGTAGCACCAAACAGACAATTGTTGAAGGATTGAAAAATATTGAAAATGGACAGTTTATCGGATCTCATCCCATGGCGGGGAGCGATCAGGGAGGCGTTGTCAACGCAGTGGCTGATCTGTTTCAGAAACGAACGGTGGTTGTCACTCCACATAAACGGACAAGTAAAAATATTCAGTCCCGCATCACCAAGTTCTGGAAGTCGTTAGGGGCTCGGGTTGTTGAGTTGGATTGTAAAGAGCATGATCGTGCGGTGGCTGTAATTAGTCATCTGCCGCATGCGATTTCCTCCGTTCTTTCTAATCAGGCCAATGCTAAGCAATTGCTGTTAGCTGCCGGGGGTTGGACAGATACCACGCGTATTGCCGGAGCAGATCCGGAATTGTGGCTGGCAATCTTACGGGACAATAACAAACAGGTAGTACGTGCAGTGGATCGGTTTTTGAATGATCTGCACAAATTTCGAGACGCACTTGATAGTGACAACTCGCGAGTTTTATTACGATATTTGAATCAAGGAAAACAAAATCGTGAGTCTTTGGGAAATTGATATTTATCCTGCCGACGGTCAAATTGATCGTGCAGGTGAGGCATTAACTGCAGATGCCATTGATCTTGGACTGGATGTATCCATTCAGGTAGCGGCCGTGCATGGTTATTTACTCGAAGGAAATATTCAAGAGTCAGATGCAAACCGGTTAGCTGATAAACTGCTTGCCGATTCGATCGTTGAAAAAACGGTTGTGGCACCCGTTGGTGATCAGCGTCTTCAGCAGTCTCCTGTGGAAGAAGCTCTGCTGGTTTATGTGATTAATAAGCCTGGTGTGATGGATCCTGTAGCGATGAGTGTTAAGCAGGGGATTGAAGATCTGGGGGTTGCTGTCGAACAGGTACGGACCTTCCGTAAGTACTGGGTTTCGGGAGTGGATCAAGATAGTGTTAATCGGTTAGCAGAAAAAGTGCTGGCCAACGACGCGATTGAACAGGTGGTTCACGGTTCTTTGCGATTAGATGCACTGGCACTTGGAAACGCTTATGAATTTGAATTGAAAACAATTCCCATCCGTTCGCTGACAGATGATGAATTAGAGGTTCTTAGCAAACAAGGCCAGCTTTATTTAACGCTCGTGGAAATGCAGACCATACAAAGTCATTTTCAGCAACTGGAGCGGGAGCCGACGGACATTGAGCTCGAATCTATAGCTCAGACCTGGAGTGAGCACTGTAGTCACAAAACACTGGCTGGTCGTATTGCCTATAAAGATGGTGAAACAGAACGTCACTTTGAAAACATGCTGAAAGAAACAGTCTTTGCAGCCACGGTGAAGATTCGTGAAGAATTGGGGGAGGATGATTGGTGTGTGAGTGTCTTCAAAGACAATGCAGGAATTGTCACATTTGATGAAAAGTTTAACGTGGCATTTAAGGTTGAGACACATAATCATCCATCAGCACTGGAACCGTATGGTGGAGCCAATACCGGTATTGGTGGTGTAATCCGTGATACGCTTGGTACCGGTATGGGAGCCAAGCCAATTTGTAACACAGATATTTTCTGTTTTGCCAATCCCGAAGTTGCTCATGAGCAACTGCCTCCGGGAGTGCTGCACCCGCGTCGAGTTATGAAGGGCGTTGTTTCCGGAGTCCGTGACTATGGTAACCGAATGGGCATTCCGACAGTTAACGGTGCAATTTACTTTGATGATCGTTATCTGGGGAATCCTTTGGTTTATGCCGGTAATGTCGGACTGATTCCCAAAGATAAGTCCTTTAAAGAAGCCCATGCCGGTGAATGGGCGGTCGTGATTGGTGGACATACCGGTCGTGACGGTATTCATGGCGCGACGTTTAGTTCCGCCGAACTGACCAGTGACAGTGAGATGCTGTCCGGTGGTGCCGTGCAAATCGGTAATGCGATCACTGAAAAGATGGTCATGGATGTGATGCTCGAAGCCCGCGATCGAAACCTCTATAGCTGTGTTACTGATTGTGGTGCCGGCGGGTTGTCGAGCGCTATCGGTGAGATGGGTGAAGAGATTGGCGTGGAAGTTTATCTGGATAAAGCTCCGCTTAAATATGATGGTCTGAGTTACACAGAGATTTGGATCTCTGAAGCTCAGGAGCGTATGGTATTTAGTGTGCCGGATGAAAATTGGGAGGAATTTCGTACCCTCTGTGAATCAGAAGGTGTGGATGCAACGATCGTTGGGAAGTTTATTGATCACGGACGGTTAGTACTCAAATATCACGACCATGTTGTGGGAGATCTGACGATGGCATTTCTGCATGATGGACGCCCGCCAATTATTCGTGAAGCCTATTATGAAATTCCGGAAATAACAGAGATAGATCTGGAAGGTAAGGCTGTTGGGCTGGATCAGGATCTGGAGTCCATTCTTGCAAGCCTGAATGTGGCAAGTAAAGAATGGGTTTTGCGTCAGTATGATCATGAAGTTCAGGCCGGTAGCGTTGTGAAACCATTAGTTGGCGTTCAGAATGATGGGCCCGGTGATGCTGCTGTGATCAAGCCTGTCCTGGGAAGTGATAAAGGTATCACGGTCAGTTGTGGTATGAACCCTCGCTATGGTGACTATGATACCTATCATATGGCAGCCAGTGCTATTGATGAGGCAGTTCGAAACAGTGTTGCGGTAGGGGCAGACCCTGCCCGGATCGCAATCCTAGATAACTTCTGTTGGGGATATACGGATCGATCGGAAACCTTAGGATCGCTCGTGCGCGCCGCACTGGCTTGCTATGAACTGGCTGTTGATCTGAAGACACCATTTATTTCCGGGAAAGATAGTCTCAATAACGAGTTCAGTTATCAAAATGAGGCGGGTGAGAAAGTTACCATTTCGATTCCTCCAACATTACTGATTAGTGCTATCGGGCAGGTCGAAGATGTTTCGACATGCACCACAATGGATGCCAAGCAAGCAGGAAATATTCTTTATCAGGTGGGAATCACAAAACGTGAACTGGGGGGGTCTCACTGGACACTGGTTCGCGAATTAGATGCCGGAGCTGTTCCTACAGTTTGTACAGATAACTGTAATTCAGTTTTTCCCGCTGTTCATCAGGCTATTAAATCAGGTTTAGTTCGTGCCTGTCACGATTTAAGTGAAGGCGGTCTGGCAGTTGCTGCTGCAGAGATGGCATTTGCGGGAGGATTGGGAATAACCCTTGACCTGTCTACAGTACCGACCGATCAGGACTACTCCGGCGATACAGAGAATATTGTTAAGTTGTTTTCAGAGTCGAATACTCGTTTTTTGCTCGAAGTTGCACCGGAAAAATGTGAAGCATTTGAACAAGTCTTTGACGGCGTGATCGCTGCTCGCATTGGTATTGTTACTGAAGAGGATCAGTTGGTCGTGAATAATGGCGAAAGTAACCTATTTGCCACTCCACTTGGAAAATTAAAAGAAGCCTGGCAATCACCATTGCGTTGGTAGATGTCAGGGAAACTACAACAACAGAGTCTGCAAAATTACGCTGGACTAAGAGATGACTACACCCAAAGTATTAGTTTTACGTGCCCCGGGCACTAATTGTGATCATGAAACCAAATATGCCTTTGAGATTGCCGGAGGGCAGGCTGATCGTGTGCATATTAACCGAGTGCTGGAGAATCCGTCGCTTGTCGAGCAGTATCAGATTATGTGTATTCCCGGCGGTTTTAGTTATGGTGATGATGTGGCCGCGGGTCGTATTTTTGCTAACCAAATGCGCAGCCATTTGGCGAATGTGATGCACGAATTTAAGAATAGTAACAAGCTGATTCTTGGAATCTGCAACGGATTTCAAGTGTTGATTAAATCCGGCTTGTTGCTTGAAGACGATGCTAATGGTGACCCTCCGGCTACTTTGTGCTGGAATAATCACGGACTCTATGAAGACCGTTGGGTTTATTTGCAGAATAATAGTGATCAGTGTGTTTTCCTGCGTGGTGTAGATCGCATGTACCTTCCAATCGCTCATGCAGAAGGTAAGTTCGTTATGCGTGACGAAGTTGTTGCCGATCAATTGCAGGCTAATCAGCAACTGGCGTTACGTTATGTGGATGCCTCAGGAGCACCAGCTAATGGATTTCCTGAGAATCCAAACGGCGCGCAACGCAATGTTGCCGGAGTTTGTGATGAGTCAGGCCGGGTGTTTGGGCTGATGCCTCACCCGGAAAGATTTCTGGAAGGAACACAGCACCCCCGTTGGACTCGCGAAGGACTGCAGGCTGAAGGGGATGGTCTCACGTTGTTTCGTAATGCCGTGGAGTATTTTGCTTAATCTCGTGGTGGCTTTTTACCATAGTGAATTTCACAAGCTCCGGTATCGCAGTTTAAGCGATATCGACGTTTTGCGATTTGTCGATAGACCCAACTCCATATGGGTAAGGTGAACGGGATGTGTAGCAGTAAGGCCAGTAGCCAAAGTTTGGGAAGTCGTCTGCTAATTACTCTTAATGCTGCGGCACCGCGGTGAGGTTTTCCTTTGCGGTCGATCAGATACATCGCCTGCATCATTTCATCTTTTGTCAGTTCAGGATATTCTGAGGCCACGAATTTATCGTGAAGTGAAATATAGGACAGGCGTTGCTTGCCGTCCCAGCGATTAAGTCTTTTTACCTGACGCCGGCAGAACTGACAGTCACCGTCATAAATAACAACCTCGGCATTGGGATATTGTGTGGGAATGGGTAGCATTTCGTTGTTATTCACTTAATAAATCATCGATATCAAATTCTTCATTGAAAGCATCCAGGTCGAACTCCTCGGTGGAGATGTCGTCTTGCTCGTCCTCGTATTCCACCTCTTCATCACCTTCACTAACTTCATCTTCGTACTCTATATATTCATATTCGTCGCTTTCCTCAAGATCGTCTGAGCTTTCTATCTCGGAGCCTTCGGTTTTATTATCGTTTTTAGCAACGTGTGTTGTGGAAAAAGAATCATCAGACTCCCCGTAATCGAGAACGGCCAACTGCAATGTTCCGGAGGTTTCTTTAGTGACGGTTTGATTCTTGGTGATTGGGGGCGCCGTTGGCTGGCGTGTAAAAATGGTGTACAGAGTGAGGCTTGTGCCAAGTCCGATTGCCAACCAGGCTGCCAGATTGGTAACTTGAATCTGCATCGGTTTCACGTCCTGTCCATGTAGCAATTCGGGTGGCGCAATAACGACACGCTCAATTGCCAAACCTTCCAGTCCGACAAGCAACAGAGAAACACTCAGTCCTAAAAAGAATGCCCGAAACATTATTATCCTCTCATAACTAATTTTAATATCGAGCTATAGTGGTTGCTGAAACTAGTCAGAATTTACTAATTGACTTGATATTTGAATAACCGCAATCAGAGTTCGGTGATTCACAAAAGAATCATTTATTGGAAAGAGCGTATTGTTTTTTTGCTGGCCGGTATAGGACAGTAAATGAGTTGTGATTATAAAGAAGGAAAGCATTGATGATTGGTTAGTTAAACTTTCGTTCGACCAATTGGAACGACTGAATAAGACTGCCGTAATTTGTCGATATTATTTATTGAGTGTGGATGATTAGAGGTGATAAACCTCGTTTACACCAAGAGGCACAGTAATTTGGGATTGGCATGTCAGACCAAGCCAAGATCCTGTTCGTTAAATCCGCTTCATCTGAACAGATGTCTGCGCCGGAGGAACTGTGCTCTCTGTTTGACGTCGAAGTTGCTGCTGACTGGAGCGAGGCTCGCCGACTCATGAAACAACAATGTTTCGACGGCGTCTTTAGTGACACAGATAACGAGGCCCCGAAAAAACAATTCTTTACGGATTCTTTTTGGGTGATCCAAAAGCTGCATCAAGGGGTTGCCATCCTTGACCAGGATAAAAAGATTCTCTGGGCAAACGAACAAGTCAATGAATGGGCCGATTGCGAAAGCGTAATCGGCCTTCCTTTTTATAGTTGGCTCGATGGTGGTCAGTGGGAGGACGGCTATGGTTGTCCCTGTGAAACTTCCGTGGCGCAAAAACGTCGTGTTTCGGCGTTATATAAAGTTTCTTCGGAAGTCTATTTTCGAATCGAAGCGAAGCCCGTGCGTCGTGGTGACGAGGAATCCGGTGAATTACTGGTCATTATCCATGATGTAACCGAAGAACAGATCTATCGTCAGAAACTCGATGCGATTCACGAAGCCGGTGTTGAACTATCTAATCTCTCACCCGAAGAAGTCTTTCACATGGAAGTGAAGGATCGTATCGAACTCCTTAAATCGAATATCCTTCACTACACTCAGGAAATACTCAGCTATGAGAAAGTTGAGATTCGTTTGGTGAATCAACGTACCGGCAAGCTGGAACCGCTGTTGTCAGCGGGGATTGATAAGGAGGCGGCAGAACGTTCGCTGGAAGTAGGTCGTGAATCCAATGGTATTACCGGCTTTGTTGCGGCAACAGGAGAAAGCTATCTGGTGGAAGACGTCACCGCGGATGAGCTGTTCATTGAATCCTTCACGGGTGCCAAGAGCAGTCTTACCGTAGCTCTTAAATGGCAGGAACAGGTGATCGGCACCTTTAATGTTGAAAGTCCTGAAGAACAGGCGTTCTCTGAAAACGATACACATTTTCTGGAGTTGTTTGCTCGGAATATAGCCTTTGCATTGAATACACTGGATTTGCTGGCTGCTGAAAAAAGTAGTGCAACTCAGAAGAGCATTGAAGCGATCCACCGGGAGGTGGCTTTACCGATCGACAAAATTCTCAACGACGCAGTAAATGTGATGGAGCGATATATTGGACATGATCCGGAAGTGGCGGATCGACTGAAACGGATTCTGCGAAATGCCCGAGATATTCGCCAAGTGATCCATAAGATCGGTCAGGACATGGTGCCGGGCGAAGCAATGCCTGCTGGTGCAACTGTAGATCATCATCCTAAACTGGCTGGACAGCGTGTATTGGTGGTTGACGCTAATGAAGGTGTACGTAATGACGCACATGCTCTGTTGGAACGTTACGGGTGTATCGTAGAGACGGCCGAGTCAGGTGGTGAGGCAGTTTATATGGTTCGTAGTTCTGTCGGTAGTGAAAGTTATAACGTAATTATCTCGGATATTCATCTGCCTGATTTTAGTGGTCATCAATTGATGCTGCGATTGCAGGAAATCATGGAACAGGTGCCGCTGGCCTTGATGACAGGTTTCGGATATGACCCGGGGCATTCAATTGTAAAAGCCCGTCAAGCCGGTCTCCATCCCAATGCGATTCTTTATAAGCCCTTTCGTTTGGATCAGTTGATCGATGTCTGCGAAACGCTCGTTGATTTTCATAGGGGCGTTGCTCGCACATAATCGGTTCTCCCGCAATGCTTCTGCTCGCTGATTTAACTCTATACGTGCTCGGTACTTTAGGACATGTTGCGGTCTGTGTGTCTGCATTGAACCGTGTGCAGGGTAGTGTAGCCGACCATGCAGTTGAAAAAGCTCTTAAGCTTGGTATTTGTGGATGGTCTTTGACGGGGCTTTGTTTGCCGTTTGTTTTAATGCTTGGAATCGATGAACCGGAAATGCCATGGGAGATTGTGGCAGGACAGTTGCACACGACTTGGGGGTATTTCACGCTGGCTACGGCCTGGTTAGTCATCACGGCATTGAAAAGAGTAGTTCAGATTCTTAGCGATCGTTGCCCATCTGTCTGGCAACAGCTTGATTCCAAAATACTGCGATTAGATCGGGAATTAGGTGATTGTTTTGTGCGCGAGTCTGAACGTTCGTTTTGGGTTTCTATTGTTGGAAACGAAGTAGGTCATCTCGATGTCAACCGCAAAGCATTAAAGTTAAAGCAGTTGCCAAAGCAGTTAGAAGGACTCACGATCACTCATTTCTCAGACCTGCATATAACAGGTGCAATCATTCGCCCTTACTTCGAACGTTTGAAAGAAGAAATTCAGCAGCTTGACTCTGATCTCGTGATAGTCAGCGGTGATATCCTTGATGATAAAACCAAATTAGCTTGGGTCACCGATCTGGTGTCTGAGCTGAATTCCCGGGTTGGGTGCTTTTTTGTTTTGGGTAATCATGATGTTAGAAATGGGCAGGGCAAAGAACTGCGGGACGAAATCGAACGTTGCGGTTGGCAGGATTTAGGGGGCCGGGCGTTAAGCCTGGAAATTGAAGGTCAGCAGGTTATTCTGGCAGGAAATGAGCTTCCATGGATAGGTGAACCCCCTTTGTCTAATTCGGTAAAATCGGCGTTTTCAATTTGTGCAGTACATACTCCAGACCAGTTTAGATGGGGGCGACAGCAGGGATACGATTTAATGCTCGCCGGCCATGCACACGGAGGACAGATTCGTTTACCTTTGATAGGCCCGGTGGTCTGCCCTAGTGTTCATGGCGTTCGTTATGCCAGTGGCGTATTTTCATCAGGTCAAACGCTGCTACATGTGAGCCGTGGTGTCTCAGGACTTCAGCCGTTGCGGTGGCGTTGTCGACCCGAGCTGACTCAATTGGTTTTGTCTTGTGATGAGAGCTAAAGAAAGGTTCGTGTAAACGACTACTTGTGAGCAATCATAATGCCATAGATGTGCGGCACTTCGTTTAGATGGGAGTATTTGGGTGCTCTGAGTCCCGAATCTTGCATGATCTTTTTGAGATATATTGGATCCACTAACCGCCCTGTCGGCACATGAAGTTCCAGATCGAGAGCGAATAGAGCCCGACTGACGTCTCCGGCATCCTGTCCAGGAAAGACATCGATAACGACCAGTTTGCCACCTGGTTGCAGTCTTAATGAAGCGGCCCGGACTATTTTTTCTTGTTCTTCGTTACTCATTAAGTGGAGTAGGTTAGCTACGATCACCAGATTGAAATCGCCGACCGGAAGTTCCGTTGTCAGTGGATCACCTATCACAGACTCAACCCGGCTCTGCATGCCAATTGATTCGGCGGTTTCCATAGCAGTTTGAATAGGCTCGTAATGATCGATAAAAGTAATTCTTGATTCCGGGTCTATGTGAGCGATGGGTAGACTCCATACTCCTGTTCCACAACCCACATCTAAGATATTCAAAGCTTCGGTTAGTTCACTCAGATCCAGGAATTTTGCCACCTGCATGGCTGATGGAGAAACCTGCCATTGCGTGGAAGTTATACGTCGACGATAAGCGTCACGCAGATCTTCCACGTCTTCTGAAGTCTTAATATAGGCGTCTAGTTTTTGTAGTCGGGATTCGCCCAGATCAATGTCATGGACTGTTAACAGTTGAACCATTTGGCTTAGTGCATAGTCGTCCTGATAACGTTCCACTACCAATAGACCAACTAAGACGTCCAACAGCAGGGCAACACGGCGCGGATTTGCATTGATCGCTAGCGCTATTTCAGCGGCAGTTTTTTGCCCGCTGCGTAAAGCATCAATGATTCCTAAACGGCGGGCTGACTGATAAGCAGCCACACCAGCTGCCGCGTTGTTGATATTCTTGTAAAGCGTAAGTGTGTTGATTTGTGAAGCTGACATATTTTTAATTCTTTGGTGATTGCAAATACACTAAATCAGAGGGAACAGCATTGCACCGAGGAGTGTTGCAATAAGCCCGACAATCCCCATCACAATACTCATCGGAGTGATGGTTCGTAATCCTTCTGCTTCCGTCATGCCACTCATTTTGCAGATAACCCAGAAGCCACTGTCAGCCATCCAGGCAATGGGTTTGGAACCACAGCCCACGGCTAATGCCAGGTAGACAGGGTGGTACGGTAAGAGTTCGGGCTCCAGTGCTAAAGGGGCGAAAATGCTGGCAACTGTAATCATGGCAACAGTGGAGGAACCCTGAGCGGTACGGATAAGTGTTGTCAGGGAAAATGCCATGACTAGTGTGCCGAGTGTGGCGACATCGCCACCGGACCCGGCAACGACTTCTTTGATGCCACTTTGTCGGATGGCCGAGCCAAATCCGCCACCGGCGGAAGTAATAAGAATAATAATTCCGCCACTTGCCAACGCACCTCCGATAGCTGTCGCCATTTTTTTACGATCAGTTCCGGGTCGTGATATAAGTGTTGCCATGGCGATCACCCCGGCCAGAATAAGTGCGATATTTTTGTCTCCTAAGGTTTTAACAACCGGCTTGATCGAATCGATCCATTGGGCAGAATCCTGACCTCCAGTCAGGTTTTTATAATAGGTGTCGGTGGCGGTGGCGGCCGCAATCAAAAGAACCGGAAGGATGATGGGCAGTAATGAAACAAAGAAGGACGGTAGTTCACTGTCATCTTTTTGCGTCTGCGCTTCCAGATCTTCCAGTTTGGCATCGGCACTGTCTCGTAAAGGGACTTCCATAGTTTTATTTCGCCATGCTGCAAATGTAAGACCGGCAACTGAGCTGCAGAGACCGACACAGCAGCCGGCAATGATCATCGAAATTAGAGAAACATTAAATTCTTCTGCAACGATCAGTGGGCCCGGCGTGGGCGGAACAAGTGAATGCGCCATGGAACCGCCGGCGACGATGGCCATGATGTATAAGACGTAGTTTTTGCCAACACGTATTCGTGTGGCCTTTGCCAACGGAATCATCAGATAGAAAACGGTGTCAAAGAAAACAGGAATCGAAAGCAGGAATCCACTTCCCATAAATGCCACGCCCGCATTCTTTTGTCCAAGGCGTTTTAGGACGGTTCGAACAATACGGTCAGCTGATCCACTGTCGAGCATGCACTTGCCGATGATCGAAGCCATTGCAATAAGAATGCCGATTTTTCCACAGGTGGATCCAAATCCTTCGGCAACGCGAGCCATCGCAGATTTCTTTTTGAACTGCGTCTTGTACTTCGCCACGTAGGTGGCTTTGGTTCTCTCGTATTCTTGCTGCGTGGTGGTAGCATCCGGGCCGTCCCCGAACAGGTTGGTATAGGACTTTTCGGCTTCGTCAACGGCGTAGGTGTCTAATGCTGATTCAGAGGTTAAAAAAGCAGCGACTAAAGCGGCTAATAGCAGAGCTAAAAATGCGTGTAACTTACAGACAAGAATGCCGGCAACGACTAGAACAATTGATATGATCAGTATGATGATAGGACTCATGCAGTGAAACCACGTAAGACGGGGGCCTGTGAACGGAAAATGTTAGCTATTTGTTATAATCGCAAACTCTATATTATTCACGTTCCAAATTACTTATTGTTGTTATCCCGGACGACGATGAAATTGAGGGGCTATGTTGCCTGTAAATCCGCCTTAGTTAATGCGTTATCCGTTGGTAAGATAGAGTTAGATATTTTTGCCGGTTGCACAGTAGCCTGGGGAGATTTTTAATTGCGTCGTTTGATTTGTTTGGTAATGTCGCTCGCCATGATGGTGAGTTCCTCCGCAGCTCAGCAGAGTACTGAGAAAGTGTTGAGGCCGACCACCGAACAACTGGATTTCTTTGAAAAACGCATCAGACCGGTTCTTGTTCAGCATTGCTACCAATGTCACTCTCAACAGGCAGCAAAGAAAGATGAGCTTCGAGGTGGTCTGCTTTTAGATAGTCGCGCTGGGGTTTTGGCAGGAGGTGAAAGCGGGCTAACGCTGGTCGCTGGTAATCCAGCTGAAGGTACACTGCTCTCATCGCTGAATTATGATTTCTACGAAATGCCTCCCTCAGGAAAGTTACCGGCCGAAGTTATTGCAGACTTTAAGGTCTGGATTGAAATGGGAGCGGCTGACCCTAGGGAAGGTGACGTTGTAAAGACTACAGCTATCGATATTCAAGCGGGTAAAGAGTTCTGGGCGTATCGCCCGATTAAAGTAAAAGATGTTCCGGAACATCAGGGAGCCCGAACATCGATTGATGCCTATATTGGCAGCGCTCTAAAAACAGCAGGTTTGAAACCTGCTAAGAAGGCAAGTCGACAGGTGTTGATCCGTCGGTTGTATTATGACCTGCTGGGACTGCCACCAACGCCCGAACAGATCGAAGCTTTTGTAATCGATGACGGTCATGAGGCATATGCAAAACTGGTTCATGAATTACTGAAATCTCCTCGCTTTGGAGAACGTTGGGGAAGGCATTGGTTAGATGTCGTGCGTTACGCCGAGTCTGTCACATTGCGTGGCTTGATTTATGATCAGGCCTGGCGATATCGGGATTATGTAATTGAGAGTTTTAATGATGATGTGCCGTTGAACGAGTTTATTAAGCAACAAATTTCCGGAGATTTGCTCGAGACAGATGACTATCAGCAACGGCGAAAGAATTTGATTGCTACGGCCTATTTGGCGATGGGTAATAACAATCTGGAGGATCAGGATAAAGCAAAGTTGCGAATGGATGCGGTCGACGAGCAGTTGGAGACGATTGGACGTGGCCTGCTGGGGCAGACAATTGGTTGTGCGCGTTGTCATGATCATAAATTCGACCCAATTCCAACGAAAGATTACTACGCTCTGGCCGGGATCCTTAAGAGTACCGAATCGATTGTTAATGCCAATGTTGGCCGCTGGGTTGAAGAAGAATTACCCCTGCCGGTCGAGCAACTAAAGGCATCCCAAAAAGTGAGAGAGCAGTTGGTAATCCTCAAAAGCGAGTTGGCTAAACTCACCAAAGACAGTAAAGTCGGGGCGATTGGTGTTGAAGATGTCATGGGGATTGTCGTTGACGATGCCGATGCAGTTCTTACAGGTACCTGGAAGAAGTCCAACTCTGTTAAGAGATTTGTTGGTTCAGGTTATCAGTTCGCTAGCAGTGGAGCGGCTGATACAACTGCAATCTTTGAACCGTCGGAAGAACTTGAAGGCGTCTATGAGGTCCGTTTTGCATATGCCTATGAAAATAACCGGCCGAAGCAATTGTCCGTGGAGGTCTGGGATGCTGATGGTTCGAGAGTCACAGTGCTTAATGAAACAACCGTTCCCGCTGTGGACGGACATTTTGATTCATTAGGTACCTATCGATTCGAAAAAGGAATGAAACCACGGGTCATAGTCGATACCTCAAAATCTTCAGCCGGAGCGGTTGTCATCGATGCGGTACAGTTCCTGACTAAGCAACAGGTTGCAAATTCTGCCAAAGTTATGAGTCCGGAAAATCAGAATGACCCCCAGGCGATTGCCGCGCGAGTGAAAGAACTGGAAGCGGAAGTCAAAGAGCTGGAAAAACGGGTTCCGAAAAAAGAAGTCTATATGACGGTGCGCGAGCAAAAAGAGATTGCGGATACGCAGGTTCATATTCGGGGAGATGTTCACAATCTTGGCGATGATGTACCTCGCGGGTTTCTTCAGGTGGCCAGTTATGGTGCTTCGCCCGTCATTTCACAGGGAGAAAGTGGTCGAGTGGAATTGGGAAACTGGATTACAAGTGATTCGAATCCACTTACCAGTCGGGTATTTGCTAATCGCGTTTGGGGTTGGTTAATGGGGGTTGGACTGGTTCGCACACCGGATAATTTTGGTGTCACCGGAGAAAATCCCTCGCATCCAGAACTGCTCGATTATCTGGCGACACAACTTAAAACAAATGGCTGGTCAACAAAGCAGCTGATTTTTGAAATCGTTATGTCGGATGCATATCAGCGAGTCTCCAGTCCGACTGAAGCTTTGCAGAATCAAGATCCTGAGAATCGTCTGCTAGGTTATATGAATCGGCGAAGAATGGATGCAGAAAGTATTCTTGATGCAATGCTTCAGGTAAGCGGTAAACTGGATTTGACGATGGGCGGTCCGACCATTGTGAGCGGCACCAAGAATGACTATGGCTATCCACACAAAGGGTATCGTCGAGCTGTTTATTGGCCGGTCTTTAGAAATTCACTTCCCGAAGTGTTTCAGGTCTTCGATTATCCTAATCCAAGTGTCGTAGTGGGTCAGCGCGATGTATCGAGTACCTCGCCGCAGGCATTGTTTATGCTTAATAATTCCAAGGTGATCGAATATTGTGATTTGGCAGCCCAACGGTATTTAGCAATGGCTGAATTGGATGATCAAACCAGATTTGCACTTATTTCCTTAGCGGTCCTGGGACGTGAGCCGACACAGCGAGAATTGGAAGTTTCATTGGCATTCGTACAGCAGGCGAATTCACAACAAATGCGTCGTCAAATTTGGGCAAGGGTAATTCAAGCTGTATTTGCATCCGTTGATTTTCGATATATTAATTAGATAGATTTTAATTGTCCGGTGGCCGGGCCATTGGTTTGTGGTTTAGGTATTTATTTAATGCATGGTTTATTTTTCAGTCGGCGAAGGGCGTTGAAACTTGCTTCCTGCGGGTTTGGTGCGTTGGCATTCTCAGGAATGCTCGCGGCTGAAGAAATTAAGCGCGTCAGTAATCCATTGATGGCAAAGCGGCCTCATCACCCTGCCAGAGCCAAACGGATTATCTTCCTGTTCATGCAGGGGGGGCCAAGTCAGGTCGATACGTTTGACTACAAGCCAGTCCTGGCGAAACGTAACGGCGAGAAAATGCCGTTTGATGATGCCAGAGTTATTGCCAATACAGGCAAGCGTGGCAGTGAACAGACTCTGATGCAGTCACCCTGGAAGTTTCGTCAGTACGGTGAATGCGGACAGCCTGTTTCTGAATTGTTTCCGCATATGGCTCAGCATGTCGACAAAATGTGCATGATTCACAGTATGCATACGGAAGGAGTGGCTCATGGTCCGGCAACACTCTTTTTGCATACAGGAGCTACAAATTTTGTTCGTCCTTCAATGGGATCATGGATTAGTTATGCTTTAGGTTCGGAGAATGATAACCTGCCGGCATTTGTCTCGATTGCACCTTCACCTGGTAACGGTGGTGCCCGGAATTATGGTAATGCGTTTTTACCTCCGGTGCATCAGGGGACAATATTGGGAAGTGCAGGTCGTCCGGCGACTGAGGCTAAAGTAAGAAATCTGGTCAACAGTACACTTTCCAAATCAGAGCAATTGGGACAGTTTGAATTACTGCGGGCATTGAACGCTGAGCAGACTGTAGATAAGTCCGGCGATAAAGAACTGGAAGCTGTGATCAGTTCCTATGAATTAGCCTGGCGATTTCAAAACAATGCCCCTGGTATTCTGGATCTTTCCCGGGAGACTGAGGCAACTCATAAACTGTATGGTATGGATCATAAGCACACCGTTGATTTTGGTTCTCAGTGTCTGATGGCTCGTCGTTTGGCAGAAGCCGGAGTCCGGTATATTCAGGTGACCTATGGAGATGCTGGAGCAAACCCTGCCTGGGATCAACATTCGAATTTACCCAAGCATGCAGAACACGCTAAGAGGGTTGATAAGCCGGTTGCCGGTTTACTTCAGGATTTGGCTCAGCGTGGACTGTTGGATGACACGTTGGTCTGGTTTGGTGCTGAGTTTGGCCGTACACCGTATTCTCAGAATAATGGGACAGGCCGAGATCATAATCCTAACGGGTTTACAACATGGCTGGCCGGAGCCGGCGTGAAGACCGGATTCAAGTACGGCGCTTCTGATGAGTTTGGACATAAAGCAGTTGATGACAAGATGCATATGCATGATTTGCATGCCACGTTATTGCATCTTCTAGGAGTTGATCATAAACGTCTTACTTATAGCTATTCCGGACGGAATTTCCGTTTGACAGATGTTCACGGTGAAATCGCAACCGGTATTCTGACTTAACAGTTCACGCAAACTGCAAAGCGATTATTCTTTAAGCTTTCGTAGCATGGTTTTAATTTCTTGCCAGCCCTTGATCGAAACGATAACGGCAATAACTGAAAAGACTCCCAGAGCAGCGTAAAGCAGACCCATCCAGAGATTAAACCAGGTTGAATATTGATCAGGTGTATCAGGCATTGCTCTGCGACTCCTCTTCTTTATCGGGAAAGATGATGGACGTGGCGATGAACAGAACTGTCGTTAGTCCAAGACTGAATAAGCCGACAACGGACGAGGTAATGCTGACCTTCCAGTAATCGACATCAAGCTCAACGGATTTACCAATGTTTTCAATTAAAAAGTGCCGTACCGGTTCCAAACCCAGGATTGCAGAGGCACCCGTTAGTAGAGCGACCATTGCGCCCGCGCTACTTGCTCGTTTCCAGTAAAGTCCACCGACTAAGACCACAATAGCACCGGTTGCATAGATCGAACCGGTGATCACCATATAGTTCCAGATACTGTCACTACCTTCATAAAAGAGTCCCCAACCCCAGATAAAAGCTCCGATCAGGACAATAAAGATACGGGTCAGGGTAATTCGGCTTTTATTACTGAGGTGCTGGTTTGCAACTGACTGAGCAATGGGAGCGACGACATCCTGAGTTAGTACACTTGACCAGCATAGTAGATAGCTGTCATGGGTCGACATAAATGCGGCAATCATCGCAGCCACGATTAGTCCCAGTAACCCTGTCGGAAGTACCTGACCCAGAAAGGCCGGCATAGCATATAAGCCGGCGTCATTAATGGCATGGTCACCTACAAACAGTGAGGCAATCTCTTGAGAGCTGTTAGCGAAAAAAGTGTAAGCGGCAATACCCCAGAACATCGGGATAAGAAAACGAATGGTGAATGAAATTGCTGAAACGGTGTATTGTTTTCTTACCGCTTCCGGAGATTCCATGGCAAGTGCCCTTGAAACCGCCGTTGGCCAGACAGCACATCCGACGATACCCGCAGCAAATAACTGAAACAATACGTAACTGATTCCAAACTCTCCACCCTCGGCCATGGGATTAAAACCTGCTTCACCCATTCCCCGGGCAACGGCTGATTGCATCTCAGCAATCCCGATTTTATTGATCGCCAGAAAAGTTGTAGCCACGACGCCGAATGAAAGTATCACGAATTGCGTATAGTCAGTCAGGATGACCGAAATCATTCCTCCAAGGACCGTATAAATCAGCACAAGCATTAGTAAAACGGTCATCACAATCATCAGAGCCGTACCGTCAAATGATAAACCGGTTGCACCGACAATAAATTTGGCACCCACTTGAAGGAAGAGACCCATGTTGAGGATACCTGCAGTTGAGAGGATGATACCTCCGGCAATTCTGGCAGTTCTGCCAAAGCGTTTCTCGTAGTATTCAGGAATTGTCAGAACCTTTTCGGCGCGTAGAGGGACGACAATGAAACCCGTGATTCCGACTAACAATGTCCCCGCGCCGGCAATTACTGCCATGTGAAATGCTGCAAATCCACCGGTAAACCCCGATTGAGCCATGTACATTACGGTAATAAGACCCATTTCAGTACCGGTCATAGTGGCTACGCCAAGCCAGGGACCCACACTCCGCCCGGCACCGATATAGGCCGTCATGCTGGTTGCATACCGCGTGACAAAAATCCCAATAAATAGAGATATGGAGAGATAGCAAGCAACAATAATCCAGTCAATTAGCTGGAAATTGGAAAGCGTACTTAAATTAACTGCTGCGATCGAAATCATCATAAAGGGCCGTAGGGCGCAGTGGCAATTAGGAGTATGCATCATAGCTTACCAGTACTTGCTGTGTTAAATTGAATCAGCATTTTGCCTTAGATATAAATGGTTCCTTAGGAGTCTACGTAGTGACCATCAATCAATTCATTAAACAGACTTTGTCTCTGCTCTTGATATCACTTTTTTCAGTTTCTGTTCTGGCTGGCGAGCCAGTTAAAGTGGCTTGTGTTGGAGACAGCATTACTTTCGGGGCAGCTATTAAAGATCGTGAGAATCGCAACTATCCAGTGCAACTTGGGCAACTGCTGGGCGATCGATACGATGTGCGTAATTACGGCGTCAATGGAGCCACGCTCTTAAAGCAAGGTGATTTTCCGTACTGGAATCGGCCTCAATTTAATATGGCGACAGAGTTTCAGCCGGATATTGTGATTATTAAACTTGGCACTAATGACAGTAAACCTCAGAATTGGAAGCATGCCAAACAGTACGGCACCGACCTTATTGCAATGATTGATCACTTCAGGGCTTTGGATTCTAAACCCCGGGTATATGTTTGTCGCCCGGTACCTGTTGCGACAGACCGCTGGGGAATTACCGAGGCGGTAGTACATGATGAGGTGATTCCAGCCCTTAATAAGGCAGTAAAAAAATCAAAGGGCGTCAAAATTATTGACCTTTATAAGGTTTTGGAACCTCATCCCGAGTTGTTGCCCGACGGAGTTCACCCCAATGGCGATGGTGCTGCTCTCATAGCAGCTGAAGTCTATAAGCGTGTTAAGTAGCTGACTGAGATTCCGATTATTCCGATTAAGTAGGATTTTTCGGGAACAAAGACTGAATCGATAGCGTCTTAATGGTATATCGCCGGTGCTTTATGCTTTGCAGTAGCCTGGTGTGAAATCAGAATATATCAAGATTCACCGTGCACTTCTTTGAATTTCGTAAAATGAAAAGTGTATATGGACACGAATTATTCGAACTATTTCCAGCATATTTATCATTGATGAGATGCGTAATGAATTCCAAGCGATTCACTTTTGGCCTCGTAGTTTTTTCTCTCTTTGTTCAATTTGGGTTTGCTCAGCCGGCACCGCAACCGGCTGAACAATCACCTTCACCAGCTGAACAAGCAGCTCCACCAGCTGAACAAGCAGCTCCACCAGCTGAGCAAGCTGCTCCACCAGCTGAACAAGCAGCTCCACCAGCTGAGCAGATTGATGATGGCGACAAGAGTGACCCGCTTAAGGAACAGATTATTTATGTTCCCTATGAGAACTTACCGCAGGTTTTTGAGAAGCCGGCACGTGGAGTTTTTCTACCATATGAACAGTTTCAGAAGTTGTGGGATTCGGCGCGCAAGAGTAGATCTCCGGAGATTGACCAGGGCCCCCCATTGCGCTCGCTGATTACCAGTATCGAGTCTGCGGCAGAGGTGCGTGGTGATGTTATGGAGGTCCATGCTCAATTGGCAATTCAGTTGCTGGGAGAGGGGTGGCACGAAATACCCCTGCGTTTGGCCGATGCGGCTATTTCATCAGCTAAGATTGGAGAGGAGAATGCTCGAATTGTCTTCCGGCCGGGACAGGGATACTTTTTATTGCTGGAGTACAAAGATGGCCAGGCTGACAAACGTACGTTGGATTTGACTTACGCGAAGACCTATGCCAAATCCCCCGGGTTGAATCAGGTTGGATTTCAAGCTCCGCAAGCTTCCATTAATCGCTGGAAGATCACGATCAAAGATGAGGGTGTCAAAGTTAATGTTCGTCCGCTTGTAGCGGCCACTGAAACACGAGATGGTGCCGAGATGGATAACGGCGATACACCAACTCCTCAGTTGACCACAGAAACTGTGTTGATCGCCTTTTTTGGTTTAACCCCTCAGGTGCAGATTGACTGGACTCCGAAAAGTGAAGGAGCCTCAGGATTAGCAGCTCTGGCGACTGTGCAGACACGTCAGAATGTTATTATCGGAGAAGGTTCACAGCGAACTCAGGCCACGCTAACTTATTCCATTACACGAAGTGAACTCAAGGAATTGAAAATCCGCATCCCTGCCGGACAGAAAATTGCCGGTGTCTTTGATGCAAATGTACGGCGCTGGGATGTTACATTGGTGGAGAATGCTCAAATTGTCAACGTTGAGTTATTCGAGCCGGCAACAATGACACAGAATATTAACCTCGAACTGGAGCGGTTTGATCTTGAAGTCGGAATGCAAAATGACGCCGTTGATGTGGTTATACCGGAAATTGAAGCTTTGGGAGTCTCCCGACAACAAGGTCTGGTGATGGTCCGTACGGAAGGTGATCTGAGAGCAGATGTAACCACTCGTACGGGACTCTTACAGGTTGACAATCAAGAGGCAGGCAACCAGCAGGGGGCTTGGGATTTCGTTTATCGATATGCGGCTCCTCCTTATGAATTAATACTAAAAATTGAAAAAGTGCAGCCTCGTGTTAGTGCTGAAGAATTTGTCAATATTCAGGTTCTCGAAGATCAAGTCCGAGTCGATGTGATGACACTGTTCAATGTGGAACGTGCGGGTATCTTTCAGGTCGAATATAAGATTCCGGAAGGATATACCGTACGCGAAGTTCACGGTGTTCAGGCCGCTGATTATCAACCTGTAATTATTGAAAACCATCATCTGGTGGAGAATGCACCGGGTGTTTATCGTGTTAATTTTTCGCGTAAAGCATTTGGCCTTGTTGGTCTGCATCTGGGGCTGGAAAGGCGTCACAACGATGAAAATTTGGTAACTCCCACGGGGGTGCGTACGGAGTACACTTTTGAATTGGCAAGAGTTGTTCCCGCCTCGGTGGACCATGTTCGGGGACGTCTGCTGATTCTTGCACCTGAAGGGTTACGTCTGACACCGAAAGATACAGCAGGGGGGCAGAGTGTTGCTGTCAACGAGATTCAGGCCGAGCATGTTGTTCCCTTGTCGATCCTTCAAAATGCCAGGCCCGCACAAGGGTTTCGATATGCAGAAGAAATCTTTGCTCCTGTATTTGACGTGGAACGTAGAAAACCACATGTCGAAGTTGGACAATTAATCGTAGCAGATGTAGATCAGGGCGAAGTCAATTTTAAGGTCGGACTTCATTACAACATCCGATATAGCGGTCTGAAGACATTTCGCCTGGACGTCCCCAGTGCGATTGCGGATTTGATTGGAAATGATTCGTCTGATTTTATTTCCCAGCGTGTTATTGAGCCGAATCCTGTTGATCTTAAAGAGGGCTATCTTGCCTGGGAATTGACGTCGAACCGGGAATTGTTGGGGCCTGTAACAATTAATCTGTCATGGAATCAAACACTGCAAGCACTGGATTTAAATGCGACAGATTCAGTTGTTGTCGGAAAGTTGCTACCGCAGTCCGTGAATCGAAGTTGGGGACAGCTCGCTATTAAGAAAGCTGAAAATCTCGATGTTGCTCCGGTTAAGGATTCTACTGAGGGCTTGCGTGCTATCGATCCGCAACACGATCTTAAGTTGGATGGTGATACGAATGATACAACTCTGGCGATGGAATTTCATGGTGATCAATGGGCATTGGAACTTGAGGTAAATCGTTACGAGCAGGAGGATGTAGAAAAGACGGCAGTTGAGATGGGATATGTTCGCGTGCAGTTATCAAAAGGTGACAATGCTGCTGTGCATGCTGTTTTTAGGATGCGTTCAGTTGATCAACGCATCTCTCTGAGAATGCCAACTGACACTCAGTTGACAAATGATCCTTTGAGGATCAACGGCGCATCCGTTGGTTTGGAAATAAATCCATCTGAAGAGCGTTCTTACTTCATTCCTTTGACAACGCAATCACAGGGGGAAACGTTTGTCGTGGAGTTGGTATACAACGTGTCGTCAGGCTCCTCAAAGATTACCTTGCCGGTTTTTCAGAATGTAAAGGCTGTAAATCAGATATTTGTCGCAGCAGAAATTCCAACTGATCGACTATTACTCTCATATAGTGGTGACTGGGATGATCATCTGGAAGGGTCCTGGTTAGAGCAACTGCAAAGTTTACTTCTGACAGGACAAGATCATTATTTTAATGCTCAGCAGGTTGTCGATGAGGTTACTGCCGGAGTTAACGTCGATGCGATCTATCCGGGATATCAAAAGAGGACATTGTATTTTTCAACAATCAATCCCCAGGAATCCCCACTTACCTTAAAGCTTGCTGAACAGTTTCAGGTAAATATGGTTCTTTTTGCCGGACTAATCTTGTTGGGGGTGATCGGTTTGTTCCTCAGTTTGCGAATGCAGTTTGCTTTGTTGCTGTTGGTTATTGGTGCATCATTGGGCGTAGCCATGATCAGCCCTGTCTTAACCAGTAGTTTGGAATTGAGCGGAGTCATCTTTGGAATCGCTATGATGACGGCTGTTTGGGTGTTGCAGGATATCAGTAAACCGTTTGTAGGCGTTTCTAGAAAATTAGTCGGTAGTTCAAAAAAATCATCGCAGCAATCGGCTGAATTATCTACCGCTACAGAAAATGTTGAAAAGACAGAGGAAGGTAAAGGCATTGACGATGACAATGCAGAACCGATCGCCCTGACGGGTTCTGCGGACGTTGCTGCAGAGACTGAACAAGATTCAGTACAAGAAGCATCTATCGCTAATGGAGATCAGGAAGACTCTCTGAGTCATAACGCCAATACGGATCAATCTTCGGAGGAATTGGAACTTGATTCGGGCGGTGATCAGGATGATGACTCGAATACTGCTGATGAAACGGAGGAACCGAAAGAATGAAGTTAACGTTCCTGAAAACCAGAGACCTGCTGACAGTGTGCAGTCTACTGTACTGTTTCCTACTGAATCCGCTTCAGGCACAGGATAAGTCGCGTGAGATTTATGTACCCTTCAAGGACTTAAAGTCTGTTTTGGCGGGACCTGTCGAGCGTATTTATTTGCCTCGTAGTGAATATGAGTCACTGTTGAAAAAAGCTGATATAAAGCCGGGAGATACAGCACCCCAAAAGACGGTTGTTCGAAAAGCGCGTTATGAATTTCTGTTAAATGAAGACTTCGCGGCGATTACAGCGACCATGGAGGTGGAATCTCTACACGAAGGTCTTCAGTCATTACCTTTGAAGTTTGTTGGAGTTTCCATTCTTAGGGTACAGATTGACGGTAAACATGCCCCTGTTGTGAGAACCAATGCTCAGGTTGTCAGTATTCTGCTCCAGCAAAAAGGGAAAGTTACAATGACGATGCAATTGGCAACTCCTGTTCGTCATGCTGCCGCTGAACAGTCCTTTGCTCTGGAACTGCCGCATGCGGCCAATGAATCGATCGCAATGACAGTCCCCGGAAATATTGAGATTAAGTCGGGTGCCAGTGTTATTGAGCGTCAGGTTGATGAAGAGTCCAGTGTCACAAAATTTGAGTTGTTACCAAAACCAGGTCCAATGTCCGTCACAATGTCACTCAACAACAAGCGACTTCAAACGGAACGTCAGATTATTGCCCGCAGCGTCATCGTTGATGAACTTAATGAATCATTGGAGCGAATACACGCCACTTATTCGATGGAAATACTGCAGGGAGCAACTTCTGAATTTGAGTACGAGATTCCAGCTGGTTTTGAAGTGACCAATGTGGATTCACCTGATCTGGAACGTTGGTCTGTTGCCTCCGTGGATGATACACAGCAATTAACCGTTGAGTTTAGATCGCCGCAAACCAAGCCTGTGGCAGTCCGGATTACAGCAATTAAAACATCTCCTACATGGGGAGAGTGGACTTTTCCAATGATCAATGCCCGCGGTGTTGAGACATCCACGGGCGTGGTTGGTCTTTTAGCAGAACGACGTTTAGCGATTAGTTCATTGACCGCCGAGGGTGCAATCCCACTTAACAATGCCGTTCTGGAAAATGCCCTGCCTGAATCCATTTTTGTTGTGGAGCCAGGGGCACCACCACTGCAGATTCTCGCGACGTTTTATGTTCCCCAGAAGAGCTTTGAGTTATCAGCGAAAGTGTTGCAGCCCGAAAACCAGTTGAATGTTCAGACGAATACAATTTTGACTCTGCTAAGGGACCGTCAACAGGCTTCAGTGGAATTTATCTTATATCCTGCATTGGATAACCTGTTCGGATTCGATGTTCAGGCTCCGGAAGGTTGGGATGTTAAAGCGATTGTTGACCAGCAAGAGAATCAACTCAATTATCATCAGACACGTGATGAGAAAGGTGTTCGTCGACTGCATGTTAAGTTTCCTGATAGTCGGTCATTTGGTCAGTTGCATCGCGTGACTCTTGTTGCAGACAGCGTGCCCGATGGCTGGCTTGGTAATTGGGACGAATACACACTGGAAACTCCAACTTTTATTGTGGAGGATACCTACCGAAGTTTTGGCGTGATTGGAATTCGGGCGATCGAGCAATATCAGGATGTGTTTGAGATTCGGGCTGATATGGTGGAAGGTGCATTTCCTTTGTCAGCATCAGATCGTAAACGAGCCTCATTATCCAGCCCGGTCGATTTGGCGTATCAATATGATACGGCTGAGTATGCCGTCTCGGCAGTGGTTGGTCGTGTCCCGCCCCTGTTTGCTTCCCGGTTGGCTTCGTTCTTCGATGTACAACAGGGAGTTCACAACACATATCACGAAATTGCGATCAATGTTCAACGCTCGCAAATTGAAGAGGTGGCATTTTCGCTTCCTGCTGATACGACGCCTGAAAATATCACCATCACGGGACAGGCAGGAACGCAGGTGAAGCAGTTCTCCTCAGTAGAACAGGGAGAACAGCGAATCTGGAAAGTAAGGTTAAGCCAACCGGCTTTTAGTAACGTTACCTTGGGAGTGCAGTATGATCAGCAGGTTGATCAACAGGAGGCTGAGTTTATACCAGCTTTCCCTAAAGTGATTGGTGCCGGTTATCAGTCGGGTGTTTTTTCAGTGGAAGCATCACCTGAACTTGAGGTGGTTGTGGAAACAACTGACGGTAAACAGGTCGACGTTGGGGAATTAGCCGTGAACGGATATGTGGTAGGAAAGCACCGCGTTGCAGCCTACCGATATACCGGGGATGCTCCCATGCTTGATGTAGCTATTGACTATCCAGATTTAACACCAATTCCAGCTGTGCTGATTGAGCGCGCGGAATTGTTGACCTACGTAGCTTCACATGGTGTTTATCAGACGGTCGCTGAGTACTCGATGTTGACCAGAGCGGATTATGTCCGTGTTAAGTTATCCCATCCAACGGCAGTGCTTTGGAGTGTTGTTGTCGATGAGTCGGTCACAGTCAAACCACAGAAGGTTGGTGACAAGGAAAGTCTGCAGTTTTTGGTGGATTTATCCACGGCAGAGCCAAAGGTTGGTAATTTCCGTAAACTGCGTATCGTGTATGAAGAAACTCAAGAACCTTCCGGTGAATTTCAGCTACGTGCTCCTGAAGTCTTTGAGCATGAAAGAAATAAAGATTCTGGGAATGCCTTCCGTGTTGAATCGGCACGCGTTAAATGGCGAATGATGGTGCCAGCAAGCTATCGCCTCAGTATGAGTAATAGCGAAGTCATCAAACTAATAGATAATCCTGTTGATGAGGAAATTCCCCAGGCCGTATATCTGGGAGGAGCCCTGTTCTTGGCTAGCGGGGGAGTCCATTTTTTAGCAGCCGATGCAGTTGATAGTGCCGCTGATTATCAGGCGAATGTTAGCATCGAGGAACCTCAGGCATTAGCCGCTCCACCCATACCGGTCGATGATGCTGTACTGGAAGGTGCCAGCATGGAATTTTCAGAGGAAGCGTTTCTCAAGAGGGATGTAGCTGAGTCTGTAAATGTGCCTGAAGAATCTGCTGACGAAGTGGCCGAATCCATGGAGACAATTGAAGAAAGTGAGGCGACTGCCGAAGAAACACAAGTTGAACTCGGTCGTGGTGGGCGGGAATCCGGACTTGCATGGGCATTGGAAGGCCGAAATAGCCTGAATATCGATTTAGTGGCAAGGGTTGATTCTGGTTCTTCCTACCGATCTGCTGCAAATCACTTGCTTTATGAATTCGGAAATCTAGGTGGAGAAGCAGTCGTAGAAGGTCAAATTGTGCGAAAAAACTTTGTAATAGTCCTCAGTTGGGTAGTGGGATTATTAGTCCTGTCGATTGGTATATTACTCGGTGGAGAAACAAAAACAAAGCGTCGTTATATGGTACTAGTACTGTTAGCTGCTGCTGCGATTTCGGCTGTGCCGCAATTAGCGGCATATCGTAGTGTGGCTGAAATGATGTTCGCCGCAGTTATTCTGCTGCTGATTTATTATTTGATCTATCACATGATGCGTCCCGGACTTAGCTGGTTTTGCAATGCTGTTTGTAGCAAGCTTGGTCTGAGAACCGGCCTCTTTTTATTAATTCTGGCAGTGGTGAATTCCGCTCAGGCTCAGCAACCTAACGATGTGGTTCCGGTAAATGTGCCGAAGAACGCTGTTGTTGTTCCCTATGATCCTGCAGAGCTTCCTGTTCAGACCAGTGGTAATCAGCAGTTGTTGATTCCATTACAGCGGTACACAGAATTATTTAAGCGAGCGTACCCTGGAATACCGTTGGAGCACGAGTATTTACCTGTTAAGTATGCATTGAGTGGTGTTGAATATTCCACATCTTTATACGAAGACAATAGTCTACTTCTTGAAGGTCGGTTAGGTATTGAAGTATTTTCAGATCGTCAGTTGACGATTGGGTTGATGCTAGGCGAGTTGATCATTGAATATGCGATGTTAGATGATCAGCCTGCGCAAATGAAAGTTGGTATGCCAGATCGTCCGCTACCTGATGCTGATCTTCAACAGCAGCAAGCTCAACAACAGAAAGTTCCAGTTGCTCCGGCTGCAGTACCAACTCACCAATTATTCGTTTCCGGTAAAGGTCATCACACATTAAGAATTGGCCTGAGAATGCCTGTTGCTCGGCAAGGTGGCTGGCGTATTGCAAGTGGCAAGCTTCCGATAGGTGCCAGCGGCTTAATGAACTTGACTGTTCTGGAACCAAATACAGAATTGAGATGGAATAATCATAGTGGGCGGAGTGAATACCGTACAACTAAAGCGAATGAAGAAGTGGAATCTTCACTGGGGATTGATGGTAGTTTTGATTTTCGCTGGCGTCCGGTTATCCAGGAAAGTCTGACAGATCGTGATTTGACAAGTCAATCTGAATTGATTGTGGATATTCAGGAAGACGGTGTTTATGCCGACTGGTTTGTGAATCTCAATTTTCGAAATAGCAGGAGAGACTTATTCCGTTTGCGTGTTCCAGTGGGGATGAAAGTGGAGGCCGTCAAAGGTGCAAATATTCGAAGCTGGGAAGTGGTTGATGATCAGGCCGGTAATCAGGATATTAGCGTGGAAATGCTGGAGGCTGCTCAAAATACTGCTCAACTACGCGTAAGTCTGGTTCGTTACCGGCCTTTGCCGGCAGAGGAAACAGACCAATTTGAAGTTCCGGTTGTCTCCGTGCCCGACTCTGTATCACAAAAAGGCGTTATTCTGGTTCGTCGTAGTCCTATGCTTGATGTCACTATTGATGCGGTGCAAGGACTTTCGCGTTTGGATGTAAATGAATTTTCGGGCTTGAACCGTCTTCGCGCAGATCCTGAGGATCCTGAAAATGTTCAGGTGATTTCGCGTGAGAATCCGTTGGGAATTAAACCATTGTTCTCATATCAATTTTCGGGTAATGTCTATTCGCTGATACTTGCTGCGACTGAGGTTAAATCAAGGTCGTTCGCCAATCTCAAAACGTTGGTTCGAGTTTCTCCTCAGGAGATTACTTTGGAGTCGATGATTCGCGTTTCCGATGGAAGCCGGCCGGTGCATCAACTGCAATTGATTGTGCCTGAAGATCTGGTGATTCGCCGGTTGAGTGCTCCGGGATTAGTTGAGTGGGCGGAAGATAGTTATCAAGCGGTTGTCGGTAAAGCTAAGCTCGTGACGGTGCTTTTAGGACAGGGAATACAAGGCGGACTCAACGTAATTCTGGAAGGGAAGTTAGAGCGTAAACTGGATAAGATGACAACATCCGTACCGTATTTGGCGGTCTTAGGGGTTGAATCTCAGGATGGCGAAACGGTACTTCTATCCGATCCTTCGTTTGATGTCGAACTGCTTGATATCCAGCAAGGTGAGTCGGTTGCGATGGCTTCCATGTTTGGTTGGTTGAAATCTAATCAACGTCCTCTGGCACGTAACGCATTGAAATTCCGCGGGCCAAATTACTCAGCTAAATTCCAACTGGTACCTCGTAATACAAGTATCGACTGTCGAACATTTACAAATGTTCATGTCACTGACAGAGCAGTAGAAGAAACCATTCTTTTAGAGTATGTGGTTTCCAATGCCGGACAACAGCATTTTACGTTCCGCCTGCCTAAATATATGAGAGGCAAATCAGTTATTTACGCGCAATATGTTCAACGCGTTATTTGGGAAGACGAAGATAAAGATTCAGATTATGTGACGGTTAAAATTCTGCTTGAAGACGAAGTGCTTAATGAATATCGAGTGTTAGTGCAGATGGATCGTCAGGCCGGCGTTGATGCGTTGGCTCCGATTCCGGTTGTTTTGGGAGACAACGTCGCAGTTCTGGCCCAATTTGTTTCGCTAGAAAGTTCCGGGGATCAAATTAGTGAAGAAGCCGATTCTCTTAAAGGCCTTGAGAAACTGAATCGCCAGTCAGTTCGTTGGCGGGACTTGACGGCAATATTAGGCGATCGGATTAGTGAAGCTTTTGCAGTGACTGCTCAGGATCCGACTCAGACGGTTCTTCGTTATTCAGTCAAGAGTAATCAGGTCGTGAATCGAGACGCGGCCAAGATTCGTTTGGCAACAACGTATCTTGCCGTCGATTATGCGGGTACCTATCGGGCTAAGCTGGAATTACTAGTGGACAATCAAACAGAACAGTTTTTGGAGACAAAGCTTCCGCCAGGGTCTCGCCTATGGGCTGTTTCCGTTGCTGGTGAGCCCGTCAAGCCAATCAAAGGTTTAACCACTCAAGATTTAAAGATTCCGCTGGTAAAAACAGAAGATGGAGAGTTGTCTTATCTGGTTCAGATTCATTATGCCGGTAATCTTGGACATGTATTAACACAGTATGGTGAATTAAACCATTTGCCAATCATCAAAGAGATGAATATCGTGGCTGACGGAAGTACCTTTGTGAAATTATTTCTTCCAAATGACAGGCGTTGGTTTGGATTTGACGGTGAAGGTGAGGTAATTGGAGGATTGGGATTAACCGATATTAACGGTCTCCAATCAAAACAGCGTTCAGCAATTAATCAGGAAATTGGTGAGAAGCTGCGACGCGCTAACCAATCATCAAATTCGTTCGAGAAAATCCGATTGTTTAATAGTCTTAAAGCAGAAACGGATGTAAATAACTATGCAACGCAGGGAGATGTGCAGGCTAGTAACGGACAACAGATTGAAGAACTAAATAAACAGGTGGATCGTCTTATTCAACAGAGACAAGAAGACGGAAGTGATACTCAGCCGATATTTGATAATCGTGAACAGCTTAATCGGCGTTATCTAGAACAGACCAATAATATTACCAATAATGCAGTTAATCAATTAGGTAATAACTTTGATACTCCTGCAGACCAAGCATCGAAGGAAGACGAGCAGAAAGCAGCAGAATCTCAGTTTAAGAAAGGCTGGTTTGAAGGCAAAGGTCTGATCCGCGAACAACGAATCGAAGATGGAGAAGGTGATTCTAAACGCCTTTACAAAGGCAATACACAGAATTACCAGAATCCGGCTAAAAAGCCTAAAAGTAGCAATGTTACCCCAGTGCAACCATTAGACACACAATCGGAGCAACAGCAGCGAAGTCGTGGTGAATCAGGCCAGCAACGCCTTCAACAGCAATTGCGTCAGTATCAAATGCAGCAAAAGGAATCACTCGATAATCGAAAGCAATCAAACGAACAAAATGAAAGCCTGAATGATAACAGCATTGTTGAGAAATCAGAGTTGAATGATCAGCAACGTAAACCTGATTCTGACTTTGGCGGTGGCATGGGCG
Source organism: Planctomycetaceae bacterium (assembly GCA_002709045.1). Classification (GTDB taxonomy): domain Bacteria; phylum Planctomycetota; class Planctomycetia; order Pirellulales; family Pirellulaceae; genus UBA721. Next base: position 189,035 of record PAPJ01000008.1, on the reverse strand, counting down.
GCATGGGCGGTGGTCTCGGGTTTGGAGGATCTATCGATGGCTTGCCAGGTTTAAATGATCAGATGCTGGTCGCAAAATCTACGGGTTTAACGAGCATTGCCGGTTTTGTGTTTGATGAACAGAGTTTGAATGGTCAATACGCTCAGTTTGAACTCGAGTATATTTCGGCTACCAGTGAATATGCCTTTTCTGTTCATTATGTTAGTGAATCTCTCATCGAGACATTGATACGTGTCGGCGTTGGTCTGGGAGCCATTCTCGTTATTTTGATTGGTGGTTTGATGATCAGGGCACTTGCAGATAGCACCTGGTTTGTTGTTTTTGTAGCGGTGATCTTTTTGCCAATCAGCGTGTTCATGATCCTGAATTGGGTATTCCCGGTTCTCGGGCTGGTGATATTGATGGCATCCGCTACCTGGCTACTGAAATTAAAGTTTGCTTCAAAATCTCTGAAAACCGCCTAAGCGTCACTGTTTGAATATACATATTATGTCTTTATGTATTACAGAGATTTCATTATCTTGTATGAGATTTGTAATTTTTCCCGTAGGCGATGAGTATGAGTAACTCTCAAGTTGATATTGAAAACAGTGATGTCTCCGAGGGCAAAGTCGCGGATTTAACAGCCTATGATGCCGTCGCTAAAATGCATCGGCCGGAGTTGAAGACGGTCTTGCTTTGCAGCCTGATTGGTATATTGGCAGTGGTATGGGGGTTGATGGGAATTTCTCCTTCACTAATTTCTGAAATACCTGTGTTGGCTCCTCATCCGGCACATCACTGGATCTCTGTTGATTTAGAACAGGAAAAGTATATCCCCACCAATTTGCAGACGCTTATCGGGGCAGAAGATGGTGAATTGCTGGCAATGAAGGATTCGCATGAAGTGCGAATAACCAACGTACAGATTGTTGATGTGAATGGCGATGAAAAGAACGAAATACTTGTTTGCAATGCCGCGCAAAATACTGTGATTGCCTATAGCTATGAAGGAAAAACGGTTTTTGAGCCAAAACTGACTGAAGACAGTACATCTGAAGAGATGCAGGCAGAGCTCCAAAAGATGGCCGAGAGTCAGGGTTTTGAGTACCAATGGAAGGAAACATTTAAGGGCGATTCTATGGTAGCACCAGCGCATGCCACTGTGGTCGATATTAATAACGATGAACAACCCGATATTATCGTATCGGTTTTGGGTAATATTATGCCTTCAGACGAACTGGTTGGTGAGGTTGTACTCTTTCGAAAAACGGAAGATGGTTATCAGCGTCACGTATTACTGACTGATGTGCGGCGAGTGGCAGATGTTCAACCTGGTGATTTTGACGGTGACGGCGATATTGATTTAGCTGTTGCCATTTTCGGATATGCTCGTGGCGGAGTGCGTTTGCTAGAGAATTTGGGGGACGGAATAACTTTTCGGGATTCTTCACTTCTCGATCGCCCTGGGGTCATCCATGTACCGGTTCATGACTATGACAAAGATGGAGATCTTGATATCGGCGCGATTGTTACGCAGGATGAAGAAGAAGTCTGGGCATTGGAGAATGATGGTCAGGGGAATTTCAGTCGACGCATACTTTATGAAACGGATAATTATGATGTCGGAGGGGGAGGTCTTGTTGCCACTGATCTTGATCAGGATGGGTATATGGATTTTCTAATGAGCCAGGGAGATAATCTCGAGTTTGGACATGGCTGGCCGATGCCCTATCACGGTTGTGTTTGGCTGCGAAACAAAGGTGATTGGACTTTTGAGGCTCAAATGATAGGGAAGCTGGGCGGGACTTATGCTTCAGCCCCGTCGGATGTGGACAATGATGGGGATCTGGATGTCGTCTTGATTAGCATGTCGAACGATTATGCAAATCCGCAAAACCCCAGTGTCATATGGGTGGAAAATGATAAAGGCAGTTTCAAGAAGCAACATTTGATAGCTAGACAGCCGGTCGAATTGATCTCGGTTGATTGTGGTGATATCGATGGTGATGGATTGGATGATATCGTTGCCGGACAGTTTAGAATTCCGTTGAGTGTCGTACCGGATCATCCGGTTCGAATTTGGTTTAAGGAGAAACGGTAATGAAAAAATTTCACTTGATATTACTTGCCGTCATTCTTTGCCAGATTGCTGTGATTCTGATGAGATATCTTGAAAATGGCGGATTCAAAGCTCAGGTTTTATCCAGAGTTCACAAACTGGAAAACGGTTTTCGCGATGGAGTTCGTGAGATCGAGGAAAAACATGATGTAAATAGTGTACAGTCCTGGATTAAACTGGGCGAACTCTACACAACGTTTGCTCTGATGCCCGAAGCAGAATACTGTTTTCGCAGAGCCTTAGACGTTGGAGACCTGAATCTTACACAAAAATTTAAATTCGGGATCTGTCTTAGTCGTCGTGGGAAAATTGCGAAAGCTATTAAAGTTCTAAAACCGGTGGGTGCCTCAAAGGACGAATTGGCATCCCATGCTAATCTGCAAATTGGTTTGGATTACTTACGACTTGAAGACAGAGTGAATGCAGAAATCTATCTTCGTAAAACCAAGGACGATGAAATTGCGGATTTGGCTTTGGCGAGAATTCTCATTCGTGATGAGCGGGCTAAGGAGGCTGTTGAAATTCTTTCTCGGCTGCTCGAGCGTAGTCCAAATTCAATGCGGGCGCATCAGATGCAAGGCTGGGCTTATGAAAAATTGGGCAATCAACAGGAGGCACGTCATAGCTTTGACTTGTCTATGCATACCTCTGAGATGATTACAATTCATCCTATTTCCCGCGATTGGGATCAACAGAATGTAAATAAGATGGGAGCAGCCGTTGCTTTAAAATCTAGTACTGAAGCTCTTGAGGCGGACGATACAGATACGGCAACCCGCGAAGCGATGAATTCTTTCAAGTTGCTGGAACCGCTTTGGCGTCCGGCTTATGGTATTCAGGCTTCACTTTCATTTCTGAAAAGTGGTGATCCAGAAACGGCATTGTTCTATTTGAAGCGTTGGCTCATTCATGACGGTGAATCAGCTTACTTATGGGAATTGGTTGGAGATTGCTTTCTGGCCAGCGAGGATGAGGCCAAAGCAGAAGCCGCTTGGCTACGAGGACAAGTTGTCCGCGCAAGTAAGACGGTAGAGGCGAATGCGGAATGTTGTCGGAAATTATCAGAACTGTATGCATCACAGGGAAACACTGCGAAAGCCGAGCTATATCGTGGCTATCATAAATATGAAAGTGGACGGTTGCAGTGGAGGGATAACAAAATTCGTGAAGCCAATGTAGAACTGAGTGTCGCTGTCAGTATCTTAAAAGATGATCCTAATGTCTGGTTTGCATTGGCGGAGGCTCAACGTGCTCTAAGTGACCGTACTGCAGCCAAACAGTCGTATGAAGAATGTCTGCAACGGTCTCCTAATCACGGGCGTGCTATCGTGGGGCTGGAGTTAGTTAAGTGATGGGTTGGCGTAATTTCCCAGGCCAAACTAAGCGGTGGGCAATCTTTCTTGTCCTCGCTTGGGTAGTAGGTGTTCCAACGGTATGTCACGCGGGACTTGTCGTCTGTGTTTGCCCCGAATCATTTGAAAAGGCCTGGCAGCCCTGGGTCAAATATCGCCGCAGGCAGGGTTATTTAATTAGGATTGTCAGACCGCAGGCAACGGCTGCTCAAGTTCGTGAGGCAATCAACAAGATATCTGTTTCGCAGGAGTTAAAGGCTGTTGTTTTAATTGGCGATTCACCGACATTTGACAAAGGAAAGTTTGGTGAAAGCAAACCGGAACATATCCCGACGTTTTATTCGCAGGCTAAGGTGAATGTCCTGTTTGGTTCGGAACCTGAAATTGCTTCGGATTTACCATATGGAGATCTTAATGATGATGGGATCGTCGATGTTGCGATTGGTAGGATTCCTGCTGTTAGTGCGGATCAGTTGGCAGGCTATGTAAAGCGAATGCTGCGGTACGAACAAGGATATCAGGACGCTGCAGGTAAACGCGATATTCACTTTGTGGCGGGAGTAGGTGGATTTGGCCCTGCCGTTGATGGGGTTTTGACCTCAGTCACAAGAAGATTTATTAGTCAGGGAATTCCCGGTTCCTTTCGTGTGACGATGACCCAAGCCAGTTGGCAAAGTCCATTTTGTCCGGATCCATTTAGTTTTGGTCAGCATACACTGAACCGACTTAACGACGGCGGGTTGTTTTGGATTTATATGGGGCATGGTCTACGTAATCAGTTAGATCGTGTAAATGTTCCCAATGCACAGCCAATCTCGATTATGAAGCAAGAGAATCTAGCAGGAGTTGCAATTAAAGGCTTGCCTCCGATTTGTGTTTTTTTGGCCTGCTATGTTGGAGCCTATGACTCGCTTAACCCTTGTATCGGGGAACAGCTCGTTATGCATGATAAAGGTCCAGTCGCCGTTTATGCAGCCAGCAGGGTTTCAATGCCATATGCAATGAGCGTTATGGGCGACGGTTTGCTGCGACAGTGCTTTCGCTTGCGGGAAGAGATCTTAGGAAATGTTGTTACTAATGCAAAACGGAGCCTGATCGTTCCTCGCTCCGCTGATCGGACCGCGAATCGGCAACTTCTGGATAGTTTGGCAGGTAATTTAAGTCCTGCACCGGAACTCCTTAAGGAAGAACGTGAGGAACATGCACTAATGTTTAATTTGCTGGGAGATCCACTGTTACAGCTGAATTATCCCAGTGGTGTCAAATTGAATTGTTTACCAACGGTTAAAAATGGCCAGAAGTTAATGGTGACGTTCCAAGCGCCAGTCGCTGGTGAGGCAGTATTGGAGCTTGCGACGGAGCGAGGTATACAGCGATTTGAACCGCTTAAACGCGAGCATTTCCAAAGGGAATTGGCTAAAGCTTATGACGACGAGTATCAGCGAGCCAACGATGCCGTGTGGTTATCATCGTCTTGGAAATTGTCTGTCCCCGGTTTGGTTTCGCATTCATTAGCGATTAAGGATGTGAAGCCCGGTTTTCAGACGGTGCGGCTTTATTTGCAGAGCGATGGGCAAGTATATATAGGGTCAAAACGTATTTATGTAAGTGACTAACGCCGGCAGATTTGCTTTAAATCTATTAGGATGAAGGCATGCCTGTATTCGTTTTTTTAGTCCATTGATACTTTACTTGTTTTGCCGGAAATAGCCCTGTGAAAAAAATCGTCCTGTTCCTTTCGCTACTTGCCACTGTATCGTCAACGACAATATTGTCGGCGACCCCATTAGTAACGATTGAAGTGCCTGCCGATGCTCTGAATTCTTCCACTTCAGGAAGGATGTACTTGTTTACATCTACAGCAGGAAATCGTCAGCCATATACCGGTCCCAACTGGTTTTCACCGGAGCCGTTTTATGCGTTGGATGTTACCGTTGATGCTGGAGGTTCGGTGGAGTTTGATGGTAAAACATTAGGGTTTCCCGCGACATTGGCCGAGCTTTCAAAAGGCAAATATTTCATACAGGCTCTTTTTGATTTTGATATTTATCATTCTGACCATGCAAAGGGAACCGGAAACCTCTATAGCCAAGTGCAGGAAGTTGACTGGACCGGGAATAACCGTCTGACGTTTAAATTGACCGAAGTTATTAAAGAATTCCCTTTTGAGCAAACAGAATATCGGAAGCAGATTCGTCTTTATAGTTCCAGGTTATCAGCATTCTATGGACGTGAGATTATTCAAAAGGCGACAGTCGTACTTCCTCGCTCGTATTACGAAAATAGTGAAACCCGTTTTCCCGTGATTTATACAGTTTCTGGTTTTGGTGGAACTCACGAGACAATGGGACGAAGCTTGGCACAAGGAGGGCCGGAAGCTGGGAAAGGGGAAGTTGAATTTATTCGTGTCTTCCTTGATGGGCAATGTAAATGGGGGCATCATGTTTATGCTGATAGTGCAAAAAACGGTCCGCGCGGAGCAGCCTTAATAAGGGAGTTAATTCCTGAAATTGATCGTCGCTATCGTTCGGTTTCAGCTTCTACCGCAAGGTTTGTAACCGGGCATAGCAGTGGAGGTTGGAGTAGCCTTTGGCTCCAAGTAAACTATCCGGATGTATTTGGTGGTGTTTGGAGTACAGCACCGGATCCCGTGGACTTTCGGGATTATCAGGAGGTTAATCTTTATGCAGATAGCCCGTTAAGTTTGTACGTAAATCGGGAGGGCCAGAGACGTCCATTAGCTCGTCGCGACGGGCAGGTTATGATTTGGTACGAAGATTTTGGGCGCATGGATGATGGCCTTGGAAGAGGTGGTCAGCTTAAATCGTTTGAGGCCGTCTTCAGTCCGTTGGATCAGAAGGGAAAACCACTGCTTATGTGGACTCGTGACAAAGGTACAATAATCCCTGCCACAGTGAAGTATTGGGTCGAATATGATATTAATAAACTGATTGTACGGCGTTGGGATGCCGGCCTTAAAGAGAAACTGGCAGGCAAGATTAATGTTTTTATGGGAACGGTGGATACATTTTATTTAGAAGGTGCCTGCGAGTACCTGAAAAAGACTATGGCGTCACTGGATAGTGATGCTGTTATTGAAATGCATCCTGGACGAGACCATTTCAATCTGACAACGCCCGATTTGATGCAGCGTATTCGAATGGAAATGTCAGCGGTTTATCTGAAGCATCATAGTGTTGAGTAAAAGAATATGAAGATTACATCTATTGAATGCCATAAATTACTTGGTGCTACGGTCGATGGGGGCTGGCCTGAAGGCCACGAGCCTGAAGATGATTTGCATACACTCGTGGAGTTGCACACGGACGAAGGTATTTCCGGAATTGGAAGTGTCTTTACCGGTTCGGCGCTAACTCAGGCTGGTGTTGATTTCCTCAGGCCCCTGTGGCTTGGTGCGCCGGCTGATGAACCCGAACGTGTGAGTGAGTTGCTGCGTCAAAGTAGTTTCTGGCAGGGTCGTGGTGGGACGGTTGAACATGTGATTTCAGGTATCGATATTGCACTTTGGGATTTGTTCGGCAAGGTATGTCATCAGCCAATTAAGAAGCTCTTTGGTGGAGTTTATCGAAATAAGATAAAGCCCTATGGATCCATTCTGTTTGATCAGCCCGAAATATTGGCACAACGGCTCGAGGAAACGGTGGCTCGCGGATTTAAAGCGATTAAGCTCGGTTGGAGACCGTTTGGTCGTGTAAGTCGTGCTTTTGATGAAGAGCTTGTACGCACCGCCAGAGAAACAGTGGGACCGGATATTACCTTACTGGTGGATGCCGGAGGTAGTGAACAGTTTTGGCCTCACGATTATAAGTGGGCAATTAATACGGCGCATATGCTGGCTGAGTATCAGGTTGAGTGGTTTGAAGAGCCACTTCCACCGGATGACATTGAAGGCTATATCAAATTGCGAGAGCATTCACCTGTGCCTGTTGCGGGCTGTGAGGTACTGACGCGTCGTCAGGCATTTATCCCCTGGATTGAACGTCATGCTGTTGATTTTATTCAGCCGGATGCTACTAAATGCGGGGGACTCACGGAGGCTCGTCGGATTGCATGGCATGCCTATGATCACAATGTTCGTTTTGTGAGTCACGGGTGGAATACAGCAGTAGGTTTGGCAGCTGATCTGCAACTGGCGGCCTCACTACCGGTGGCCTGGTACGTTGAGTATTTGACGCCGGCGGCCTATATAGAGGATCTGGTTGTAGAGAAATTTATCCTGAATGATGACGGTTTTTTAACCATCCCTGACGGGCCGGGACTGGGGATCGAAATTGACCGAGAAGCGCTGGCTCGCTTTAGTGGTAGTTAACAGCGTTGCGTTGTTTTACGATTTCCCTTCTTCACATTTGACGGGATTGTCTCAAAATAAACAGTAAGGAATGCGGGTGGACTGGATGGTCGCTGGTTCGCTTGTCGAACGAGAGGAAAGTCCGGGCTTCGCAGAGCACAATGGTCGGTAACGCCGACCGGCCGTAAGGTCAGGGATAGTGCAACAGAAAGTAGACCGCCCGCTTAGCGGGTAAGGGTGAAACGGTGAGGTAAGAGCTCACCAGCATGTCAGGTGACTGATGTGGCTTGGTAAACCCCATTGGAAGCAAAGCCAAGCAGGAAAGAAGATGGTTCGCCATCGGAGAGTCGCTCGCTCTCCTTGATTTCCGGGTCGGCTGCTCGAGATGGCAAGCAATTGTCGTCCTAGATGAATGACCATCGTCACTTCGGTGATTACAGAACCCGGCTTATTGTCCACCGCATTCCTCTTTTTAACTTTACAGTTCTTTACTGCAGGAAATGTAGATTCAATGGTTGATGTCGAAAATGTTGCGGGTGGTGATATTAAGCAGGATGGGCAGTTGAGAATTCGTTCTTTTGTACCGATTTGGATACAGATTCTCATCCTTCTGACGGCAAGTGTGAGCTATCTGCTTCAACGTGGCACGCCCGAAGATCAGGCCAAAGCGAATGCCCTGACGATGATGGCGGTTATGGTGATTGTCGGATTGTATGTTATTTGGTTCGTTTGCCGAGGTCCCGCTAGAAGCGGTGTGAAGAGGTTTGTGGGATGGGGTATTTTAGCGGCATTAGTACTGTTTTTTTCTGTGATTAGACCTATCGGGGTTACGGGGCAGTTGATGTTTGACTGGAGCTGGCGTTGGGAAGGAGTTCCTGACAAAAGTCTGTCTAGCATTATGCAAGAGGTCGTTTCTGATACGGTTGATCTAAAATCACTGGGAGACCGTTTGGATTATCCGGGTTTTCTCGGCAAGGATCGTCATCCTTATGTGGAGGTCGATTGGATAGCTGATCCATCTGCTGACAATGTAGTGGAGCTCTGGCGGAATGATATTGGTGCTGGTTGGGCCGGGTTTGCAGCTGTCGCAGGGTTCGGTGTCACAATGGAACAACGCGGTGAAGAGGAAATTGTTAGTTGTTATGATCTTGATTCTGGCGAGATACGATGGGCATATGTAACTCAGTTTCGGCACGAAACTTTTCTGGGAGGTGTTGGCCCAAGAGCGACTCCCACCGTTTATAAGGGTAACGTATACGCTTTAGGTGCCGGAGGGAATTTACTCTGTTTGGAAGGCAGAACGGGGCAAGCGATATGGCAACAGAATGTTTTATCCCGCGTCAATTCCACACCCGAAGAAGATTCGACTGTTGTAAGTTGGGGACGTAGTACTTCACCACTGGTTGTTGATGATCTGGTGATTGTTCCAGCGGGTGGTCCCAAAGGAGGGCCTTTTGTTAGTTTACTGGCGTTTAACTGCAAAGATGGAGAATTAGCCTGGCAAGGGGGCTCGGAACAAGTTAGCTTCTCGTCCCCAGCGATTCATACGATCAATCGGCAAAGGCAGATTGTGGTTGTCAATGAGAGTTCTGTCACAGGACACGAGTTAAAGACAGGTAAACAGATTTGGAAGCAGGTCTGGGATGGTTCGAGTACCAGCAGCGCTAATACTTCTCAGCCATATTTGGTAGGTGAAAATCGAATCTTTGTCTCTAAAGGGTATGGACAGGGATCTATGCTCTTTGCCGTGGACGGTGAAAAAACGTCTGAGATTTGGAGGAATCCATCAGTGGCTCGTACCAAATACACCAACGCTGCACTGGTGGGCGGTAAAGTGTTTAGCTTGTCCGATGGGATTCTTGAATGTGTTGATCTAGAAACCGGTGAAAGGCTATGGAAAAAAGGACGCTTTAACCATGGTCAATTATTAATGCTGGGTCAGTTGATTCTTGTTCAATCTGAAGAAGGGGAATTGCACTTTATTCGTCCCCAGGAACGTGGATTTGATACGGTTTATCAGGTGCAGGTTTTGAAAGATCGCTGCTGGGCAACTTTGACACTCTACGATAATAAGCTCGTTTTAAGAAATTCCGAAGAAGCAGTTTGCTATCAGCTGCCTGTAAAACGCTAAACCATTATTTTATTTGACCAGTTGCTTATCGATAATCTGTAGCAGTTTGGATATACAGAGTTTGTTCATGCTGGTATTAAGGTCATCGGCTTCCTGCATCAACGCAGTATGAAGACTTTCGGGTAGTCGAACCGTGATCATTTTGGTTTTCTCGCGATCCGGGAGATTCCGTTTTTGAGGACGACTCCGCATCTCAGCTAAGATGTGCTGGATTTCGACATATTCAGAGGTTGTTTCGAATTGGCGTCTCTCGTCGATCGTCGGAAATAGTTGGTAAATTAATCCATCGATTCCCATGACCTGTTTGAAGAAAGTTTCCCAGTCGCGGGATGCCCGCGAAAGTCGTAGTGCTTGAGTTACAGCTTCGCGGCGTTGATCGAGAGAAATTCTGCCTGCTAAGCCAGACTCGGGCGACCACTGTTTTGTGTAGTCCACGATTTCCGGTTTATTCGGCGTGGTTTGATTAGCCGATAGATGTGGCTCGTTATAATAACGTGGACGTGGTTTTAGAGGCTGGTTTGCCAGCCCCTTATCTTTGAATGCCGATTTGGACATGTTCGTCCCCCCAAAAAAAATCTATCAATCCATACTTGGACTGCATTTGATCTCAGCTTATGGCGTTAACGGTTGTCCGCAATAATCTGAATGTGCCCATGGGAATGATTAACAGGCGGTCTACGAATTTACGTAAGTCTTTTCGTGCCAGTGCTTTGCGACGTACTGCCAACCGATGTTTATTTTTTAGGCAATGCTTTGAGGGTCGAAAGCTGTTTTGCGCTGCCTAAAAAATAGGCAGGTGAGTTTGTCGCATATACTAAGTGTCCTATCTGTATGATTTGTAGTTGAATCGTCCTGTTTTTGCAGGGTGTTTAGTTAAATGCTAGCGTTTTGTTTTGGAGGTTTCGTTTTTTTATTGTTCCTTACATACAAAAGCCCGTGGATTTCTAGGAAACCACGGGCTTGGATTGCTTTAAATTTAACAGAGTTGGCTAGGCTGATTCTGACAGTTGCTTACGAACATTTACTAGTAGCCGTTTAGTTAGTTTGATTCCTTCCATTTCAGGTTTTTCGCGCCCTTCATATTCGATTCCAACAAATCCGTTGTAACCATGTTTGAGAACGATTTTCATCATTTTGATGTAATCCGTTTTGGTTTCGTTTCCGTTGTCGTCAAAGTTATGGCTTTTAGCACTTACAGCTTTGGCGAAAGGCATTGTTTCTTCGACGCCTTTATAACGATCATAGTCATGGAAATTACCAAAGTCTGGCAGCGTACCACAATTTTTCATGCCGACCTTTTTCATAACGGCTGAAAGCCATTCACCGTTGGATGACAAGCCGCCATGGTTTTCCACGATAACATTCATGTCATGTTTAGCAGCAAACTCACTGATGCGGCTCAGCCCATCGGCTGCCAATTCCAGTTGTTCGTTGTATTCACCGGCAGAAGCTGCATTTACGCGGATACTATGGCCTCCCAGAAACTTTGCTGCCTGAACCCATTTATAGTGATTTTCCACGGCTTGAGTTCGTTTAGCGTTATCAGGATCTCCTAAACGTCCTTCTCCATCGCACATAATCAAATTGGTTTTCACTCCCAGATCATCAGCTCGTTTTTTCAGATCTTTCAGATAGTCCATGTTTTCGGCTTTGTCTTTGAAGAACTGATTTACGTACTCTATGCAGCTAATGTTGAATTCTTCTTTGGTAACTTTGGCGAAGTCTTCGTTTTTAATTTTTCCACCAAAGATTGCCCGGTGCAGAGACCATTGAGCCAAAGACAGTTTAAAGAGTGGCTTCTTTTTTTTCTTTTCATCAGCAATAGCTGGAATGACTGCTGTAGCTACCGTAGCAGCAGTAGCTGACTTCATAAAGTCACGTCGTGTTGGTTGCAAGGGCATCGGTTATTTCCTTTAAGTGGTTAATTACTTTTGATTCAATTGAATCTAAATTATAGGACTGTAGTTAAGGCATTGGCTGCAAGTAGCTTAGTATAATTCGGGGTGTTAGACTGGGCAATTGGAGGGAGCTCGTAGAGTGATTCCGAGCTTAAAGACGGATTGGATTTAAATGAGGATTTCTGGTGATGGAATTGGCAGCCGGGAAAGCGGAAGATATTTTTCGTAGTTTGAATCGTGAGCTATGGGTGGTGACCGCTGCCGACAGCGAGCATCGTGGTGGGCTTTTGGCAACCTGGGTATCACAGGCATCTCTGGATCCTGCCAGACCGGTGATTTTAGCTGGTCTCGCGCCTAATCACTATACGACTGAATTAGTAAGAAACTCCGGTCAACTTGTTGTCCATTTATTGAATTCAGATCAATCGGATGTTGCCTGGAATTTTTGCCGCGATTCTGGCCGTGAACGTGACAAGCTGGCTAGCTGCGAACTCGAAACTACGTTCCCGGACATACCGGTTTTGGCTTCCTGTCATAGTTTTTTGTTAGGCCGGGTGTTTGCTTGCGTGGAAACCGGTGAACGAACATACTTCTGGGCTGATATTGAGCAGGCCGAAAAATACAGCAGCTCAGCACCTTTATGTGAACAGCAGTTTTTGCAGTGGTGTGATGAAGATAAAAAGAATGTCTTGAAATCAGATAAGTTGACAGATGTCCAGTTGCAACGTGACCTTGAATCGAATTTTAGACAAAGTATTCCCGATTGGCTACGGTTCGGATAATAAGTGGTGAATCCGAATGTCGCCCTCATAGGTTCCGTTGCCACAGTGGGATATAATCACTGATATTGACCTTCAATAAGACGATCGGGAGTTTGTTTTCACGGTGCAGGAGCTGGAACGTAAGCAAAGTTTAGCGAAAGAAAAGGCTGTACTTGCGCGCATCATTACGCATCATGAAATAATCGACGTTGATGAAGATCCGCTGGAAGAGTGTGAGCGTTTAGCTACGACTGCTGGAACCGTTATAAAATCAGGAATCATTCAGCGTAGACAGTCCCTGCACGCTGCAACGGCTTTCGGTAAGGGAAAAGTTGAAGAACTGACTGCCTTGGTGGAACACCACGATGCTGAAGTGGTCATATTTGATAACGATTTAAGTCCCGCACAAACCAGAAATCTTGAAAAAGCAGTCAAAGCCAAAGTGATTGACCGCACTGAGTTGATTCTTGATATTTTCGCTTCCAACGCTCAGACACTCGAATCCCGGTTGGCTGTTGAACTGGCCCAGCTTGAATATTCTCTGCCTCGTCTTAAACGAATGTGGACTCACCTTGATCGAGTCAAAATGGGAGTTGGTATGCGAGGCCCTGGCGAGAAGCAGTTGGAGGTTGATCGGCGACTGGTTGAAAAACGGATTAGTGACCTGCGAAAGGAATTGAAGGTCATTGAAAAACGTAAAGAACGACTCGTGGCTTCACGTAGTGACGTAATGACAGTTTCGCTGGTGGGCTACACCAATGCAGGCAAATCGACTTTGATGAATGCACTTACGGATGCCAACGTGCTGGCCGAAGACAAACTATTTGCAACTCTGGATACTCGTACGCGTCGTTGGCAACTGCCAAACTGGGGGCCGGTGCTGCTAAGCGACACAGTAGGATTTATAAAGAATCTACCTCACCGACTAATTGCTTCATTTAAAGCAACACTGGAGGAAGCTCATCAGGCAGATTTGCTGCTGCATATTGCTGACGGTTCAAACGCCGCTGTTTATCAACAGATCCGCTCGGTTTATGAAGTGTTAGAAGAAATTGGGATTGAGGAAAAAGATACGCTGCTGGTGATTAATAAAGTTGACCAGATTCAAGATACTCATCAACTTGATTTGATTCTTAATCGTTACCCTAATGCAGTCGCAATCAGTGCTGTCACACGGGAAGGATTTGAGAGTCTGTCCATGGCGGTTAGTGATGCTTTAAGTCGTTCCTTTCTGGATTTAATGGTTGAAACTGGTGTCGGAAACGGCAGGCTAATGGCATTTATCGCAGCCCGCGGAGAAATTCTTTCGACACGCTATTCTGAAACGAAAGTGGTGATTCATTGTCGTTTGCCGGAAAAATATGCCGGCCAAATTGATCGTAGCCAGGCAACTGTGAAACTACGCAATGAGTTCGTTGCGGAACGTGAATCGGTTACCAGGACAATAGAATAGGGAACGCCGTATGGGGTCTCGTAAACTCAGCGGACAACGAGTGGTTGTCACCGGAGCATCCAGTGGGATTGGCCGTGCGATGGCCAGCCAGTTGGTGCAGGGCGGGAATCATGTTCTGGCACTTGCGCGACGTGAAGAGCGACTGTTGGAACTGCAAAGTGAGTTGGCCGAAGCAGACGGGTCGTTGCTATATCTGACTGGAGATGTGACTTCAGAGGAGTATCGGCAGTCGGTGTCAGATTGGATTGAGGAGCACTGGAACGGAGTGTTAGACGTTCTCGTCAATAACGCAGGTGTTGGAAGTATTAGGCCTTTTGCTGAGTCTGATGAGGCGACTCTGCGAAAGGTGATGGAAGTTAATTTTTTCGCAGCGTTGGGATTAATCCGTCTTTCTTTGCAACATTTAAGATGCAGCCGTTCACCAGTTATCTGTAATGTGGCATCGGTGCTTGGTCATACTGCCATGCCGGCTAAAAGTGAATACTGTGCAAGTAAGTTTGCGATGCATGGCTTTTCAGATGCATTGAGAATCGAGTTGGCGTTGGAAGGGATTGATGTTGTGCTGGTAAGTCCCAGTACGACTCGAAGTGAGTTTTTTGCGTCTGTGATTTCCGGAGCCAGTAAACAAACCAAAGGGATGTCAGCTGATAAAGTCGCCTCTCATGCGCTTAAAGCTATCGAAAAGGGTAAACGTGAAGTGTTATTGTCATGGGCTGGCCGGTGTTTGGTAATCGCCGATCGATTCATGCCGGCGATGCTTTCTAGATTACTGCTTCGCTGGTATCGACACCGATTAATTTCAGAGTCGGAGGATTAACGCAGTGGCTAAGGAAATCTGGAGAAAGGAATATCCATTCGAATCCCGGTGGCATAAATTGGCGGATGGTAATCGGATGCATTTTGTCGATGTCGGCGCTGGTGAGCCTGTCATTATGATACATGGTAATCCGACCTGGTCGTTTTATTACCGACACCTGATCCAGGCTCTCAGCGGGACTTATCGGGCAGTGGCGATAGACCACATTGGTTGCGGCTTGAGTGATAAACCTCAGCAATTTGATTACTGTTTGGAGCAGCACATTCAAAACCTGTTGTCGCTGATTGAATCGCTCGATTTATCAGCAATACATTTCGTGGTGCATGACTGGGGAGGCGCGATTGGTTTGGGAGTTGCATCTCAGATTGCAGATCGTGTGAAAAGTTTAACGATTCTTAATACGGGTGCCTTCCCCCCCCCTTATATTCCCTGGCGTATCTATTCGTTACGCGCTCCCTTATTGGGAACTTTTGCGATTCGTGCATTGAATTTGTTTGCACGGCCGGCGCTGTCGATGGCAATGTATCGCAATCGACTGTCGGATGTGGCACGTGACGGACTACTTGCCCCTTATGACAACTGGGACAATCGGGTCGCAGTCAATGGCTTTGTGAAGGATATACCATTCTCTAAAAGCCATCGTAGTCACGAGACGTTATTGGGTGTCGAGACTGGTCTGACAAAGCTAGCTCAGAAGCCAGTTCAAATCGTTTGGGGCATGAAAGATTGGTGTTTTAACACAACTTGTCTGGCAAAGTTCAAAGAATACTTTCCGGCTGCATCCAGTCTGGAAATTGAAGATGCAGGTCACTATGTATTGGAGGATGCACCTGATCAGGTAATTGCAGGTGTTCAGACATTTCTGGGGCGACTGGCATGAGTTATGAGAACCTGACACTTGGCCAAAAAGTAACATTAGCCTGTATGCTTGAAGTATCTGCTCCAAAGCCGGGGAATGTACATCGGGGAGCAGATTTTGAAGATTTAACATTTTATGACTTCATTCAAAGTGCTGCTGCAATTGGGCCTGTTTTTGATCGGTATGATGAACTGAGGCTGGGCGAATTAATCTTCTTAGCCGTCGAAGCAACGCAGACGGTTGTTGCCACAAACACAAATCTGGGACTGATTCTTTTGATGGCTCCACTGGCCAAAGCGATGCCCCTTAATGCCGCGGGAATACAGGAAATGTTTTCCGTGCTTGACTCGCAGGACGCCGACCGCGTCTATCGGGCGATCAGTAAAGCTCAGCCCGGTGGTTTGGGAGAGGTTGATGACATGGATCTGGCAGAACAAGCCCCGACCTCATTACTTGATGCCATGGAACATGCAAAAGAACGTGATTTAATTGCCGCACAATATGTTAATGGTTTTCATGATGTGCTTTCAGTGGCAGCACCCAAGTTGCGGGAGTATCAGCTAGCCGGGCTTTCACAGGTTGATGCTATTGTGCGAACACACGTAGAACTAATGAGTATTTACCCGGATAGTTTGATTGCCAGAAAATGCGGAAAAGAGGTGGCACAGGAAGCATCTTCGCGCGCAGCAGCTGTGCTTGAACAGCTGGTCAGTGGTGAGGAAGCTTATGTTACAGCTTTGGCAGACTTGGACTTTTGGTTGCGTACAGATGGTCATCGCCGCAATCCCGGCACGACGGCGGATATCATCGGCGCAGCACTTCTTGTAGGCTTAATAGAAGGATGGTTGGAACCACCTGTTGATTTTCAGAGATAAGGCGTTAATCATGGCAAAGAACTATCGCGTGAAGTTAGAGAAAGAGCACCTGATATTTAGTGCTGCGCACTTTATTACATTCGCAGGTAATATTTGCGAGCGTATTCATGGCCATAACTATCGTGTGTATGCAGAAGTTATGGCCCCGCTTGATGAAAATCAGTATGTCATCGACTTTATTGCTTTGCGTGACACACTAAAGAAAATTACAGAGGGATTAGACCATCACGTACTTTTACCGATGAATCATGAGCAAATCAAAGTCACCGCTGATGAAAGGGAAGTGCTTGTCACATTTGAGGATCGTCGCTGGATATTCCCATTGAATGATTGTGTATTATTACCAGTTTCCAATACGACTGCTGAATTGCTCGCTGATTATATTGCCACTGAATTGCTCGAACGTCTGACTGCCAAAGGAGTCACACAAATCGAAGAACTTGAGATTGGTGTCGATGAAAATGAAGGTCAATGGGGAGTTGTAAAACTTAACGGAGATGAGATGGCGTCTGAGTGACTTTCAGGGAGCTGTTTTCGCTTACGTATGATGGAAAAATACTTCGTAATAGGTAAAATTTGCTGCTATGGCTAAGACACCGATGATGCAGCAGTATGATGAAGCCAAAGCAATCGCAGGTGATGCTTTGTTGCTTTTTCGCATGGGAGACTTCTATGAACTGTTTCATGAAGATGCGCGTATTGCCTCCCGGGAACTCGGGCTCTCACTGACCAGTCGTGATAAAGGGGAAAATCCCATTCCGATGGCCGGTTTTCCTCATCACCAGCTTGAGCCCTATCTGAGCCGGTTGATCAATGCAGGGTTTCGGGCTGCTGTTTGTGAGCAGGTACAGGACCCCCAGGAAGCCAAAGGCCTGGTTAAACGAGAGATCGCGCGTATTGTGTCGCCAGGTACACTGACTGACGACGCTATGTTGGATCCCAGAGAAAGTAACTACTTGTTGGCGCTGGTTCAGGATGTACAGCAGGGTGGCGTCAGAGATAAGCTCATAGAAGATCCCGAAGATCGGAGAATTGGCTTTGCCTGGGCAGATCTGTCGACCGGACATTTTCAAGCGTCAGTTTTTCGGATGTCAGAACTGGCAGACCAGCTTGTCCGAATCGGTCCGGCAGAAGTTCTTGTTGATGAAGAAGCAGAGTATGTTCCTGAATATTTAACGGATCAGTTTATGCTGACTCGGCGACCTGGCTGGGCCTTTGCGTTGGAGAATGCTAAGACGGCTCTTTCAAAGCAATTTGAAACCAAACATCTCGACGGCTTCGGCTTTACTGATGATGACAGTTCCGCAATCAGGGCGGCAGGTGCTTTGCTGGACTATCTGACTGAAACTCAAAAGAGTTCACTGGACCACTTTGAAAGATTATTACCGTATCGCACCGGTAGCACTCTGGAAATCGATGAAGCGACCAGACGTAGTTTGGAGATCACAAAGACACTGCGCGATGGTCGGCGTGATGGATCATTACTATCGGTTATTGATCGGACTGTAACAGCCATGGGATCGCGATTGCTTGCCCACTGGATCTCCAATCCGCTAACAGATAAGCAGGATATCGAATGTCGTCATGATAGTGTGCAGGAACTGACCAAAGAGAACAGGCTCAGAGATATACTGCGTGAAGAGCTTCGGCAGGTCTATGATGTCGAACGTTTGCTGGCCAGAGTTTCCACGGGTCGAGCCAGCCCACGAGACCTTGCTCATATCGGAAAGACATTACGGCAATTGCCCCCATTAAAGGAAGCGGTCAATAGTCGCCAGAGTGCTCTGCTAAAACGCGCTTATGATGCAATTGATTTATGTCCGGAATTATCGGAAGCCCTCGAATCGGCGTTGGTTGAGGAATGTCCTTTACTGGCACGTGACGGTGGACTGATTCGTGATGGCTATCATCAACCGTTGGATGAATTGCGAAAGCTGGCTGCAGGTGGAAAACAGTGGATCGCTGAGTATCAGGCTCGCGAAGCCGAGCGTATTGGGGTGTCTAACCTAAAGGTTGGCTTCAACAAAGTGTTTGGCTATTATCTCGAATTAAGTAATGCTAATAAAGATAAAGCACCGGATGAGTACATTCGTAAGCAGACATTAAAGAATGCCGAGCGTTATATTACTCCGGAACTCAAAGAGTACGAGGAGGAAGTACTTAGTAGCGATGATAAAGCCAAGGCGCTTGAGTATGAGCTGTTTCTCGAACTACGTGAGCAGGTGCATGCAGCGCAGGCACGACTCAAACGGACCACCGATCAACTGGCTACGTTGGATGTTCTGCAGTCGTTGTCAGAATTGGCGGTAATTCGTGGATACTGCAGGCCAGTCATCCAGGAAGATCCCGTGTTGGAAATTCGTGAAGGCCGACACCCCGTATTGGATATCACTGAACCGGATGGAACCTTTGTTCCCAATGATACGGTCGCAGATCATCGTGAAAAGAATTTATTGTTGATTACCGGACCAAACATGGCTGGTAAGAGGACTTATATTCGGCAGGTTGCATTGATCACGTTGTTGGCTCAGGTCGGAAGCTTTGTTCCCGCCACTTCAGCTGTGATTGGAATTGCGGACCGTATTTTTGCCAGAGTGGGAGCCAGTGATGAACTGTCACGTGGTCAGTCCACTTTTATGGTCGAAATGACTGAGACTGCCCGAATTCTGAATACCGCCACTAAACGAAGTTTGATTATTCTGGATGAAATCGGACGTGGAACGAGTACCTACGATGGTGTCTCATTGGCATGGTCTATTGTTGAATTTATTCACGAAAAGTTGCAGGCCAGAACATTGTTTGCAACGCATTACCATGAGTTGACAGATCTTTCCCTGACACTTGAGCGTTTGGAGAACTTCAATGTGTCAGTTAAAGAGTGGGAGGATAATGTGGTCTTTCTGCATAAAATCGTTGAGGGTTGTGCAGATAAAAGTTATGGAATTCATGTTGCCAAACTGGCTGGTGTTCCACGTTCGGTCAACCAACGTGCTCAGGAGATTCTGGGGCAGCTTGAAGCATCACATGGAGGTGGTGAAATTGTGATCCCAGGCAAAAGCCAGGCAAGCAACATGCAAATGTCTTTGTTTGGCGGGCAGGAGCACCCTTTGTTAGAGGATATTCGGGAAGCGGACCTTAACAATCTCACCCCACTGCAGGCCATTATGCTAATTCAGAAATGGCAGAGTTCGCTCAAAGACAATTAGCCTGCTGAAAGAACTGTTGCAGCCCAGCCGGTCCACAGAATAATCCATCCCAGACAGGCCATCAGAATCACTGTAGATCTTGGCTTTGCTTGATTCGAGACCATATTTTGTAGACTAATGCCAGCATAGGCCATCACGAGAGGCAACAGAGGTGCGGTAAAGCGTTCGCCGGCAGCAATTGGTATATACCAGGCAAAGATTATAATGCTGCTGATAATTAAAGTGGTTACAAACACCTGCATGGTTCTGTTCAGGTGAAAAAGTGCAAGTAACAGTAACAACAGCACGGGTATCCCAAAAAATATCCGGCTTTCACCTAACGGGCTGGGACCGAACGACCTTGTGAATATTAACGTCTCCCAGCCAATTCCTTCGAACTCGCGATGTAGCAACTCAGTTATGGCGTGCTCACGAAAGAAATCTCGGCGTACCTCCGCCAATGAATCAGATGCTGCAAGTTTGGCTTGGATTTCCGGCGTGTCGGGGAATTCATCCATATAGAGGAAGTAAGAATTCACATTAAATGTTGGCGAGTCGTAGACCAAAGTATTTCGTATAAGCAATGGATGTGCAGTGATTAGCCAACCCCCAATCACAACCGCCACTGTGGCAGCAGCAGCACGAGCTTTTTGGATTCTTGAAAAATGTTGCTGGTTCGTAATTTCGAATGTCAGGGCAGAGAGAATCAGTGCTCCAAAAAATAATAATGCCGTACCTTTGGTGAAATATGCCAGCCCCATGGCCAGGCCGGCACCAAGCCAATACGGCAACGCTTGCTTCATTGTTTTACTTTTGACAGCCTGATTTGTCGCGATCCATGCCAGAGAGATAAACAAAGTAAGCCAGGCCTCACAAGTCGTCAGAGCTGAAAAGTAACAAAATGTATGATTCGTGGCGAGCAGCGTGGCGGCGATTGCCGCCGCCTGCCAACTGTGCATCCTAATAAGATAGGTAACGATTAATAGAAACGTAATCACAGCAGCTATAAAGCTCATCCATTTACCGGAATCCAAATCAGGAGAGATGGAAAGCAGGCCAATATAGAAAGGATGTTGATTAGCTTGAACGTAATTGCCCGAGTAAAGGTCACTTATTAATTGTAGCGGTCCTCCGTTTTGTTGCACATCTTCAGCGAATCTGAGGAATGCTGCCGGATCGCTATGCGAATCCTGTGTAAGGATTGCCTTGTAGGAAGTGCTCATAATAATCAAACCGACCGCCGCAACGAGAAGGATCATCTTTGCAACGGTTTTACCTGACCGTTCTTCTTGAACTGCAGGTTTACCGAGATGAAGAATCCATTCATAGATGCGTTCTGTTTTTGCTGTTGGCTGGAAGAGCATAAACAATGAAATCAACAACATCAGTAAGCAAACAACGGTCACTAGTGCTGCCAGTGGGCGTTGCGTCATGCCATTCCAGCCAAATTGATTTCCAATAGTGTACAGAGCGGCTATGAGAATCAGGGCCAGTGCAACACTTGCCAGACGGATGTATTTGGTGGGACTCATTTTATGATTTGCAGAAGATTGCTGTAGTTGTCTGTCCAGGGGGTAATCTGCGTAATGTTATCGGGTTGAAATGCATTTGTCTGTTTGTCTAGTTTGGTGATGAATTCAGAATGCGCTGACAAAATGGCCCACTGGGCATCAAAGGTATCGGCAGTTTCCTGTGAATTGATTACCCGTAGCGAAAGATGGTGGTGACGGGAAATCCCCTCTAAAACGGGAATAAGATTCAGATGTTGGTTACTTATATGTACGCAAATCACCCCATCCCGTTTGAGGCGGTCGAGGTACACTTCAAATGCTTCAAGTGTAAGTAGATGTACAGGAATTGCATCACTACTAAAGGCATCGAGAATTAGTAAATCGGTGGATTTAGAAGCTAGAGACCGGATGCCCATACGTCCGTCAGCGGCGATTAATTCGACCTTTGTTAAAGAATTTTCCAGATAGCGGAAGTAGGTTTTAGATATCGTTATAACATCCGGATTAATCTCATAGAAACGAAGCTTGTCTCCACGACGGGCGTAAACGCTGAGTGTTCCAACGCCTAAACCAACAGCCGTAATGTCCATCGTTGATTTGTCATCAAGTACGTTGAAGACCTGCCCAATACCGGATTTGGATCCGTAGTATGTTGTCGGCTCCAGTGGTAAAGAATCATCGATAATCTGTGAGCCGTGAACCACTCGTCCATGACGCAACTGAATATGGCTTTCCGTTGAGTTTTGTGGATTTGTATTTTGACTGACTTGTAATGTGCCGTAAAAACTGCGAGTGGCGATGAGGGCTTCATGTTGGATCATTTTCCACTGGCTTAAGACGACCACTCCAAAGGCCAGGCCCGTAGGGATGACGACGGCTAACTGCAGAGTTCCACGTTTGTCCAATACCTGTCTCACTAAAATCAGACCTGCGAGTGAGAAGGCAATGATCAATCCTAAGTGATATTCATGGTACTGTGAGAAAATTATTGGACATAGCACAGAGACGAAAAATCCACCCACAGCTCCACCGACTGAAATGCAAAGATAGTATAGTGTCAGATGTTTCTTACCCGGCCGCAAGCAGAACAATTCACCGTGGCAGGTCATACAGATGAAGAAGAATACGACAGCCATCATGATTGTATAGGCAATCACATTCTCAGCGATGTTTTGGAAAATACGGATCCCCAGATAGTTATCTGCAGTTTCCCGGATGTAATAAAGACTGAGGATAAGAATCCCAGTTGTTGTGGCAAAGGCAAAGCATCTTCGGAAATACCATTTGCAGTTA
The DNA here is from genome assembly GCA_002709045.1 of Planctomycetaceae bacterium. Taxonomy (GTDB): domain Bacteria; phylum Planctomycetota; class Planctomycetia; order Pirellulales; family Pirellulaceae; genus UBA721. The sequence goes on along the minus strand of PAPJ01000008.1, from coordinate 166,490 downwards.
TCGAAGGTAATGATGAAGCTAATAAGGTAGATGGCAAGAGGTAAAATCCAAAGGAAAGGTATTACCGCCACGTCTTGTGTTAGCTGGTCGGTGACTGCCAGCAAGAGGGTTGATGCCAGAGCCGCAAGTCCCGCCCAGTTTGCCATTTGCTTTAGGTTCGGAGGATGTTGTCCGACAGCCTGTGCGTCGTCATTCTGAACTTCCGGAACGGCTCCCTGTTTTAGGCATTGCCATCCAAGTATTCCGCTGGCCAATGCAAACAATAAATAACCGGCTGACCAAACGCCCCCTTGTTTTGGGATGTCTAAATAGACTTCCATCAGCAAGGGGTACGTGAGCAGCGCAGCCAGCGAGCCAATATTTGAAAGTGAATAAAGTCGGTACGGTGTTCCCTGACCCTGCGTCAGTCCGTACCAATTTTGAACAAGCGGTCCTGTGGTCGACAAGACGAAGTAGGGGAGCCCAACGGTTGCCACGAGCAGAAGCAGGATGGTGCTGACCGGTTTGATTGAAGCTTCGCTTGCATCAGGAACGCTGAATGAAATCGGAATAAAGATAAATGCGCTGAGCACTAGTACCGCATGTATTTTGCATTGGCGTTGAATTGGCCAGCGATTCATCAGGTGAGCGTAGCAATATCCTCCCACCAGAATGGTTTGAAAGAACAGCATACAGGTGGTCCAGACGCCTGAAGCTCCGCCGAACCATGCGAGAATCGTTTTACTCACCATCGGCTGGATCTGGAACAGTAGCAGGGCACTGCTGAGTATTGTGATGGCAGACCATCTCGAAATGGATTTGTTTACTTCAGCCATTGGAACCAGCATTTATCAATAGGAGAAGGCAGATGTTTTACAGGGGCTTTATGGTGATTTATCACCGCTATCTGCCTATGGCAGGTATCGGTCACTTGTCCCTCTTTACTTCACGGGTAAGCGATTACCAAAGGACTCTAAAATATATGGTTGTTTGACGTTCTAATTTATTACTGTGCTTGCAGTGTGACCAATGCACCTTTGAATGCCGGTGTACGTGATTGCGGGTCAGTAGTTCTCGGTACCAGAACATTCGCTTCCGGAAAATACATCAGCACATTGCCGGCTCGAATGTCATCATAACAACGGATGTGAATATTCCGCAGTGCACCGGTGGCGCTTTTAACGGTTACTAACTGATCATCCTTGAATCCGAGTCGTTGTGTGTCTGCGGGATTGATTAGGATTACATCACGTCGTGTGATTCCCCGGTAAATATCGGTTTCTTCGTATACAACCGTATTAAACTGGCCTTCACTGCGCACAGTCATCAGGCGTAATTCAGTATTCTCCCCCTTTAGAGCTGGAAGCGTGTGGCAATGGATTTGTGCTTTTCCATTGGGCGTGGAGAACTGTGGCGCGTGGAAAGTACGGCCTCCAATCTGAAACTCTTTTCGGGTTTCATCAATGTCAGCCATTTTTTCAAAGCCGGGGATGGTCTTACTGATCGCCGAACGAATATTAGGAGCTTCTTTCATGGCCTGCCAGTCGACAGGACTTTCCGGTCCGAGGACACGTTTTGCGATATCTGTAATGACATCAATCTCACTGCGGGGGCCTGCATGACGTCTTGGACCGCCATCACTGAGTCTTACGAAATTGAACATGGACTCCTGTGTTGTGGGTTGGGCTTCTTCATCACGAGCCAGAACCGGGAGAATGATGGTTTGGTCGGCTAGTGCATGTGCATGCCCGGTATTTAATGTGGTGTTAATATAGACGAGCATTTTGAGTTTGCTTAAGGAGGTGGCCGCAAAATTAAGGTCCGGGTTTGAGCCATATAGGTTACCGCCAAGACAAACTCCCAGACTCAGATCACCTTGGTCGGTGGCTTCCATACATGCCAGCGTATCGAGTCCTTTGGTGGTTGGTAGTTTGACATTTAATTCACTTTCCAGAGAGTTGAAAATTGCGTCTTTGAGTTTTGGAGTGACGCCTACCGAACCGATGCCCTGAACATTGCTGTGACCGCGAACCGGCATTAGTCCTGCATGCGGCTTGCCGAGCATTCCTCGCATCATCGCTAGGTTGGCGATCGCTTGCACGTTTTGCACCCCATGTTCATGGTGAGTGATTCCCATTGTCCAGCAAAAGATTACATTCTCCGCTTCTGCGTAGAGCGTTGCCATCTTCCGGATTTCATTCTCGGATACACCGGACTTGGCCGTGATTTCTTTCCAGGTAATCGTTTCGAGATGAGTTAACCACTCATCGGCACCGTCACAATACTGTTGCAGGAATATAGAGTCCTGGGCTTCCATCTCCTGAATAGCCTTGGCAATACCGGTGAGCATTGCGAGGTCACCACCGATGTGAGGCTGGACATAGAGATCTGCAATCGGTGTACCGAACAGCAGACTGAAAGGATTGCTGGGTACTTTGAAGTTTACCAACCCGACTTCGACTACCGGGTTTACCACCACGACCTTACCCTGTTTGTTTTTCACCTGCATTAGCGTTGTCATAAGACGTGGGTGATTGCTGGGAGGATTTCCGCCAATTACAAAGACCAGATCTGCGTGTTCCACGTCGTCGAGGACAACAGTGGCGGTTCCACTACCAACGGCACTGGTTAGCCCCACACCGCTAGCCTGGTGACAGTAGTAGCTGCAATTATTAACGTTATTTGTTCCATACAGACGGGCAAACAACTGGAGCAGGAAACCTGCTTCATTACTACTTCGTCCGCTGAAGTACCAAAAGGAATCATTGGCCGGTGTTTCTTTAAGTGCTGTGCCAATACGTTGTAGTGCTTCATCCCACTCAATACGTCGGTAAAAGTCGCCACCCTTTTCATAAAGCATTGGATGCGTCAGTCGACCGGCATGTTCAAGTTGATAAGGCGTTTGTTTCTTTAACTGCGAAATTGCATGAGACTCAAGGTGTTCACAGGCTCCGGCTTGTTGCAGGTCGGCAGCCATTGCCTGCACCGACTTCTTACACATTTCCAGAGACCGACCAGTCTCATTGACCATTCCTCCGGACTGACCTCCCATACCAACGGCACAGGTCTTACAGGTATTTTTACTGCGCAGTGCTTTCCACATCCGCAGAAAACCGCCGGACGTATAAGATTTCTTGAGTACATAGCGAATGGCTTGCCAGCCTCCACCGCTTTTTGGTTTTTTGATCAAGGCCGTCTGTTTTTTAAGGAAGGAATAAAAAGGGGTTAATCAAGGGCAACAGTAACGGTTTTGGTTTCCAGATAGTTTTTCAGACCTTCTTCACCAAGTTCGCGTCCAATCCCCGACATTTTGAATCCGCCAAATGGTGCAGCAGCATCAAATACGTCGTAGCAGTTTACCCAGACGGTACCTGCACGAACGCGGTCAGCCAGTAAATGAGCTTTACCGATGTCACGAGACCAAACGGCAGCCGCCAGACCGTAGAAGGTATTATTTGCGCGTTGGATCAGATCTTCAGTGTCTTTGAATGTCAGGATAGACATGACAGGTCCGAAAATCTCATCGGTGGCGATTTGCATTTCATCGGTTACGCCGTCAAATAATGTCGGTTCAATAAAGTATCCCTGCTCCCCGTGGCGAGCACCGCCGGTGAGACATTCAGCTCCTTCCTGCTTGCCAATGTCGATGTACTTCAGGATCTTGTCAAATTGAGCCTGATCAACTTGTGGCCCTTGCTCGGTGGCCTTGTCAAATGGGTCGCCGACTACACGTGATTGATTCATTGCCACTAGTTTGGAAACGAACTCGTCGTGAATATCCTCCTGAACAAAGAGTCGGCTTCCGGCACAGCAGCACTGTCCCTGGTTGAAATAGAGGCCAAAGTGTGAACCAGCTGCTGCTGCATCCAGATCGGCATCATTGAATACAACGTTCGGGCTTTTACCTCCGAGTTCAAAGGTAAGTCGTTTTAGCGTTTGTGAAGCATCAGCCATAATCGTTTGAGCGGTTTTATATTCCCCGGTGAAGGCAACCTTATCAATACCGGGGTGTTTTACGACGGCAGCACCTGCGGTCGGCCCGAATCCGGGCACAATGTTGATGACGCCGTCCGGCACTCCTGCTTTTTGTGCAAGACGGGCCATGCGAAGGCAGGTTAGTGGTGTTTGCTCTGCCGGTTTCATGACAATGGTGCAGCCGGCTGCTAATGCGGGGCCCCATTTCCAGGCGACCATGAGCATTGGGAAGTTCCAGGGAATGATCTGTCCAACAACACCGACAGGTTCTTTCTTGGTGTAGGTGAAATAATTGCCGCGGACTGGAATTGTTTGGCCATGAATCTTATCAGCGTAGCCGGCATAGTATCTCAGGCAGTCGATGGTTAACGGGAGATCAGCGGCGAGAGAATCACTGATCGGTTTTCCATTGTCGAGTGTTTCCAAGGCTGCTAATTCTTCGAGCTCTGCTTCGATCAGATCTGCCAGTCGATACATGATGGCACCACGTTCGCGGGCATCCATTTTTCTCCAGGGACCTTCGTCAAACGCTTTCCTCGCAGCAGCAGCAGCTTTGTCGACATCTACCGCATCCCCTTCGGCAATTTGAGCAATGACTTCACCGGTGGCCGGGTGGAAAGTATCAAACGTTTTTCCGCTTTCTGCTGGTATCCATTGGCCGCCAATGAAACATTGTGTTTGACGGATATTTGGACGTGCGACGATTTCTGCAGTGGCCATAGTTTTTCTCCCTTGGATGTTTTGATTCAATTAGACCCAAAGTTGATTTTAACGCTTTGATAGTGGTTGTTACAAATCAAAGCGATTGTTGTATCTGTTGTGGCTTGATGATTGCCACTGTTCATCTACACGAGCGTTTGTTTGCTATCTATACTTAACTCTTTCCCGCTACCCTCTGAAACTCCATATACAAAGACAGAGAAAACTGATGAAAGCAATCGCTGTTAAACCCGGTACTCCCAATAGTGTGCATCTGGCTGAACTGGCAAAGCCATCGCTGGCAGATGTTGCTGATGGAACAGGAGTGCTGGTGCGTGTTCTCAAAGTGGGAGTTGATGCCACCGACCGAGAAATCAATGATGCGTTATATGGAAACGCGCCTCAAGGCTATGACTTTCTCACAATCGGTCATGAGGTTTTTGGTGTGGTGGAACAAACGGGAGAGAATGTTCGGACAATCAAGCCCGGTGACTTTGTAACGGCGACTGTGCGACGTCCTGGAGGTTCGATCTACGATCAAATCGGTACCTATGATATGACCAGTGAGGAAATCTACTATGAACGTGGTATTAATCTGCGACATGGTTTTTTGACTGAGTATTTCGTGGATTCGGAAGAATATATCGTAAAAGTACCGCGGGGCTTACAGCACCTGCATGTATTAATGGAACCAATGAGTTGTGCTGCCAAGGCAATCCAGCAGGCTTATGAGGCACAGCAGCGGATGAAAGTCTGGCGACCCCAGCGAGCCTTTGTTTTAGGAGCCGGTCAGATTGGTTTACTTAGTACGCTTGTGCTCAAAAATCGTGGACTGGACGTTTACACATTGGCACGCTCTGCTAAAGGCACTCTCAATTCGGAAATCGTAGAAGGGCTTGAAGCAACTTATGTTTCCACCCGTGAAACACCTCTGGAAGAACTTGTCGCTGGGGTTGGTAAAGCTGATTTGATTGTCGATGCCACCGGACACAGTGGCGTGGCATTTGATGCGATGAATCATCTGGGACATAACGGCGTACTTGTCTGGACTAGTATTACCGGTGGTGATCGAGCTGTCGAAATCCCATCCGACAAGATCAATATTGAGTGGGTGCTGGGTAATAAACTGCTTGTCGGCAGCGTCAATGCCAACAAGACCCACTTTGAATCAGGAATCAAAGATCTCGCTCTGGGGGAAGTGATGTATCCCGGTGTGATTGAGCGTGTGCTGACAAATCCTGTAGAGGGTTTTAATAACTATCAGGAATTAATCCGTCTGTTGGTTGAAGACCCCACGGCTTTGAAGGTCTATATGAATATCAGTAACTAAAAGTGACTGTTTTGTCTGGCATTAGCTGAGAATCTGGTTGACCACTTTTCCATGCACGTCTGTCAGACGGAAATCACGGCCCTGATAGCGATAGGTCAGTTGTTCGTGGTTAATACCTAACAAGTGAAGGATAGTTGCCTGTAAATCATGGACATGGACATGGTCTTCGGCAACATTGTAGCTGAAATCATCGGTTGCTCCATGAGTATATCCGGCTTTCACCCCACCGCCGGCCATCCAATAGGTAAAGCAGCGTGGATGATGATCCCGCCCCGCACTGGGAGTGTTCCAGTCACCTTGTCCGGCGACCCCTCGGCCAAACTCCCCGCCCCAAACGACAAGTGTGTCTTCGAGTAAACCTCGACGTTTTAAGTCGATGATTAATGCGGCGGTGGCCTGATCTGTATCGCGACAGCGAGCCACACACCAGGTACTTAGACGACTATGGTGATCCCAGTCGGGGTGAAACAGTTGTGTGAATCTTACGCCACGTTCAGCCAGTCGTCGAGCTAAGATACAGTTGGCAGCATAGCTTCCGGGGCGTCGGGAGTCAGGCCCGTATAGTTCAAAGACTTCTTCGGGTTCGTCTGACAGGTCGGTGAGTTCGGGTACACTGGCCTGCATGCGATATGCCATTTCAAATTGTTTAGTTCGGGCTTCAATTTCCGGGTCACCACTTTGACGTGACTTTAGTCCGTTGAGTTTTCCGATGCCGTCGAGAAGTTTGCGTCGCATCTCACGGGGCAGGCCGTCCGGGTCTTCCAGGTAGAGTACCGGTTCACTGGCATTTCTGAATTTTACACCCTGATATCGCGATGGTAGAAAACCGTTACCCCAATAGTAATTGTAGAGCGGTTGGTCACTTGGCCGCTGCATCTTGGAAACCAGCACAACGTAATCCGGGAGATCTCGATTTGGTGATCCTAACCCGTAGCTTGCCCAGGCTCCGATACTCGGACGCCCGGGGATTTGACTGCCGGTCATCATAAAAGTCATGGCAGGCGCGTGGTTAATATACTCGCTGTGCATGGATTTGATAAAGCAGAGGTCATCGGCGACCGAGCCAATGTGAGGTAACCATTCACTAACCGTTGCCCCGCTTTCACCCCATTGTTTAAACCTGGCATGAGAAGGCATGACAAGCTGAGCTTTACCGGCAGTCATGGTTGTTAGACGTTGCCCCTGCCGAATTTCTTCGGGAAGGTCTTTACCGGCCCATTGATGCATGTCTGGTTTGTGGTCGTAAAGTTCAATTTGTGACGGGCCGCCGGATTGCGTGAGATAGATCACTCGTTTGGCTTTTACTTTGTGATGTGGCAGGTCGACGAGCCCGCCACTTTCATTACGTTCCGGAACGGCATACGCGTTGCTATTGAGTAAACCGCCCGTGGCCATGGCACCGAGACTGATACCGGTGCATCGTCCAAGAAAGTACCGTCGTGTGGTTGATAAATAATCTGACATGAATCTATTCCCGGGTAATGGCCTCATCTAGATTCATGATCATCGAAGTGATGCTGCTCAGTGCTGCGAGGTTTGGAGCCTGCTGCAGACTGTCATTAAATGATTCCCGGGCAAATCCCGGAATCGTTTCCGGTTGTCCATGGCGAAGATAGCGTTTCGCCTGTTCTGGATTGGAACGATAGAATATCTCAAGTTCTCTGAGTTGTGTTCGGACAATCTTCAACTCGTCAGCACTTGGATTACGACTAAGTAAATGCTGGTAAATGAAGATGATTTGTTCTTGCTGTTCATCCGAAGAGATCGCCGCGCTTCGTGCAAGCACTCGGGAGGCTTCCAGATAAGTAAGGTCATTCATTAACGTCAGTGCCTGTAAAGGAGTGTTCGTAATTGGAGTTTTAACCTGGCAGACACGACGCTTTGCATTGTCGAACAAAAAAGCCGGAGCGGCACTACGACGCCAGAATGCGTAGATTGTTCGGCGGAATTGAGCGTCGCCCTGGCTTGGAGAGTACTTAAACCTCCCCATTGTTATATCCGCCCAGACCCCGGCCGGTTGATATGGGCGAATTGGCGGGCCACCAATAGAAGTATCTAGTAGTTGACTGGACATTAGTACGCAATCACGAATCATCCAGGCCGGCATTCGGTATCGCTCTGCACGAGCAAGTAACCTGTTTTCAGGATCGATTTCAAGTAAGTTACGTTTGTCATCACCCAGGTCAGAGGACTGTCTGTAAGTTGCGCTGGTGACAATTTTACGAATGAGCCGTTTCAGATCCCAGTTTTCCTCCATTAGATCGGCTGCCAGCCAATCCAGCAGTTGTGGGTGGGTGGGAAGTTCACCTTGAATACCAAAGTCTTCGGCCGTTCTTACCAGACCTTTACCCATGATCAGTCGCCATACGTGATTTGTAGTTACTCGGGCTGTGAGCGGGTTTTCGCGGCTTACCAGCCATTGTGCCAGACCGAGCCGGTTAAGTGGAGCATCTTTGGGAAGTGTTCCTAAAACGGGAGGTACGCCTGTTCCAACTTCAGCGCCTTTAGCATCCCAAACACCTCGCAAAAGAATATGGCTTTTTCGGGCCTCGCTACGTTCTGATAAAACCATCACTCGTTTCTCAGCGGCAGCACTCTTGAATTCACTCAACTGAGCCTGAGCCTGATTTAGCGGTTGTTTGACTCGTTGATAGACAATGTCATCGATTAGAAACTGTTGTAATAACTCGTTTTTAAGACTGGGATCAATTTCCTCCTGCGATTCGTTAATAGCTTCTGCCAGTCTCTGTAAAGGGGCCGTGTCCAGTGAACGTACGGCTTTACCTACTCGGTCTGTCAACGAGATCCTGAAGGTTCCCAGATTGTGTGATCCCTGTAAAGAACGCTGTTGTAACTCTAAATAAATGGATTCTTCCGGCTTCAGAGTAAGAGGTTTTTCGAGCGCTAAAACGGCCGTTCGGGTGGTTTGGGTATCCGAATCAAAGGATGCCCATCCGTTTCGAGGATCGTCGTCCAGAATATGAGCGACAAGTCCATATCCGTTATATTTACCTCGGTCGGCCTGATGGTCTGCAATGGCCTGAGCGAATTTAATATCCCTAACGGTCGATGTGGCTGTTGAGATAACCCGTAGTTTGACGTCAGTCAGAATGAAGTGTCCCGACTCGCTGCGAGAATAAGCACTATTTGTGTTTTGCTCTGCAGGCGGAACTTCTATTTTGATTCCGGTGATACGGCTTAAGTCAGGCTTGCCGGTAAGTTGAAAGTCTTCATGGTGTGGGTTCTTGTCACTGGCTGAGATTAACCCGTTTTCTGCCACAGTGAGTTCAGTTCCGTAAACGCCGGACAGGATGGTTGGCTTAAATACCCACCATGTCTGATAGTCATTTGGGAGATTGATCATGGTCGAACCCAGCCACTTCTCAAAGCGTTTTTCGGAGAGTTTATATTCAGTTCGTTCAGCTTGGAGGCGACTGTCTACGAGTTGCTGAGCGGCTACGATGTGAGGTTCAACGGTGGTCGGTTTGTATGATAGAAATGGCTTCGCTCCACCACCTGCTTTACCGTCCTCATCAATGCTGTTGAAAAAGCTGAATAATTCGTAATACGCCTGATGAGAGACGGGATCGTATTTATGAGAATGACACTGACAACAACCGAGTGTCACGCCCAACCAAACAGTACCAGTCGTATTTACGCGGTCGATAACATACTCGATGCGGGATTCTTCCGGGTGTCGCCCGCCCTCACCGTTAGCCATATGGTTTCGATGAAAGCAGGTTGCCAGTTTTTGTTCCGCTGTTGCTGCAGGAAGGAGATCACCGGCAAACTGCTCAATGGTAAATTGGTCATAGGGCATGTTGGAGTTGAAGGCCTTGATGACCCAGTCTTTCCAGGGCCAGTTACTTCTGGTCGAATCACTCTGATAACCATCCGTGTCACTATACCTGGCTGCATCCAACCAAAACATTGCCATCCGCTCACCATAGTGCGGAGACTCTAACAGCGTGTTGACGTAATCTTCATAGACGGTTTCCGCGGGATTCGCAGGGTTATAGTTTTCGATGAATTTGCGAACGGCTTGCGGAGAAGGAGGTAGTCCGGTGATGTCAAGCGAAAGACGCCGAGCCAATGTTGCTGCCGCAGCTTCCGGTGACGGAGAGATTTTTTGAGATTCTAGTTTGTGCCCGATAAAACTATCGATGGCATTGCGTTGCCAGTGAAGTGTCTTTTTGCTGACCGCTGGCAGGTTCGGTCTGACGACCCGTTTGAATGACCAGTGTTGTTCAAAATTAGCACCGTTTTCGATCCAGTTCTGAAGAACGGCGAGTTCTTGTTGTGACAAGTGTTTATCAAAATCGGCCGGCGGCATTTTGATCGATTCATCATTTGACAGGATACGAGTTATCAGTTCGCTCCTGGCAGGATTGCCCGGTGTAATGACCTGATAGCCATCGCGTTTACGAGTGGCATCTTCGAATAGATCGAGTCTTAAATCTGCTTCCCGTGTGTTCTCGTCAGGGCCATGACATTGAAAACAATTCTCGGCAAGGATCGGTAATACTTCCTTGCTAAATGAAACTGCGGGCGCTGCCGAAAGGTATGGTAACGGCACAGAACAAAAGGCAATTAGTAAAAATAAATATCGCATTTCACTGAAATAATCAAACAGGAACAATAGCTTCATTTTAGCAGATGCCGGCCAATTCAAGGGATGAAGAAATCGGGTAGTTAAAGCCTAAACGAAGTTGGTTGAGAGATTAATACAACTAGTTGATTCGATCAACACGACAGCCAATGGCTCCGAGTTGCTGATTTAATCTTGTCAGCATTTCATCATCGGTGTAGGTTCCCACAATAGCCCCCCCGGAACCGGCAAATTTAGCACTAGCTCCTACCGAACGAGCGATTTCCACCATCGTTACCTGCCCCTGTGGAAGTTGGCAGAGAGATCTGCGGGTGTCGAAATTTTCATCGATGATACGGGCTAACTGTTGATGATCACCGGATTCAATGGCTTTTAGAGCCTGTTCGGTGAGTTCAGCGAATTTGGACATTGCAGCAACGACAGCGTCTTCGCCCTGATCAAATCGAGCTCGCAGATTATTATGAAATACTTCCGTCGGTTCACCGGTTGATTGATCGAATGCGATATATAACGGCGGAATTTTTTCTCGGGCAATGCGACGGTATTGACCGCACATGAGTCCATGATTTTCATGCATGGCTTGCTTACTGAAATCCATATATACCGGTTCGCCAAAGCACTGAACCACACGATCCTGTAGTCCGCCTTGAATTCCAAGCTCTTGTTGCTCTACGCTGAGCACGAGCGATGGTTGGACGGATGTCGGGATATCAATTTCGTAAAAATCCATGAGTGTTCGCAGCGTTGCGACAATGATTCCACTTGATCCAGCCATTCCCACGGCACGCGGAATGGAGCTTTCATAGCGGATTGAAAAATTTCGATTGTGTAATTTGTGACGTTCCTGACAGTATTCCAGAAACTTTTTGATTGTCGCTTTGATCAGGCGAATGCCACCATAATATCCATGTAACTGCACGTCAGTTGCCAGATCCTGAATAGAACTAAACTTCGACTGGTCATCCTGGCTGGGTACGATTTCAAGATCTTCCCATTCGTAGAGTACGACTTCGGCAAAGTAATTCGGTACCAAGACAGCAATAGTTTTCCCGTTATATCCATCGGATGGATTGCCAATTAGTCCGGCTCTGGCATAAGCGCGACGGCGGATAATGTCCATGACCTACTCCTGTCGCTCTTGCCGGTTCAGGTAATCACGAACGCATGCTTGCATCTGAGTACCGAATTCGGGATCAGTTAGTGTAAACTCCAGAAATGTCTTGAAGTAACTCTCAAAGTTTCCGATGTCATAGCGTTTGACATCTTCCTGCAGCTTGATCCCGATAACCTTTGCCCCCTGATCAATCAGATAAGCGATGGCATCGGTTAGCTGTAGATTTCCGCCGCGGTCGGTCGGTGTTTTTTGCAGGGCTTCATAGATTGTCGGATTAAAGACATAACGCGCAGCGATCGATAAATTGCTCGGAGCGTCCGCTGTTGTCGGTTTTTCAATCGCACCGGTGATCCTGAGGCTCTCACCACTATCGTCACTGACATTAACAATGCCATATTGGGCGACATCTGCCGGGTTCACGGGTTCCAAAGCGATAACGGCATCAGCCTTTTCAGTTTCATACGCATCAACCATTCGTGAAACGATGTTGCTGGAGGCATGGCGTCCAATGATGGAATCACCCAGAGCGACCACGGCCGGTTCTTTACCAACCAGCGGCTCGGCACAAAGCACAGCATGGCCCAGTCCGAGTTGTCGGCGTTGTCGCGTATAGAAATATTCAATGTTTTGCCGCTCGTAATCCAATTCAACCAAATTACTTTCGCGACCGGTTTCACGCAGGTATTGGGTCAGGGTCTCATCGATATCAAAATGTGCTGTGATTGAAGACTTGCCCTGAGAAGTGATAAATAGAATCCGCTCGATGCCATTTGAGGCTAGTTCTTCAACAACGTATTGCACGACAGGCTTACGCCCCACAGCAAGCATCTCTTTAGGCTGGCTTTTGGTCAGTGGAAGGACACTGGTCCCTAATCCAGCGACGGGGACGATGGCAATATTGATTGTCACGTGAAATTATCCTTTACTGGAATTATTATCAGGAGCCTGATCTTTGATTTGTTGTAATAGCTCTTCTACGAGTCCCTGATGTTGTGGTTCAATTTCGATGAGTTTTTTAGCAATTTTAAGTGCCTCTTCATATTGCTGAGTTGTTTGTAGTAAACGACTTAGAGCAATCATATAGATTGGCGTGCGAGGTTCGAGTTCGTGTACTGTTCGCAGTACTTCGACCGCATCCTCCAATTGTCCTTTTCGGTAAAGTGCCAAGCCGTATCGATATTGGACGGCTGCATTTTCAGGGGCATAGGACGCATCTCGTTGAAAGTTTACAAATTCATCATTGCGTAGTTTCTCGGCTTCCATTAGATAATTCTGGAGAGTCTGCTGCGTGTTGGGTGGGGCCTGCTGAGGATTTTGCTGGTATTGGCGAGTAATATTTTCAGCTAATCTGGTGTAGAGTTCTGCGAGATTAGAGCGAGGTCCGGTTGCATTAGGTTCAACCTGAATCGCCAGACGATAGGCCTGTTCCGCCTTGTTGTGCTGCCGTAAGTTCTCGTAGATGCTGCCAAGAGTCAGGTGCGTTGCCGCGCGGTCATTATTTACCATCAAACCTTCCTCGAGTTCTTCCAGCGCACGTTGGAATTTGCGAATCGAATCGGTAGGCCAGAAGTTGGAAGGAACTTCCGAGCTGACCTGAGCGGCAGCCGTACGAACCGAGCGGATTGGATCATCGAGCAGGGGAATTACATGGTTGCGTACCGTGGTGAATGGATTTTTGTTAGTGCCCGCGTCACGATAATTCTGTAAAGCAAGAATCGCAGCGACTCGTAACTGAGGTTCATTTGGGTTTTGCAACGATGCCAAAATGACTTCCAGAGCATCTGCACTACGGGTCGGATCGAGCCAAATCATGGCTGAGGCTTTGGCGATTGCGGGGGCGTCAGGATCATCGAATAAGTCAATAATGTCATCATTGGCATTTTCATTAAGTGCCCAGGCTGAGTGAAGGGTTTCACCGAAATGAATACTGCGATGTTTAGATTCTGGATACCATTTTAGAACGGCATCGTTGGCCCACTGATTTACGGTTTCAAGCTGCTGTTTTACGTCTTCTTCACCTTCATAAGCAAGTCGAATCCAATCAATGTATTGTTTGATATGTAGTTTTTCTTTGCGTCCATCGGCAAGGTGGGCAGATGGCGTAATGCTATCTTCGAGATGGCATTTAACACAGGCATTTGGCGTTCCGATTTTTAGACTGAGATCAGGCCGGGGAACTCTAAGGCTGTGGTCTCTTCGAGGATCAACGGCCATATAGGTCGTTTCTGGCATGTGGCATTCAACACACGAAGCCCCTTTGCTCCCGGGTTTATGGTGGTGGTGAGCCGGAGTGTCGTATTTCTTCGTCGGATGCTGGTGACAGGAAGTGCAAAGACGATTGTCCTCGAATTTGACTTTGACGCTGTGTGGATCATGACAGTCGGTGCATTTGATTCCTTTGTGATACATTTTGCTCTGGATAAAAGAACCAAGAACATACACTTCGTCCATGATCTGTCCGTCTTTATGATAAGTTTCCGGTCGCATTGGCTCGCCCGCAAAGTGGTCGTGAAAATTCTTTCCACCCGAAAAATCCGGGTGAACGATTCGGCGACGTGAATGGCAGGGAGCACATGATTGAATCTGACGTTCGATCGTCAGAGCGTCATCCCCCTTAAGCTTTGGCAGACCGTAGCCGTGTTGACGGTCCCAGAATAGTGATTTTGCTTCGGCCAGTTCAACATGCACGCTTCCCGGACCATGACAAGTTTCACAGCTTACGTTGATTTCACTAAAAGTGGTGTGATAGGTGTTGGTCTGAGGATCAAAGTTCTTTTTTAGATTTGTGCTGTGGCAATCCGCACACATGTTATTCCATCGCTGAGCAATTCCGGTCCAATGCAGATCGTCTTCGGGCGCTAGTTTTTCGTGGACATCGGGAGGGTCAAGATGAAACCATTTATTATTTTTGCTGTCCCATGAAATACGTAGCACCTGAAGCCGTCCGATTTCGTTTTCAGCTTGATCCGGAGGACGGTCGAATTCGACAAGGTATTGCTGTAGTGGATCAACACCAAAGACAAATTTAATTGCAAAATCATGCATTTCACCATCTTCACCCTCTGTGTTAATCATAAATTTATCGCCGCGTCGAAACATGGTAGAGGTTACTCCGTGATGCTCCAAGCTGGCATTATTGAAGTCACCGAGAACGGACTTTTCTGTGGGAACCTGCATCGCTAAATCGTGGTGAGAACCGGTCCACTTCTCCGCTTCCTGTTGATGACATTCAATACATTTGTTCTTACCTACATAAACCGGGTCGATTTCATTCGAGAGTGCAGAGGAGTACCAATCGATGGTTAGCCCGATGGCAATTGCAGCAAATCCAATCGATAGAAAAACCACCGGCCCGGCAACTTTTCCCAGATGCTGTACCCAGGATTTAACGCGGATATCTTGCGTTGTTTGATTGGCAGAATCCTGCGTTGTCATGATAGAATCCTGAAAATACACCGATCCTTCCGTATTTAAAATTCGGCGGACAGGTTTATTTTCGCTACGGCTTCGGCGGACAGCCGGTGTGGTGTTTAGTAAGATTGATAAGTCGTCTACTTCTTGATTATCAACTCGGTTTTTGAGATGGACAAGCGGGCGCTGAACAGAGGTTGTAACTAATCAGCGCAGGCCTGATTTTGGTTGCGGTTGTGACGGTTATGCCGAGAAAATGACAGCGGATTTGAGTGAGAAAAATGACTGAATCGAGAAGTGATAAAAATGAAAAAACATTGAATCGACGTCAATTAATGGGATGGTTGAGTGCTACCGGAATCGGTACCGCCGCTTTTCACCGGGCGTTGGCTGCTCAGGCAACCAGAGGACAGCAAGTTACTGTCGAAATGGTCCGACAGGCAGAATGGATTTCGGGGATTGAACTTACTCACCAACAACGAACTCAGGCAGCCTCCGGTTTGACACGGATGCTCAGTGATCTTGATGATTTGCGTTCTTTCTCTGTTGGCTACGATACGTGGCCGGCAATCAAGCTGCATCTTCAGCCAGGACAGCCGGCGCGCAATAACAAGCCGGAACATCAGCCTGGTAACCCTCCGACTGATGTTCCGGCTGATGATGAAGATCTGGCCTTTTTACCTCTCCGACAACAACATGATTTGCTTCGACGAGGTGAAATCACGGCGACTCATCTGACGGAAGTCTATCTTAGGCGTCTTAAGAAATATGATCCCACGCTAAAGTTTGTAGTGAATCTCACTGAGCAGGTTGCAATGGAAAAGGCAAAATTGTTTGATGCTGCCAAACCGGGTCGCCTGCGCAACCTTAAACCATTGTCCGGCATTCCTTATGGTGCTAAGGATTTAATGGCATATCCGGGATATCCAACTACTTGGGGAGCACCACAGTTTAGTGATCGTGTTATCGACCATAAAGCACACGTACTGGAAAAACTCGATGCTGACGGTGCAGTATTAGTTGCTAAACTTTCGCTTGGTGCGTTGGCAATGGGTGACAAGTGGTATGGCGGACCGACTCTTAATCCATGGAATATTACACAAGGTTCGAGTGGTTCGAGTGCCGGTTCGGCAAGTGCGACAGCTGCCGGCTGTGTGGGGTTTTCAATTGGAAGTGAGACACTTGGCAGTATCATTTCACCCTCAATTCGTTGTGGTGTTACCGGTCTGCGTCCAACGTTTGGTCGAGTGTCACGAGATGGTTGTATGGCATTGAGCTGGAGTATGGATAAGCTGGGGCCGATTTGTCGCAGTGCTGATGATTGCGGTTTTGTCTTTGAGGCTATACAGGGTAAGGGAGGGGATGATCCTTCCGCAGTGGATATGCCATTTGCGTGGCCGCGAACCGTTGAATTGAAAAATCTTAAAGTGGGCTATATTGAGACTGCACAAGATGTCAAAGATCGTGAAGAATTGCAGATTTTGAAAGAGCATGGAGTCAAACTCGTGCCGATTAAATTACCCACAGATATTCCCACCAGACCGTTAGTAACAATTCTGTTTGCTGAAGCGGCTTCCCAGTTTGATCCGTTAACTCGCGAAGGGATTGAAGAAGGCCTGAATTCGTGGCCCGCTATTTTGCGTAGATCCGAATATATTCCGGCAGTTGAATATATTCGTGCGCAGCGTATTCGCAGTCGTATGCAGGAAAGAATGCAGAAGTTGATGAGTGAAATTGACTTTTTTGTATCTTCAGGAGGTGATGAATTAGTGATCACCAATATGACAGGTCATCCTTCGATTGCGATGCCTAGTGGGTTTCGTGAAAATCAAGACGGCTTTCAACCTGAAAGCATTCAGTTTGTTGGCCGTTTGTTTGACGAAGTAACAATTCTAAATGCTGCCAAAGCATTTCAGCAGCAGACCGACTACCACCTGCGTCGTCCACCGCTGGTAACAGAAAAACAGGACTAGTTCTTTGTGTAGATCATTAGTGTGGAGTTATAGGAAATACAGCAGATGAGTGAAATAAGTAGTATGAAAATTGCCGGTGTTCAGATGGACATAAAAATCATGGAGCCCCGGTTGAATCTGGCCAATATGGAAAAGGCTGTGAGAGAAACAACGGGTAGTGGTGCGGAACTGACCATATTTCCTGAATGCGCTGTGACCGGTTACTGTTTTAGCAGTTTGCAAGAGGCGTTGCCCTGGGGCGAGGCGATTCCGGGGGATAGCAGTGAATTTTTTCAGAGAATCTGTGCTGAAACAAATAGCTATGTTGTCTATGGCACACTGGAAAAAGAGGCAGACCGTTTATTCAACGCCTGTGTGTTGGTTGGTCCTCAGGGAGTTATTGGGAGCTACCGAAAAATTCATCTGCCGTTTCTTGGCGTCGACCGCTTTACCACACCAGGTAATCGACCTTTTGAAGTTTATGATATCGGTAAAATTAAGATCGGCATGAATATATGTTACGACGGAAGTTTTCCCGAGTCTTCGCGGATTATGGCTTTGGATGGAGCTGATTTGGTTGTACTGCCAACAAACTGGCCTCCCGGAGCCGAGACATTTCCAAAGTACATTGTTAATACACGGGCTGTTGAGAATAAGATTTTCTATGCAGCCGTTAACCGGATTGGTCTGGAACGAGGTTTTCAGTTTATCGGCGGCAGTAAGATAATTTCACCCAACGGTGACGACCAGCATTTTGCTGATCATAAGCAATCTGAGATTCTATATGGAACGGTCATTCCGGAAGATACTCGAAATAAGCATATTGTCAGAGTACCTGATGAACATGAAATTCATCGGTTCGACGACCGCCACCCCGAGTGGTACCGTCGTATCACCGATGAACGTGATCTTGGCGAGTAGTCGTTCTACTTATAGAGCCCGTAGATTATTTACGGCTCAATAACAACAGGGCCTTCTTTACGGCTGCGTGTATACAATTCTTTCCAGCGTGTACTACCGTCATTTGGCAGGAGTTTACTGTCCACACCTTTTTCGAAGTAGGGCATATTCCCGGGCGAACGTGCGGGGTTCAACATGAAGTTGACCGTACCATTGTTAGCTGTATACATGCGGCGACCATCAGGATAGGTTGTTTCGATCATGCGTGCTGGATCCGGTCTTGCAGCAGGCTTCTCTACGGCATAGCGATTGACGACACTCCAGTCCAGTTCAACCCCAAGTCCGGGTTTGTCCGGAATTGCAGCAAATCCTTCGCGTACTCTAATAGGATTTTTCAACATGTCATGGACATACAATTGATGACAGTTTACTGCAGGCCAGGTTGCCGCTGAGCAAACTGCACCAAAGTGAAGGCTAAAAGCAGCTGTTAAGCCGGCTCCGACAAGCTGTAGCCAGAATCGCATATCCATGGTTTCGGCGACATGAGACTGACGCATGACACGAGACGCTCCCCCACCGATCACGAATCCGTCACAGACATCGTGTTTGACCACGTCTTTAGGTGTCGGGGTTCCGTAGTGTAAGGAAACACCAGCCCGCACTGCTTTTGTGATCGCTGCGTTGCCTTTAATATCTGCCTGAGGAATTGGTGATTCATAGATATCCACCTGAGGGAATTGATCCATCCATTTTAAAATCGGAATTCCCTGTTTAGCTGTAAGTAAAGTTTCATTGAAATCCATGTCAATCTTAAAGTCTTCCGGCATGGATTTGGCACAGGTCTCGGTTTGATCCCACAGGTCAAACCAGGGTCGACCCTTTGTCTTATAGGCCTTATATCCGAGTCGCAGAGCTTCCTGACATTCACTAAGCATATCGTCGGTCGGCATGTCGATGTTCCACCAGCTCAGCGGTGTCGTGTCATAGACCTGATTTCCAAGCAGACGGTAAGCCGGTACGTTTCCGGCTTTACCCACAGCATCGAATAGTGCCATCTGTAAACCGGCACCGAGTTCATCATTCCACATCAGATCGGCAGCATTACTGCCAAGAGCACTTTGTATTGCTTCCTCCGAGCTAACTCCCCAACTGTAATACAATAGACCTTCGCCAGTCCCTACAGCTCCGCCTGATAATTCCACGGTAATGATTTCGCAGTAACGCCAGTGGGGTATTTCACGATCCATGGCTCGCTGTGGAGCGGGGCGGAACGGCAGCTTTACGGTCTGTCGTTTAATGTCGACAATCCGTAATTCACTTGGCCGTTTACCAATACGGCTGGCATGCGTGTACTGGTTGTAAACTTCAGGAAGTGTGGTTGCTGCCAAAGCGGCGAAACCGGTCTGTATAAATCGTCGACGTTGCATGGTATAGGTACTCGTGTTATAGGGGCCGTGTTATGAAAGTAATTAGCGCAATTTGACTACGCTTCGTTAATGACTGGAGAGGTGAGTGTGCCGATGCTACTGATGTGAGCATGTAGCGTATCACCTGCTGTGATAAATGTACCTGTCGTTTTGCCAACGCCATCTGGAGTACCGGTTGAAATGATATCGCCGGGCTCAAGCGTGACATTTTGTGATATGAATTCGATAACCGCTGCCACTGGGAATACCTGTAATGCGGTTGTACTATCCTGTCGCAGCTCCTCGTTAAGTGACAGTTTTAAGTCCAAAGCTTGTGGATCAGTAACTGTCGTTGGTGTGGCGATGCATGGTCCGCAGGGGCAAAAACTGTCATGCCATTTACCATGCATCCAGTCAAAGAAAGCATCGCGACTTCGTTCCTTGCGGTCTGGGAACGGATGGTAGGCGCGGTCCGATATATCATTAATTACGGTGTATCCGGCTACATAATCCAACGCCTGAGCTTCACTGATGTGTTTCCCTTTTTTCCCAATCACAATAGCCAGCTCAAGTTCCCAGTCAATTTCGTTGGGATTAACCTTGGGGATCTCAATAGGCTGACCGGGATTGGTAAGTGTGGTGGTAGGTGGCTTCATAAAGACATAGGGAAATGTCTCGGCACGTTCAATAGCCTGTTCACCACCTTCCTGAACATGCGCCGAATAATTACCAGCTAATAAAAATAACTTGTTAGGGCGGGCGATTGGCACGAGTAGCTGAACAGTGTCACAACCGGTTTTTAGTTGTTCAGTGGCTTCGTTTGCTGTTAACCAGGCTGCCACTTTCTCAGCATCAGATGCTAAGGCACCGCATGGGGGTAACAGTTCCAGAATGCATGCCACCTGGGATAGATCAATATTATCGCCGTTTGCCGCATTAAAGGCCTCAGCTGCGGTACCTGCTTCGACAAGGTAGTTGTCGGCGTAAAATCCGAATTTAATCTGATCGTCTTGTTCGTATCTGCTAATTCTCATGCTTTACACTCCTGCGAATTAATAACTGATTTATAAATCGATGCGACGGCCTTCTTCAGAGGCCTGTAATATCGTGTCTACCACTCGCACTGTGGTAAGCATGGATTCGGTTGTATTACGGCATGTCTCCACATCGCCTCGTATCATCGCCAACCAGTCCTCTAGTAATTCGACACCAGGACCGCCTCCGTAACCCGGCGTGGAGTCAACCGGTGCGTCATAGGTTTCTTCCATGGCATACCACTGAGGTTGAGGGCCGTGAATTTCGAGAGAACCGCCCGTGTCGGGTTTGCTTGGATCCCAATACACCCACCGCTTGCTACCACGAATTGTCCAGCGAACTTCGCCGGACCAGCGGGGCATCCAGTAACCTCCGATCAGCGTGGCGATTGCGCCTGAGTCTAAATCCAGAATGGCTGTTCCGCCGTCCTCGACAGCAACACTAGTTTCGGTGAAGTTACCGACACGACTGGTAACGGCTTTGACGGCTTGTCCGGTAATGTACTGTACGAGATCGATATGATGACAAGCAAGCCAGCTAAAAAAACCGGCATAACTTTCATTCACGTCAAACAGATAATGAGCCGGTCCTCGTCGATTAACATCGCTGGTTGCATAAACGGCTTCCACACTGATCAATTTGCCAAAACGTCCCTCAGCAATCATCCGTTTCAAACGATTTGCACAGTCGTCATATCGCCACATATAACCGGTTTGAAATGCAATCCCGGCCGAGTCGACTGCCTGCCGGATTCGTTCAGCATCGACGGTACGGCCGGCGACAGGCTTTTCGGCCAGAATATGTTTTCCAGCAGCCGCTAATTCTTCAATCACATCGGCCGAATAACGATTGCTAACAGCAACGATGGCAGCATCGAATTGTGCGTTAGCAATCAGTTCAGTGACTGTTTCGTACCGCGGTAGATCGGAATACTTTTCTTCCAGACTGGCGATACTGCCATCAAAGTGCGGGACCAGCGCCGAAAGTTGAAATTCGGTCTTGAGATTGGCAAGTAGGTCACGCCAGCCGGCACCATGCGGATTATCGACACCTATAAAGGCGATCTTGAGTGGAGAGGTCATGCGGGACGTCTCATTTCTTCGGTGAATCTATTGAGCGATGTCGTAAACCATTAAGGTTCCCTGATCTCGCAGGTAAAGTCTTTTACCTGCGATAACCGGGTGAGGCCAACTTTTGCCGTTAACTTCGTCTGTACGAAATTTACCTTTCAATTTGTAGCCTGTAGGTGTGGCTTCTATTAATGCCATATCTCCGCTTTGATAACGGAAGTATAGATGACCATCAGCATAAAGGATCGCCGCACTACCTGTTCCGGCACCGCGTTCAGGACCCCATGCATACTCGCCGGTCATCATGTTGAGACAAACAGGGAACCCCTGATTGTGACCGTGACCGCAATAGATGTAGTCACCAATCAAAAGCATACCACCATGATGATTCTGTAGCTTTTTTGCCTCTAAAAAGTATTTTTCTTCCACCTCAAACCGGCCGGCGCGATCGTGGATCTGGATAAGAGCTGCTCCCGTTCCATATCCGGTACTGCAGAAGACGTAATTGTCCTTCACGATTGGTGTGGGGATGTTGGCAGTTCCGTTGGCTATGCGATTGTAAGTCCAAAGTAGGTTCCCCGACTCAGCATCAACACCGATAACACCTCGGCCTGTAAGCTGTATGTATTGCTTGCGGTCAGCAATTTCGCTGATCACGATTGAGGAATATCCTGCTCCGTCATGCCCCCGGCCGCCTGTCGCAGACGGCATCTCGGCAGACCATAAAAGTTCTCCGGAGCTTTTGTTTAACGCTACCATAACGGCTGAATTGCCACCCGGTGTGCAGACCAGTTTGTCTCCATCAATTACCGGTGACTCGGAATACCCCCAACCGGACTCCATGCGTCCTTTAAAATCAACAGGAAAGTTTCGTTGCCAAACAACCGCACCATTATTTGCATTGATACACACAAGTTCACCAGAGTGAGTGAGTCCATAGACGCGATCTCCGTCAACCGTTGGTGTGCAGTTTGGATTGGCTCCGGCACCCATGTCGGCTTCCCAAATCACGGCACCATTATTTGTGCTGAGGGCAAACATTTTGGTGATTTGATCTTTTTTTCCCATCGTGTAAATTTTTCCATCGGCGACTGCCACACTAGAAAAACCACTACCAAGACCTTTGACTTTCCAGGCGAGCTTAGGACCGCCCTCAGCCCATTCTGTCTGGAGTCCTGTTTCCGCTGAGAGTCCGTCCCGAGTTGGTCCACGCCATCCGCTCCAATTGCCTTTGGAGGCTTCTTTCCGGGCAGCTGATGAAGGTTTCCCGTCGACTGCAAAAACAGAAGTACAGAGTAAGGAAACTATCGTTAGAAACAAAAGAGAACGGTTTATCATGATTGACTCGCTAATCACCGGAAAATAGTTGAATTAAGTAGTCATTATAGTGAATTTAACCATGACATTCGAATATCGGCCTGCCGTTTGTTAGCAAATCCCGGGATCGTAGCCATTCCCGCCACACATTGTGTCGGGATTCATCAGACGTAGCAGTTCATCGTCGGGAAGCAGTTCGTGTTGTACCTCTTGGGACAGGATCCCCTGTTCAATCAGAAAGGCAATAATGTTTTCGCGTTCGGCCGGGTTCATCGTCTTATTACAGTAGCACTGAGAGATCGTGAATAGTCACGGGACACATTGAGTTTGCACTTAATTTAATATAGCAGGCAATCTATATTTAAGTTCAGATGTCACTTTTTTACCATTTTGTTGCATGATTTAAAGCAGATGGCAATTGTTCAGGAACTGATTCCGATGCCCGATGCCGAGGCCGTATTCTTACGGTTGGCGTCGTTACCACACTGTCTGTTTCTCGATAGCGCCATGCGACTGGAGAAACTGGGCAGATACTCGTTTGTTTGTGCTGACCCCTTTAAGTATTTCGAAACAAAACCGCGTCAGCAGAATGAGTTGGATGAACTGGAAAGTCTCTGGCGAGAATTGACAGATAACGAACAAATTAAAACACTCGATGGTTTGCCGCCGTTTCAGGGAGGTGTTGCCGGATTGTTTTCTTATGATCTAGCCTATAGTCTTGAATCTCTGCCGACTCCGAAACGGGATGAATTCGAAGTACCTTCGCTGGCGGTGGGTTTCTATGATGTCGTTGTGGCATTCGATCACCATCAGCAGCGTGCCTGGATCATTTCTCAGGGGCTTCCCGAACAAGAACCGATAGCCAGAGCGAATCGGGCGTTGGAACGAGCCGCATTTTTTCAACAGATTCTTTCCGCTCCAGTTTCCCCTCGTCCTGAAAAACCAGCAGAGGGGCAACTACTTATTGAACATTTGGCGGAACAATTTGAAATTCGTGGTAGCCTGACCAGTAACTTTTCCAAAACACAGTATTTACAAGCCGTACAGAAATGTATTGATTATATTCATGCAGGTGATATTTTTCAGGTGAATCTTAGTCAGCGATTGCTGCATCCGGCAACAACCGACGCAGTCGAATTGTATATGCGACTGCGACACCGTAATCCCGCGACGTTTGCAGGGTACTTTGCTACGGATGAATTTGAAATCGTGAGTGCCTCGCCGGAACGCTTTTTAAGGGTTCACGATTCCATTGTGGAAGCTAGACCGATTAAAGGGACCCGCGCCCGTATCTCAATGCCGGAAGCTGATTTGTATGCGGCTGAAGAATTGAGGAAAAGTGAGAAAGACCGGGCGGAGAATATCATGATTGTGGATCTGCTGCGCAACGATATGTCCCCGGTCTGTGAGCCGGATAGTATTTATGTCAGCGATCTATGCCGTTTAGAGGTTTATCAGTTTGTACAGCACCTGGTCAGCGTTGTTGAGGGTAGATTGCGATCAGATAAAACTCCGTTTGATCTGATCCGTCAGGCATTTCCTGGGGGCTCGATTAGCGGCGCTCCTAAGGTGCGGGCGATGGAAATTATTTCAGAACTGGAACCTACTGCCCGTGGATCTTACTGTGGAAGTTTGGGATATCTTGGATTTGATGGCACGATGGATCTGAGTATTCTTATTCGTACCATTACAGCCGGCAAAGGATGGTGGCAATTACCTGTGGGAGGAGGTATTGTCGCCCAGTCGGTACCGGAGCGTGAATATATTGAAACATGGGAAAAGGCAACGGGCATGTTGCGAGCTCTTGCGTAGTTGGCAAGTAGTCGTTGTTGTGTGAATTAGGTGTTTATTTGATTTTATTGATTGATAATTATGATAGCTTTGTCCATAACCTGGGGCGTTACTTTCAGCGTCTGGGACAGGAGATTTATGTCTCCCGAAATGATCAGATTACCGTCGAGAAAATTCGCAACCTGAATCCTCAGGCGATCGTTATTTCACCAGGCCCATGCACGCCGGATACCGCAGGCATTAGTCTGGATGTGATTCGCCAGTTGGGTAGTGAATACGCCATTTTGGGAGTCTGTTTAGGACATCAGGCGATTGGTCAAGCCTACGGAGCCAGCGTTGTGCTGGCTGATCAACCCGTTCATGGCCGAAGTAGTTCCATTGAACATAATGGCCAAGGAATTTTTGCAGGAATTAAACAAGCATTTCAAGCCTGTCGGTACCATTCGCTTATTGTGTCAGAAAAAGGGATGCCAGAGACTTTACAAAAGACAGCCTGGTTGTCCGATGGTACAGTAATGGGACTTAAACATACTCAGTATCCGGTGGTGGGCATTCAGTTTCATCCTGAATCTGTATTAACTAACGAGGGTTTCACGATTCTGGCTCAGTTTCTAAGACTGGCTGGGATTGAAGTAAACGTGGATCTGCCATTGATTACGCAGGAATGTAATGGTGAAGAATTACGTTCGTTTGAAATTCCTGACCGACCAGTGACGTTTTAGGATAGAGATCAAAACCAGATGATTCTTGAAGCAATCGTGACAACAAATCAGGAGGACGGTAGTCCGAATGTTTCTCCGATGGGACCGGAAGTGTGTGATTCCGGCAATTGGAGTGAGTTTGTTTTGAAGCCCTATACTTCTTCTAAAACATATATGAATTTGAAACGCGATGGCAAAGGTGTATTACACATTAGCGATGATGTGATGTTGCTGGCTTGTTCAGCAATCAATCTGTGGGCCGAGGAGCCTTCGTTTGTGAAGATTCCCGAAGTGGATGGCCATGTATTAGAGAATGTCTGTCAGTGGTTTGAATTTGAAGTGATGTCATTAGACGATTCGCAGGAGCGTACCCGAATTGAGTGTCAGGTGACGCAACAGGGAAAATTCCGGGAGTTCTTCGGTTTTAACCGCGCTAAGCACGCTGTACTGGAAGCCGCAATTTTAGCGACGAGAACTAAGTTTATTCCTTCCAGTGAAATTCTTGGCCAAATCAAACATCTCAAGCTTGTTGTTGAGAAAACAGCAGGTGAACAGGAAACCAGAGCTTTTGAATTGCTCGAGCAATTTATCGCAGCTCAACTAGGTGGTTGCTGCTAGTCTTGATTGGATTTATGTTTATCGGTACGTGAACGAGTCAAACGGTGACTTTTTTCCTCCGAAGTTAAATACCCCCAGTTCAACGCCTGATCTTGTGTGTACTGCTTAGAAAGAGTAATTGCAGTCAGCGCTTTTGCCATTTCGTACCCAAGGTAGAAACTGTGTGAAGCATCCAGATTATGTGGTGGCTTGTTTTGTCCTTCACCGTTGGCTAACCGTTCAAATAACTTAAACGGATCTTTGTCACTAAGGTGCAGGCCGGCACTAACGAGATGAATTTCGTCTCGTTCAGCGTAGATTCTATAGTTAGGATCTTTAATGCTGGCCGCCAGATTTTCCAGGAATTCATCTCCAAAACTGCTGATTTCTTCGTCGCGCAAAGTCAGCAGAAGCGTTTCCAGATGTTTAGGAGGAATTCCATGGTTTACCGCATGGTGAACCATGCGCCTTGCAATGTCACATTCTTTAACGCTAGATCGCGCCCAGTTAATAACTTCGGTTGTCAGTACCGTACGGATCCCCAGTTCCTGACAGATTCCCAGCAGCAGCGTGTTAACTCCGGCACTATCGACATCGGTCAATTCAGACAGGTTACCAATTCCCATCATCATTTCAGCATCAGGGTATCGCTTTCTAACCTGGATGTACCTTTCCAGACTAGCGGTGAAACCGCAGCCGATTGGTTCCAGAATCGGGTCGATACGAATCGGTACTCCTGCAGTTGCCAGAAATTCCACCGTTTCATCCAGTCCACCGAGTGTTGCGAAGTCATCAGGAATCACTACAACCGGGACTCCCCAGTCAACAGCGGCATCGCGATTTGAACGGTTAACGCTCAGAACCAGTGACGCACCCGCCTCAACGGCATTTGAGATTTCTGATGAATTGAGACTATCGATAGATACTTGAAATCCGGCATCCACTAACTGTTTGACACATTCCCCGACACCAAGCCACTCACTTCCCGGGTCGCACCCGACGTCAATATAATCGGCGCCTGAGTCTTTGAGGGCTTTTGCCTGCTCTAGAATTGATTCTATTGAGAGCCTTGGGGCATGGTTGATTTCGCCGAGAATCTCGATGTCATATTGGCCGTAATCATCAGGAATCTGGTAGCCAAGTCCAAAGTGTTTAGGCAGTCGTCTCAGGTCATGGGGGCCGAGTTCGATTGGGACAGTGGTGGTCTTTTGTAGATCTTCCAGGTTGTTATCACAATATCCGGGTACAACAATCAGATCGAGATTATCAGGAATCTGAAGATGCCGGGCAATCCAGGCAGGTGTCATTAACGCTGCTACGGTAATGGGCATAACTGTCAGTTCATAATGGAACTGGAGTTGTTGACTGAGTTTATTGAGTACTTCTCGTAATCCGTACTCAGCCAGTCTGCCTGTCACAAACAGAATTCGTTTCCCTTTAATTTCTGAGCGATCTGTCATACTTAATTCCGGGAAGGAGTACCTGTGTTATGACTGCGGTGGAAAGATTTGTTCGTGATTCAATCCACCATTGATACGAATGGTTTGTCCAGTAATGAATGAAGACTGCGGAGCGACTGCGTAGAGAGCCGCATTGGCAACATCTTCGGGCGTGCCCCAGCGTTGCATGAGAGCTTCACTGCGGGCTCGTTGATCCCAGTGCACGGGCGATTCTTCTCCCCACGCAGTTCGGATCCAGCCCGGGGCGAGACAGTTAACACGAACATGCGGCGCGAGAGTCCGTGCCAGACTACGGGAGTATGCCATGACCGCGGCTTTTGTAGGTCCGAATAGTTGTCCGCTATCACCGGATTGGCCGGTTTCTGCCTGATCCCAGCCCATATTTAAGATCACGGCATTGGTTTGCTTACCAGTTTCTATCAGTGTGTCACCAATCAGACGACAAATTTCAATCGTCCCCTGTACATCCATGTCCCAGAGTAACTTCAGCTTTTCGGAAAAACTAAGGTTTGAATTGTCATTGGTCAGAATATCCGCACCGGCATTGTTGACCCAGATGTTGATAGGATCGGTAGTCAAAGCCGACTGGATAAAGTTCTCACGGCTCTGCTTACACGTTAAATCAGCCAGATAGGTTGTGCATTGAATGCCATGTTCTTTAGTCAACGTAGCTGTTTCTACCAGTCCTTGCTGATTGCTTTTTGCATGCAGAATCAGGTCGGCTCCCTGCTGGGCAAACGCTATTGCGATCGCTCGACCGATACCGGTCGAGGCTCCTGTGATTACGGCAGTTTGGTCTTTAAGTTGCATGTCTACGTTGTGATTCATTTTCAAATGGCAGGATCTGTGACACCGGGAAGCTTAGGTCGTTAATTGCTCGCGCAGCCAATTCATTTCACGGGCAATTCCATTGGCCAGATTGTCCACCTGGTGTTGCTCAGGTAGAACGTTCCATGCATACGTTTCTACTTCGTAGTGCCTAAGCTCTGGCATTGTTTTACATACTTTGAGACAGTCAAGAATGTCTGCTTGCGAAGTGTCTAATAGTCCAAGTGATTCAAGATAAACCGGCACGTGAAAATGTACACTCCAGGTGCTTGTTAAATCGGTTGCTTGCGCAACTGTGTCTAATGCCAGATTGAGATCTTCGTAGAACCGTGTCTCCCCGGATTGCGCCTGAATGCTGGTTTGGTGGAGGTAACGAGGCTCATTGAAGTTAGCCAGTTGTTGAAGAGCCATCGGTCGTTGTTCCGCAGCAATCGATGCGAAATTAACCCGTACCGCAGATGAAATCTGAACTTTACCCACACGTATCCCAAGTTGCTGGTACCGCTTGAGAACATCGGCTTGAGCTTCAAACATCACGGCGCTGTGACAGACATCGTGGCAAATACGTAAATAGCGAGTAACAATGTTGTCATTGTCAAAGGGTAGCAGACGTTCGTTGAACAGATCGATCATGTCTTTGGCAACGTCCAGTACACACCCTGGTTCGGGCTCAAGACAGACGTAGATAAGTCGCCCGGTGTCCTGTTCGAGTTGATGGAGATATTGACATAGCTGCAGGAGTTGTTGAGAGGTTTGCATCCACTGTGCCGGAGTCATGGAGTTACGATCCCACGCTAAGGGAAGCGTTGAGATACTACCTTCCATGCCATCAGGAAGTAATCCATGCAATGCGTCGATTAGGTTTGTTGTGTAAGTCAGACGGTCACGGTTAAACCATGTCGGCTTATAGACCTCATGTTTTACGACCTCACTATGGAAATCACCGTAGGGAAATCCATTGAGTGTGAAAGGGATCAGTTGCTCTTGCTCTAACCAACCACGAAAATTTTCCAGTTGTGTCTGATCTTGAAGACTGGCAGCGGCCGGTGCAGCAAGCCAAAGACCGATTCCCATTGGAGCAGCAGGTGAGAATTGTTTTTTGACGTTAGTGGCATATTTTAGCAGGTTGGCCTGCGTGGTTTCCAGGTTGGAGCCAGCATGGACATTGGTGCAATAAGCAATTTGCATGATTTATCCTTCGCTGCGGAGCTCTAATTACCTGATTCCGCGATTGTAAGAAGTTCTTTCATTTCACGAACAGCCTGAGTTAATCCGACAAATACTGCCCGCGAAATAATAGAATGGCCGATGTTGAGTTCGACCATCTTGTCGATCCGAGAAACCGGGATCACATTTTGGTAATTAAGTCCGTGACCGGCATGCAGGGCCATACCTGCGTCAACGATTTGTTTACCACTCGCGATGAGATCTTGCAGGCAGACTTCCCGGTCCGGTCCCGATGTAAGGGAATACTGACCCGTATGTAATTCGATCGCTTCCACCTGAAGTTTGTGAGCGGCTTCGATCTGAGCCTGTTCGGGATCCAGAAATAACGAAACACGAATGCCGTTGTCGTGCAACCGTTTGACAACCGATTCCAGATTGTCGTAGTTGCCGAGGACATCGAGTCCGCCCTCGGTTGTCACTTCTTCTCGTTTTTCTGGTACAAGTGTTGCCTGATTTGGTTTCGTTTCACAAGCGATATCGATAATATCGGTGGCAACGCTCATTTCCAGATTGAGCTTTATATTTACCGTATCGCTAAGAATACGGACATCACGATCGATAATATGTCGCCGGTCTTCGCGTAAATGGACGGTAATGCAGTCTGCACCTCCCAGTTCAGCCATAACAGCAGCCGTCACCGGATCCGGTTCATAGGTTTTACGAGCTTGCCGAATTGTGGCAACGTGATCGATGTTTACGCCAAGTTCTAGCATCAATGGCCTGTTTAATTCTTCCAAGGGGACTGCTTTATTATGATTCAAAGTACCTCAAGAGCAATTAGGCTCCTGACGAATTACACGTTGCTCTTGCAGCCTGTAGTCTTATTAAAGCGAGTGATTAGCTGTAACCGATGAAGGCTCCCCGATTGTCAGGTTTGACAATGTCGACAATCAGTTGTTGTCCTGATCCATCATCGAGGATGCTGTGCTGGAATTCTTTGGCAGCTTGCTTCGATTCGAAGAAACAGAATAATGTTGGTCCCCAACTGCTCTGTCCAATTCCACGCACTCCAATTTTCTTTAACCAGCTAACTCGATTGTTCAACAGCCGACCATTATAGGGTCCGCCCTGAACCGCTTCAAAGCAACTGCCGGCCAGATGACCATAGGCTTCGATCGCGTCAGTCACCTGATTAAAATTGTTGGCTGTTAAACCCGGCAGTAGCTGTGTTTGAATGATGTCCAGCAGTCGGTCGGTTGTACGTTGGGATACCGGCGGGATGTCTGTAAACGCTTTTGTTTCTGATTCTCCGGAAAGGCCACTGCCTCCCTCGGGACGAATCAGTGCAATTCGCCATTGTTTAGGAAAGTCCATGCGACACTCCAGCGGTGAGATACGTTCGTTGGGCAAACGTCCGCGTTCAACGATTAAACCTCCGAATTCAAACCCATAGGTTCCTACGGCACTGCGTGCTGCCCGGTTGACAACGATTGCCCGTTCCATGGCAGAGAATCCGGAATTGCTGGTGAACCTTTGTAGGGCTTCTGCTGTTGAAAGTCCGAGTTGTGTGCCGAGACCCAGTCCGACATGTTGAGGTGGAGCTTTAGTCACTTTTAGTGTGCAGTCAGGCAGTTTGTCTGCTTTGGTGTAGTCCTTCCACATTTGAGCAAATTCGGTCAAGCGGTCGGCGTAAATCCCTGTCGTATTGAAGCAGTCGCTGGATTTTGCTTTGATTTTAATGCGGGGTTTTTTGAGCATCAGTCCGACCCCACCAAAATTACGTCCTTCCTGATTGCCAAAAGCGAGCAGGCCAAAATGCAGGCGTGTGGGAGCGTTGACCGAGACATTACGTTTGCTGAAGTCTTGGGCAGCGGAAGTGACCTGTGGGTCGCTCATTGAATTGTGCCTAACCTTTTTTCTGCATTTTTGCCCAGGTGTCCCTGAGCGTTACACTGCGATTAAAGACCGGTTTGGAGTCGCTGCTTTCCCTGCTATCAACACAGAAATATCCCAGTCGTTCAAATTGGAACCGTTCTCCTGGTTGTGCTTCTCCCAGTGACGATTCGAGTTTGCAGTTTTTAAGTATTTCAAGAGAATTTGGATTAAGATTGTCGAGGTAGGTCTGACCCTGCTCAACATCATTTGGGTGTTGCGTTTGGAACAAGTGATCGTAGAGTCGGACTTCTGCGTCCACCGCGTGTTCCACAGAAACCCAGTGAATAGTCCCTTTGACTTTACGCCCGTCAGGGGCCTGGCCGCCACGGGTTTCAGGATCGTAGGTACACCGCAGTTCACTGATGTTACCTTCTTCGTCTTTAATTACTTCCTGACAGGTAATGAAAAATCCATAACGAAGACGGACTTCACGTCCCGGTCCGAGGCGGAAGAATTTCTTTGGAGGATCTTCCATGAAATCGGAACGCTCGATATAAAGTTCCCGTGTGAAAGGAACTTCTCGAGTACCGGCTGATGGGTCTTCCGGATTGTTGACCGCTTCCATCATCTCCACATGTCCCTCAGGAAAGTTCTCGATGACTACTTTTAGTGGTCGCAGTACCGCGGCCCGGCGCAAAACCTCTTTGTTTAGTTGACTTCGCAATGAATCTTCAAGCCAGGAAATATCATGTGTGGAGTTTTGTTTCGTGACTCCGATGCGGGTACAAAACTGCCGGATGGCCTCGGGAGTATATCCACGACGTCGCAGTCCGCTGATGGTCGGCATTCGAGGGTCATCCCAACTCTCGACATGATTATTTTCAACCAGTTCCAGAAGCCGACGTTTACTCATGACGGTATGCGTGATATTGAGGCGGGCGAATTCATACTGCCGTGAACGAAAAATGTCGAGTTCATCCAGAAACCAGTCATAGAGTGGGCGATGATGTTCGAACTCGAGTGTGCAGATCGAATGGGTGATGTTTTCAATCGAATCGCAGATACCGTGAGCAAAATCGTACATTGGATAGATGCACCACTGGTCATCTGTGCGGTGGTGATGAATATGCTTGATGCGGTACATGGCAGGATCTCGCATGTTCATATTGGGCGATCCCATATCGATCTTCGCTCGTAGCGTATGTTCGCCATCGTCGAATTCACCAGCCTTCATTCGCGTGAAAAGATCCAGATTTTCTTCCACGCTACGTTCACGATAGGGACTGTCTTTACCGACTTCATCCCACCCGCCGCGGTAGGCACGCGTTTCTTCTACAGAAAGACTGCAGACGTAAGCCTTTCCGGCTTTGATCAGTTGGACTGCCAGTTCGTAAAGTTGCTGAAAGTAATCTGAGGCAAAGTAGATTCCGTCCCATTCAAATCCCAGCCATTGCACATCCTCTTTGATTGAGTCGACATATTCAGTGTCTTCTTTGGCGGGGTTGGTGTCGTCGAATCGTAGGTTGCATTTGCCATGATAGCTTTGTGCGATACCAAAGTTTAAACAGATACTTTTCGCATGACCAATATGTAAGTAACCATTTGGCTCCGGAGGAAAGCGAGTGTGAACTCGCCCTTCATGAGTGTTGGCTGTAAGGTCCGCTTCAATGATTTGTTCGACAAAGTTCTTCTGTCGTTCTTCCTGTTCAGGATTGTCCGGACTTTGTTTGTCAGTGGTCATGTTGATTTACGGATAAAGGTTAAGGTGATAGTGCTGTGAAATAAAAATAAATTCTAACGGGAATGGAATATTTCTGAATATGGCAATTCCATGTCGGTTTTTGCAGCTAGTTTTTTGCTTCGGGGGGAGTGTATTTCTCAGCCGCATCTAAAGCCAGATTGATGCGTTTTATGCATCGCTCTTTGCCTAGGATTACCAGTGTTTCAAATAGTCCAAAGCCGACCGGCTTACCTGTCGTGGAAACT
The DNA here is from genome assembly GCA_002709045.1 of Planctomycetaceae bacterium. GTDB lineage: Bacteria > Planctomycetota > Planctomycetia > Pirellulales > Pirellulaceae > UBA721. Next base: position 133,288 of record PAPJ01000008.1, on the reverse strand, counting down.
CGTACGGGGTGGATCACCTCGGCAAATTTAATTTGCTTGGCTTCCACGAATTCGCGCATTGCCCGTTCTACGGTTTCGATATTGAAATCGTCAAGGTTGTTTAGGGTGTCGCGAAATTCAGTCAGTATTTCCCGGGCTCCTTCTGTGTTAATGAGCCGTTTGGTAAATGCTTTCGGGTCATAGCTTAGTTCTTCATCATCGGTGAAAAAGTCGTCGTAGTCCAGAATATCACCTGCAACGGTGATTCTGTTTTCAGTCGCTGTGATAATGTCATTTAAGTAGGTAGCTGTTCCGCAGGCAGGAGGGATCTCGAGTAGTCCGGCCTGTTGCAGGTAAGGGACGCACAGTGCCGTTTTTTTCTTGAGATCAAGTTTGTCCATTTCCCGCTGTTGGAATGCCATTAGTTTTGTGGGGTCGAAACTAGCCGGGCTCTTAACGACTCGTTCAAGTGAAAACAGATTGATCATTTCTGCCAGAGTGAACTCTTCTGCTTCACCGTCGAGCGACCAGCCCAGCAACAGCAGGTAGTTGATGACGGCATGCGGTAGGAATCCGATGTCGCGATAGAAGTCGACAATGACTGGATTGAAAGTGTCCTCACTTAATTCACGACCACAGCGAGTGGCAATTTGCGCGCCATGGTCAGATAGTTTTTTGAAGTCGTGATTTTTGAGGTATTTGGGTATTTTTCGTTTGCTGAGTTTGTTCTTGCTGCCGGGTTCAGCGACGTAGGGAAGATGAGCGTACTGTGGAAGTTCGTAGCCCAGGCTTCGTGCGATAAAGATCTGACGGGGTGTATTAGAGAGATGTTCCTCGGCACGGATAACATGAGTGATTTCCAGTTCGGCGTCATCAACAACGCTGGCGAGGTGGTAGAGGCATGTGCCATCGGCTTTTTGGATGACCATATCCTGTTCATGAGCCCATTCAAATTCGACATCGCCGCGGATCAGGTCAGGTATCAGACAGGTTCCCTGGCGAGGCATTTTTAATCGGACAACGGCCGTTCGTCCTTCAGCTTCGAAAGCTGCTGCTTGTTCATTGGTTTCCGCCATCCAGTTGCGGCTGTAGACGAAAGTGCATTTCTCAGCTTGTGCTGCTTCACGTTCGGCCTGGATTTCATCGGTACGACTGTAGTCTTTGTAGGCCGTGCCGTTGCTCAGCATCTTTTCAACAGCGGCCTGATATTTGTCGGTACGCTGTGATTGAAAGTAGGGAGCGTGGGGTCCGCCGACTTCAGGGCCTTCGTCCCAGTCGATTCCCAGCCAACGGAATCCTTCAAGGATCGGTTGTAGAGCCTGCTCCACATTGCGGCTTTGGTCGGTATCGTCGATGCGGAGCAAAAACTGGCCTCCGTGTTTTCGTGCAAACAGCCAGTTAAACAGAGCCGTGCGGACTCCGCCGATGTGTAGATAACCTGTTGGGCTGGGGGCAAAACGAGTGCGAACCATGAAATTTACTTTTGTGATGATTGTTGTGTAAAACCCCATTTTATCGGGCATTGTCAGGGTCGAATATGGGCAACGAAGGAATTAATGAGAAGGCTATGGTGTGTTTTCACTTAAGTTTTGAAAAAATTCAGCCGAACTATTGACAAGATAGTGTACGCATGTACACTATCTAAAATGTATAGCGATTCTTCTCTTTATCACCTAAATCACAGTTGGTTAGTGTAGGTCATCAAATACGAAATAGACAGGATTTATTGAGCTAGCAAATGGATGAAGCCGATTCAGCATCTGATTTAAATCTGAGTTCCGATTCAATGGTTCGGCAACTCCATGATTTACTCGCCCGAAACAGCTTTTCAGTTTCACTGGCAGCAGATTCGAGTGATTCTGGAGACGGTCTTGAAGAAACTGATTTGCATCGCAGAATTCTGTCGACAGGTTGGCCACAGTTAGATGCAATTTTGCCAGAAGGTGGTTTGAGACAGGGGATGCTATTGGAATGTTTAGGGGCATTACAGGGAGGGGGAGTGGCGTTACTTGGATTGTGGTTTGCCTGGCAGATGCTGTCTCTGAAATCCTCGGTTCTGACGGAAATTCAGGCAAAGGTAAAAGGTAATCAGAAGCAGCAGTTGCAGGGAGCAAACAATCAGGAGAAAGGAGGAGTTTTAGTAGTATTTGATAACGATCGCAGGTTTTATCCGCCGGTAGCATCGGCACTGGGGATTTCACTTGACCGGTTAATGATTGTGGTGCCTGAAAGCAAAAAAGATTTGTACTGGGCTTTGGAGCAGGTATTGCGTTGTCCGGCAGTCGGAGCTGTTTGGAGTTGTATGTCAAAGGTCAGTAGTCGTGATTTTCGGCGTTTACAGTTGGCGGCCGAAGCAGGACGGGCTTTAGGGGTCTTGGTACGAGAAAGGAAGTTTGAGCGAACTCCGACCTGGGCTCATGTACGATTGCAGGTTTCTGCATTGCCGGTTCGGGGGGCTGGTCTAAATCGGAGTTCCGAAATTTTAGGGTGTTCGCAAGAGAAAGAGTCTGATGCTAACCTGTTCGACGTGGGAGATTGGCGGTTTCAAATTAAGCGAAGACGAGCGGTCTCTGCAATGGTTGGAAATGTTATGAGAACATCAGAATGTGAAGTTGACTTAAGAGAGGTGATGGAAACAAGTGGTCAGGGGCAGTCAAGTCATTTAGAACAGTCAGGCTCGATGTCAGAATTGCAGGTAACTCGGTATCCAACGCGACAAAATATTTGATTTGTCGAGCAAGTGCGGGAGCGGTGAGCGTCATAAATCTGGAAAAAATAGCAGCAGAGTTCAATGGTATGCAGAACAGGAGGAGAGTGGCTTGTGTGTGGATAGACACAGGCTGTGCAGGGAAGCTGGTCAGGGATGAACGATATACAGGAAGTGGAGTGAAGGAGTCAGACAAGGATGTTAACACCAAAGGTGAATTTGTTCAGCGGCAGGCGTGGCAAGAGCAGGATGCACTGCATCGCCTTGCTCGCTGGGCAAACCGTTTTTCGCCGTTGGTCGGAGTTGCCTGTAATGTGGAATGGAAACAGGAATTACAGAGAAAATTAAAAAAACAAAAAGGCAGGCATCTGCGAAAATATTACGCACATCCGGTGGATGCTCGTTTGGATGCATGGAAGACAGAAGCGATCTGGCTGGATATTACGGATGTTCGCCGCTTTTTCGGCTCAGAAGAAAAGCTTGCCCAGCGAATGCTTAAGGAGTTTCGAGAGGAACTGAGAACAAATTATCGTCGAGTTGATTTGCAGAAGAAAGATGAAACCCAAGGGCTGGTTGTGAAGGTGGCTGTTGCTGGCACTGTTGGTGCCAGTTGGGCAGCGTGCCTAACTTTGCGAGAAGGTATTCGACTGTTACCTTCTCCCGAAGTGTGCATTCGGGAAGTTCTGAGGCAGCTGCCGGTTGGCTGCCTCAGGCTTTCTGATGAAATTCTCGATTTGCTTTATCGCTTAGGGATCCACCGACTGCATCAGTTGTTAGATCTGCCTCGGGATTCCATTGCACAACGCCTTGGTGATCAGGTTGCTTATCGTTGTGACCAGTTATTTGCAAAAGTTGAGGAACCACTACAAATTCTGCATCCTCGATTATCTTATGTAGCCTATCAACTCTTGCCCGGACGTATCAGGGGGCCGAGTGTGATGTGCGAATTGTTTGAACAGTTGACCGAAACCTTACTGAAACGATTGGAGAAAGAGTCACGAGGGGTATTACAAGTGACTTGTACAATTGAATTGTCACGCTATGGCCAGCGAGTTTATCGCGATTCCGGAGATACACGACAGGATACTGAAATACTTACCTTGGGTCTTTATCGGCCAACTACCGATTTAAAGCATTTATCGGCGTTGTTTCATTTGCAATGGGATCGGTTAGGGCGTGTGGATGAAGTCTATAGCTTTCGTGTGGAATTCACTCAGACAACCGCCATGCAGCAAAATCAGTTGTTACTTTTTGACAGCCAGCAAAAATTGAAGCAGGGGTATCGTTGGCAAGCAAATAATGCTCCTGACCGAATCCCACCAGCTGAATTGGTGAGGCTGATCGACAGGCTTTCCAGTCGGTTGGGAAAGCAGCAGGTGCTACGTGCCAGCCTAAAGCCTGAAGCGTTACCCGAATATGGTTTCCAGTTGGAGCCAATGGCCAATCTGGATATTCAAAAGTGGTGCCGACAAGTACTCACAACCAAAGGAAATTCGCTAGCTGAAAAAGGACGTTTTTCCCGGCAGTCAGGTAAAAGCGGATGGCTACTGAAACAACGCAAACCTGCTGATAGCCTACCGGTTTGGTACTGGAAAGAACCGCCGGAAGTTCAGTGTCAAATCAGTCCATCTGAAAACCGACCTCTAAAAATACTACATAAAGGAAGGTGGCATCAAATCACTCGTTATTGGGGGCCCGAACGGATCGAAAGCGGATGGTGGCGGGGACGGGCAATACGTCGTGATTATTATCGAGTTGAACTGGATACGGGGTATCGCTTCTGGGTTTATCGTTCTTTGCCGGGTGAACGCTGGTTTCTGCAGGGGAATTTTTGAACAGACCATGCAATATGCCGAACTACACTGCAAATCCAACTTCTCTTTTTTGCAGGGTGCCTCACATGCAGTTGAGTTAATTGAAAGAGCTAAGCGATTAGGGTATCGGGCAATTGCCATTACTGATCGCAACACGCTGGCAGGAATTGTACGCGCGCATGGAGCCGCGAAAGATGTAGATCTTAAATTTATTGTTGCCTCCGAGCTTACCTTTGTTGATGCTCCGGCTTGTGTTGTTTGGGTTCCGGATCGAAAAGCGTATGGACAATTGTGTCGGCTCCTCACTCTTGGTCGGCGTCGGGCAGGCAAAGGCGAATGTCTTTTGTATTTTGATGATCTAAGGGAATTTGGTCAGGACTGGATTGTAGGAGTGATCCCCGATTGGAACGCTGATTCCAAAAATCTGACATCAGATCATCTCCGTCTGCATGAAGAAGCAGAGTTGATTCATGCCGGACAATTACGGGCCTATCGTGAAATTTTTGCGGAAGACTGTTATCTGCTTGCCGAATTACACCGTGGAGTGGCGGATCGAAAAAGACTCCTAAAATTGAAACAACTGGGGGACGATGCGAATGTCCCATTATTAGCTGCCGGAGATGTTTATTATCACGACCCTTCCCGGTCTCGTTTGCAGGATACACTAACGGCCATCGCTCACCGTTGCAATGTACACGAAATTGGCAATTGGCAATTTCCGAATGCTCAAAGGTTTCTTCGTCCGCTTGCTGAGTTATATGGATTGTTTGCTGAGACTGCTGATGCTGTGAAACGTACAATGGAAATTGTCGATCGGTGTAGTTTTTCGCTTGATGAATTGAAATATGAATATCCGGAAGAGTTAGCTCAGGATAAAACAACACCAATACAGTATCTCAGGCAATTGGCATGGCAGGGAGCTCATCAGCGATATCCCGAAGGCTTACCTCGGAAAGTAATTAAGCTGCTAAAACACGAATTGGAACTTATCGAGGAATTGGGCTACGAAGCCTATTTTTTGACCGTTTGGGATTTAGTTCGTTTTGCCCGTAGTCGGGGGATTTTGTGTCAGGGTCGTGGTTCAGCCGCCAACTCAGTCGTCTGTTTTTGCCTGGGAGTGACTTCTGTAGACCCCGAAAATACGGAATTGTTGTTTGAACGATTTATCAGCAGAGAACGCAATGAAGCTCCGGATATTGATGTCGACTTTGAACATGAACGGCGTGAAGAGGTACTGCAGTATTTGTATGGAAAATATGGCCGGGATCGGGCTGGTATGACGGGAGTGGTGACCTGTTACCGCATGCGATCAGCGGTACGGGATGTAGGTAAGGCTCTGGGTTTGAATCCTCAAATGATCGATGAGATTGCCAAGAATCTTGATGGCAGGACGTATGACGGAAATTTCGGGATTCGCATTCGAGAAGTCGGGCTTGATCCGGATGTTACTGTTGGACAACGATTTCGCGAACTTGTGGAAGAATTAATTGGCTTCCCACGGCATCTGTCACAGCATGTGGGTGGGATGGTAATGACACGTGGTTTGCTGAGTGAATTCGTTCCGATTGAAAATGCCACAATGGACGGCCGGACTGTAATTCAGTGGAATAAGGACGATCTTGATGAACTGGGAATACTCAAAGTGGATTGTCTCTCATTGGGAATGCTTAGTGCGATTCGTAAGTGTTTTGAAATGCTGGAATATCACGAAGGTAGGAAACTAACACTTGCTACCATCACTCAGGACGATCCTGCTGTTTATGACATGATTTGTGAAGCGGATACGGTGGGAGTATTTCAGATTGAAAGCCGGGCTCAGATGAGTATGCTGCCACGACTACGACCGCGCTGCTTCTACGACCTGGTGATTGAGGTTGCAATTGTCCGGCCAGGTCCGATTCAGGGGGATATGGTGCACCCTTATCTGAAACGCCGGGCAGGATTAGAACAAGTCATTTATCCGAATGAAGCAATTCGGCAGGTACTCGACAGAACCTTAGGTGTTCCGTTGTTTCAGGAGCAAGCAATGCGTCTGGCCGTGGTGGCAGCAGGGTTTACACCGGGGGAAGCTGACCAATTACGCCGCGCCATGGGAGCATGGAGACGCCCCGGAGTAATAGAAAAGTTTAATCGTAAGCTCACCGATGGGATGTTGGCTAATGGACTGACACAAAAGTTTGCAGAGCAGGTGTTTAATCAGATTCGCGGTTTCGGTGAATATGGATTTCCTGAATCTCACGCGGCAAGTTTTGCTTTACTGGTATATGTGTCTGCATGGTTGAAGTGTTACTATCCTGCAGTTTTTGCGGCCGGTGTCATCAATAGTCAGCCGATGGGCTTTTACTCAGTAAGTGATTTAGTCAAAGACGCTCAGAAACATGATGTGGAAGTGCGTCCTGTGGATGTCAATTACAGCGACTGGGATTGTTCATTGGAATATGATAATTGTCAAAAGCCGGCATTGAGGTTGGGAATGCGAGTCGTCAGAGGTATTTCCTGTGAAGCAGTCCAGCATTTGTTGAAGGACCGTCAGCAACAGGGTCGTTACAGTTCCGTGGAACAGTTGCGGCGACGTTCAGGCGTGAGTCAACGAGTCATTATGCGATTGGCTGAGGCAGATGCGTTTAGCAGCTTTCAGCGAGACCGTCGTGCCGCATTATGGGAAGTGTTGGCTCAGGAACACAGGGAACTGGAACAACCTCTGTTTGATTTGATTGGTCCGGCCGATGACCAGCTCCCGGGATTGCCCGTAATGCAGGCTTCAGAAGAAGTGGAGATGGATTACCATACTGCAGGGCTTTCTTTGAAAGGCCAGCCGATTATGTTCTGGCGTAATGCCTTGGACGAGCAACGAGTGTTGCGAGCGGATCAGTTAAAGGACTGTCCGGATAACCGTTATGTGAAGGTCGCCGGATTAGTTCTGCTGCGTCAACGTCCTTCCACGGCTAAAGGCATTACGTTTGTGACGCTGGAAGATGAGACAGGCACAATGAATCTTGTATTACGTCAGCATATCTGGGAAAGATATTATCAAATTGCTAGAAAGAGTAATGCCTGGCTGGTGCATGGAATCTTAGAGAATCGGAATCATGTGCAGCATATTGTGGCTTATCGCCTAGAGGATTTATCAATTCATCTCGGAAATCTCAAACCTAAATCCAGGGACTTTCGATAGCAATGACTGAATAGCTGAACTAATCCGTCTGTTTTTTCAATTCATTTCTGAGCTTTACAACTTCACTCAGGACATCTGTAAACTCATCATTGAATTTATGGATTTCATAGATGGCGTTTAGAACTTCGATGGCAGAAGTTCTATTCTCGGGTTCGATTTTGAGACAAAATTTGAGCATTTCGCGGATTTCCAACTCGGTTCTGCGGTGAATATCCTGATGTTCCTGCAGCAATTCCGTTTGTATCTGCTCCATGCGTTCAATCTTTTTACGAGCAAAGATTACACACTCAGCTACGACTGGGTCGTTTTTTTGCGCTTCGTATAGAGTTACAAAATGTTTCAATTGAATGATCCTCTCACTAGGCGAAAATGTGTCGGATTCTAGAATCTGCCGGAGGGTGACTTTGGGGATCGGAAGTTGGCTGAGATTGTTTTCCAGCGATTTAAGAAATCTTTGTTCGTCACGTTCGTTCTTAAGTGTGTTGTAATGGTTTTGCACCAGACTGAATTGCTGGTGTTCCGGAAATCGTTTGAGAAACTCCTGCATTTCCTTGCTTGCCTGGCCCCAGTCTGAACCCGGAGTTAATTTGGCATCATCAATGATTTCGAGTAATTCCTCAGCACTACGAGGTTGGTTGTACCAATTTGTGAAGGCTAACAGCACGCCCAAACCTGCGATGAGAGCGACAAGAACGAGCAGGCTGGCAACGATACCAGCAGGTGATTCATTCTCTGATTTAAGGTGTTCCGGTCCAATCGTTGTGTAATGTGTTGGGTCAGCCGCAGGCCTGTTTTGCTGAGTTTCAGAATCCGTAATAACATTGCCGGGCGAGTCCTGAAGTCCTGCGGAATTCTCGATTTGTGAAAGATAGTCTCCGTCGATCGTGGCATTGTCGTTTTGCTGGCCCGTTGGAATGTACTCCATGGTGGCGTCATCGGAAACGCTATCTTTTTCGCCAGCTAACTCAACGGTTGATGGTGTGGGCTTGACCGGCATGTTTGCTTCAAGGGCATATTGCATTGCCTGCAGGCGGTGAGCAACAGCCAAAGGAGTGGGGATTCGGTTGTCAGGATTTTTACTTAGTAGCTGCCGCACAATGTAATCCAATTCCAGTGGGACGCTGGCGGCTGTCTCGGTAATCGGTTGGGGGTGATCGTACTTCAGTTTGTGTATGATTTGTCCCACCGAAGCTGAAGCGAAAGGCGGGCGTCCTGTCAGCAGTGCGTACATCACTGACCCCAGGGAGTAGAGATCACTTTTGGCTGTTGGACGTGCCCCTTCAGCCTGTTCGGGAGCCATGTAGTCAGCCGTACCCAGAACCGCATGATCGGCAGTGAGTTGTGTCGCTCCGAAGAGTCGGGCAATCCCAAAGTCTACAAGCTTGACCTTATCGTCTTCGGTGAGGAATAAATTGGAAGGCTTTAGATCTCGATGGATCACTCCCCGGTCATGAGCATGTTTGAGGGCATGACAAATGTCGATCGCGATTCGAGTCACTTCTCGCCATGATAGCGGGCCGGTCTCTTTTAAAATTTGATATAGTGTTCGCCCCTTTACTAATTCCATCGCATAGAAAAGATCTCCACCTTCCTGTCCATATCCTATGATTTGGACGATGCCGGTATGCTGTAATTGTTTTAATGTTTCAATTTCCTGATGGAATCGATCGCGGAAATTGTGGTCTTCTTCCAAGGCATTGGACAGCATTTTAACGGCGACTTGTTCACCAGTGTTTTCATGTCGAGCTGAATAGACGAAACCCATGCCTCCTCTGCCGATTTGTTCGTCGATCAGATATGGGCCAAGTCGTTCCAGCATATGGACAATTTTTCTCTTCAGATAATGAAGTTACATCGGAGCAACGCGTCGAGAGCCAACGTCAGTTGTCAGCAAAACATGCGCATCGAAACTCTTGTAAATAAGCTCTGCTTTTAATTTAGCATAATCAGGATCTTCCCAGAGATTATTGAATTCCCACGGATCTTCTTCTAAATCGTAGAGTTCGCCAATGTCGTGTCCATGATAAACAGAAAGTTTGTATTTTCGGTTGCGATACATTGTCGCAAAGGCTCCGCTGCCATCCGTAAAGAACGGATCCAGAGCGTCAAAGTATTCACTTCTTACAAAATCTCGGTGTTCATCGATCGCAGACATCTCTGTTAGCAATGGGACCAGCGATTTTCCCTGCATGTATTCAGGTTGTTCCAAGCCTGCTATCTCCACGATTGTAGAGGTTAAATCGAGTAACTCCACAAGTGCATCACGTTGGACATTTTGTAGGAATTTGCCGGGCCATGAGAGTATCAGTGGAATACGAACCAGTCCCTCATAGAAACGACATCCTTTTTGTAAGAGCCCGTGGTCCCCTAGAGACTCACCGTGGTCACTGGTGAAGATAACGACTGTGTTTTCAAGTTGCTCGGTTGTCTTCAGGTGATCGATAATCCGCTGAAATTGATCATCAATTTGTTTGATCATCGCATAGTAATGGGCCTGCATGCGTTTCGCATCGTGTCCTTCCGGAGGTAATACTTCACCCTGAAAATCAATTTCGGCCAGCTTTTGCTGTGTTTTCAAATCCTCGTCCCGATAGTATGGCCCCGGCATTTCTTCAGGGTCAAACATATCAGCATAGATCTTGGGAGGAATGAATGGAGGATGTGGATCATAGATGTTAACGCATAAGAGCCACGGCTCAGGGCTTTTCACATTAATAAACTCGAGTGCACATTCAGTAGCCCATGTTGTTTGGTGATATTGAGGAGGAACGCGTTCTAGGCTGTCACGCATCGTGTCGAGATCGCCGCCACGATGACGTACCCAATCCGCATAGTGATGGCCTTTCTGCCAGTCGTCGCGGGGAGCATGGCTGAATTGCCAGTAGGTCATGCCATCGTCGAGTCGGGGTTCAGTGCGATGACCGGAACTTGTAAGGTGAAATTTTCCGATATTACCACAGCGGTAACCGGTGTCGGCGATCATTTTGGTGATTAGCGGGGGAAAGTCCGGAAACGTGTCATTTCCATTACGGGTGTTGTGCAGACGAGCAGGGTACATGCCGGTCAAAAAACTTGACCGACTGGGTGTGCAGATCGGAGACTGGCAATAAGTATGGGTAAAAGCCACTCCCGCTTCAACAAGCTTATCGATATTCGGGGTGTCGACATAGGGATTGCCCAAAGCTTTGATGGTGTCAAATCGTTGTTGATCCGTGCAGTACCATAGAATGTTCGGACGGCGCATTGTTATTACTCTTCGCTCAGTGTGTTTCGGATGACTTCATTATCGAAATAATTGATGCGCATACCTGCATCCACCACGACCGTCTGGGCACAGATTCCCGAAGATCTTGGACTGAGCAGGAATGCAGCGACATTGGCAGCTTCCTGTGTTTGCAGAGCCTGTTTGCGTGGAATAACTTTTTCGGCAAACAGATACGAGTCCACATACCCTGGAATTCCGGCGGAAGCACTTGTCTTCAGCAGGCTGGGGCCGACTGCATTAAACCGCACTTTTGAAAAGTTACTAAAAGACTTGGTTAGAAATGCGAGTGAGGAGTCCAAAGCTGCTTTTACAGGAGCCATAAAGCCGTAGTTTTCACTGGCCATTGTGGTCGTCGAGATCGAGATAGTAATAACCGATGCGTCCTGAACCAATAAGTCTTTCAATGTGTTGGCAATGGCTATGAATGAATAACAGCTAATATCGAACGCTCGCAGAAACTGCTTCTTAGCTGTTTCATGAAATGGTTTGGGCCCTTCTTCGTAATCGGCGAAGGCAATTGAATGGACGATCCCGTGAATTTCAGGATGGTTTGTTCGCAGTTGTTCGTATAACGCTTTGATTTGTTCGGGATGCTCAACATCACAAACGTAAATAGGAAAGTCGCCGAGTAAATTTTGAAGCTGTTCCTTGCGAATCTCGCTACGCACAACATATACAGGCTTTGCACCGGCCTGCGTGATTGTTTCTCCAATGTGATAGGCAACACTCTTTCGGTTGGCGACACCGAATATTATGATCGTTTTGTCTTCCAGTTGTAAGAAACTCATAGCGTTTCCTTCGTACTACCGCGGGGAGTGGTTATTGGGCATCTGCCATAGTGCAGGCGAAATCGAATCGGGTGGCCAGCTTCTCATTCGTGGTCACTTTTGCCTCCAGGAAAAAGGCCGAACTAACATGATCAGTTAAGGTGATCGCTATTTCAATCGTATCACCCGGTTTGACCATTTGCTTGAATTTGACATTATTAAGCCTCGTTGCGACGGGTACCTTTACTGCAGAATTGGGGGCTATATCTTCAGCGATCTTTGTGGATAGTAAACATGCCCCAGCTTGCATCGCCGCTTCACATAAGATCACGCCTGGTACTATCGGCTGACCAGGGTAGTGCCCCTGAAAAAAAAACTCGTCAGCACGAAATCGTTTTTGGCAAACAATGCTGTTGTCTTTGAGAGAGATGATTTCATCAATCAACAGCATTGGAGCGCGGTGGGGAATCAGGGAATGAATCTGTTCAAGTGACATAAGTATCCTTTAATTGGTCGAAGGGCCTGAAACGCTCCAGATAACAGTGACTGGTTCCACTTTGTTATCACTGCATCAGGAGTTGATCGACTTCATTAGAAACGATCACACCATAGTTTATCGCGCCGAGCCAACCGGACATAATGATCCCTACACTGCCGGCGTGGTAGAGGCCTGTGATTTGTGAGGGCAGGGCTTGACTTACAGAAAGACCTTCAAACTTGGTTCCAAAACTGGCCCCTTCATGGTGGCGTGTATAGTGGTAAAAAGTCCTTGGCGTGGCAGCTTCACTGAACACGACACGCTCGCGTGCATTGGGCAGGTATTTTTCCAATGCATCAAGCGTCGTTTCTATCAGATCCTGCTTGCTGGCTTCATAATCTTCGTCATCTAAATCTATCCAGTCTTCCCAGCGTGCGTTTGTGCTTGAAACGATTAAATGTCGTTCTCGTTTATCGTGAGGACGTGTGTCGGGATAGTAGACAGAGAACGTGCGACTCGTAATGTCACGGCTGAGTAACAGGTCCGTTTCAAAACGTTCGGCTGTAGAAGTAAACAGCAGGTCTCCCGTATCCCGGTCAATGTGATCATCCGGTCCAAGTGCCATGTATACTTGTGTGCTCGAGTTATTTACTCGGACAGCTTTGGCATCTTCAACGTAGTCTTTATCGAACTGTTCTTCACCCACCATTTTGAAAATGGTGGTTAGAAGATTGGCGTTAGATACAACGCTTCGGCACTCGATTTCACGATCATTGACGGTGACGCTTTTTACTTTACCGTTTTCGGTATTGATCTTTTCGGCTGAACATTTGATGCGAATATCGACGCCATTGCGTTGCAACTCGTCTTTCATGAGGCCGATCATAAGATCCGTACCACCTTGAAAAGTATAGACGCCTTTGGACATGAAATTGCTAAACACGATACCGTAGGTGATTGCAGGGTCTTCTAATGTGGAGCCGTTGGCATAAGTGATAGGTTCCATCAGCAGACGGGTAATGTCGTTTCGACCCGGAAAGAATCGTTCGAAGAGGTCTTTCGTTGTTAGATTCTGGTCGTCATAGAAATTCATTCCCCGTGCCGTGTCGAAAAATTCTTTGATGGTGGTCTGGGTCACTCCGAACTTTGACTGTAGTAGTTCCGTGAAGCTTTCCCGGTCATAGGTCGTTTTTAGTGTGAACTGTGGATTGTCGAAGAGGACACCTTGTAACGGTACGATACGATCGGCAATCTCCTGACACCAGTATCGGCGACAGCTCTTAAGCATCCCGTAAGGAAAACCGTGTAAGGAGACATCAAAAATATTTCCTTTGGGGCGTTTGAACCAGGTGGCCAATCCTCCCAGCTTGTAGTGTTGTTCGACCAGCAATACGTCATAACCTGCACGGCCCAGGATATTTGCTGAGGTTAATCCGGCCAGTCCGCTACCGATGACGATGACGTCATATTTGTCTTTTGCGTCTTTTAGAAAATCGCGAGGCATGACGGTACTCGGGGATTTTGCTGCCGTGCGGTTACGACAAAGGCTATTTGGTTAAAGGCGTATTTTAGCTTGGAATACTAATTACTGTTAGTATCTGACGACCATGAATGCCGGATTTAAGAACGAACAAGCAAGTGCTGATTGGCCATTGAGATACCGCTGACGATCGAGCCGATAATGCCGACGAAGCCCTGATCTGTACCACATAGAAATAGATTTTTGATGGCAGTGGTACCGTCTAGCCATTTTCGGGTTGCTCCGTAGACGGCACCATTTTCGTGCCAAGTGAAACGGTGGATAGTGTGCGGTGTAAACATGTCCGTGTCGATTACATGAGGGCGATAGTCCGGTACAAATCGGATTGCCGATGCCTGTATTTGTTCAAACCAGTTATTTTTTGTCTTCGGATAAAAGACCTTATCAAGATTACGCCAGCGCGCGTAATCCGCCAACGCAGTAACACGCATTACACCGTCAGGCAGATCACCATCTTTCTCGTCATAGCAATAGTTATTAGGAGTGCAGATTACTCCAGTACGGATGTCGCAAAAATCGTCAGTCGGTCTTTCCCAGTGAAACTTCTCAGAATCGTTATAGAAGACGATTGTTTTATTGTGCCCCAACTCTCGTGGATATTTGTCTAACGTGGAGATTGCCTCGACAAATGACAGTTGTCCCGTTGTATGCGCATGGATATTCTCTTCAGTTTCGCACAGGTTAAATGTTTCCACGGCCCCGGCTGAACTGAGGATGTTGAGGCCGGTTAATTCTTCTCCGGAATCCAGAATAACACCAATCGCACGTCCATTTTCCACTTTGATTTTGCTGACCCCCGTCCTCAGTTTGAGTTCTCCACCAAGTTCGCGAAACTTGCGGACGAGTTTTTTTAAGATCAGTCGGACACCATCGAATGGACGCGCAAAACCCTCAAGAAAAAGACTGCGGAACATAATGCAGAATTGTCCCCAGTCCATATCACGTTCACGCGGATTACCGTACCACATGATGGGACAGAGAATCATTTCAATCAGCAGAGGATCGGAGATGAGTTGTTCAAGTCGTTCTCGCGTTGAAGTTTCGAAGTGTTTTTGTTCCAAATCGTCATAGTCGATCAGTGATTCGATAAGGCGGTCGAAATTGTCAATCTGAGACGGAAATTCCCGGGAAACTTCGCTCCGTAACAAATCGATGTTGTTATCAAATTGCAATTCGATACCCGGGAATGAAATGGAAGACATTAGTTGGGGTGACAGTCCAAAGTCATCCCACGTCATACGAAGCTGACGAAGTAGCCGTGCGAAAGGCCCCTTCTTGGCACCCGGAGGTGTAAAATTAGTGACCGCATGTAACCCAACGTCATAGTTGCGCCCGCGAAGCCTATAGAACGAATTGAGTCCACCAATGGTATAGTGACGCTCCAGCACACATACTTTTTGATCATAGTATGCTGCTCTGATGCCTGCCGCCAAGCCGGACATACCTGCGCCAATAATGATGGAGTCGTACACTATTCTGCCGGAATACCTGCCATTTTTGGTTCGAGGTAGCTGACTGTAGATCCCATGCTCACAAGATTTTCATAATCTTCTTCAGGTACCTGAACGCGATAGCGTTTGCGAAGTTCCATTACGATATCAAGAAAGTCCATACTGTCGAGTTCCATCTGCTCCCGGAATTCTTTGGTATCGTCCAGATTGGTTAGATCTTCGTCGGGGGCGATAGTTTCTAAAATATCGATAACGGCAGCACGTATTTCAGCAGGTGTCATTCCTGAATAGCTCCAAACTTTTTAGTGAATCATCATTAACAGAAGATAAGAATATCCTGTCGGGAAACCATAAATTTACCGTTTTTTGCACATAAAACATAGTGGTGCATTTGCCGGTTTCTGTTGGGAATGCTGCTTAACCTTCCGGAAATATGGCACAAAAGAGAAAAAACAGTTTTAGATAAGGTCTTTACCGACTGTGATTTCTTTCTAGAAGTGGAAAAATAGAAATGTTTTGTTGCCAGAAAGGCACTTGTTTTTATTCGCTGAACTTACGAATCACAACAGTTGAGTTGATACCAAGCATGCCAAAGGAATTGTTGACAATGTACTTAACGTTATTAAGCTGCTTGGGTTGGTTAAGCACCAGACCTTGAATGGCACAGTCGTCGTCCAGATTGTCGACGTTGATGGTTGGATGACAAATGTTATCCTCAAAAGATGGCAGGTTTCCGGCCAGTTCTAATGCTCCGGCTGCTCCCATGCAGTGCCCCATGAAGCTTTTTGTATTGTTAATACTTACTTTACAGCTGTCATCAAAGACTTTCCGCAGAGCACTGATTTCCTGAATGTCTCCGCTGGTCGTTCCTGTTGCATGTGTACTGAGAATATCAACATCACGAGCGGTGATTTCCGCCATTTGCAGAGCGAGCTTAATACATTGCGACTGACGTTCAGGATTGGGGAGAACAAAGTCTGTGGCGTCCGTATTGATACTGTGACCGACGATCTCACCATAGATATGAGCTCCACGAGCTAGAGCATCATCAAGTCGTTCCAAGGTATAAACACAGCCACCTTCGGAAACTACAATTCCATTACGATCAACGTCGAATGGCCGCGAGGCTTTAATTGGATCGGAATGATCGGCCAAAGCTCCCTGGCTTTTGAAACTAGCGAAAATTCCAAATGTATGAATAGATTCAGATACTCCGCCGGCTAATGCAATATCACACTGACCGAGTTGCAGCATTTGAGCCCCTTGAATGAGGCCGTTATTTCCGGCTGCACAGGCAGCCCCAAGTGTATAGTGAGGGCCGGTAATCCCCATATTCAATGCTGCTTCACCAGCAGGATTATTAGCCACTGTCCGTGGATTATGGAAGTGATTCCAGACACTTATATCGTAATCAAATTGGCTGAGTTCGTAGACTTCGTTTTCTGTCTCGACATTACCGTGTTCTGTCACGCCGATATAAATTCCAACTCGAGACTTGTCGATGCTCTCCCAGTCGATGCCACTGTTGACTACCGCTTCATTACAACTGTAAATCGCGATGCTGCCGGCCCGGGTTCCTCGTCTGACTTCACGACGATTTTGATACTTCAAAGCATCGTAGTTGCAAATGCCAGCCAGTGTTTTACCCACATAGCGAATTTCGTAATCCTGCACCCCACTAGTACCGGCTAACAGGCTAGCTCGATGGCTCGCCAGATCGTTAGCGTTCGGGGAAGTTAAGCCGATTCCTGTAAGGACAATTCGTGGCAGGACCGGAGGCGTATAATTATGATGCGTGAGTGCCATTATTGCGTACGTAAATCTCTTTCGCTGGAATGTACTCGAAGGTCTAGACAATTAAAGCTATAGGTAGAGCCGCTTTTTTGCAAGCAGACAAGCTGGGCAAACGGTCAGGCGATTTAGCAGTAAATCACATTCTATAGCCGTTGACTTAAGACCGGCGAACCAGTTGGATTTCGTTACGATTAGGATTGTAGGGCAGACTTAAGTTGTGTCATGGCATCGTTTGTTGAGAGTATAGGTTGATAGCCCAGCAAGTTTCGCGATCGTGTATTGTCAAAATAGTGATCCGCAGAGAGTTGAAGTGCGAGAAAGCGGGTCATGGGCGGTTCGGATTTAATCGCCAGCGTTTTGTATATGAATTCGCATATCGCTCCGGAACGATATGCAGCCTTAGAGCTAATGCGTTTAGTGATCGGGACGATATCTGCATAACTTAGGATTTCGTTAATCCATTGCCAGCAATTCACAGGTGTTTGTTGAGAGATCCAGTATGCCTTTCCGCAGGCATTGGGAGATTCCTGTAGGGCATTCAGTGCACATAGATGAGCGTACGCAGCATTTTCAACGTGAACCATATCGATCAGATTATTTCCAGTTCCAACAATTCTTAGTTTACCGGATTGACCCCGGTCAATAAGTCGCGGAATAAGGTGAGGGTCGTCTTCTCCCCAAATCAGGTGCGGTCGCAAAGCGCATGTGGCCAGACGGCCCTCGATGTTTGCAGCCAGCACTTGCTGCTCAGCCAGAGCTTTGCTGTGTGGGTAATGACAAAGCCACTTTTCCGGGTAGGCGACATCTTCAGAAATCCCCGATTGATCGCCGCCACCAAACGTTACGCTGGGACTGCTTGTATATACCAGATATCGAATCTCATGATCCTGAACTGCACGAATGATGTTTTGCGTACCAAGAGTGTTAATTCCGTGGTACTTTTTCCAACTGCCCCAGATTCCGGGAACGGCAGCAGTGTGAATGACTGCATCCATTCCCTGACATGCCTTGCTTACATCAGCGTCATTCCGTAGGTCGCCATGAACCCACTGCATGCCCAGCATCTCGAGTTCGGGGTAAACACCCCGGCTGAAGCCCCGGACTTCGTTGCCGGTTTTAAGTAATTGACGAGCAATATGACTGCCTAGAAAACCACCTGCTCCGGTGACAAGAATTTTCACTACCCAATACCCTTATTTAAAGATGGGGTTGGCAGCTTGGTCTCGCCTATCTGCTTCTTGCCCGGACTCTAACGGTTTCACGCTGCTCCTAATGCTTTGCTGAAGTGTTTTGATATCTTCGGGTTGATCACCGTTTACTCCATCTGGTTTGTTTGGAATGCCAAAATCAGGTGGCGCTGGTAACTGACCGTTACCCTTGTTTTGTATTCCCTCGGTGGCAGATACTTTTTCGGCTGATGAAATGGCTAAATTTCCCTGTCCGGTGAGAGCACTGCCAGCAGCTTTTTCAATATTACTGTTAGATTCATCTGCCGGGGTCTGGGCAATAGTGGTTGCTGCCGGTGCTCGGGCAATCATGACGGCAGGTATCGTATAGCCCGTATACCCGGTTTGCCGAAACCATGCTAAGGGTATCGCCAGCTTGAAATCCTCCAATTGCTCAGATTCCAGTAGGAAGGACAGCGTTTCAGTAATTTTTCCGCCAGCCGGGATCGTTTTCGTAAGAAGGTCTTGTTTTAAGGTTGTGAATTGATCGTTCGCGTTACGGGCAAGCACTGTATAAGGGTTCAGCGAATCTTTGTTAGTCTCCACTGTCGGCTCCCGTTGCATTGTGAATGCATTAACAGGATCCAAATTTTCCGTTTCCAGCAAAATATGCAGTGTAAACTCGGGGGATGTCGTTTCTTCAAGGGCATCTTTTTCAGGTTTGTTCAGCCAGACATCTATGATTCGCAGTTGAATTTTTCCGTTGGCAATTCTGGTACGAGCCTTCGAGGCATCACTGTAGGATGGAATTCTCATAAATACCAGTTGCTCGATCGAATCAGACTCGGCTGGGGGATAGATAGGATTAGATAATGTGTTGTTGGAAGTTTGAAAAGGTTTTTGTTGCTCAGTAAGCGAATCAGGATCGTAGTTGTAGAACAGGATACAGCCCAACCCAGCAACTACAAAAATTCCCAGAGCGGTGAAGATAAGAGGCATGGGACTTTTACGGCGGCGTTTGTGTTCTAGAAATTCTTTGTGGCTTTGCAGACCATCAGGATTGGTTATTATTTCAGGGGCGGCAACCGTTGAACTTTCAGCAATTCGCTGCTCTGCAGGTGTAACTTTGTGAGCATATTCGGTTGCTACAGGAATGGCAGGGTTTTCTTCGGCAGCAGAGTCAGCAAGAACTGGAGGAGCGATAATGGTATCGGTTTGTTTGGATTTAAAGAGCCCTTTTACACGAGAGGCTTCTGCCCAACTATTGGCTCCCTCTTTTTGCACGAGCGTATCGGGAGTGATTTGTCCAACCTCTGCAAGCAGTTTCAGAGCTCTCGATTCGATTGGGCCATGTTTGTCGTTACCAATCCTGTAGTACCACTTTGAAGGCATGAATTTCCCTTAATTATGGATGATCTTTACGAGATTCCAGATTCGAAGTTTACGGAGTTTGCTGAAAAACTATTAGTTATTATCGGGAAAATCTCAAGCAAATTCCAACGCTGTTTCCACAAGCAACATTTACAGCCCAAGTTTTTCCTGTGCCCAGCGGGATATTTTTTCACGAAAAATCTTGGCGTTATGACGTATGTCAACAGGCAGGCTATCATGCACTAGGAAATGAGTGATGGCAGAGGTTAGTTGGTTTTCTGATGCTAATTGTTTAATTTCACTCAGCAGTTGCTGTCGGTCTGCTGGAGATTTAGTTTTGTTTTCAGGCCAACATTCGACCACGATAGCGGCTTCAGCCACACCCTGATTGTCGACCTGTACTACGGCACTGCGGTAAATTCGCGGATGTTGATTGATGATTGCCTCAGTGGGAATGCTGTAAAGAGTTTTTTCCTGAATTTGGACTCGATGCGCTTTCCGGCCACAAAACCAGAAACGCCCTCTTTTGTCGAAGTAACCAACGTCACCGAGACGATGCCAAAATCCATCGAGATCTTTAATCTTGTGCAACCGTGTTTCTTGTTCGTGTGTGACATAGTGAGAAGTTACGACAGGACCTTTAACGATCAATTCACCGATCTCGCCATGTGCAACTTCTGTAGTGTCATTGATATCGGTTAATTCGCCATCACTGATTTGTATGACTCGCCATTGAATCCCCGAAAAGTTGGAGCCCACACATGTGCCCTGTCCCGCATTCGTCTTTTTAACAGTCTCTTCAAGTACTTCGGTGGCACTGATGGTGGCAACAGGTAATGATTCCGTGGCTCCATAGGGAGTGTGCATATCGCCATCACTGGCCATTGCATTACGCATCCGTTTTAAAACTCGTGGTGGAACAGGGGCACCGGCTGATAGAATTCTCTTTAAAGATGGCATGTTGACAGAATTTTCCGAACAATAACGACCCACCGTTTCCCAAAGAGCAGGAGATCCAAAGGATTGAGTCACCTGCCAGTCCTGAATTGGGGTAATAATGTTCTCCGGAGTGACCAGAGCAGGTTTGGTGGGATCCATAACGGGTAGTATCGTTGCCACTCCCATTGCGGCATTGAACAAACCAAATAATGGAAAGGCCGGTAAGTCCCGTTCGCCCGGTTTGATCTGATATTGTTCCTGAATTTGCAACACCTGATGATAAAAATTCTGGTGGCAATAATGGACACCTTTGGGAGGTCCGGTACTTCCGGTTGTGAAAATGATAGCGGCAGGATCAGTCGCTTCCGCCTTAAATACTTCAAAGTCTTCGATTGGCGTTTGTCTTAGCTGCTGCGAAGTGGGACCACCCCAAAACCACCGCCGTCCGACGGTGACGTTTTTTTTGGCTGCCGGAAATTTATACTTGAGCAATGTTCGAACGGCCTGTACCCGACTAATTCCGATGAATCCTTCGGTCTCCACATTCTGGAGGCAATGAATGATATTGCTGCGTCCCATTCCGGGATCGATGAGTACAGAAACCATCCCTGCTTTGAAGAGTGCGAAAACCCAGGAAATAAATTCACAACTAGGAGGTATCATCAATGCCAGACGTGTCCCTCGCTTTACTCCCATCTCGTGTAACCCAGCTGCTAGATGAGAACTGTCCTCCTCGAGTTGCTTAAAGGTTAAGCAATGATAGCGTTGATCCAACGAAAGACTTCGGTTTGCCCAGCGGCCTTTTATTGGTTCAGCAATTGCAATCGCGTCCGGTTGTTGCTGAGCCTGAATTTGTAGGAATTCTGCCACATTCATGAAATCTAATTGCTCACGTCCTTAGAGTCCGTTAATTGCTGTTCTTGATGATTGCCAACACGTTTGGTGAGGTACCGAGTTACTTCCATTGCGATATCGGTACCGGTGACTTCTGATAATCCTTTCCAGCCCGGTACAGCGTTCACTTCAAGAATGACAGGAGTACCTTCGGGAGTAAAGACAATATCAACTCCAGCAATTTCAGCCTGCACGACAGTCGCAGCCTGCCGGGCTAATTTTAAGACCTCCTCGGATGCTTCGTAAGGCTGTCCCTGGCCTCCAAGTGAGATATTGGTGCGCCAGTCACTGAGATTTTGGCGACGCATGCAAAATGTCCTTTGTCCCAGCACAAATACTCGAATATCCGAACCTCCATGTGCAATAAAACTTTGCAGATAGATAATACCTTCGAGTTGCTCCAGCATCCGAAAGGCTCTGACGGCTAAAGCGGGATCTGAAATGCGAGTGATTCCTCTGCCTTCCCCCCCAAAGACGGGTTTGATAACGACATCACCTCCCAGTCGCTCATAGGCCGTTAAAGCGTCTTCAGCGGTTTGACAAATGATGGTTTCCGGTACCGTTAGATTTGATTGCGCGAGTAACCCCAGACTTAGATATTTGTCGACAGCAATTTCGATTGCCCGAGCACAGTTTAGTACCAGTCCGCCAGATCGTTCAAAAAGGTGCAGGGCGTTCATTCTGAAGATGACTTGTTCGAGAGAGCCAGGAGGCATTGTTCGAATCAAAACGGCATCAAACATTCGAAACGATTGTTCGGCTGAACGAATATCGTCAGCCTTACCATTTCTGATTCCGGCCTGAATCGTTGAAAATGGTAGGGAGTGAAACCTAATATCTTGGCTGTTTTCTTCTCTGGCGGCGCGCTGAAGATCGCTCAAATACCATGAGTTTGGATTTCCAAGAACGGCAATGTTCATAGCGGTTAGGTGATTTTATTAGAGGAAGAAAATGGAACGCTGTATTACGACAGACCAAAGGAATGTTCGAGAACATTCGAATTGAATCTACCAAATCGGAAATAGCGGCCTGTTTCGAGATTGTTGATGTTAATTACGGCAGGACTGAACAGATGCGGATCGATCTTATAAAAGTCATGGTCGTATTCTTTAAATATTTCAAGAAATGGTTTTCCGTAATCCTTCGAGGCTCCGCTGGGTATTTTATTTCCAATTGCTTCGATACTTTCATCGTCACCAGTGATCCAAATAGAGACTTCTCCACCATAGAGGATTGCGTCGTTGGTTAGACCGATGCCAACCAGGTCATCGCCAGCAACGGGAGGTAAAGGAGCCAGGCCTGTACCGGCCTGAACACGCGCAAGGTCAAATCCGAGTTCATGCATTTTGTGCAAAGCTGTTTCAAGTGATCGGGCGACCACCTGAACAGTACCTGCCAGGCTCGATGTGGGGGCAAATGCTATTGTCAGGTTGTTAGGTGAAACACCACATTCGTCGGCGATTAGCTTGCAAACACTGGCAGTAGGAGCCTGTTTAGACTCAATCACCCCCACGATATGAGCTGCCTGCTCAGTAAATCCGATGTCGGAAAAAAGTGTTTCCTTACCGGCCGCTGCTCGCATAGGGCCACTGCCCATACCAAAGTAGTCATCGGTTGCCAGTTGCCAGCCAGCATATTGGCTCGCCATACAGGCTTGTACCGGATGATCGGTATCTATCTGCACAGCAGTGGTGGTGGGGAAAATGTTGGGGCTGGCAACATACGAAACATGGGCTAATCCAGCCAAGCAGACTTCAGCTAGCAACCGACCGGCTTCAAGCCCCCCGATTACTGAGGCTCCCAAGTCAATGAGATTTGTACCATCTTTGCTTGAGGATGAGGCAATTTTCAGATCGTCTGCCAGGTCAATCAAAGTATCTGTTATGTATTTTGCTCGATCGTTCAATTTCACCGTTTTTGTCCAGTCACTTTAAGGCATAGATTATTCCATCATAGCGTTTGAAAAGGCTTCTCGTGAATCTCAGCGGGGGCCGAGCGTCTAAAACTCCAAGCCTGTTGAAAAGAGTGTATCTTAAATTAAAGTCGCTGTTGAGCAGCTTCAAGGGATTGCCTGATTTGATAAATATGGAAGGACATGGATTGCCCGGCCTCACGGATGAAATTATTTCATTGGAATCTGAGCAATTACAGTTGTTCGTTGATTCCGGGGGGCACCTATAGGTATAGGCCTTTGGTCTGATATTGCGAGTCACATTTTGGTGCAACATGCCTGAAGTACAAACGAATTAAAAATGAGAACAGTGATGTCCTAAAAAGGCCGGTTGTTGAAGCAATTGCGGTCAGCTTGACCGTTCAGCTCTAACCTGCTCAACGATTTTAAAACTCCCGAATCGTGGATGCATCAGCTGCATAACGGGGGGCATTATGCACTATGGTTCGCCGGGCATATGGGAACGACAGACAACTTTATGTTGTCATTGGTCCGTGCTGATTTATGTAGTGTGAATGAAGAGTACGGTGCTTTATTTGCGTTGGGGAGTCAGCCTTCTGCCGATCTTTCCGGATATCCGTTGGTTGAGAATGTTTTAGGGTTTTTGGTCGAACGTCGGGAAAAATTTTTGCTGGCATTGGAGGAAATGACCGACCACCAGCTGGCTGTTCCCACACCAGACGGTGCCTCCGAATTTATGCCGGATAATGCAGCTGTTTTCGAAATAGCTATCTGGCATGAGGGTTTACATTCAGGGCAGGTTTCACTGATCCGACGAAGTCTTGGATTTAACCCACTGGTTTAACCGGCGATTATTAAGTAATCACTTTAAAGATAGCTAAAACGTGTTCGATTTCGGATGGAATCCTGTCAGTTAGGCACTTGCGGTTTGCAACGATAACGTTGAGAATTGAGTGGGTAGTCTACCTGCTTGGCAGACTGTCATACGATGGTGCTCGCAAGGGGGAGCCGTGAACCGAGTCAGGCCTTAACCGGAGCAGCTCTAAACGGGGTACTCTTGTGCGAGTACCATCGTGTGACAGCCGGCAGGTGGTTCTATTTTCCGTCAACCTAGGAATGATTGATTGTGACGTAATGATGGATCATGATGATTCCAGCTCGCATAGCGAAAGCCCAAGCCGCGCTGTAGCAAACGATCGCTATGTCGTAGTAGCCCGACGTTACCGCCCCCAAACGTTTGATGAACTCGTCGGGCAACAGCACGTAAGAAAAGCATTGGCTAATGCGATTGAAACCAATCGAGTTGGACATGCTTACTTGTTCGCCGGACCTCGTGGTACGGGTAAAACCACCACCGCCAGGATTTTTGCGAAAGCCCTTAATTGTGCAACCGGGCCCGCGATTTCTCCGTGTAATCAATGTGACATCTGTGTTGATATTTCAGAGGGCGCGGACGTCGATGTCATTGAAATTGATGGTGCCAGCAATAACTCAGTGGAGGAGGTACGTACACTACGGGAGAATTGCACAATTCGGCCCGCTCGTTGCCGATTTAAGATTTATATTATTGACGAAGTTCACATGCTTTCCAAAGCGGCCTTCAATGCTCTTCTCAAGACACTTGAAGAACCGCCGCAACATGTCAAGTTTATGTTTTGTACGACCGATCCGGATAAGTTGCCGATTACGGTTTTATCCCGCTGTCAAAGATTTGACCTATCGCCGGTGGACGAGAGCAAAATATTCGATCGTTTAAAGTTTATCCTCGCGTCTGAAAATCGTCAGGCGGATGATGATGCGATTTCCATACTCGCAAGACGTGCCTATGGATCACTGCGTGACAGTCAGTCACTGCTTGAGCAACTTCTTTCTTTTAGTAGTGGTAATATTACGGTTGATGATGTCCATCAATTGCTAGGAACAACAGATAGTGGAAAATTGCTCGATTTCATGGAATCACTGGCTTCTCGTGACGCAAATTCTGCGTTGAAAATGTTGAGTGAATTCTGGAAAATAGGAGTAGAACCTGAACGGCTGTCTGAACAGATTTTGGGCATTTATCGTGACTTGCTTTCTGCGAGCGTGGGTTGTTCGGCAGAATTAATGCATTATTCACAGCCCGCTGAATTTCCTCGAGTCCAGCAGGTGGCCGAGAAATTTGGTAAGCACACACTGCTGGCATCGTTGGAAATCATGCAGGAAATGATGAGAAGAGTGCAGGCAACGACTAAGGTTCGAATTCTGGTGGAGACTGCGATCGTGCGTCTTGCAAGTCTGGAGGAACTCGACAGAATCGAACATTGGCTCAACGTGCTACAGAGTCCGGCAATGAAAGATTTTGCTAAAAGTGATTTGCTGATTGCTCCAGCAGGAGTGGCAACACAATTGGTAACGACTCAAAAAAAAATGACGTAGGCTCTACAGTATCTGATGTGGAAACAGCCTCTCGGGTAAATACCAGCCAAGACTCTGCAACGGTTGATTCAATCGTAGTAAAAACAGATGAATCGATACTTTCCTCAGCTTCATCTGATCGCGTAAACTCGGGTGCTGAAGTTATGGTTCCCGGACCACAAACGTCTGCGGTAAACTCTGAGTCGCCGCAACAGTTATCAGCGAACGAAAAAGATAATCAGGTGGAATCCCGGTCCCGGCGGCAAAGCACAATCAAAGTTACTAACGAAAACGTCCTTTCTGTGTGGGAACAGATCTGCCAAAACCTCGACGATTTTACATCCAGTACTCTGGAATCCGCCGAATCGGTATCCATTTCCTCGCCAAATCATCTGGTCGTAAAATTTCCTTCCCACTATACTTTTCAAAAAGATGCTTGCGAGCGTCCGGAGCGTCGAACCAAATTGGAAGAGGAATTGTTCCGGACTACCGGGAATCGATTCCGTATCACGTTCGAGTTGCTTCCGGAGGCTTCTCCAACCCCCGTTGCTGAGCAGGAAGTAGGAGTAAAAACGGGTCGCCAGCGAAGGCGGGAAGCGGAACAGCATCCTATGGTCCAGCAGGCGATCGAAACATTCGGAGCAGAGGTGGTTCGGGTGGACCATGCTCGACGACGGTAAGTAAATTCGAGTTTTGCGAAGTCATGCGGATGCAGGGATTAATATCCTGACAATGTCTTTTCAGCGTTTAAATAGAATAGAGATGCAGTACTCTTTTAATGATAAAGGTGCAATAGAATGTTTAAATCACTCGGCAATTTGGCTTCGATGATGAGTCAGGCTCAGCAAATGGGCGGCAAACTTGAAGAAGTTAATCAACAGCTTGCATTAGAGCGGGTGACCGGAGAATCAGGTGCCGGTTTGGTTTGTGTGGAAATGAACGGACTGGGAGAGGTTATTCAGGTTTCGATCGACCAGAATCTGTTTGGAAAAAAAGATGCTGAGTTAATGGAAGATCTTGTGCGGGCTGCTGTAAATAATGCGAAAGACAAAACCAAAGAAGTACATGCTCGCTTGACTCGGGAAATGACAGCAGGCATGAATATCCCGGGGCTTGAACAGGCATTAGAGCAATTCGGTAATCAGGCGGACTAGAAAGCAGAACTGTGGCACAATTATCAGAATCCGTAACCGAGTTAATTTCTCAGCTTTCCAAACTACCTGGAATTGGGCGTAAGAGTGCGGAGCGACTTGCCTACCATCTACTACGAGTAAACAAGGCCGAAGCAATTGCCTTTGCTGATGCTATCCGGAATGTGCGTGAAAATGTAAGGTACTGTAGCATTTGTTTTAACCTTGCTGAGAGTGAGGTCTGTACGATCTGCGAAGATAGTCGACGTGATCAAAATACCCTTTGTATCGTTGAACAGCCCCGGGACCTGATGTCGCTTGAACAGGCTGGAGTGTTTAGCGGGGTATATCATGTACTATTAGGGAGAATAGCTCCTCTTGAAGGAATTGGACCGGAGCAACTCACGATTGATCCATTAGTAGATCGTGTGCGGCAAGGTAAAATTGAGGAAGTTATCATGGCTACTAATCCAACGGTTGAAGGGGATGGAACGGCCTTGCACATCTCAAATCTTCTCAGTAA
Organism: Planctomycetaceae bacterium; assembly: GCA_002709045.1. Taxonomy (GTDB): domain Bacteria; phylum Planctomycetota; class Planctomycetia; order Pirellulales; family Pirellulaceae; genus UBA721. The sequence continues at coordinate 105,989 of PAPJ01000008.1, read as the reverse complement.
TTATAATGTCGCTATTACTCGACTGGCGCGGGGAATCACGACCGGCAGTATTCTTGAATTTACGAATAAAGAAATTTTGGCCGATGCGATTGCGGGCAGACAGAAGTACTAATAAAAGGCAAACGGTTCCCGATAAAGATCAGGTACTAAGACAGGCAGATTGATGCGTTTCTCTCTGGGACAATTTATATCTCAAAAGCAAATCCAGAAACTGGCTCCCCGAATGATCCAGTCAATGGAGATTTTGCAACTGCCGGTTCTCGAATTACAGGAACGTATTGATCAGGAAATGACCGAGAATCCCGTGCTTGAAGAAATTGAGCAGGAGTCGGCTGAGTTGGAAGGTGCAGAGGCGTTGCAGGCGGCTGAGCAATCTACGCAAACTGAAGGTGAACAGGAACTCGTTGTCGATGAAGATTCTAACAACGCGGACGACTTTGAACGACTCGACGATATGGATCAGGAGATCCCTGATTACTTCGATGAAGTACCTCGTACAAGTGTGAATCGAGTACAGGAATTCTCTGATCGCTATCATGACACGATGGCAAATATCTCACAGCGAGGCATCACGTTATACGATCATTTATTGCTGCAACTCAGAGAACTTGACCTAGAGGATGATCTGTTCGCAATGGCCGAACGAATTGCGTCCACTTTAGATGCTCAGGGAGGAGGTTATTTAACGATACCGCTTGAGAGTCTTTTGCGTAATGATCTGGACGACCAACAGCTGGTACTTGCTCAGCAGGCACTTGTTGTTTTACAGCAACTCGACCCGGTCGGTGTTGCCGCCAGGGATCTGGAAGAATGTTTGCTATTACAGCTCTCTGAAAAACATCCGTTTTATCGTGAGTTGCATTTACTGATCACCAATCATTTGGAAGATTTGGAACATAATCGACTTCCCTTGATCCAAAAACAAACCGGTATGAGTATTGAAGATATTCAGTTGATTTGGGAGGAACTACGGCATCTCAATCCTAAACCGGCATCCAGCTTTGTAGAAAAACCGGTCGTTTCGGTAGTGCCGGATCTGTTTGTTCAGAAAGATGATAATGAACAATATGTGGTTACAATTGAAGAACGCGATATTCCTCAATTATGTATCAGTGACTATTATCGTCGTCGGCTTAAAGCGGCGGACGCTAATAGTGATGAGAAAGAGTTTCTGCGACGTAAGCTTAATGGAGCACAGTGGCTGATCGATGCAATTCACCAACGGCAGGCGACATTATTGAAGGTTTCTCAGGCAATTGTGGATCATCAGTACCGCGTGATTGATGATGGGCTTGAGGCTATTATTCCCTTGAAAATGCAGCAGATTGCAGACAAGGTGGGAGTCCATGTGACCACGGTTAGTCGTGCGGTCGATGATAAATGGGTTCAAACCCCTCGAGGTATTTTCCCTCTTCGTGGATTCTTCGTTGGTGGAACTACCGGAGATGACGGAGAAGATGTTGCTTGGGGTAATATTCGCACGAAACTGCAGGAAATCATCGATAGCGAAGATAAAGCTAAACCCTATAGTGATGATGAATTGGTACGTCAACTGAAAGAAGCAGGGCTTTCTGTTGCTCGTCGAACTGTTACCAAATATCGCAAAAAGATGGGGATTCCAAGCTCGCGACAACGCAAAGATTGGGGTAAGACAGCCCCAAGTTAGCAATGCCAAAAGTTAGCTAACCGTTTTAGTTTAACTAACCGGAAAACTTTAAGGCTTTTCCCTCTCTTTTCTGACACTCAATCTTAGGGTTGATGGTTAAATTTTCCGTAACGATTGCAGGCCGTTTTTTACGGGGATTTAACGTAATAAGTGTAATACATCCCGCTGTTTTTATAGGAATCATCCAACAAAGCGTCATGTATTACGGAACTTTCTAAAGTATTACCCCCGGAACAATCGACAAATAACTCTGAGAGGTCATCTTTGTTATTTTTCGAATAGTTGCTATCCGAGTCATAACATACCCACCAGAGGCCTTTCAGGGGGGGATCTTCTGGGAGTTTATCTCAACGCCAGAAGAGAATGTGATATGACAATGACCCGTTCATATCCAGTTTCTTGAAGATTCTCTCTTCATGTACTCACGCCGAAGTACTCCGGTTCGTCATTGAACGGTTCGATCACTGATTAGTCCAGGCAAAATAAGCAAGGCTGCAGTGAAAGGAAAGTGAAGGGATGAACTGATTTAGTTGTATGTCCGGACGGATCCTGACAAACAACACCACACAGAAGGAAGCGAGTTTATAAGTACCCCATCCCAGCGACTTGTCGTGATTTGTTCCCCCAAATGAATCGCAAGCCAACTGCAAGTTAGGGGTCAGAGCACCCCTCGGGTGTTCAATAAAAAAGTCATCGAGAGAGAATTGGAGTGCCGAAATGAAGGTCTTCACAACTGGACAGGTTGCCAAGATCTGTAAAGTGGCCCCGCGCACAGTTAGCAAATGGTTTGATTCAGGGCGTCTCAAGGGATATCGTATCCCTGGTTCGCAAGATCGACGAATTCCCCGCGATTCGCTGATCAAGTTTCTTAAAGAGCATGGAATGCCCTTGGGAGACTTAGAAGATGAAGCAATGGCCAAAGTGCTAATCGTTGCACAGGACCAGGTATTGATCGAAAATCTAAAACGAGAACTACCGACAGAAAAGTCATTTAAGGTAGCTGTAGCTGCCAGTGGATTCGAAGCTGGTATTCAAGCTGAGAGTTTCCATCCTGACTGCATTATTGTCGATTTCTCAATTGGCAAAGTTGAATCACTTCAGATTTGTCAGAATCTGCGTCGCAACCCAGATTTTGCTGAAACGATTCTAATTGCATTACTACCGGACGTGGGAAGCCCAATGAGCTTCGATCGTTCGACCATCAACGAGACTTTTAAGAAGCCGTTTGATGCAAGCCTGCTGGCTGACAGATTGCGAACCCTTATCGGGACTCGTAAAGAACTCGTCTAGTCGACAGCGCCTGAAAATAAAGAGCGAGGTACCTTCTGGTGCCTCGTTTTTTTATGCGCACATTTCAATTACTACCACTGCGGTTGGTAGGGTGTTCCAGTTAAGATTTAAGGAATACAGTTAATTCTTTGAATTTGGTGGAAGATGGAAGAGTTTACACATTTCGATGATCAGGGCGCCTCAAGAATGGTCAATGTCGGTGATAAACAGGCTACTCGGCGACGGGCTCGTGCAGCTGCTGCAGTGAAGATGTTGCCGGCAACACTCGAGAAAATCACGCGCAACGATCTTAGTAAAGGTAATGTACTTGAAGTTGCCCGGCTGGCCGGAATCATGGCAACTAAACAGACCGGAAATCTAATCCCGTTATGTCATCCCATTGGTATTGACGGTGCGGAAGTTGAATTCACTATTGAAAAACCTAATACGGTGGTCATTGAGGCCACTGTCGGCGTATTTGCACGTACCGGAGTAGAAATGGAGGCTTTGACGGCAGTTAGTGTAGCCGCCTTAACGATCTATGACATGTGCAAATCAGTCGATCGGGAAATGACAATAGAAAACATCAGGTTGCTGGAAAAATCAGGTGGCAAGAGTGGTGATTTTGTTCGCGTTGATTAATCAGGAAATGAACTCGCTGGATATTAGCTTTGATTACGCTGTAAGATTGGCTGCAGTTCGTTTACGAAATCTCGAGCATCTTTAAATTCACGATAGACGCTGGCAAAGCGAACATATGCAACCTGGTCGAGGTTTGCTAGATGAGTCATAACGACTTCACCGATATCGTCCGAATGAATGTCGCCTTCGAAATTAGCGTAAATATCGCCTTCGATCTCAGATAGACAACTCTCGATGTCTTCAGTTCCTACCGGGCGCTTCCAGCAGGCTTTGACGATGCCCTGACGGATTTTATCACGTATAAATGGTTCCCGGACTCCATTCTTCTTACAGACTTTGATGGATATCTCTTCAAGTCGTTCGTAAGTCGTATAGCGACGATTGCAGTCCAGACATTCGCGCCTTCGACGGATCGAATAGCCGTCAGTGCTGGCACGCGAGTCCAGTACTCGGTCATTGTCCTTTTGGCAAAATGGACATCGCATTAATTCTCTCCGGTTGAATGCTGTCGCAATGAGCAACACTAAGACATATTGTGCGGATTTCTAAAAAAAATACCAGTCTTGACGGGGTTAATTTTCCTGAAGGATTCAGGCAGCGTTTCGGTTAACCGCATCGTTATGAATTTCACCGTTGATTCCAACGTCTTCAAATCGTACGGAAACCTGCTTGCTAACACCAGACTCCTGCATTGTGACACCGTACAGTGTGTCGGCAGCGGTCATCGTCTTTTTAGAGTGTGTGACAATGATGAATCTAGTAAAGTCAAGGAAATCTTTAAGCACATTAATGAAACGGCCAATATTAGCTTCATCGAAGGGCGCATCAACCTCGTCCAGAATACAGAATGGACTCGGTCGGAATTGAAAAATTGCCAGTAACAGGGAAACCGCGGTTAATGCTTTTTCACCACCACTTAGCAATGAAATGTTAATCGCCGGTTTGCCCAGTGGAGAAGTAATAATTTCCACCCCGGCTTCCAGTATGTCAACGCCTTCTTCCAGAATGATGTCAGCCTGTCCGCCACCAAATGCTTTGCGATAGAGTTGTTGGAAATTCTGACGGATTGTTTCGAGAGTTTCCAGGAACAGTCGGCGACTATCGGCATCGACACGCTGGATTATTTTTTCCAGTGATTGTTTGGCTAGTGTAAGATCCTGAAATTTATCCGAAAGGGAATTAAAGCGTTCTTCCAGATCATTAAGTTCACCCAACGCCTCCATATTCACGGCACCAATATTGTTTATTTTCCGTCGCAAAGATTCGATTTCCCGTTCGACTTCTTCCCGCTGCTGTGTCTCTTCCTCAGTTTCCTGTTGGTCCTGTAAGGATGAAATCTCGAGGTCATAGTCTTCGCGTAGACGTTCTTCGAGGGTAATCCTTTGAGACCTCAATTCACCGGAAGCGAGTTCGATTTCGTGTTTTCTGGCCACCAGCGACTCAATTTCCTTGCGGATTTTATCGCTTGAGCGTGATTCTCCTTTTCGTTCAGTTAAGATTTCCTCCTGTCGTTGCCTGATGGCGACAGTCGTGTCCCGGTACTGAGCTTTGGTGAGATATAGTTCTGCCAGCTGAGTGGTGGCAGACAATATCTGCATCGTGGAATGACCATGTCGGTACTCGGCCTGCTCCAGTAGTTTTACCTGATCATCAACGACAGTTTTCTTTTCTTCGTGATCAAGTGCATATTGTAACAATTGTGTTTCAAGAGCGTCGACACGCTGTTCACCGGTCCCGGCCGTAATTCGTAATTGAACAGCCTGTTTATTTAGAGACTGGTTTTGCCTTTCGAGTTCATGAAAGGCTTTGTTGAACCGGTTCAGGCTGCCGGTAATTTCTGTCAGGTACTGCTTCAATGAGTTCAGCTCTATTTCCTGCTGCTCAAGTTTAATAGCCGTACTGTTTTGTTTATTTCGAATACTGCCAAGATCACCATCGAGTTGCTCGCACCGTTGTATTTCATGATTCATGCGGTCCTGACAACTACGTAACTCGACCTGCTGCTGGTTGATTGCCGTACGTTTGGACTCAATGAGTGATTTTAAGGATTCGAGCTGTTCTTCCTGTTCCTCTATATTTTGCTTTAGGCGATGCTGTTCATCACGGTTGTCTTGTACTTGAGCCTCGAGTACGAAGATATCCTGTTTCAAGTTTCTTAGTTCGCTTCGTCGTGAAATAAGCGCACTGGACGAATCAGGCGGGCCCATCGTAATTGTGCCTTGATGATCAAGACGCTCACCGGCTTTGGTAATGATCTGGATTTGGCCCCGATATCGCTGCCACAGTTGTTGTGCAGAGGTTAAATCCTGCGTGATCCAGGTATCACTGAGCAGCATAGTAAATAGAGGCCGCAGTCGTCCCGGGCAATGTATCAGTTGATCGGCCCGGCATTCTACCAGAGGGTCGTCTTCGAGTGTGAGTGGCAGTGGGTAGGGTCCCAGATCGTCAAGATTCACCAAGGTGATTTGAGAATCGAGTTGAGTCCTGCCTGTACGACAGGAGTCGAGTAACTCATCGTCCTCGGTGACAATCATTTGCGCCCGTTTTCCCAGCGCAAGGTCGATGAGCGAGGCGGAGGAAAAATCAACTTCTAATAAATCTGCAACTAATCCAATAATTCCCAGGCGAGGTGTGCCTTCCTGGTGTGAATGAGAAGATTTAAGCAGTTGTCCAACGGCTTCACTGACGCCAGCATTACGCGTCTCAAGTTCTTGCAGTACGTTACTACGTTCACGGACGGCCGTCAGTCGCTCGACCAACGCCTGAAGGTTTTGTTGGCGACGATTGTGTACTCGGCGGTTTTCAGCAATTTCACGTGTGATATTTTCGGATTCTTCTTCAGCCACTGTTAGCGCGGCATTTAATTCGTCCTCCTGATGCTGATGTTTGGCAGTTGTCTGTTGCAGTGAGTTTAAGATGTCCTGAGAAGAGTGGAGTTGCGTTTCAAGGGATTCTATTTGCTCTGTAAAATTATCAACTTGTGCTGCAAGCTGGTTGTAATCAGCCTGAGCCTGACTGACCTTTCTGGTTGCCGTTACCTGCTCAGCACGCTGCCTCTCGGTATCAGATTGTAGTTGTTTAAACTGTGACTGTAGTGTTTGCTGCCTGCTTTCAACCAGCTCAAGGTCTTGTTGCGTTTTTTTAAGTGCACTACGGGAATCGTCGAGTTCGGTGTTGGTGTTAGACAGTCGATTCTCGATCCCCCCAACCCCGGATTGCGTGATAGAAAGCTGAATTCGGTGCCTTGCTATTTCACTCGCGAGCTCATCGAGACGCTGAGTCTGGACAGTTTGCGTTGTTACGAACTCGGCAATCTTTTCGCGCACAGCTGCGGAAAGTTCGTCTTGACCCTGAAGATCACCGGTTAGTCGTTCCAGCTGAGAATCAAATTCAGCAATGGTGTTAGTGCTTTGATCGAGTTGCAGATTGAGCTCGTTGGATTGTGTTTCAACCTCTTCGATCTGGTCATCATAAATACGGATGCTTTCGCGAAGCTGTCGCCATTGTGCGAGTCCGATCTGCGTACGCAATTGTTGCAGTCTGTCGCTGTATTCTTTGTAACGACGAGCTTTGGTGGCTTGATTGCGGACGGCTTTCAATCTTCCTTCGACTTCATCGACGATGTCCGAAAGTCGCAATAAATTTTGATCGACACGATCAAGTCGTCGCAGAGTCTCCAGTTTTTTTGCCTTGAACCGACTGATACCGGCTGCTTCCTCAAAGATCTGCCGACGGTCTTTACTGGATGCTTCCAACATCCGTGCAACCTTGCCCTGCTCAATGATACTGTAGGCATCTGCACCAATACCTGTCCCGCGAATCAGGTTTTTAATATCTTTGAGACGGCACGGTTCATCATTAATCATGTATTCACCCTCGCCGCTGCGATAAACTCTGCGGGTGACCCGAACTTCGTCCTGTTCAAGTGGCAGTACGCGAGCGGAGTTATCGAAGATGATTGTGGCTTCAGCGCTGTTGATATCACGCCGGGTTGACTGATTGGGACTCTTGAAAATTACATCAGCCATTTCTTTTCCGCGAAGGCTTTTGGCACTGGTGGTTCCTAGAACCCATTTTACAGCATCAACAACATTCGATTTCCCGGAACCGTTAGGGCCGACAACGACTGTAATCCCCTCGGGGAATTCAAATCGCGTTTTATCGGCGAAGCTCTTAAAGCCGGTTAATTCCAGCGCTTTTAGCATCTAATCAGTTTGCCTGTGGGTTAAAAATTAAAGGCCGGGAATGGCCGATTGTACTTTGTCAAAGAAACCGTTGGAGTCGGTATTCTCTTTTGAACGATTCGAATTGACGGCTTCGGCGCGGGTATGATTACGTTTCACAGCTTCTGCTTCGGTCTCCGCCAAACGGTCAAAGTAAAGTTCCGGAATAGGGTTTGTGATATTAAAATCTGTAGTTTGTTCATTTGCGCCGGCGTTTGAGTTGCGGTTGTAATTCCAGACCGGACGTGGGCGGGCGCCAACCAGCACACGGGCGTTAATCGCATCAACTTTCTTTAGGGTCTGAAGCATGTCAACGATATCGGAATAATTTCCGTCAACCTCAGAGATTGCCCGAATCACATCAGAAAGCTTTGTTGTGGATGTGGCATAACGATCTGCACGATCGGGTGAAAAACGGCTGATTTGTAACTGACCATCTCCTTTGTTCTTGACGATAATCTCCTTGCCAGCAAAGACATGGTCGACCGGGTTGATGTGGATGTCATTTCCAAATGCGATCAGTTCCGGACGTTTAGACATGGCAATATGGACAAGTGGATAAGCAGTGGTTTCCACTTGATGGAAATTGAAATCGCTAAACTTGCGACCGTTTACCAGGGGTGAATTGGGGTTACGCGTCCATAAAGCTCGGAAGGCACCGACTCGTGTTTCAGCACTTTCTGAATTAAGTAGTTCGGTAATGGCATCCAGTGCATTTACATGATCCATCCCGGCCAGCGCGGTCATTGCGTGCCAGCGAAATGCTATGTGCTGAGATGCCAGTCGACTGAGAGCCGGTGCGGCGTCCGGTTCATCGAGATAAGCAAGTGATTCGGCCGAATAAAAACGGACTTCCGGATCGTCACTTGTAAGCCCCTGTTTGAGTGTTGGAATCGATTCGGTTCCGATCGCCTCCAGTTGCATTGCCGCTTCAGCAGCAGTCGTCGGTTCAAGCAGTTTCGCTAACAGGAGTTCTTTGCGTTCATGGCTGGCAAGGTCAGATTCGCCAACGGCAATACTGCGAACCACGTTCATATAACGAGATACATTATGGCGATAGCTTTCATGCACAACCAGCTCAACATAGTTATCACTTTTGGCATTAGCAACACCTTTGCTGTTCTCGTCGGTGTATTGTAGAAAACGTTGGTTGATTGCGGCTGCCAGACGAGTCGCTGTTCGGATGGAGCTGTATTTTGTCTTGATCAACAGACCAAGTGGACGATCCATATGGGAAATGCCGCCCCCCAGGATGATGCCGGAACGACTATTTGTATTGTCAGCCTCTCCGCGGAATAACGAGTGCACAAGAACAGATCCTTCGGATAGTGCTGCGACATGACCGGTGCGTAAGTTTTGATTAAGAACGGCAAGCTCACGCATTCGTGATCGCAGAAGAAAACCGTAACGTAGGCTTGAGGTTTGAGAGTGAGCTGGCAGACGAATTTCGATATCAAAGGCATCACCCTTGCGTACGCCAGGTGGTAAGTATCCTCGTAGCATTACGAGCGATGTACGTGGCGAACTCAGTAATGCGTTGGGATTCTCAACGTCATGAGTTTGCATTTCATCAATCAGCATTTGACGATGCATGCCAGATGGTGGAGTGCTGCCGGTGTTATTCAGACCGGTCACTAATCCAATACTTTCAACTTTCAGGTAATTCATACCGTTAGGGACCGTTAAGTCACCAACAGTTAATGGCGGCTTTTGGTCATCTTCTCCGCCGGGAATGAGATCTTTCAACTGCTTGGAGCCGGGTAAACTATCAGTTAGACTGCATCCGGTTAGCAGGATTGATGCCAATAATAGGCAGGAAATGTTCCAATTGAAGGATGTTTTCAGTTGCAAAGCGGGCTTCATGCCTCAATTACTCCTAAACGCAAATCCATTTGCGTACAAAATTTCTGCTTGCAACGCTAAAGTGCTGGCAGATTGCAAGACAAACCAAACTTAAAAATAAGGGAATTCGCTAAATTGGGTCAATAGAGAAGCAGGCAGACAGATATGGCCGATTGAGTATTATTTGCTTGTTATGGAGGGTCTTGACCAGAGCCGCCCCAGGGATTGCAGCGACAAATTCTCCATGCACCCTTAAATGATCCTTTGATGGGGCCGTGTTTTCGAACTGCTTGTATGTAGTAATTACTGCAAGTTGGTGTAAAACGGCAACTCTGGCCAAAAATAGGGCTTAGAAATATCTGGTATAGCCGCACGCAGCTAATCAAAAGCTCTGCAAAAGATTTGCGTATTAACAGAAACAGGTCGATGACAGCCCGCATTGCTACTGCTCCAGTTTCTTTTTTCCACGTTCAAGCAGGTTCACCAGTGACTTTCTGATAGATCCGGCATTGGCAATCGCACCTTTGCGTGGGCGAATAATGAAATCGATGCCTCTGGGCAGTTTGTTTTGCTGCGTGCGGAAAGCTTCCCTGCAATATCGTTTCCATTGATTACGCACCGGTGAGTTTCCTGTTTTCTTGGGAATCGAAAGTCCCATGCGGCTGGAATTTTTCCGGTTAGCCTTGAGATTAATAACCAACACTTTATCTGCTGCGAACACACCACTGGCATAAACTGCCGAGAATTCTTCAGGCGTTCTCAGCCGCAGGCTTTTCGGGAATGTGAGTGAATTTGACATACTACCTACCAACTGAGTTTTTCACGAGGACTGGGTTGTTCCAAGGATTCAATTTCTTTGGTAAGTGATTCGGGAATGAATTCAGGGATCGTGATTTGGATGGTGACATACAGGTTACCGCGACCCGATTTATGTGAAACGCCATGTTTAGGCACACGAATTTTTTTACCGCTTTGTATTCCGGGTGGAATCTTTAATTCGATCGTACTGTAGGGAGTTGGGATTTCAATTGTTGTTCCACGTAACGCTTCGGCCAAAGTTACAGGAACTTCGAGTTCCAGATCGCGTCCGGATCTTTTGTAATTAGGATGATCACAAATGTTTACTTTGATCATCAGGTCACCGTTCGGTCCTCCCGCCTGGCCGGGTTGCCCATATCCGCGAACGCGGATCTTTTTTCCTTGTTTAATACCAGCCGGCACTTTGACGGTCACCGGTTTACGTTTTCCGTCAGGAGCTATCCCATTTACAGTGAACTGACCACCGGTGACGGCAGTTGCAAATGGGATGTCTTGTGAAAGTTCCAGATCCTGACCCTGACGCGGCCGAGGTCGATGTTGACCACCACCAAAATTGAAAAACTGTTCAAAACCTCCACCGCTTCCCATACCGCCGAAGATTGATTCGAGATCCACATCACCTCGCCCGGCAAACGGGCTTCTTCCGCCGCCAGCTTGTTCAAAACCAGCACCGAATTGATCATATTGAGCGCGCTTTTGCTCGTCTGATAGAACATCGTAGGCGTGCTGTACTTCCTGAAATTTTTGTTTGGCTGAGTTATCTCCGGGATTCATATCCGGATGATACTTTCGCGCAAGGTCACGATACGCTTTTTGGATTTCTTTATCCGAAGCGTTTCGGTTAATACCCAGCGTATTGTAATAGTCAGTGCTCATGCTTAATGCGAGTTATTTAATGAATGCCTGTTCAATTGTTCCTCATACTCGAATTTTAACAACAAGCGTGGTTACCTGTAAGTAAGTCGTTTTTTGTGGGTAAATCGGTAATGCCTTGGATTTCTGATTTCTTTACTCTTAAGGGGATTTTGATACGTATTAATCGAGCACTTGGCGAATTTATTGTCGGAAAGGTGGTTCATGTTTCGCAGATCATTTGTTGGGCTTGTCTTTGTATTGCTGCTATTAGGTCAGCAATTTGCGATGGCACAGGTAGGTGTGATTGATTTTCAGATTGTGGACTCAGAATCTAAAGAACAGATTCCTGCAAGAATTCACCTAAGAGATTCAACCGGCAAATTTGTGCGGCCGCCGACATTGCCATACTGGCACGATCATTTTGTATGCAATGGTAAAGTTCGTTTGCGAGTATCGCCCGGGGATTATTATTTCGAAATTGAACGGGGGCCTGAATACCGTATTCACGAGGGTAAATTCCGCATGTTACCTGGAGCTCGTGTTTCCAAGGTGATTCCGCTCAAACGCATACTGGATATGTCGCAGGAAGGCTGGTATGCGGGTGACCTGCATATACGCCGAGATCTGAAGGATGTACCGTTATTGATGAAGGCCGAAGATCTTTATGTGGCTCCTGTGATTACCTGGTGGAATCAAAATAATTTGTGGGCTGACCGTGCGCTACCGGAAGTTCCTTTGCAGATGGTCGATCAGAAACGATTTATGCACGTACTTAGCGGAGAGGATGAACGTGATGGAGGAGCCTTGTTATTCCACAGGATGCCTGAAGTTTTCGATATAACCGCCGCAACAAATCATTATCCATCATCCATGCAGTACTTAATACCCATTAGGAAAATTCCGCGGGTGCATGTTGATATTGAAAAACCGTTCTGGTGGGATACCCCGTTGTGGATTGCCAGCGGAATGGTTGATTCGATTGGATTGCTTAACAACCATATGCAGCGCAGTAAGATGCTGCCCAATGAAGCATGGGGAAAAAAACGGGACGCGAATCGGTTTCCCGGCGTTCACGGTAATGGTAAATGGTCTCAGGAGCTTTACTACCAAATCTTAAATACGGGACATCGCATTGCCCCTTCGGCAGGCTCTGCCTCAGGCGTCGTTGATAATCCGGTTGGCTACAATCGCGTCTATGTGTATTGCGGTGAAGACTTCAGTTGGGATCTGTGGTGGCAGAATCTGAAACAGGGTAAGGTGGTGGTCACTAATGGTCCACTGATGCGCCCGTTGGTTAACGGCAAGTTGCCGGGACACGTATTTACGGCCGAACAAGGTCAAAGCGTAACGTTACAGGCAACCTTGAATTTGTCTGTGCAGGATAAGGTGGAATATTTGGAGATCGTTCGTGACGGTCTGGTTATCGAGAATATTCCCCTTGATGAATATGCCAAAAGGGGAGGCAGGTTACCGGAAGTAGAATTTGAGGAGAGTGGTTGGCTGTTGATTCGGGCTGTTACGACGAATCCCAAAACCTATCGTCTGGCTTGTTCCGGACCATTTTACGTCGAAATAGACGGGGCTCGTCGCATCAGTAAAACGGCAACTCAGTTTTTTATTGACTGGTTAAAAGAGCGGCAGCAGTTGGTGCAAGTTGAGAATCTTCAGCAGCGTCAGGACGTTTTGAGATACTATGTTGCAGCGCAAAAGTACTGGGAAGCTGTTCTGCAGGCCGCAAATGCTGATTAATCCAAATCTTTTATCACTCCAAACCGGTTTAAGTAATCTGTTTTTGGATGTGGTATAGTGTAGACAAGAAATAAGCATTGCTTGCTTGCTGTTTTCGTGTCTGAAACGTCATTCAAGTGATGCAATAAATTATCCTTAGCTGGACCGGTGTTTGACTGTTTCAGAATTGCTTAAATGGAGAATGGCATGGGAATTAAAAATCGTCGTCAGTTTCTTGAAGAATCTATGTTGGCCGCAGCAACTGCTGCAGCAGCAACAACTCCGGCTATCGTTACGGCTCAGGAAACACAGAGCAAGAGCCCCAATGAAAAACTTGGTGTTGCTGTGGTAGGTGTACGAGGGCGTGGCGGAAGTCATATCGGCGCATTTGCAGGACGTCAGGATACTGAAATTCTTTATATTTGTGACGCTGACCGTGATGTTGGTGGTCGTCGGGCGGAAGAAGTTGGAAAACGCCAGGGTGGTAAAGTTCCCAAGTTTGAAGAAGATATTCGCAAGGTATTAGAGGATGATCGTGTCGATATTGTCAGTATCGCCACACCAAATCACTGGCATGCCTTAGGTGCGATCTGGGCTATACAGGCTGGTAAAGACGTCTACGTTGAAAAGCCAGTCAGTCATAACGTATCCGAAGGTCGGCGGATCGTCGAAGCTGCACGTAAATACAATCGTATCTGCCAGACTGGAACTCAGTCGCGATCAAACCCCGGCATGCGGACGCTTATCGACTTCGTGCAAGGTGGTGGAATCGGTGAAGTTAAGGTTGCTCGTGGTTTGTGCTATAAACGGCGCAATGCGATTGGTGAACGTGGCTCTTATGATGCGCCTAAAAACGTTAATTATGATTTGTGGTTGGGACCTGCACCGGAGAAAACGGTATCGCGGCCACAGTTTCATTATGACTGGCACTGGCAGTGGGATTACGGTAATGGTGACCTTGGCAATCAGGGTATCCATCAAATGGATATCGCTCGCTGGGGGTTGGGGATTGATCACCTCTGTATCTCAACATTGAGTTACGGTGGACGCTTTGGCTATCTTGACGCCGGCGAAACAGCCAATACTCAGGTTGTCTCTCACGGCTATGGCGAAAAATCTTTGATCTTTGAAGTACGCGGCCTGGAAACGGCTGCTTATAAAGGAGCAAAGATTGGAGTGATTTTTGAAGGTACGGAAGGTTATGCCGTTTGTCCTTCGTACCATAATGGTACAGCCTTTGATAAAGATGGTAACCAGATTAAGTCCTTCTCTGGCGGTGGTGATCACTTTGCCAACTTCGTGGCAGCTGTACGTAAGCGTGACCATAAAGTGCTGAATGCTGACATCGAAGAAGGTCATCTCTCAAGTGCTCTTTGTCACCTGGGTAACATTTCACTTAATTGTGGTGGAAATCTCGATATCGATAAAGCGAAAGAAGCACTTGATAAACATATTTCTCAGGATAATGTCCACGATACGTTTCAGCGTACGTTGGCACACGGGAATGATAACAACGTTGACTATTCTAAAACGCCGTTCTCGTTTGGTGAACTGCTGGAAATTAATCCGGAAGACGAATCCATTGTGGGTAACGAAAAAGCAAGTCACCTGTTGTCTCGGGAATACCGAAAACCATTTGAAGTTCCTGCTGCTGGGCAGGTTTAAGTTTATGAGATTCGGTGACCCGCTAGGTGTTCGTCGGAGTAACGTCTGTTCAACAACGCCGATCATCAACTTGTGATGATCGGCGTTGTTTCTTGGAAGGCTAGATCTTATCAATGGAAGATCTGTTAGGTGATGTGCGAATCCTGTATCAACAGGGACCCTGTCTGATGATTAATAAACCCGGAGGTCTGCTTACGCAGGCTCCGCCACACATTGACAGTGTCGAAATGCGTTTAAAAAAATTTATTCGAATACGAGATGAAAAACCCGGCCGTGTTTATCTGGCTGTGCCGCATAGACTCGATCGGCCGGTTACCGGGGTGATGGTCTTTGCACTTCATCAGCGGGCTGCAAAACGTATTTCCAATCAATTCGAGCAGCGTCTAGTTGAAAAGGAATACTGGGCCTGTGTTGAAGGGGAGGTGGATGGAGATCAGGGAACGTTCATCGATTTTATGCGCAAAGTTCCCGGGGAAGCTCGAAGTGAGATTTGCGATAAGTCGGCTGAACAGGCAAAACAGGCGATTTTGCATTATCGTGTATTAAAACGTAAGGCTGACAAAACCTGGCTTGCCATTGAACTGGAAACCGGCAGAACTCATCAGATTAGACTGCAGTGTGGAAGCCGCGGTTATCCCATTATTGGTGACTCATTATATGGCTCGATGTTGAAATTTGGTGAACATCATGAAGATGAACGTCGCCGTTGTATTGCTTTGCATTCACGCCGGCTGAAGATCCGACATCCCATGATTGACGAATATGTGGACATGCAGGCTCCGCTTCCGGCCACCTGGACTGCGGCCGGTATTATGCTTCATAAAGGATTAGATCAATAAAATTCTGTGAATGCTGTGAAGCAACCGGGGGTCTGTGCGGTTCTAATAAAAAGTTTGGTGGATATAATAAAAGACAAGTGCATCGACGGCCGTTTCGTCGACGTCGTTTCCAACCCATCTGAATAATAGAGAAGACTGAAGGTAAGTCCTCGATGGATCGACCAGTTAGAATTGGGGCTGTTTCTTACCTGAATACCAAGCCACTGGTATACGGGTTAGCTCAGCGTCTGCCTGATACAGAGATTGTTTTTGATCTTCCCAGTCGGTTGGCCGATGATCTGGCAAACGGTGAATTGGACGTGGCATTGATCCCCACAGTCGAATACTTTCAGGATCCAGATTACCGGATCGTATCCGATGCATGTATCGCCTGTCGTGGTGAAGTTTATAGCGTCTCGCTGTTAAGCCGGTGTAATTCGGCTGATATCAAGACACTGGCATTAGATGAAGGTTCCCGCACCAGTGCAGCTCTGGTGCAGATTCTACTCAGGAAACGCTTGGGAATTGTACCGGAACTCCACCCGTTTCCAATTGGGAGTGATCTGACTCAGTTGGATACGGATGCCATGCTGATTATTGGTGACCGAGCGATGCACGTAGATAAATCGGACTTCCAAGAAACTTGGGATCTTGGGCAAGCATGGGTTGATTGGACAGGACTTCCATTTGTGTTTGCTATGTGGACAGCCCGCGCTGACCTTGACTTCGATCTGACGCCTATCGAATCCGCAATGTCTGCAGCTCGGGATGAAGGTGTAAGGAATCTGGCTAAGATAGCTGCCAGACATGCTGCAGAGTTAGGAATTTCGCAACAACAATGTGAAGTCTACTTAAGAGATAATCTATACTTTTATTTAGGCAAGCAGGAACAGCAGGGGCAGGAACTGTTCCGCGAATTTGTTGACGAATTGTCAGCGGTTTCACAAAACGGCTAGTATTTGAATCGATGACTGATATTACACCAATTCTAGAAAAGGCAGTTTCAGGAGAACGTATTACTCCTGAACAAGGGCTTGCATTGATGAAGTCGCACGATCTAGGTGCTATTGGTAAAGCTGCTAATGCTGTAACGCAGAGAATGCATCCCGATCCGTATCGAACCTACAACATTGACCGTAATATTAACTACACCAATATCTGCTCGGCGATCTGTGATTTTTGTGCCTTCTATCGGCGGCCTAATAGTCAGGAAGGCTGGGTTCTTGAGCGACAAGAGCTGCTAAAGAAAATTGAAGAGACGGTTGCACTGGGAGGTGATCAAATTCTGATGCAGGGCGGCTTGCACCATAAGTACAAGCTTGATTGGTATGAACAACTGTGTCGCGATATTAAAGAGCAATTTCCACAGGTTAATATTCATGGATTCAGCCCGCCAGAGTTGTATCATTTCACCAAAATAAATCGAATCAGTATTGAAGAGGTGCTGAAGCGGTTGAAGGCGGCAGGGTTAGGCAGTATCCCCGGTGGTGGTGCTGAAATTCTGGTAGATCGCGTACGACGCGGTATGACCCGGGGGAAGGTCGATGCAGATAACTGGCTCAATGTGATGCGGGTTTGGCATCATATGGGAGGTCGATCCAGTGCGACGATGATGTATGGTCACATTGAGACGCTGGAAGAACGCATTGAGCATCTAGAGCGAATTCGTCAGTTGCAGGATGAGACGGGAGGCTTCACCGCATTTATTTCTTGGACGTTCCAGCCGGACAATACACCAATGTCTGACATTCAACCGCTCGGTTCGTACGAGTACCTCAAAGTGCAGGCGATTTCGAGGCTTTATCTGGACAATATTGATAACATTCAGTCCAGTTGGGTAACTCAGGGACTTAAGATTGGTCAACTGGCATTGCTTTACGGAGCGAATGACATGGGAAGCCTAATGATTGAAGAAAACGTCGTTGCAGAGGCTGGTACCGTCCATTATTTAACACTGGATCAAATCAGAGATTCGATTTCCGAGTTGGGCTATACACCCCGCCAGCGGAATGTACATTACGAATTGATGGACGCATTGCATGAAAAACAGGCTGTTGAGGCTAATCAGCAATGGGTGCGTAGACGGATCGAGCAACAGCAGGCGCCGTTGGTTCAATTATCCACGTGATAGCCAATTGAGCAGAACTCCGCAGAGAAGGGACGATTATGATCGTCGTCGATAATCTTCGCAAAAGCTATCCTGACCTAGAACAAGATCAGGTTCTAGCTGTCGATGGCGTAAGTTTTCGATGTGAACCCGGAAGAATCTACGGCCTGTTAGGACCAAACGGAGCCGGCAAGACGACGATCTTGCGTACACTTGCAACTCTTCTAAAACCCACCTCGGGAAAGGCAACAGTCGCCGGATTTGATGTGGAAACTGAAGCTGAAATGGTTCGTCGAAGTATCGGGTTTGTCTCCAACAATACGTCCAATTACGACAGAATGTCGGCTCGTGAAATGGTCGAATTTTTCGGGCGTTTGCATGGTATGCCGGAAGATGAGATGCAGCAACGAGCTCAGCTCGTTTATCAGCAACTTCAGATGACCGACTTTCTTGAAGTTACCGGCGGTCGGATGTCCACGGGCATGAAACAGAAAGTCTCGATTGCCAGAGCAATCATCCATAATCCGCCTGTTCTGATCTTTGATGAGGCCACCGTTGGACTTGATGTGTTGGTTGGAAGGTCGCTGCAAAACACCGTCCTTGATCTCAGAGAGCAGGGTAAGTGCATTCTGTATTCCACACATCATATGCGTGAAGTGGAACGGGTCTGTGACCAAATAGCGATCATGCATAACGGAAAAATATTGTGTGAGGGAAGTCAGGGAGAATTGCGGGAGCGATATAAAAAAACAGACCTTGAAGATGTTTTCTTTGA
This sequence comes from Planctomycetaceae bacterium, assembly GCA_002709045.1. Taxonomy (GTDB): domain Bacteria; phylum Planctomycetota; class Planctomycetia; order Pirellulales; family Pirellulaceae; genus UBA721. The sequence continues at coordinate 87,580 of PAPJ01000008.1, read as the reverse complement.
TTTGATTGAGCAGCAAATGCAGACGGAGGGCCAAGCATGAACTGGCGCAATGTGAAAAGGCTGTTCATTCGTGAATTATTGGGTCAACTGAGGGACCGACGTACGATTTTTACTACAGTCCTGTTGCCAGTGCTGATTTATCCGGTTCTGGGATTGGTTCTTATGCAGGCTGCCCAATTTATTACGCAGAGCACCAGTAAGATCGTCATTGTAGGAGACTTTCAATATGCCGGTCTTCCGGCGTTGCTAACAGGATCCCAAAAGGATAAAGATAATTACAGCATCACGGAATCATTGCTTGAGCTAGCTCCGGAAGCCTTTCCTGAAAATGCCACTATCGATGGCGTTAAGGAATCTCTGCAGCAACGTCTTGATAGTAAGGAGTTCGATGCTGCATTGGTGCTGACTCCGGAATTCGGTGAATATTTGTCTTATTTACAGAAGGTAGTGCGCGGTGAAACAGAACTACAGCGACAACATGGCGATCTACCGGGGCCATTGATTGTGTTTAACTCGGTAGTGGATAAATCCAAGATTGCACGTTCTCGAATTTCGAGCCTGTTAGAAGGATGGGAAGAAAAGGTTCGTAAGCGACTGTTTGAATTGGGTGAACTACCACTTGGGGTTGCCACTCCGATTTCCTTTGAAACTCAGGATATCGCTCCGCAAGAAAGTCAGGCTGCAGAATTTTGGGCTAGTCTGATCCCGATTATGCTCCTGCTGTGGACACTGACCGGCGCATTTTATCCGGCAGTGGATTTGTGTGCAGGTGAAAAAGAACGTGGGACGCTTGAGACATTACTGTGCGGACCGGCGAAACGAGTTGAAATCGTGACGGGAAAGCTTTTGACCGTTATGGTTTTTAGCTTTGCGACATCCCTGGCAAATTTGGTGGCCATCGCATTTACGGGTGTATTCATGGTGGCTAAGGTGATGCCGGTCGGAAGCGAATTACATGCGAAATTGGGGGTGTTTCCCGGCTGGAGTATTCTTTGGAGCCTCGTTGTGTTAATTCCGCTGGTGGCCATGTTTAGTGCTTTGTCGCTGGCAGCAGCGACATTCGCTCGTAGCAGCAAAGAAGGCCAGTACTATATGATGCCTTTGATGATGCTGGCTTTGCCGCTTTCGATGATCAGTATTTTGCCAAATGTTGAATTAAACCTGGGCACGAGTCTAATTCCCGTATCAGGCTCGGCATTACTTCTTCGCAATCTGGTGGAGTCTCAGTTTGATGTGGCAATTCGTTATGCATTGCCAGTGATGGCAAGCAGCGCATTTTGTTGCTATTTAGCAGTGCGTTGGGCCACATTTCAATTTAATAGTGAGGCAGTTCTGTTTCGCGAAAGCGAAAAGTGGGATTTGCGATTATGGTTGCGTCAGCTGATCAGGAATAAACCGTTATTGCCAACAGGGGGAATGGCGATTTTTGTGGCCTTCAGTATTTTAATGTTGCGATATGTTGCTAATGCTGCGGCAACTGTACCAGAAAGCTGGCAGGATTTTGTTATCGATAACAGCCTTGCTTTGATTCTGACTGTCGGTATGCCTGCAATACTTGTCGCCATTATTTTTACCAGAAATCCACTGGCTAGTTTGAAAATCCAAAAACCCAATGGTCTGATTATATTGCTTGCCATCGTACTTCCGTTGTTTCTGCATCCGGTTGTGTTATGGATGGGTATAGGCATTGAAAAGATTTATCCAATCAGCCCTGGTATGAATGCAGCACTAGCTCCTGTAGAGCAAATTATGAGCGGTGCTCCCTGGTGGGCTATGTTGCTAGCTATTGCTGTGGTGCCGGGAATCTTTGAAGAACTAGCGTTTCGTGGTGTCATCCTGACCGGACTACAAAAGAATGCTAAAGCGTCTTCTGCAATTTTTGTCTCGGCAGCATTTTTTGGCATCACCCATGGTATTTTACAGCAGTCGATTAATGCCTTTGCTATCGGATTATTGTTGGGCTACGTCGCCGTACGTGCTGGTAGTTTGTTGCCAACCATTATCATGCATGTCCTGCATAACGGGATTACCTACATGTTTTCGCAGAATGCAGACCATGAGCAAGTGGCGGTATTGATGACCGAATATGAAGGTCAGCTGATGTATTCCCCGGTGGTGGCCGTTGTTGGCGGGTTCGTGGCTCTATTGTTGTTATATGTCATACATTTGAAAACTCGCCCGGATAAACATAAGTTGATTTCGGACCGGTTCCCCTATGTCCAATAAATTTTATGCCGCACGGTGGATCGTACCAATTACGTCCCCGATTCTCGAAAACGGATGTGTTGAAGTAGCGGGTGATACTGTCATTGCTCTTCATGCAGAGCGTCCGACTGGAGTTAAAGTTAAGGAGCTTGGTGATGTGGCTTTGTTGCCGGGGCTGATTAACGCTCATACCCACTTGGAATTTAGTGCCGTGGCCAAGCCACTAGGTAATCCTACCGCACCGTTTGATCAATGGATTGGCGAAGTGATGCGCTATCGTCGTTCGCAGGCAGGCAATGCAGCATTCTCTATTGGGACGGCTGTAGAATCAGGCTTGCAGGAATCCGAGAAGGCGGGCGTAATCGCTTTAGGAGAAATTACGACGAACTGGGAACTGGTTGATTGCTATGCTGGTAGCGAGATGGAAGTTGTCTCTCTGCGTGAGGTTATCAATTTCTCCGCTGCTGCGGTCTCGCGGACAACGGCCGATGTGGAATCTTATCTTTGCAGATTACGCAATGGTGGTGTTGCTGTCGGTATTAGTCCACATGCTCCTTACACCGTTCATTGGGATCAGTTGCGCAGCCTTTGTGACCTCAGCCGACAGTACAGTGTTCCCTGTGTTATGCATCTGGCTGAAACAAAAGAGGAAGGTGAGTTAATTGCAACTCGTAGCGGAGTGCTGCGGGATATGCTTGGCCGGCTCGGGATGTGGGAAGATTCAGCAATACCCGAATCGGTATCTTATTTGGATTATGTTCAGATGTTAGCTACCAGTTGGCGGGCGTTACTGGTGCATGGTAATTATTTAAGCGCGGAGTTGCATCCGTTTTTGGGAACGGTGAGGGATCGAGTTACTGTTTGTTATTGCCCTCGAACGCATGCCTGGTTCGGGCATGAGCGTTACCGTTTAGAGTCGATGTTGGAATGTGGGGTTCGGGTATGTCTTGGTACGGATTCAAGAGCATCCAATCCTGATCTTTCTTTAGTAGCCGAACTGCAATTTGTCGCAGAAAAGTATTCTCAGCTAAATTTGCTGCCGCTATTGGAAATGGCGACAACCAATGCCGCATTCGCTCTTGGGTTGGAGAACCGATTTGGATTTCTTAATCAGGGTTCGACATCCAGAGTACTGGCGGTGCCGGTTAATTCTCAGAGCTCTCTGGAGTCACAGCTGCTAATAAATCTGGCTCAAGCTGAGTCTGTTAGTTTATAGTCGACAATTATTGATCGGGGTTTCTAAAATTGCTGAAGCCCCGAGTTCTTCCAGCTGATCCATGACGGATGTCACCTCTTTGGTCTTAACCATCACTCGTACGGCGCACCAATCGCTATCCTCGAGTGAGGTAATTGTAGGCGATTTGAATCCGGGCGTAATGTGTTCTGCTGCTGACAGGTGTTCACGTGGAATGTTGTATTCCAATAATGAGTATCCTCGAGCAATAACGACGCCTTCCAGTCTACGCACGATTCGGTCAGCAAGTTCCGGATGACGCTGTTCTTTGTTTTGAATCAGGACGGTTTCGTAGTGTCCGATTTCGTGTGAAATCTTGAGTCGGTTGGCAGCTAGCGTTGAACCTGTTTCGACTAAGTCGACAATCGCATCAGCAATTCCCAGAGTAATCATGATTTCAACAGAACCTGTCAGTGGCACGATATGTGCGCTGGCATTATGTTGTTCCAGATAGCTTTTGGTAACATTCGTAAAACTGGTGGCAATTCTCAAACCGTTTAGGTCGGACGGTTCATTAATCTCCATAGATTCCGGAACACAAACGGCCAGTCTGCATTTACCAACGCCTAAAGATAGACGAGTATCAATATCAGCCTCTGCTTCCATGACCAAATCAGAACCTGTAATACCCATGTCGATCGCTCCTTCAGCACAGAGTACAGGAATATCGTCTGTTCGAAGGAAAATGATTTCAATTGGAAGGTCAGACACTTTTGCAAATAACGATCGGTTCTGCCGGCGGAATTTGATTCCAGCCTCTCTAAGAAGCTCGCCCGCCCGATCTGAAAGTCGGCCTTTGCTGGGTAATCCAATACGGAGGTTAGTCATGTCTGGTCTCAAAAAATTCAGTGGTTGATCTATTTACTGCGTGCTGCTTTTTCATCGATGCCTGAAACACCAAAACGGCGTCCTAGTTCGGCTTCTATTTCATTGATATGGATTTCATGGTGTCCCAGAAGAACCATCAGGTGATACAGCAGGTCGGCAACTTCATAAATAAGATGATCGCGACCTTCCTGTCCTGATTCACCGGCTGCCTCAACAACCTCGTCAGCTTCCTCCAGAATCTTTTTACCGATCAGTGCATTCCCACCATCAAAAAGCTTCGTTGTATAGGATTTGTCCGGAGGATTCTGTCGACGATCATCGATGACCGCCATGAGTTGATTTAGGACCTGACTTGTTGCATTCAATGAATTCTTCCCCCTTTACAGGAGACAAATTTGAAACCACGATGAAATAATGTGTTTGCTACTAAGCGTTTATCGTAGACTCGTACGCCGGCTCTGACAATCGCCGTAGACCTGAGCGATATAAAGAGTCAGTGAAGTAGGCCGGAGAAGGGCCAATTTGTGGAGTTGTATCAATTATGACGGAGCAAACTCGAGATCCAATTGCAGCAATTGATGACAATTGTTGGTTTTTAACCGGTCCCACAGCCAGTGGGAAAACGGCTGCTGGGCTGGCCTTGGCCGAACGAATTGAGGCTGAAATTATTTCATTGGACTCGATGGCAATCTATCGGGGCATGGATATAGGTACTGCCAAGCCAACGCAGCAAGAACGTCAGCGTGTCACACACCACATGATTGACATTCTCGAACCCAACGAACCTTTCAGTGTTGCTGAATACCTGACCCGAGCACATCGTATTGTCAGCGAGATTACTCAACGGGGAAAAAAAGTACTGTTTGTTGGCGGCACGCCGATGTATCTAAAAGTGTTATTGCGAGGTATTTTTGGCGGACCTGCTGCAGATTGGGAATTTCGTCAGCAAGTCGAGCAACAAGTGGAATTGCATGGTACCCAAGCATTGCACCGCCAGCTTGCAATGGTCGATCCCATTTCAGCACACAAGTTTCATCCAAATGACATTCGTCGAGTTACTCGGGCTTTGGAAGTTTATCATCTGACCGGGGAACCGATCAGTCATCAGCAACAGGAGTTCGAAAATCGAAACAAGTTGGGTAAACAATATGTATTTCAATTAAGCTGGCCGCGGGAAATACTCCATCAACGCATTGAAGATCGTGTTGAAGCGATGTTTGAGGCAGGATTGGTTAATGAAGTGGAACGGTTGTTGAAGTCCTGTCAGCAATTAGGACGAACGGCTTTGCAGGCGGTCGGCTATCGTGAGGTGGTTGAACATCTGCAGGGTGAGCGAAGTTTAGATGAAACGAAACAGCAGGTTGTCTATCATACACGTCGATTTGCTCGACGGCAGGAGACCTGGTTTCGAGGATTTCCCGAGTGCAGGCAGATTAGTATGACGAATGAAATGTCGGCTGAGCGGGTGGTCGAATCTGTTTTAGCTTTGGTCGAACAGGTCGAATAGTTCGAACAGGTCGAATAAGGCTATTAATGCTGTCTTTTCTATCTTAGCAATGCAAAGTAAAATACTTGTTTGGTTAGAAACCAAGATGCTTCTCAGTAAGTAGTTATTCATTAAGAAATTGAAGGAAATCGCGTTGTTTCGTACTCATACCTGTGGTGAATTGCGATCAGAGAATATCGGTCAGGAAGTTACACTTTGTGGCTGGGGAGACAGTTCCCGGGACCATGGGGGAGCTGTTTTTATTGATCTTCGTGACCGATACGGTAAAACTCAGATCGTTTTTGGACCTGAAAGCGGCTTAGTCGATTCAGGTAGTGGATTACGTAATGAAGACGTCATTAAGGTAATTGGCGGAGTCGCAGAACGTCCTGAGGGCACGATTAATGAAAAGCTGCCTACGGGAGTCGTCGAACTGCGAGTCACGGAATTACAGGTTTTCAACAAGAGTGAAACTCCTCCATTTACACCGTCTCAGCAGGAATTGCCCGGTGAGGATTTGCGATTAAAGTATCGCTATCTTGACCTGCGTCGCAAAGAAATGCAAGAAACGCTGATCCTCAGAAGTCAGATCATCAAAATGATGCGTGACTATTTTGAAACGCATCAATTTATCGATGTGGAAACTCCGATTCTCGGACGAAGTACTCCTGAAGGTGCAAGAGATTATCTCGTACCGAGTCGTGTTCACCACGGTCAGTTTTACGCATTACCTCAGTCGCCTCAGCTCTATAAGCAAATTATGATGGTCGCCGGATACGACCGTTACGTTCAGGTGGCGAGATGTTTTCGGGACGAAGACTTGCGGGCAGACCGCCAGCCAGAGTTTACTCAGCTAGATGTTGAAATGTCCTTTGTCGATCAGGACGATGTGATTGGAATGATCGATGGCCTGATGCAAAAGATGGCTCAAGAACTCAAAGGGATTGAGTTGCAATTGCCTCTACCGCGTATGACTTATGACGAAGCCATGGAACGATTTGGTTCAGATGCACCAGACCTGCGGTTTGGCATGGAGTTGATTAATTGTTCCGACCTCGCCGCGAAGGCTGAATTCCGAGTCTTTTCAGGAGCTGTAGAGTCCGGTGGTGTTGTTCGCGGTATTAATGCCAAGGGGGCTGCCGGAAACTACTCGCGCAAAGATATTGACGGTTTGACCGAATGGGTTAAACAAAATTCCGAAGCAAAAGGGCTGGCATGGTTCCGCGTCGAAGAAGACGGTTCACTCTGGTCACCGATTTCTAAAAACTTTGCTGGTGAGTTGTTGGTGGAGTTTGGTGAACGACTGGGTGCCGAAGTTGGCGATATTATGTTTTTTATTGCTGATACTTTCGACGTCAGTTGTAAAGCGTTATCGGCGTTGCGTAAGCGGCTGGGTGCCGAATTGAATCTGTATGATCCCACCGAGATGCATTTTTCCTGGGTGGTTGAGTTCCCGATGTTTGAATTTGATGATCAGGAAGATCGCTGGGTAGCAATGCACCATCCGTTCACTGCTCCGCGACCACAAGATATGGATCTACTTAACACAGATCCCGGCAAAGCCCGGGCCGTTGCTTATGACCTTGTCATCAATGGTTATGAGGCGGGTGGCGGTACAATCCGTATTCATGACCAGCAGGAACAGGCGCGTGTCTTTGAACTGTTGGGTATCGAGAAAGAGACTGCTGCGGATCGATTTGGTTTCCTGTTGGAAGCGTTACAATTTGGGGCGCCACCACATGGAGGGATCGCGTTGGGAATTGATCGCTGTGTAATGTTATTTGCTGAGCTTGATAACATCCGGGATGTAATTGCTTTCCCTAAAACTCAGAAGGCATCGGACTTGATGACCGGTGCACCGGGTGATGTTGAAGGTAAACAGTTAGGTGAATTAAATCTTAGAATCGTTCATCCTGACTGATCCTAAGCTGTGCGACGGAGTTCCTCTGCATTGTGCATTACATCAAGTACAGCTTGAATGTCTGTTTGCGCAGGGTGTCCCCAGTCATCTTCATAATTAAAAATGTCAGCCACGTTTTGTGAACCATAGCGGGCATCCGCAATCTCAAACTGACTTGGGGTAATTTGAGCCGGATGTTCAAACCCGCATGCATGGGTGAGCTGCATAATTTCTTTGCGGAGCGTGATCAGATAGTTCGCCAGACGATTAGATTTTAGTGTTGGGTCTAAACCACGCATAAGCCATTTGTTTTGCGTGGCGACACCGGTAGGACAGTGTCCTGAATGGCATTGCTGGGCCTGAATGCAACCGATTGCTAGCATTGGTTCACGTGCAATACTTAGAGCATCGCAGCCAAGAGACAGGGCTAATAGGCCGGATTCGGGGAAGCCCAGTTTTCCCGATCCCATGAAGAAAATTGCGTCGGCCAGACCGGCTTCCTCGAAACGTCGGTAGACTCGTGTGAAGCCAAGTTTGAAGGGTAGGGCAACATGGTCAGAAAAGGCAAGTGGAGCAGCTCCTGTACCACCCTCCGATCCGTCAATCGCAATATAATCCACGCCGCGCGTGCCGCTGATCATTTGGGAAATTAATTCGTCCCAAAAACTGATCTCTCCAACAGCACTCTTAATGCCAACTGGAAGCCCGCTGATCTCTGCAAGCCCTTCAATAAAATCGAGCATTTCGTCAACGTTCGAGAATGCAGAGTGGAATGCCGGACTTGCACAGTCTTTACCGACGGGGATTCCCCGTATTTTCGCGATTTCGGGAGTTACTTTCGCTCCTGGTAGCATCCCTCCCAAACCGGGCTTGGCTCCTTGACTGAATTTGATCTCAATGGCTTTCACTTTACCGGCTGCCTTTTCAAGTGTTTGCCTGAATTTTTCTTCACTAAATCCGCCGTCTGCTGCCCGAGCACCAAAGTAACCCGTGCCAAGCTGCCAGATCAGTTTTCCTCCATGCATATGAAAAGGGCTGATACCACCTTCGCCGGTATTGTGAAGGCATTGGGATTGTTCGCAGCCGCGGTTAATCGATTCAACGGCAGCAGAACTTAAGGATCCATAACTCATCGCAGAAATGTTGACGATCGACTCAGGACGAAATTTGTGTTTTCTATCCCTGTGGCGTCCTAAGACCTTGGCAGCAGGAATAGAGTGCAGCGGGTCATATCCAAGCTCATTCTTTCTGAGTGTTGAAATTGGAAAGGCCGAGTGTTTGATAACCAGATGATTTGGTGAGAGTTCAACATCTTTGTCAGTGCCGAATCCGAAATAGTTGTTTTGTAGTTTGGCCGAGGCATAAACCCAACGACGCTGATCTCTGGAAAAAGGACGTTCTTCGTTGTTGCTGGTAACAATGTATTGCCGTAGTTCTGGTCCGATTGTCTCCAATAAGTACCGCAGATGACCAATTAGCGGAAAATTGCGAAGGATCGAGTGCTTCTTCTGAGTAACGTCACGAATAGCAATGAGTACTAGGATTGCGACTACTAGAGTCAGCATCCATTGCCACCAATTCATGATGCCAGCCATTTAAGTTCTTTCAATAGAGTTTAGCTGTGTAAATACCCGAGCGAGTGCAATGTTATGTTTTTTAGGCTCCGAAGGCAAAGTGAATTTGCAAAATAGAGGTCAAAAGATATTCAGTTTGTGTCACCACTCTGGTCAAGTTAGCTGTGAACCCTCAGAATAGGTTTAGGGCTGAATGTTTCAGGAGCAGTTAACGAACAGGATGGTAAAAACCCAATGGCTAAGAAATCAATTGATCAGGTGGATGTGACTGGTAAGTCAGTCCTGATGCGAGTCGACTTTAATGTTCCGCTGAGTAATGATTTGCAGATAACTGATGATCGACGTATCCAAATGGCTTTACCTTCAATTAAATCCGTATTGGATCGTGATGGACGAGTTGTGTTGATGAGTCATCTCGGACGTCCTCAAGGTGATGCGAGCGATCATCGCTTCAGTTTGACTCCGGTAGCTGCCCGCTTGAGAGAATTACTCGGTGTCAATGTGGATATGGCGGTGGATACCGTTGGCGAAGATGCTTCTGCTAAAGTCGCGGCTCTTGCCAATGGCGGTGTAGTCGTTCTGGAGAATCTGCGTTTTAATGAGGGTGAAAAGGGCGGTTGCAGTGAATTTGCTGCTCAGTTGGCGGAATTTGGTGACGTTTATTGCAATGATGCTTTTGGTACTTGTCATCGTACCGATGCAAGTATGGTTGCTGTGCCACAGGCGATGGAAGGTAAGCCCCGCGTTGTGGGTTTTCTTGTTGCGAAAGAAATCCGGTACCTGTCAGACGCAATTAGTGATCCTCAACGACCTTTTGTGGCCATCCTAGGTGGAGCTAAAGTTTCAGATAAGATTACTGTGATTGATAACCTCTTGGGAATTTGTGACAAAGTTCTTATTGGTGGAGCCATGGCTTACACTTTCGCTCTGGCAAAAGGGGGGAGTGTAGGCAAAAGTCTAGTTGAGACTGACAAAATTGAGCTGGCCGTTGAATTAATTGCCAAAGGGGGCGATAAACTGGTTCTGCCTGATGATACACATTGTGGAGATGATTTTAGCTCAGACTGCAATAAACAAATTCTCCCATTTGGACAGATTCCTGATGAGTTTGAGGGATTGGATATTGGACCTGAAACAGCAGAAAAATATGCCTCTGTTCTGTCAGGTGCAAAAGTTGTGGTTTGGAATGGTCCTATGGGAGTATGTGAGATGCCTCCATTTGATGCAGGTACCAAACGCGTTGCGGAAGCGATCGCCGGGAGTGAGGCGACAAGCATTATAGGTGGTGGTGACAGTGCCGCAGCGATTCAGCAGCTTGGGTTCGCCGATCAGGTATCCCACGTAAGTACAGGTGGCGGAGCCAGTCTTGCTATGCTTGAGGGGCGAAGCTTTGAAGCGGTTGAATTACTTGACGACTAACGCACCGCTATTTTTGTTGCCTTATTTGTCGGTGATTTCGATCTTAATCTCGTTACTGTTAGCCCGTAGTTCCGGTGCATACATGGCATAGCCAATAGTCGGCAGGGCCGAGAATTTACCCGGAATTTCAGCTCTTACCTGATAGCTGAAACTGTGTTTCCCCCGGCTAATGCGATGCAGGAAGTAATTGACACTTTCATCCCGTATTTCGCGGTATGCACTGAGTCCGGAGTAAACCCACCCGCTACGAACATCAATAGGTTCAACGCCGGCAGCCTTGCGGTCTTCAAACATCAGATATTCATAGTCATTTTTACTCTCAAAAAGTAGTTCGACTTCGATGATGTCTCCACTCTCGACTTTGCCTCCGGTTTCAATCGGAATTCGCCGGTAGTTTTCTTTTTTCTGCTGGACAATCTGTCCACGATTTCCGGGAACGTTGATCTCTTTGTGATTGGCCACAAGTTTGTAGTAGCGACGTTCCACTTTGATTTCCAGCCCGGCCTTTTCAATGAAGTCTTCAAGTGTGAAGTTGGTCGAGTAGACGTTAAAGTAAACTGGCCCCTCTCCCTGACGACGTAGTTCAACTGTGTGCTCACCGGAGGTTACCTGTTCGGCGTTAATGATTAGTTTGTTATCAAATGAGAACAGATTAGAGGCATTGATTTTCACTTCCTTGTGTTTTTCACCGTCCAGCCAAACTTCTACGGTCATGTCCGGAGAAGCTTCCCCTGTTGCTTTAAGGTATTCGGCAAAAGCCTGAATACAAAGTGACGTGTCCCGTGTCGATTTCCAGTAGGTAGCGTGTTTGCGATTGTTTAGTAAATACTTTACTAACCGCGAGGCCTGAAGACTTTGTGGTTTTACCCGTGCTAAGAGCTTTAGATAAAATGCATTGGTTTCAATTTCGTCGCCATGCCAGTACCACCATGCATGTCCGGCGGGTAGCTCAAGGTAAGCCGTTTCATTCTCTTCGTCCTGAACGAGGAACTGTTCGATATTGCGAATAACCATAGTTAATCGTTGTTGTTGAGCGACAGTTTCAAGCCCCAGGCCGAAAGTTACCAACCCGTAGACGGAGAGTTTAGTACGGTCACGATAGAGGAAGTCCTGCATCTCGGTGTTGTTTACGTCAGCTTCACTAAGGATCATATAGATTAGAGCGTCGCGGTTGTCTGCAGAATCCTTGTATGGCATTGCCTTGGTTGCAGCTCGTTTCAGTTTTTCAACTTCTGCGATTTGGTGAGCGGTTAGCCATTTAATCCCGCGGGCGATCACATTCAGATCCACGGCAACTCCATTTTGACGCGCTACCTGAAGTCCGTGAATGACAACAGCGGTTGTATGTGGATAGCTATAATGGCGACCGCCTCCAAACCATCCCCAGCCACCATCAGGATTCTGCATATTTGTCAGACGGGTTACACCGGCTTTGACGATTTTCTGCATTTCGTCCTGGCTGAACACGGCACTGCTATCGTCACGTTGCCATTGTTTAGCACGTTCTTTGTCTTCACCGATTTCCTGGGCGTTAAGATTAGTTCGCTTCCTGAGGATCTCCTCAACATTCAGATCCATATTCAATAGGGTTTGTTGCGTGATTGCAGCCGGCAGAAAGCGGTTGAGTGTTTGTTCAGTACAGCCGTGTGGATAGTCGAGCATGTAAGGCAATGCATCTACCATCGCTGCTGCCAGTGTTGGTGAATAGCGCACTTCCAGAACGGATTGTTCAATCTTGCGATCCTCTGGAATCGTGAATGTCAGCTTGGCATTGTTTTGCTCAGGACGAATGGTGCCAGCCCAGGACTCGGTTTTCAGAATGCCGTGTACGTAAACCGGAAAGGACATCTGCACCGCATCAGACTCGACATCAGTCAAAGCCTGTAGTTCAATGGTTGTCTCACCTTCTCCTTTGACTTTGACTACCCAGTCAACACGTGTTTCCCCGTTAGCTTCCACACTGACCTTGCGTTCGACTTGGTCGAGTGGAAGTAAGTATTTACCATCCACGACCAACCTCGTGGTAACCAGTTTTTGCGTTTCCAGATAGTTATGAACATTTGCTGAAATAACAACGTTATCTGTTTCAGTGAAGAATCTGGGAGCTTGAAGTCGTACAATCAGGTCTTTTCGCGTGATGACTTCAGTGTGGCCTTCGCCGACATTGGTTCCGTGTCCCATGGCCCAGGCATTCACTTTCCAGGCCGTCAGATTTTCTGGCATTTCGAATTCAACTTCCGCAAAGCCTTGCTTGTCAGTGGAAAGCGCGCCGACCCAAAGTACAGTATCAGCAAAGTTACTGCGGACCGCTGCCTCAACGTTTGGCCCCTGAGTTACCGGCGAACCGGAGTTGTTTTGATTTCCGAGATTTGGTTCGGCATCTGCTAAAGCTGCTGTGTCAGGTGCCGCTTCGGCGGCCATTTCCATGGCCAACGGGGCTCGACCGCCCGGGCCGCCTAACATGCCTCCTTCGACTGACTTGCGAATAGACTGGCTGAAATGCCCCGGCTGATTCCGGCCACCGCTGTATTTGTTAGCTTTGTCTTTTCTCAGTAAGTCCATGTCGTCTGCCACCGTGTGCCCAAACACTCCCAGAGCACTCATTCGGTTTAATCCTCTTGGTATCCGCTCATGGCAATAGCGGTTTAGATTGGATTCATGTCGAGGCTGGTGGTTACGTCTCCACTTCCAGAAGAAATCCTGAATGCTGGGAATATTAGTGCCCCCCGATATATACTCGACTGATTTGTCATAGATAGAGATGACAGTGGAACCCTCAAAAGGCTTACCTTTGTGATCGGTCAGACGAACTTTGACCGTACCTTTTTCTCCGGGTTTGTAGGTATCACTCGAGGTCTCAACATCAACGTTAATGATGCGTTTTTCAGGTGGAACTACAATCTCTTTGGTTAATTGGAAAATCCGTCCATTGGAGACTGTGACAGCTTCGACATAAAAGTTTGGCATGTCTTTTCTGATGACAGTAATTTCTTCCACGGCGCTTTTACCGTGAAGGTCGATACGTTTTGGCGGCAGGTAAATGCCATTGGATGGCCGGATAAACAACAATACGGTTGCCTGTCGGCGATTGGTATTGATTTGTAGCTTTACGGTGTCACCGGGACGGTATTCGGCCTTATCCGGGATCAGTTCCAGATCGCTAAAGCGGAAATCGCCACCATCGAAACCATCGCCGATGATGGTGAAAATATAACCGCCTTCAACGACGTGACCACTGCCATCATTGACTTCATAGGAAATGCGGTACTGTCCCTTTTCTTTAGCCTTGATTTGCTGAGTGGCGAAACCCTTAACGTCCGTGTTAAGATTCCACGTTTGGACAACCCGTTCAACAGGTTCATTGTCACGGTTGTAAGTGACTTTTAGCAGACGTAATTTTCCCTGACCCGGTACCGGTCGGTCGTCAAGTGTTTTAGCATTGAAGCTGGCTTGAATCGTATCGCCCGCGTGATAGTAACCACGGTCCACCCAGCTAAAGACCGTAAATGGTTTTCTGGTAGCCAGTACTGATCCGTTGCCGACAATTGTACGCCGCGACTGATCTCGCACCTCGGCAACGATTTCGTAACGATGGTCACTGTTGGGATGAAGTTCTTTAGCGATGGCGGTGTCAATTTCCAGTTCGACAGTTCCATCTTCAGTTAGTTCCACCTCCTGCTGACTGATCAGTTCCGGCGGATTATGGGGAGTTCCAAACCACCATGGCATAGGCCGTATACAGCCAACCCACTGATCCCATCCTGGGTACCAGGGATAGTCATAGCAGTACCACCAGTACCCGGGGCCAAAACACCAGTCCCAAGCTCGTTGAGGGTACCAGTTTTGGCTATGGTTGTAGCGGCGAATGGTTACTTTAACTGTTGCTTCGGTAACGGGAGCACCAAAATAATACCTGGCACTTACTTTGGCTTTGATCACTTCGCCCAATGCGACTGGTTTGTCGGGAGCCACGACAGATACTTCGTACTCAGGTTTTTTGTATTCTTCGATACGAAATGTGTTGCCACCGGTTATCTGGTTGGGACCAAGACCTTTAACATGAAAGCGATAGACACCGAGCATCGCATCTTCCGATGTCAACCAGTCAAACTCAAATCCACCATATTCATCTGTTTTTAAGTTTCTGCTCAGAACTTTTTCGCCACGCGGATTATAAAGTTCCAACAAGACGGAAATATTGGCGAATTGGCTTACATCGTCTTTGTCAAACTGAGCTTTGCGTAGCCAAAACTTGGACTTCACTGTTTGCTTTGGTCGATAGACCGGTCGGTCAGTGATAACAAAGGCTTTACTTTGTTTGTATTGCTGGTCATGGATTTGACCGTACCAGATGCCATGGAAGCCGAGATAGGCAAATCGCCCGTTTCCATCTCGCGCTGTTGTGATCCACTGTAAATTAGTTGGTGCTTGCTCTTTGCCAACGTTAACTAGTCCGTCCGCATCAGCTGTTTCGACAAACTTCTTCACACTGTTCTGGATCTTACCGTCTTTGCTACGGGTCTGACGGAAACCGAAAAAATCGAGCTTTATGTTAGGCAATGGTTTCCCTGTGACAGAATCAGCCAGATAGAACATTTGGCCGTTGTCTGTAGCCATTTTTACCATGGTGGTATTATTCAGCCAGTAAACAATGGAGCTTTTATTCCCATCATCCACTGAGGCTGTAATTTTGTAGGCACCAGTGTTCTTCAGAGGTACCTCTACCGTAATTCGTTTGTCGAAATGAGCTTCTCGCGGTTCGAGTTTTAGCGACCATTCAGTAACCTTTTCACTGATATACCGAGCGGCATTTTCATGGTAGATCAGATTACTGATGTCATTAATGGTGTATTGAACATTAGAGGCTTTGTTTAATTCGATATGTGTTTTTACGTCCGCCAGTAACTTAGGGACATCGATTCGGTGAGCAGTAAACGTTACTTTTTTTGCATTACGAAATTTATACGTGAAGACATTTTGTTCATTTGTTGTTTGACCGGAGATCGGGTCGAACGTTCCCCAATTACCGACAATTGATTTTAGAGTATCGGTAAGACGGTAATTCTCCGTCAGTTGAGAGTATCGCGTGATGATGTTACGCAGAACATCTGCTGCCTTGGGGTACTGGCGTCTGTTTTGATAAATCTGTGACAGCATTATGCTGGCCTGAATGGCATGAGCAGACTGTTTTTTGTCTCCGTTCGACGCGATTTTCTGGAGGATAAGCACAAAATTGAATTCGTCCGGAAGGTTGAATCGCTTTATGCCGGTAGCCAACTGAGCAATCGTCTCGTTCTCGGAAAGCGATGTTAGTGCGTAGCGGCCGGTTGCAGGAGTTTCCTGATCCTCCTGAACCTGACGCCCTATAATTCCAGGCCCGTACTGTTGCATCGTCTGCACGCCAAATTGTCCGTGCAGGAATTGAGCCCAGAGAAACTGAGTATTTACTCGTTGCGGCGGATAGATGGCACCGGCTTGGTTTAATGCCCAGCGAAATCGTTCTCCATCGGATTTTGCGGCTTCCCAATTTATGGGTAGCTGATGGAAGACTGGGTTGTTGTTTCTGTCAACCGGCGCTCCCTGACCACCGTCACCATAGCCATAGCCATCACCGTATTCAGGTAATTCTTCCAGATTCGTTAAGAGTTGCATACGCCAGGCACCCTGGTAGTTTTGCCATGCCTGAGCGAATTGTATGAGAAATCGGGAAACTGCTGCCTTATTAGGATCCTCCAAGGCCAACGGCATTGCCTGAGTTAGTAACTGTAACGCGCGGATACGGTCGCGTTCCTGACTGTTGCGAGCAGCACCACTCATGCGTTGCGGTGCACGTTGGAATTTATTGTCGATGAGGATCCCGTATTTTGGAGCTGACTTATACTGATTAGCCGCTACCTGAAGTACCCGCCAGTCATTTGAATGAGCAGCAATGATTTTTTCGATCAAGGCATCCCATTTCGGGTAATACCGCATGCGTTGAGTACATTGATAGAGAATCGCAAGGTCATTGGCCAGCGGTTGCCCACCAGCCTTAGTATCCGTCGCGATTTTTTCGTATAGCTCGTAGGCTTCTTTGAAATTGCCGTCATCAAACAGCTTTTTGGCATTGCTACGCATCTCGTCGGGGATGCTGTCCGAATTAACGGCAGCGACCGGTTCTTCAGCGCCGGTTGGCTGGAATACCGGAGTTAGATTGTAAACAAAAGAAGCTTGTTCAAACGGAGATGTGAAATAAGAAGTCGCTACAAGTACAAGACAAGTTGCAAAACAAAGGCTGATACCGAAAATACGTTTCATGTCTATATTCCGAATTCAGTGATAAGGAAGGCTCAATTGCCTACTGTTGTGGTTACTTGAGTCTAATACTTTGACGGTATCTGAGCTTGCTTAGTTCCCCGAATTCCATAAAAAATACAGAAGGGATTTGATGAGTACAGATTGCCATATGCTACGTTTTAAGTATAGGATTTCTGTAAAGGGTTCGGGATCCTTAAGTAATCCCTTAAGTGTTGGTGGATCGGCGATCCAAAGGTCAGCGATTTATAACCCCGCGGTAGAAAAAAACGGTCATGAGTGAGCTGATAAATCCATATAATCTTTTTCTCGGTCTGGATACGGCACCCAAAAAACCCACCTATTATGAGTTGTTGGGTGTACCTCATGGTGAACTAGATGAAACCGTTATTGCTAAAGGGTGCGAACAGGCATTAGCAAAGGTGCGGAGTTTCAAGCCCGGTATCAATGCACGCTTATGGCTGTCTATTCTTGATGAAATCTCAAATGCCGGAGCTATTCTAGCTGATGCTGAACGGCGTCAGGTATATGACCAACAACTCGAAGCGGGTGAGTTACCCGAGGACTTGGAGTTGCTGGTTTTGGAGGGGCCAATCGAAGCAGTGACCTCCTTAAATACTGCTCCGTTACATACAGATTCCGCGGGATCAACAGCATCTTTAGCAGACGAACTGATACCATCACATTTAAAGGTTGAGAATACTCCTCCGGTTACGTCAGCAGAACCCCCTGAAATTCCTGTTGCCACGGCTGTTACCGGAATGTCGCAAATTCCCGTGGCTGCTGAGGTGCCAATACCTGTTGGAGCCAGCACTTCGCAGGAATCCGCTGTAAAATCGCAGCAGGTTGAGATGTTCGAGCGTGCAGGATTCTCGCTAGATAACGGCAGTCATTTACCGGTAAGTCGCAAGCGAACAGTCCGCAGACGTTCTAAGCAAAGCGGGCCACCGATTGGTTTGATTGTTCTTAGTGTCTTTGCTTTTCTTGGGGGATCTATTTTTTTGATTACCGCCAATTCAGGTAATAAGGGATTGGCAACGGCTAATAAATCGGATGCCGCTGGACGAATCAAAACGGTTGAGACAAATATTAACCAACCGTCAGTCACTGGTAATGACCGAGAGAACGATTCACAAACAGAGGATGGACAAAGTAAAAGACCGAAGCCGAGGGATCCCGGTATCGGTGAGAATCCTTTGGAACCACTACCGCCAAATTTTGGGGAATCTGAGTCAAGCAAACCGGAGAAACCCGCACCCGCAGAGACGCAGCCAGAAAAAACGGAAACATCACCGATGCCGGAACAAACTGTGTCAGAACCTTTAGCGTCTAAAGAGAAAGCTGTACTTAAAGAATCTTTGTCGACAGCTCGCCTTGCCTTGGCAGAACGGAATCTTGATGTTGTTGCAGAGCATTTGGCAATTGCTTCGCCAATTGCCCGAACAAAAGAATCCGCTGAAGCAACAGGTCGTCTGAAACTTATGCTTGAATTGGTAACGCAATTTAATAGGCTCGCCGATCAGGCCATAGATAGTTACAAATCTGGTTCTGAAATCAATGTTGGAACCAGCACAAAGGTGGTCGTCGTTGAAGTGACTCCTGCCGAACTGACGATTAAGATTGAGGGAATGGTTCGATCCTATCCCCGCAATAAATTATCCATCGGATTAGCGATGGGGATTGCTCAGACCAATTTTAATGACCCTGTCATGTCACCGTTTATGAAGGCGGCTTATTTAGTTACGTTGAAGGGGGAGCGGTATCGTAATCAGGCACGTGAATTCTGGCAGTCCGGTAATAGCGGCAGCGCGCGGATTGCGGCAGACGCATTTGATAAATTTGTTGAAGATAAGTATGAGTTCCCGTAATTCTAAAATAGCTCCGATTCAAGTTTCTTTCACTTTGCGTCGCCTTCAATACATTCGGGTTCTGGCTTATGATGTAATCTTAAGATTAGATTTTTCATGCAACTTAAGAACGGCAGGTAAGCAAAATGGTACGTAAAGGCGCTGAATTCGCAGGACTATCTGTCGCTATTACCACGCCCATCGTTAACGGGGAAGTGAATTACGATGCATTGAAACGGCAGGTTGAATTCCATGTAGATGCGGGAACAATATGTCTTTGTCCTGTCGGTACGACAGGGGAATCACCAACGCTCTCGCACGAAGAACATGAGCGAGTGATTGCTGAGGTTGTACAGGCAGCTGCCGGTCGTATTAAAGTCATGGCAGGTACCGGTTCTAATAGTACCGCTGAGGCTCTCCGATTGACCGCATGGGCAGCGAAGGAAGGAGCAGATGCAGCTCTGATGGTTGCTCCCTATTACAATAAACCGATGCAGGAAGGTTTCTATCAGCATTATAAAGCGGTGGCAGAACAGGTCGATTTGCCAATTTGTGTTTACAATATTCCCGGACGAGCTGCCAAGAATATTGAGCCTGACACGATCTGTCGACTAGGGGAATTGGAAAATATCACGATGGTTAAAGAAGCGACCGGTTCACTCGACCAGGCTTCTCAGATTATTTGCGGATCGAATCTGACCGTGCTAAGTGGTGATGACAGTCTGACATTACCACTGATGTCAATTGGAGGCTCCGGAGTTATCAGCGTTGTTGGTAACATTGTTCCTAAAGATATGATTGCCATGGTCAATGCATATGCCGCCGGCGATGTAACCAAAGCACTGCAGTGGCATACAAAACTATTTCCGCTTTGCCGTGATATGCTTGGTCTGGCCACTAACCCAATTCCGGTTAAATCGGCCATGAATCTGCTTGGCATGGATTCGGGCGAGTTGCGATTGCCAATGACTCCGCTTGATGGCGCACAGCTGAATTCACTACGCGCTACGCTAACCGCCTATGGCCTTCTCTAGTTAAATGTCATGATAAGGGTGGCATATCTTTGTGAATATCCTTCCATTAACGGTGGAGAGAATTCACTGCTCTCTTTTTTGCTAACGCCCGAATCTGGTGTTGAGCCTGTTTTTCTTTCGCCCTCTTCAGGTTCGTTATCCGAAAGATTGCTTGCCTGTGGCTTCGAGCAGCATGAGTTTAGTGTTTTCGATAATCAGGGCCATCGCAAGAGTGCGGATGTTGTGTCATCTGAACTATCGATATTGATCGGACAATTGAATATCGATATTGTGCATGCTAATAGTCTCTCGATGAGTCGCGTCCTGAGCCGAGTGGCTGATACTCTTGATTTCCCGGCGGTTGGTCATATTCGGGATATTCTTAAAGTCAGTGATAAGGTCATCTCTGATCTTTCCAGGCTTGATTTGTGTCTGGCGGTGTCAGATGCAACTCGAGACAGTTATATTGCTCAAGGGCTTCCAGCGGTCAAGTCTGTTACGGTTTATAACGGCATCGATTCGGTTGCTTTTAAGAGAACATCGTTTGCACCACAGCAGAACCACGGGGAAGACGCAGTTAAACAGGGACTTCGTCAACGGCTCGGGATTTCGGTGACAAGTATTGTAGTTGGAGCAGCAGGTCAGTTAGGCCTGCGTAAAGGTTGGGAAGTATTGCTCGATGCTGTAGAGATGGTGCTCGCCGATCAGGAACAATCTCTCGATTTGCATGTGGTTCTTGCCGGTCTGCGTCACTCGGAAAAGCAGGAAAGTATTGAGTATGAAGAACGCCTGAGGGCCCGTTCACAGTGTGGGTTATTGCAAGGCAGACTTCATATGGTTGGATACTGGAGTCCAATGTTCCAATTCATGGAAGGCATTGACTTACTTGCACATTCTGCTCATCAGGAACCTTTAGGACGAGTGCTATTAGAGGCGGCCGCAAGTTCGGTTCCTGTTGTCGCTACCGATGTTGGCGGGACTCGGGAAATCTTTGGCGACAGCGGAGCAATATTAGTGCCGCCGGGTGATGCGAAAGCAATGGCCGAAGCGATTCTGGAGACGATTGTGGATCAGCGTTCTGCCAATGAGCGAGTAATAAATGCCCGTGAACTAATCGACACGCGCTTTCATGTAGTTAGTCACCGGCAACAGATACTCCAATATTACCGGGCACTACTTGAGAAAAACAGTACCTCTTAACCAGGTAATGCAGGGGCCAGCGGATACATGCCGTAAAAGGCTCCGGCTACACTCATATAAATGATGATCCCGAGGATGTCGACGATCCCGGCAACAAAGGGATTGCTCATGAGAGCCGGGTCTAACCCTAACCGTCGGAAGAAGAGAGGCAAAAGTGAACCGGAGAGTGTTCCGCAAATAACTACGCATAAGATTGTTATGGGTATGATGAGTGCATAAAGAGGTTTGGGAGCCAAAAAGAGTCCCGCCAGCCAGCCAAGCAGCCCCAATAATGATCCTAGGATTAATCCCATCGCAATCTCACGACGAATGACCTTGAGCCAGTCTCTTAGTTTGATTTCATCTCGAGCCATAGAAGAAATGATCAGCGTGGATGACTGGCCTCCTGAGTTACCTCCGGCAGAAATAACCAGAGGAATAAACATAACCAACCAGACATGTTTTTCAATTCGTGATTCGTAGTGTTCTAGTGCAAAAGCTGTCAGTAAAGCTGCGAAGAAGAGAATGATCAACCACATACCGCGTTTCCAACTCAGTGTAAGTAGTGGTGTCTTAAGATACGTTTCCTCCAAAGGGTTTACCGCACCGATGCGTTGAACGTCTTCCTGGGCTTCTTCCATCACTACGTCAATCACATCGTCATGGGTGATAATACCGAGCATTCGGTTTTGGCGATCCACGACAGGGATGGCAAGTAAGTCATAACGGGCTACAATCTGCGCTACTGATTCCTGATCATCAAAGGCATCCACTTTGACGACATCTTCTTCCATCAACTCTTCCAGAGTTTTTTCAGGTTGGACAATCGAACGTACAAGCTGTTTTGCTGAAACAACGCCTCGTAAATGGTCCTTGTCATCGACCACATAAAGATAGTAGATCGTTTCCAGTTCCTCGGCCTGATGTCCCAGTTCTCCCAGAGCCTGAGAGACGGTCAGGTGTTCTTCGAGTTTGGCGACATCGGTGGTCATTACTGAACCGGCACTGGAGTCCGGATATTCGCGAAGACGAAGAACATTGCGGCGTTCTTTATGGGACAGCAGTGACAACAGTTCTTCCGCAATGGTTTGATCCATTTCGTCGAGAATATCGACACGGTCATCAGGAGACATGACCTCAATGAGTTGGGCAATTTCGTGACGGTCTTCTTCTTCCAGAATGGTGAGTTGTTTCTCTTCCGTAAAGAATCCGAAAATCTCACAACGTCGGAATGGTTCTGCATGCTGCAAGATGTGCCATGCTTCGGAGCCTGAAAGGCCCTCCATGAATTCAGCGGTTACACCAGGGTGCACTGCCGAACAGAATTCCGCCATTTCATCCTTGCGGTCTTCGGTTAGCATTTCTCTTAATTCAGGTAAGTAAAGCGTATTGATCATGTCGCATTCCTTTTCTGAAATTTAAAGAGACCGAGGTGGATAGTTTATTCGATAGGCGTGCCAAAAAGGTTCTGATTGTGTGCAATTGATTTTGTTATTTGAGGGGCAATTCGTCAACATGTTCGGCTACCACTTTTGTTTCGCGGTATATTGCTCACGACTGCCTGACGCCGGTTGTACCGGTTGTGACAATTGTAGAGTCTTATACTCGAAGAACTTAGCAGCAGTCCTGACAGCAGTCTTGACCGAATCTCAGTGGAGGTGATTCTAAAGGGTGAGAGAATTGTTCTGAACGGCCCACTATT
This sequence comes from Planctomycetaceae bacterium, assembly GCA_002709045.1. Lineage (GTDB taxonomy): Bacteria > Planctomycetota > Planctomycetia > Pirellulales > Pirellulaceae > UBA721. Next base: position 64,899 of record PAPJ01000008.1, on the reverse strand, counting down.
ATTTCACCTCACTTATAAATTCCTCCGTGGTTCGTTTTGAGTAATTCTTCTGTAGAAATCTGTCGGTAGCCGGGTCTACCGTCTGAGAAATCTGGATTTGCCTAAATCGCTTTCCGGATGCTTATTCAGGAGAATCATATTATGAAATCCAAAAAGACGTTTTGGGATCAGTTTCGAGGCTGGTTCATCGGTCATAAATCCGTGGAGTCCCCCGATGTTGACGGGATTCAGGTCTCGGAAAAGGATTTAGTTAAACTCGCCGCTTGTGAAAAGACACTGGGCTACCGTTTCAAAGATGCAAAACTCCTTAAAGTTGCTTTGACGCATACCTCCGGAGCCAGTTATCGACTTGCGTCGAATGAACGACTGGAGTTTTTAGGGGACGCAATTCTTGGTCAGATAATAAGTGAATGGTTATTTTGCGAATTTCCTCGATATCTTGAAGGAGAACTGACGCGAATTAAATCTGTCATTGTGAGTCGCAAAACGTGCGCAAATGTTGCTGAGAACTTGAAACTTCAAGAGATGGTGATTGTCGGTAAGGGGATTGATACTCAGGATCCCATTCCCCGTTCAATCCTGTCGAATGCATTTGAATCTATCGTTGCGGCGTTATATCTGGATGGTGGATATGAGGCAGCACAGGCTTTCGTGCTGAATTGCCTTAAAGAGGACATGCTGGCGATGGTAGCGGAAGGCTTGCCTATTAATTACAAGTCTCTGTTCCAGCAGGTTTCTCAACGAGAGTTTAAGCTGACACCCGTTTATAAATTAATCGGTGAACGCGGACCGGATCATCAAAAAGAATTCCACGTATGTGCTGTGGTTGGTGATAGTAAGTTCGAATCGGGATGGGGAAATAGTAAAAAAGAAGCAGAACAAGTAGCCGCCCTGAATGCTCTAATGTCATTAGGGGAAATTGACGATGAATCAATGTTATCGGTACATCAAACTCTAAACGATCGTAAAGAGATGCAGTAGATGCAGACTTATGCAAATAGTCTGCTACTAAAGCTAAGAAAGATAGCGAGAAAGATATGAAACGTTGCGTTGCACTACTTTCCGGAGGCTTGGACAGCATGCTTGCGATTCGTATCATGCAGGAGCAGGGAATTGAAGTTGAAGCATTGAACTTTAAAACGATGTTTACATGTTGTCAGGATACTTCTGCTCAGGCTGCACGTGCATTGGGGACTAATATCACTGTAATTGGTCAGGAAGACGATTACCTCGATTTGGTACGGGAGCCTCAGTATGGCTATGGGAAAGGTGCCAACCCGTGCGTCGATTGTCGAATTTATATGTTTGAACGGGCTTACAAATTTATGGAAGCAGTGGATGCTCAGTTTATCATTAGCGGGGAGGTTGTCGGTCAACGACCGATGAGCCAGAAGCGTTCTGATTTAAATGTGATTTCCACTAATTCAGGACTTGAGGATCTTCTGTTACGTCCTTTATCGGCAAAATTATTGCCGCCGACTAAGCCTGAACGCGATGGTCTTGTTGATCGTGAAAGGCTCTATGATTTTCAGGGACGTAGTCGTAAAGGCTTGATTCGGCTGGCTCGTGACTTTGGATTTACAGAAGCTATGATCCCTACTCCTTCGACCGGCTGCGCATTAACCGAACCTGAATTCGGCAAGAAAGTACACGATTTAATTCAGATTCAAATCAATGATACCCGCTGGGATTATGAAGCATTAAATGTAGGTCGTCACTTCCGATTTAATGAACAGGTGAAAGTCATTGTTGGACGTAATCATAAAGAAAATACTCAGTTGGAATACATGCATCGTATGGAAGATGCAACCAGCACCTCATTTCTCGAACCCATCAGCTTTATAGGACCAAATGCACTGATCACTGGACCATCGACAGACGCAGCGTTAGAGTATGCTGCCGGGTTGGTCTATCGCTATGGTCGATCCGTTGAAGGTGAAGATAATATCGTACAGGTTGTTCAGGCCGATCAACAGTTCAATCTGACAGCACATCCTACTGAGCGATCTCAGGTTGAACAAACCATTGCCAGCGTTAATTCGGGCCCGGTTCAATAGTGGAATGATATTTGCGGATTTCAACAATACTGAGTTGTTGCCAGAAGGTCTTCAGATCCTGAATGCAATTCTGATTAAGTAACGCCGGAGCATATGCCGCCAGACTGTAATGTCTACCTAGACGAAGAGTTGACTGACCTAAGGAAGTAATGTGCTGAGCCATCGCCTGGCTGAATTCATTAGGAGTTTGGTCGTCCTGACGTTCAATCCCCAACTCCCTGCCTAAAGATTCCAAGGCATTAAAACTGTATTGCACTAATTCCAGTAATGGCATCTGGGTATTTGCAGTAAATGGATTTTGGAAACTGCTAAAAGGCGGATAGGACGGTACTGGTTGCTCGAATGCACGCTCTTTTTCTTCGGTGGGTTCACGCTCGGTTCCTGCAAAAACCCCGGATAACCAATGGAGGAAGCTTGAGAATATTTCTTTCAAAGCCTGCCAAAGAGATTTATGGTTTTTGATCATGTAATAAAGCGTGACAATACTTACAGCAATCCAGAAAAGGATTTGGACAATTATTCCAAGGGCTCCCAGAGAAGGTAATGCGGGCAGGTAGAACGAAGGCGAATTGCTTTGCTTCTCTTGCGAGGACGAGTCGTCCACTGCTTCGCGTTGCTGGTCTTGACCATTGGATTCGTTGTCCGGAGTTCTTTGCTGCGATTGATTTTCTTCTATGTCGTTACTTTCAGAATTGTTGTTTTGACTTGCTTGGTTTCCATCGTCTCGCTGCTCGGATTGTGAGTCGTTGCTGTTTTTTTTAGCATCCTTTTGTTCGCTAGATGGGCTAGAGGAATCGTCTGAGGATTGATTATCTCCCCCATTTTCTTGAGTTGTCTGTTTTTCGGAAGCTTTGTTGGGATTTTCATTGCTTTGGGAGTTTTGGTTCGAATCACTTTCTGAATTTTCAGAGTTTTGCGAGTTGTTCTGACTTTTCTGCTCCGCCCGTTCCCCCTGACGACCCCTATTCTGTGAGTCTTCATTTGAATTAGCGGGCATTGTGTCTTGTTGCTTTTTATTACTGTATTCGCCTTCATTGCCATCATTCTTGCCATCGGATCCTACTGCGTAGTCGGAAGTGTCATAAGCATCCTGGCTTTGATCGAAAAGGCTGCTGACATCAGCAATTTGGCGTGTATTTCCCGGTCTGGGAAGAAAGAAGGCCAACGCCATGAAGCCCATTATCATTACGGCGCCGACAGTGAGCCACATCCCTGCCATTTGATGAGGCATCTCAACGTCACGCTGGCGAAGATAGCGACGCAAGCCGAGCAGGCTGGTCGTTAGCAGTAGTCCAAGCCCGCTACAGACGTAACCAAAGAGGTATATGAAACAGACACGACTAACTTTAGCATCAGCAAGAAGTTGACCCAGACCAAATAATGGCAGAGCAGCCAGTGAATAGTAGATTACCCATACACCGGGAGTATGGGGTCTTTTCCTGTTTTCTTTCCATTTTTCCAACCAGTTTATCTTTAATTCGTCGGCAATCGAGTCTTTGTTTGTCTCTGCCAGATTGAGGTGAGTGGCTTTCTTGCCCTCAGTAATTCTCCCCTCGAGCCCGATTTTCTGGAGTAAACCCTGATTGCTTGCCTCGTCATGATCTTCAATAACCGTGCAGTCCCAGGTCAGTTGATGAGCCGACCACCACGTGATTGCGATGACTACAGCGCTGTATATAAATTTCATACCCCCAACGGTCTCTTCGTACTGTACCAGTGAAGTCATTGCCACCAGTGCTTCGACAGCCAGTATGATCCCGAAAAAGACCGCACGTTCCTTGCCTTCTTCGATCGAGATACGTGCAATGGCGACTGTAGCGATCGAATACATGATTAAGATAAAGTTGAATCGCCCCATAAACGGACTGGGGTTGAGTAAGGTCGAGACAAAAAGCGCAAGGCTGGTCACCATGACAGTTACCAGTGCCGGGCTGACGCCAATCATTATGTAATCGAACGTTGTTTTTTGCTTGCGATCCATTTCTCAATTATTTAGCGGAGTATTTGTCTGCGGCAAACATGAACGACGGAATCCTCGTCACGTAAATGATAAGTTTCAATTCCGGCTGCGATTAGTGGGCCTGAAATTTGAGCATATTGTTCATGCTCATAGACATTGATCATGGCGGAAACAGCGAAACCTTGGCGAGCCATGTTTTCCAAAGCAATTGTAGTCGGAATATTTTCTTTCGAGATAATTGCCAGAATAGTTGCATCGCGAGGGACACGCGATTGTGCTTCCAATAGCAGGTGAGCAAAATCCAAGCCATCAGAGATTTCCACTCGGGCCAGTATTTCCTGAATTCGATAAAACTGTTCGGAGGATCGTTGTGTAGGAACATGCAGTGGTCGCAGGCGGTCGTTTTCGTTGATCATAGTACCAGCTTGACGTGCCTGTTCCCGATCGTCTAATTCGACATCCCAACCCTGCTGTCTCATACGGTCTGCTGCATCGCGTCCGTTTGTCAGTAGGCCGATCTGTTGTCCGAGCTGTTGAACAGTGTTGGCGATTGAAATTGCAGCGGTGACCGCCAGTTCAGATCGCATGGGTTCGTGTTGGCCATAAAACCCGTTCTCATGAAAGTCTAAAACTATCGTTAGACCGGCCACCGTCGACGATTCGTAAATCTTGCTTTGCAGTTTGCCAGTCCGGGCTGTTGCGCGCCAGTGAATTCGGTTGAGTGGATCTCCCTCCTGATATGATCTTACCCCGGCAATACGTGTAGGATCCTCAAACAGTCGATGCGTCATTTTGATCTCACCGATTGGTCGTCTGCTGGATAAGTCATATCCATCAATCGACACGATTTTTGGAAAGACCGTTAAGTATTGCGGCTCGGTTCTAACCTGAAATCGTCGATGTAGTCCAAACAGGTCACCAGTTTCCAGAACTGTCGGTCCCAGTTGATAAAAGCCCCGCCGATTGCACTTAAAGTGATATTGCAGTTTTTTAGACTGGCTTGCCCGTAACATCGTCAGTTTGATACGACTCGATTGCAATTCAAGACTGGGCGGTGTGTGTTGAAACGCCTTTTTTGAAAGTATATCTTCCAGCAGGATCCACGGGACTGGAAGTTTACCACGGTTGGTTAATTCCAGTTCGATTCCCACATGATCGTTTATCTCCGCTTTTAATTGAGAGCATTGTCGTGTTGCAGAGAGTTGAGCCGCCCAGTTTTTTGAAAGCCAGCGACTGACGGCGATCAGCGTTAGTAGTGAGTACATCGCATAGGCAAGCAGATCGGAACCGATAGCAAATGAAAATCCGAGAATGAGCAGTGCGCCGATGAGCCATTTCATTGGCTGCTCTCCACTTAAATATTTAATGTTGGAATAGCAATTTCAGAAACGATATCCTGCACCACCTGTTCGGACGTGACTTTGCGTAGTCGGCTTTCAGGGGAAAGGATTAGGCGATGAGCCAGAATCGGTCCCACGATAAATTTGACATCATCAGGTAGAACGTAATCACGTCCCCTTAAGGCAGCCATCGCCTGCCCGCCGCGAAACAGAGCGATAGAACCACGCGGACTTGCCCCCAAAGTTAAATCTTCGTGATCTCGCGTTGCATGAATGATTTCCATGATGTACTGGCTTACTTTTTCATCCACATGCACCGTACGTACCGATTGCTGACAAGCGATGATCTCTTCGGCAGACACAACTTCACCGATTGACTCAAGCGGGTGTTGGTGCTGCAACATGGTGAGCATCCGTAATTCTTCCTCCATACTTGGATAGCCCAACTGGAATTTCATTAGAAAACGGTCCAGTTGCGCTTCCGGCAGAGGAAAGGTTCCCTCATGATCCACCGGGTTTTGCGTTGCAATTAACAGAAAGGGGGGAGTCAGTGTGTGTGAGTATCCGTCGACAGTGACTCGGGCCTCTGCCATCGCTTCAAGCAAGGCAGCCTGAGTACGCGGTGTGGCACGGTTGATTTCATCGGCCAGTACTAATTGCCCGAAGATAGGACCAGCACGAAACTCAAACTCAGTTGTTTTAGGATTGAAAATCGATGCCCCTGTTACATCTGTGGGAAGTAGGTCAGGGGTGCATTGTACCCGCTTAAAACGGCAACCAACGCTGCGAGCCAATGCCCGGGCCAGAATTGTTTTGGCAACTCCCGGAACGTCTTCCAGCAGGATGTGTCCTTCGCATAACCATGAAACCAGTGACAGTATCAACTGAGGTCGCTTGCCGACGATCACTTGTTCCACATTTGAGATAATGCGTTGGGCAATACTGGTTACATCAGCCATGTTAATGTTCCATTTGTTTTGCAGGCCTAAACGGCGTAGGGGGTCTCGAGGGTGTATTTAGGGTTGTCAGTAAGAAATGCCTGAATTTTTTGTTGGTTATTCCACGCCACGGGGAGGAAATCGAGCGCCTCCTGAATTAACTCCGGCGGTTCTGCAGTACTGAACCGAATGAATCCATGTCCGGCATCTCCGAAACATTCTCCGCCGAGACAGGCGACCCCGAAATTGTCATCAGCTCCTTTGAGCAGGTACAGAGCCAGACCATGTGAGGTGATCCCGAGACGGTTGCAAATTTCAGCAACATTTGGGAAGACATAGAATGTACCACCGGGAATCAGGCAATTAACGCCTTCAAGTTCATTGAGCTTCGTTGCCAGAGAAACGGTACGCTCTTTGAATTCTGCCATGTACTGATCACGTTGATCCCGATCCTCGTTCAGGGCAGCTGCTCCGGCCATCTGGACGAATGGAGGAATGCATGACAGCGTACTGTTGGTTAGTTTAGCAATCATGTTGATAATACGTTCACTACTAACGGCATAACCTAGTCGCCAGCCGCTCATGCTAAAGGATTTGCTGAACGTGTAGCAGGAGACACATTGATCGAGCATGTCTGGCTGAGCCAGCAGCGAATGGTGCTGGCCCTCCCAGGCCATTTGGTCATAAGGTTCATCTGCGAAAACGACGATGTCCTTACCGCGAATTAAATCGGCAATGCCTTTAAGGTCTTCTTCTGTCGCGATACCGCCGGTTGGGTTGTGAGGAGTATTGATGAAAATTGCTTTTGGATTGGGATCTTCATTTATAAATTTAGCAATATCATCCAGATTAGGACGGAATGCATTTTGTTGCTTCAGTTCGGAATAAACAATTCGCCCACCACGACGTTCGATGTTAGGCGGATAAGTCGGGAAGAAAGGACTGAATACCAGTACTCCGTCGCCTTCATTAATGAAAGCTTCGCAAAATAACGTTTCGAAGATCTTGGCCCCAGGACCTGCAGTCACATTGCCGGCAGCAACGTTTAAGCCATATTCGTCATTAACGTAATTGGCAACGGCTTCGCGGAATTCGGGAATACCAATTGACGGACCGTAGTGACAGTGGTCATCCTGAATGGCTTTGATGCCAGCCTGGGCTCCGTTGGTTGTCGATGGAAAAGGACTGTCGCCAATTTCCAATTCCACAACTTTTTTTCCCTCCGCTTTCAATTGTTTGGCTATAACAAGCACATCGAAGGCTGTTTCGGTTGTTACTCCACGAGCAAAGTTGCTAAATGCAGGATGCATATCACTCATCGGTATTCACTAACTCCAGATATATTTTAGTTATTCGTCAAGGTGGCAAGACAATAGACGGAAGCTATTGCGTCCAATGATTATATCAAAATCATATCAGCTGCATTGATTCGTCGTATTATCTAGATATGAAATACAGAGCTAAAACTGGGGTAATACTGCAGGGATCATCTATAATATGGGGATGTTTGAAGACAGCGGGGTCTTATGGCCTATCATCGATATTCTTCTAAAGGCAGTTGGTTGGTTTTGTTGGTTAATAGCATTAATCTGGGCCGCCGCTGGTATTACCTTCTTTCCGAAACTAAATTCCAGATTGGGTTTTGGTTTGGCCGTTGTTGCTGTAACTGCGTTCCTATTCGCAGCATTTCATTACCAAGATCGACATATACTGATTTATGGAGTCTGGGGGTTTGATTTGCTGGTGCTTATGGCACTGCTTTGTATTCGCCCACGGACTGACCACAACTGGGCTGAGGATATGCAACGTTCGGCACAGGTACAAATAGATGATGGAATCGCAATAATTCGAAATGTGCGCGACTTTTCATATCAATCAGAATCCAAATTTGCAGCGTCCTGGATCACCCGCAGGATACCTCTGCAGGGGTTGCGGAAAGTCTGGCTGGGGGTTGAGCAAATTTCAACGTGGGAAGGTGTGGCTCATATTTTCATCACTTTTGAATACCAGGATGAAGATGACAAGTGGAATACGCTTGCCGTCTCTGCTGAAATCCGTCGACAGTTTGGTGAGGAGTTTAGCGTACAGCGAGGATTATTTCGCAACTTTGAATTAGCCTACGTAGTGGGGACAGAAGCGGATTTGATTGGGTTGCGAACACATATCAGGCTTGATCCGGTACGCCTCTATCCGCTCATGATGGGCCGTGAATTTGTGCAGCGATTATTCGAAGACGTTATGCAACGAGTAATAAATCTTCAGGAAAATCCCGAGTTTTATCACACGATTACAAATAATTGTGCAAGTAATATGCTTTATCATCTAAATAAGTTAGCTCCCGCTCCAATTTCAAAATGGGATAAACGAATAATCTTTACAGGGTTAGTTGATAGAATCATCTATGCTCTGAAAATAGTTCCGGGAGTTAATTCATTAAGAGAATTGAGAAAAAGATATCTTGTTGATATTACTGATTTTGAAGTCGATGAAAACTACTCAATTCACCTGCGAACCGTGGGTCTAAGTCAGATGTCTGAATTAGAAGCGGATAGATAAAAATGTTTGGAAGAATACTACTGACATTCCTGCTGTTTCTCAGTCCGGCAGTTCGCCTGTCGGGAGAGGATAGTTTAGCCATTCGTGTCGGCGTTGTGACCTATGAAGCTTTTCAGGATAAGGATGGTGAATTGCGGTCATTGCTGGCATTGCTTTCAGGTTCACAAAACCCTCCCGTTCGTTTTCAGGTTGCGGCAGGTTCTTATCGTGAGGTTTCGCATTGGTTGCAAACCGATGAAATCGATGTGGCTTTGTTGACCGCCGGAGGCTACGTTAGAGGGATTTTACAAAGTGGACTTGCCGATAAATATCAATATCTGGCAACAATGGATGCCGGCCCAGGAGTTGGTCCCTGGGTAACTGAAGACCGAAGAATAGACGAGTTTCAGCGTTTTTACCAATCAGTTTGTTTGACACATACTGAAAATTCAGGAATCACAGTTGCAGATATCAAAGAGGCTTTGCAACAGGAGACGCTGGAAGTTCTGCTGGTACATCCACAGTCAGCTTCGGGGGCTTTAGTGCCTCAGCAGGTAATGCAGGAGTTAGGCATTGAGTTACCGGAGAAAGCGACGCGTTTCATGCACTCGCATTCTCAAGTGCTGGAGGCGATAGCACAGAATCAGGACGGTCTCACGACGATTGGGTTTGTCTGGGATGACGCGATCGTGAAACATCCTGAATTGCAGTCGGATATTGCAAAGATCGAGATGCCGGCGCTGGAAAAGGTGCAAATACCTCACGATGTGCTGGTCGTCAGAAAGGATTTTGATCAATTAGAGCGACTCAGGCAATTAATGGAGCAAGAAGTCTTTTCCAAACCCCAACCGTTATTTTTACCATCGGAAAACGGGAATCAGGATTATCTCGAATTGCAGCAGAGCCTTTTTTCCGGAAGTAATCAACCGGACGAGTTGCTGGTCCGTCAGGATCTGCGTGGTATCGGGCAGTTACTGGCACATGCTGAGAAGAATTCGTCTGACAAGAAGCCGTTCAGGATGGGGGTTGTCCTTTCCGGGGGTGGAGCACGGTGTGCTTATCAGGTAGGTGTTATTAGAGAGCTGGAAAATTATCTTCGCGAGCTCAATACTCAGTATGGATCTGAACTTGATATTGATTTAGTCGTGGGAACCTCCGGAGGCGCTTTAAACGCTGTACCTGTATCGATGAATGTGTCCGGATATCCTCAGGGGCAGCAGGTATTACAGGATGTCTGGCAGTCATTGGATCAACGGGAAATTATCCTGCCCTCGATTTCAGTTAGGGTGAATGCTGGAATCTGGTTTGCGTTTCTACAGATGACTTTGATTTATCTCTTTGGTCGTCTGGTTCGTCGACGATATGATACACGGCTGAAATTTTTCTATCGATCCTGCCTGTTGATTGGTGCTGTTGAATTGGCGCTTTGCATAATTCCGTTTACGCCTTGGGGCTTACTTGGGCAGAACCATCTCCTGCACCATCTGTGGTTATGGTGCAGGATCGGTGCCGAATATACAGCGATCACCATGCTGTTTGCCGGCGCGATCTATTATTTTGTGGCCAGGCTTACAGGAGATCCAGATAAGCAAGAATTAAAAATACGTCGTGGCCGGATTCATTGGGTTTTGACTGTAGGTGTACTTGGATTACCTTTGCTGCAAATGATTACCATGCTGATTAATGAAAGGACGTTTTCAACCGGAGATGGTATTCGTGCCGCATTGGTGCGAGGCTATTCTTTGATGCTCGAAGAACACGCAAACCATCATGAAATGGATTACCATACTGATGATAACGCAACCACAGAGCAACGCCTGCAGTCGATGGGACAATGGATTGTAAATAGTGATTCTGTAAAGCGTGATCTTGTTTTAACAACGACTGCGATCGATCGTAACCGTCCTGAAGTTCCGTCCGAATTGTACTTCTATCTGCAGGCAAATAAGAGCGGTATTAAACCAGACTTTGGAAATCGGGGGATTGATATGAACCAATCCCCGTCACAATTCATGAATGTGGTGCTTGGATCTTCTGCGATATACCCCGCTTTTCCCGGACAGATTGTGGAAGGGATGCCGCAGCAGGGAGATCGTTTGGAATTAGTTGATGGTGGTTTTGCTCATAATGCACCAGTGGAAGCGGCCGTATTATGGGGAGCTACCCATGTACTGCTTATTGATGTAAGCCCCATCACAACGCGTGATGGTGTGAATCTTGCTGATAGCGTGGTTCGTGGCTTTGGACATCTGTTGCGGCAAAGTCAGCTTTCCGATGAAAGAAGTCGTGGTGAAGTTGTGGTGATCAATCTCCAGCCCCGATTTGAACCTCCGCTTTGTATCATCGATTTTTCATCAAATCTGATAAAGCGTGGAATAGATATTGGGGCACGGGATGCTGTCGCACAAACTCGAACTGAACGTCACGACGGTGTTCTGCTAGAACTGCCTCCATTCTCCGTCAGTTACGGCCGCCCCGACTTTACCGAGGTGGTTTCCGAAGTGCGCCAGGTCATTTCCTCCGGAACCAGTCAATTTGAAGAATCCGAGTTGAGTCAACCTGAGGCATCAACTCGTTAATGGATCAGGCAATTGGTCGAGGGTTATTGTCGTTCGATCATCATTACGGATGTATCATCGTGCCGCCCGGTTCCCTCGGTGATATCTGATGAGCGCTGGAAAATGTGTCCTAAAGCATCGGCAAGCGGTAAATTGCCGGATTCCTGCATTGCTTCGATGATGCCTTTGACACCAAATTGATCCAACAGTGCGTCCCCGCTTGGTGGAAAAGCCTCTTCCAATCCGTCAGTGTAAATGAGTAACCGGCTGTTGGGCGGAATCTCGGCAGAAATGCACTCGTAGTCCCACCCCTCCATGACAGCCAGCGGTAAGCCTATTTGGTCTTCGTCCCCAAGGATAACGACTTCATTGGTTTCCAGGTTTTGAAGTAACGGAAGAGGATGGCCAGCACATGTCCACTCGATACTGTTGGCTTCAGTGTCGAGCATACAGTAGATGATGGTGATAAATCCGCCTTCATCCTGAACAATGTCACTTTGGCAGAGTCGGTCATTGACGGCATTTACGAAATCGGCTGTGTTGGCATAACGATTATTACGAATCATCCGGATTAGTGTGTGCATTGTCATAATCGACATACATGCTTTCACGCCATGTCCCGAAGCATCTCCGACGAGCATGACTATGCGAGAGTCGTCGAGCGCAAAAGAATCATAGTAGTCACCTCCCGCCATAACAACCATGTTCTGACCATCGACCCGTATTTCTGAAGGATCGTATCTACCGACAACTTTGTATCCGTTGGATTCCGGTAAGTCATCAGGTATTACCGATTCCTGAAGTTTTCTTACCGAGTCCACTTCCTCACTTAATCGCTCTGCAACAACCTGTGCCCTTAAGGCACGCACGTTCTCGTGGGCAGCTTCAAGCATTGATATTAAGAGCATGATAAAGTTGCCGTCGGTGTCTCGGATGACATGAGAGTGAAGTCCTTGAGAGACGAATTGAATCAGGTGAGTAATGTCATCTGATTTAGCCGCACCGACAATGGGAATGCCGGGAATGGCAGCTTTGGTACTTTCAAAGATTTTCAAAGAGGTGTCTAGCGTCGGGAAACTCAGAGATAAAAGTACGACATCCCAGTCGGTTTTTTGCAAGGCAGAATTGAATTGTCCTGCTTCACTAAAAATTGTTGCCTGATGGCCACCCACGTTGAGCATTAATTCAAGTGTTTCAGTTTCTGGAGAGGCTTCCCAGCCGACTAGGATATTCATGAGGCTTGCTGTCAGTCCTGCAAATTGTTTTAGATAATTTAGCAGATCATGGGCAATTTACCAGTGATTTAGTCTTGCTCCAGAATCGAGTCAATTGCCCCTTCAATCTCCAGCAAGCGATTTGGTGTAGTTTGCTCCATGCGGAGAAAATAATTGATCATGGACTCAAGAAATGTCTGCTTGTCATTAAGTGTTTGCTTCTTTAATGAATCACGAACTTCAGTGTATGATGTGCCGCGCGTAAACATGCGATCTCTGTCCTTTCAAAACAAATGCCCCTGTTTTGAGTCGCTTTCAAAATAAGAACGCAGTTAGCTGGTAAAAGTACTCATCTATTAATAATTAATAAAGCTAACAATTAATTAAGCGTTACTTAGGCGGATAATGGTGTTTGTTCCAGTTCGGAGGAGTCATACCATGCAGGTAGCGGATGAAATAGTCCCAACGCCGACGTTGGCCATATTCCCCGCCAGCGGAATGTCCCATTCCAGGTACAACCAGTAAATCAAATTCCTTTTTGGATTTAATTAGAGCATTAACTAACTGATAGGTAGATTCGGGAGGTACGTTTGTATCCATTTCACCGACCATTAGTAAGAGGTTACCTTCAAGCAGATTGGCATTGGTAACATTGGATTGATCTTTGTAATGTTCGGCAATCGGATAACCCATCCATTGTTCATTCCACCAATGTTTATCGACTCGATTATCATGACAGCCGCAGGAGGATACAGCCACTTTGTAAAAGTCGCTGTGGTGGAGTAACGCCGTGGTACTACTTTGGCCCCCCGCACTGGTACCAAAGATGCCTACTTTTGAGATATCACACTGAGGGTATTTTCTGGCCAACGCCTTAATCCAGGCAATATGATCCGGCAGCCCCGAGTCCTGTAGGTTTTGCCAGCAGAAATCATGGAATTTTTTGCCCCGATTATCGGTGCCCATACCATCAACCATGACCGTAATAAAACCGAGTTCTGCTAGATGGAACATACGCATTTTCGTCATGAATGACTTGGGAACGTGCGAGTCATGTGGCCCAGCGTAGATGTATTCAATAACGGGGTAGCTGTACTTTGGATCAAAGTTGCGTGGGCGATAGACCATCCCGTATATGTCCGTTGTCCCGTCACGTCCTTTAGCCACAAACCGTTCAGGTAATTGGAACCCGAGTGCCAAAAGTTTACTGATATCAGCGGTCTCCAGTGGGCAAATCAATTCACCAGTGGCGGCATTTCTTAAGGTATGAACTGGTGGCTGATCAATACGTGAGTATTTATCGATGATGAAACGCCTGCTAGGTGAAAGTTGTATCTGATGGGTGCCGTCGCCTTCGGTCAGCCGAATCAGGTTAGCACCATCTAAATCCACTCGGAAGTAATGTTCGTGGTACGGATCTTCATCGGCTTGAGTTCCAACCGCGCTGAAGATCAGGTAGCCCTCATCCTCATATAATGAATGCACTTTTTTGACCGCCCATTTTCCGCTGGTGATCGGCGCGATGACTTTTCCTGAGGCGAGATCGCAGAGATAAAGGTGATTCCAGCCGGTACGCTCGCTGGCCCAGATTATATGTTTACCGTCCTTAGTATGATGACGATAAAATTTAATCTGATTGATAAAGGTTTCTGTTTTTTCATCAATCACAATGCGGCTTTTTCCGTCCGCTGGCGATACCGCGATAATACGTACACGTTGATGTCCACGGTCGTCTTTTTGGTAAGTGAAAAAGTTATTGTTTACATGCCATTGAATACGTGGTGGACCGTGGTAGTCGATAATTTCAGTGTCCACACGGTAACTCTTGTGAGTGGCGGTGTTGGCAAGAAACAGCTCGAAACTCTCAAAGCGATCACCTGGCTGAGCATATGTTCGAGTATGTAGTTTTGCTTTATATGAGTCCTTAGGCGAAGATTCCAATAAATGTACTTTACTCAGGTCTCCCGGGCGGACTTTCATGAAGAGTGCATAATCACGTTTAGGAGACCAATGGCTAAAACGGTATGGAACTTCTTTTGTACCATCGGTTGTCAGGATATGCTCCTGATTGTTTTCTTTGTCAACCAAGACGGCATTATGGCTTTTGATTTCAAACTCCCACTTTTGAATTTTTGCAGTCGGCTGTTGAGAAATGACCGCTGATGTGGAAATGACGTGAACAGGGGGGGGCAGAAGAGTTAGTTTTTCAAGCTTTTTTCCCTTGTATGTAAAGCGATAGCTTCCCTTTTCAAATTTGAATTCGCAGTAAGTCAGATCTTTATCAAACTGCAGTTCGCTGATATTGAGTTTTGTCCCGTTGACTTCTTTTTGAAGAAGTTCGGTTAATTGTTTTCCAACGCTGGCATGATCAAATGCCGGCTGACGAGTACCGGCAATGCAGTCAATCACAATCCATTGCCGCTGACCGTTGTGAAGATCAACCCGGTACCAAAATTTGTTATCCTTTTCGATCCAGTTGGGATTCAGACGATCACGGATCATTTTATTGTTTGCATCGTTGATCGATGAATATGCCTGACGGTAGTGTTCTAACAAGTCCGTGGGCTGATAGGGGCGTATCTTTTTGGCTTCAGCCCGTTGTGGCTGAAGTGTTGCAAGGGCTGTGAATATCAAAAGGATGATAGAAACGGAGCGCGTCATGTTTGGAGATAACTTTAAATAACTAAGTTTTGTTTAATAATTAAAAGTCAGTTTAACAGGTGCCGGTTGAAGTGGGGTAAGGGGTTACATAGTCGGCGTACAAAAAAAGAAGACGCATGGTGTAATACCATGCGTCTTCCCGATTAGAACAGTCTGAATAAAAATACTCACACCATTTGATCGCTAATCCCGAAGGACTATTTCTTAGCTTTTACAACAGCAAAGCCTTTAGTGAAAGCGGCATCGTTGAATGCGAAAGCAACTTTGTCTTTCGCAGCCTTCAACTTGCCAAGACATCCGCCACAGCAAACACCAACTTTAACGCCAGCAGCGTCCACAGTCTTAGTAGCATCTACTGGACGACCAGCCAGGAAACATTTGATCTGCTTGAATTGACCGGTTTGAACCAACTGGTGGTTCCCTTTGGTTCCGTGCTTCTTAGCGTCAAATGCTTTTGGGCAGTTTGCACAGCAGAAGAAGACTTTACCGCCTTTGTAATCGACAGTTTTGTCGGCTGACACAGGCTTACCGCTCAAAGGACATTTAACTCCGTCAAGCTTAGGACCAGCTGTTGCAGCAAGAGAAACAGCTGTGAACATGAGGACAGCAATAATTGCAATAAAACGTTTCATAATGAAACTCCTTAAAAAATGAGGAATACCTCTAGGTGACTTGATTTCGAACTTACATTGTTCGAATTGTTTTGTTTAATCGCAGTCGAGAATAATCTCGAACTGACTTGAATTCCGCAGTTGCGGAGAAAAGAAAAGGGCTAGTAGCGATTAGAGCCTAGCAGAGCCAGCAACAGCTAATGGACTGACTGTTCTGAGAAGATTTGTGTGCTGGTATTGAAGGGCCGGCACGTATCTGCTTAATACCTTCAAGGTCAACAATAATATCCGAAGCAACGATGTCACGATAAGGAGTGTCCAGGCTTAGCTGTAACTCAGTTTGAATGGTTGCCTTGGTGGTCGCGAGAAGTTGTTTAGCAATATTTTTTTTGCAAGGGCACTGTTGAGAATCATCGGTTCCCAAAACCTGCTTAAAGACGTCCTGCTCGCCCTGTTGGTCTTGTTTTTCAATGCAACTCGGGCAGCTTCTACTTGCCGATTCGGTCCCGTTTTCTTCACCGGCTCCTGTCGAAAATCCGCAACAGCAAATTGCAGGCAGGATAATCTGTGCTGTTAGAAACAGTAACAGAATAAAAGAGCCGGATTTTTGTTTGCCTAGAAGCTTCATTAATTCAAATGCATATAAATAAAAAGGTGCTATTTGACTTATCTGTTATTCTAACGTCAAACCTGAATTAAATTCAATATAAAACAGGCCTATTCTTAAGCTGTAATAATCATCATTTCTCTCAATTTGTGGTCTAATAAGTTCAGACAGTAGTTATTTAATCCATTCCGCTTAGCGGTTTTACAATGAAAGACACAAATATGCCACGTTTGACTGCTAATAACGAGAATAAGTGCTGGCTATGCATGATACTGCTGCTGACTAGTTTCTTCACTTTGGCACTGACGATGACACCAGTTCAAGCTCAGGAGGGACTTTTAAATCGCCTTGCTACCAGTATTACGCTTGTTGCAGATGGTAGCGAAAATGGTCTGATTTCCGATGTCGTAGATGACCGGAAGATTAAGCAGTTAATTAGTACCAAAGCCGAATTACTGTTGCCTGACCCGGATGTCTCTCTCTTAACAGGGTTTGAAGAACAGATCAAAAGATCCGAGACCAAGCTTAAACTTCCTAAACTCAAGAGCGTAGAACTTTCGTCCCATGAAGTTTATCCTGCGGTAGCTCCATCGGTGTTGGTTTTATCAAAAGTGTATAAATGTGGTCGCTGTACTCGATGGCATGATCGCAGTGCGGGCGCGTTCGCAATTACGGCTCAGGGAGCGATTGTTACTAATCATCATGTAGTCGAAGGTTTGCAGGCCGATGAACGGGCATTAGTGGCGACCGCTGCCAATGGAAATGTTTATGTTGTCAAAGAAATATTGGCCGCTGACAAACTTAATGACATTGCTATTCTTCAGCTGGATCTTCCAGCCGGAGAAAAACTGACGCCTGCTAAAATTGCGGAGCGTGCAATTCCTGGTGAAGATGTTTATGCCATCAGTCATCCGGTTAGTCGTTTTTACACACTGACTAAAGGGGTCGTGTCACGAAATGCTATGATGCACACTCCTGAGGGTTCGGCCAAACGGTTATACATTACCGCCGAGTTTGCCAAAGGCTCTAGCGGTTCACCGATCTTTAACAACCGCGGTGAAGTCGTCGGCATCGTCTCCAGTACTCAGTCGATTTATTACACGCAAACAAAGGAAGAGCAGAAGAATCTGCAGATGGTATTTCGTAATTGTGTGCCAGCTTCTTCGGTTCATTTGTTGTTAAAGTAAAAATGGCAATGGAAGACTTTCGATTTCCAAAGCCATTGGTCGCGCATGAGGAACAACTTGACCGACTTGGGTTCGTTGTTTTACCCGAATGCATAGATGAACGATTACTTGAAAAACTGATTCAAAAAGTCGAAGATTTATGGGAGCGGGAAGATGAGCTGGCAGGCTCTGAGTTCAGGTTGGAAGAGAATACTCGTCGGTTGGCAAATCTCGTTAACAAATCCAGATTATTTGACCAGGTTGTGCTGCATGGTTATTCCCTGGCTCTCGTCCATCATATCCTGGGGGAATTTAAGCTCAGTAGCCTCAATGCCCGAAGTGCGAATCCGATGTCCGCAAGTGGACAGCCGCTCCATTGTGATGGTGGTTTTTTGCCGGATCAGCAGGGGCCGTTAGTGGCCAATGTTGTCTGGTGTTTGGACGATTTTAATATCGATAATGGAACTCTTCGCATCGTTCCGGGAACGCATCTGTCCGGTACTTTACCTCAGGGAACACTGAAGAACCCGGAAACTACTCATCCTGATGAGGAATTGATTTCAGCAAAAGCTGGGAGTTTGATTGTGATTAATGCTCATTTGTGGCATTCTGGAATGGAGAACCGCACGCAGCATCCACGGCGTGCATTACATGCGTACTACTGTAGGCGCGACCAACCTCAGCAGCAGTTTCAGCAGAGGATGTTATCGCCGGCCACTCAGCAGGAAGCAAGTGAATTACTAAGATATATTTTAGCTTTGGATGAAATGCCTGTAGACGCGGAAATCCGGCATGCTAACAGCCTTAGTGGTTTTTTGAAGTAAAAACACTTAGAAAAGGATTAGATTAATGAGAATTTTCATTGTGCTTTTAGCAGTCTTAGGATCAGCCTTGGTAAATGCCGGGGAACCTGTTTGGCTCAAAGGTAATATCCATACCCATTCCTTCTGGAGTGACGGCAATCAGTTTCCTGAGATGATCGCCAGTTGGTATAAGGAAAAGGGATACGACTTTTTGGCGTTGACTGATCACAATATACTCAGCCAAGGCGAGAAATGGATGTCAATCACGGCACTTAAATCGCGTGGTGGTCCGGACATTCTGGAGAAATATCTGGAAGCCTTCGGGAAAGATTGGGTGATCACACGCGGGGAAGCAGACAGGCTTGAAGTGCGACTGCGGACGTTGGAGGAGTTTCGTGAAGGTTTAGAGAAAAACGATGACTTCCTGATGATCCAAAGCGAGGAAATATCAGACCGTAGTGAAGGTGTTCCGGTTCATATGAATGCCACCAACATTCAAGAGTTGATTCCGCCGGTAGGAGGAGCAACGGTTCAGGAAGCAATGTCAAATAACTTGCGAGCAGTGGCCGAACAGGCCCGTAAAACAGGCAAGCCGATCGTGTTGCATCTGAATCATCCCAATTTTGGTTATGCGGTAACCGCTGAAATCCTGGCTGCCGTTGTGCAGGAGCGATTTGTTGAGATCTATAACGGACATCCTGGTGTTAATGTATTGGGAGACGAAGATCATGCGTCGGTCGAAAAAATCTGGGATATTGCCAATACAATCCGACTTGCACAACTTTCCGCAATGCCCTTGTTTGGTATCGGGACGGATGATTCTCACCACTATCACGGTCGGGGAACGAGTCGTCCCGGCAGGAGCTGGATTATGGTTCGCTGCAGTCAACTCGATGCGGATGTGATCACTGAGAAAATCAGTCAGGGCGATTTTTATAGTTCCAGTGGTGTGATACTTAAAGATGTCATTTTTAATAGCAAAAAAGGAAAACTTGAATTGTTGATTGATGCCGAAGAGGGAGTGACCTATACCACACATTTCAGAGGAACAACTAAAACTGCGGACTTGTCTTCAAAAGAGAAAAAAACGGCTAACGGAAAAACCGTGACTCGCATTTATAGTGAGGATGTTGGGGCATTATTGGCAACGGTATCAGGTAATAATCCAACCTATGAACTCAAAGGCGATGAATTATATGTTCGCGCGATTGTAACGTCTTCGAAACCACATGTGGATCCGACATTGCCACAGCAAACTGAGCAGGCTTGGACTCAGCCCGTCGGCTGGTCTGATAATTCCCGACGTAATCGTTGAAATATTCATTAATTCCAATTGGTTATATGGTGGTTTGCTTTGCTCAAACCAGATCATCCAATTAGAGTTAAATACGTTTAAGGTTTTGATTGGAGAATGCATCGAATGACTCGCTTCTTTTTCGGTATTGTCATTGCGTTGTTGTCGACGAATATTGCTTACGGGCAAAATTTGGAAGCTCAGTTATTGCAGACTCCAGTTGAGGAACTGGCACGGGAAGCCAGAGAAATGGGAGATGCAAAACGTGGTGGAGTCGCTTTCTTTCAGGTTTATCTGTCCTGCTCCAAGTGCCATAGTGTCGGTGATAAAGAGAATCCACTTGGTCCTGACCTGACCAAACTTGGTATTTCGGTTACCGATCGTTACTTGGTTGAATCTGTATTGAATCCTTCCAAGGAAATTAAGAAAGGCTTTGAATCGGTAACCGTGTTTACGGTCGATGGCAAGCAGTTTTCCGGTTTGGTTAAAAAACAAAATGATGTTCTGCTGGTATTAAATGATGTCAGTCGTCCGGGCGTTGAGCTTAAGTTTAATACTGAAGAATTAGATGAAGTTGTTGGCTCCAAGGCATCGATTATGCCTAAAGGACAGGTGAACCAACTAACCGGAAAGCAGCAGTTTCTGGACCTCATAAAGTATTTAATGGAGATACGAGATGGAGGTAAAGAGCGGGCTGTCCAATTGCAACCTCCTCCGTCTCTTTATGCTGCCAGGCCTTTGCCGGAGTACGAGAAGAATCTAGATCATCGGGCTTTGTTGACATCGCTCAATCAGGATAGTTATCAACGCGGAGAAGCAATTTATAATCGGCTCTGCATTAATTGTCATGGTACGCATGATCGCCCCGGTTCACTGCCAACCTCTCGTAAGTTCGCTGTTGATGTTATGAAAAACGGTGCACAGCCTTTTGCTATGTATCAGACGCTTACGCGTGGATTTGGACTAATGGTTCCTCAGGCCTGGATGGTGCCACAGCAAAAGTATGATGTGATTCACTACATTCGTGAAGCGTACTTTAAGCGCGATAACCCTTCGCAGTACTTTGCCATTACCGAAGATTATTTGGCCAGCCTGCCTGAAGGAGATACGCGAGGTCCCGAACCGTCGAACATTGTACCCTGGGAACAGAATAACTATGGCCATCAAATGATCGCCACTTATGAAATCGGAGAGGATGCAGCTAATTTTGCTTATAAAGGGATCGCGCAGCGTCTTGACCCGGGGCAAGGTGGGATTTCAAAAGGTAATGGCTGGATGATTTTTGATCACGATACGATGCGGATTGCTGCAGGGTGGCAGGGTAAAGGCTTTATCGACTGGAATGGTATTAATTTCAATGGTCGCCATAACATTCATCCCCGAATTGTCGGAGACCTTCACTTCCAAAATTCTACCGGACCGGGTTGGGCGAATCCGGAGGATAATTCGTGGGATGATCCGCGTTTGGTTGGTCGCGATAACCGAATTTACGGACCACTACCACGAGCCTGGGCACAATACAAAGGACTTTATCATCATGGTAGCCAGACCGTGGTTTCTTATTCGGTTGGAAAAGCAAATATCCTTGAAACGGCAGTTTGGGAGGAAACTGAAAATGGACCGGTTTTTAAGCGTGTTATTGAAATGGGTCGTCGCGACCAGCCGTACTATCTGCAAGTCGCTCAACATCCTGATGTGAATGCTACGCTGCAGTTATTGCAGGAAGAAGTGAATGGTCGTAGCGTGGCAGGACTTGGGGAATTTGAAATTGCGCCCAAAGCACCACGCGATAAAGGCGTCTCGTTTAATGGTGCAACCTATCTTCAGGTGCCGATCGGTGAACGTCTTAATATGTTTTCCAGAGACTTCACGATTGCAGCAACGATTACTACTAAAGTGGACGGAGCAATCTTTACAAAAACACACCTCAAAAGTGTCTGGACTGATGGTGGTAAATCCTTGTTTATCCGGGGCGGAAAGTTGGCTTATGACATAGGATTTGTTGGTGTTCTTAACGGAAATATCCGGGTCGCTGACGGTAAACCTCATGATGTGGCGTTAACGTTTGATGCGAAAACCGGAATGTTAACTCTTTTTGTAGACGGTAAAGTTGATGCTGAAAAAGTGATGCGTGCCAAACGGGTTGAAAACGCACATGTCTTAAAGATCGGATATTGCTCGGATAACTTTCCAAATAATAAAACGCATTTCGATGGAACATTAAGTCGTGTGCAGGTTTTTCAGGATGTAGTAATGCCCGCCGATATTGAAAATTCCAAAGCAGACGTTCTCGATTTAGTTCTGGTTGACGGAGTTCCCATCGATCAGTCCGAAAATAAGTTGCCGGCAGAAGTGGTCGCCAGCGCACCTGTAGTGGGGAATAGTGATGCTCCCCTCATTGCCGGCGTTAGCTCGGAACTTAATGGTTGGACATGGAGTGTTGGCAATAGTGGTCAACTACGGCTGAAGGTTCCAGCGGGAGAGCAGACACAATTCACGGTATGGGTGCAGCGGGTGGATGAACCAGAAGCGGCTTCACAGATAACTCAGTTTATTGCTTTGCCTCACGCGAAGTTATCGCAGTTGACCAGTGGTGGCCCCCCCCGTTTTCCGGAGAAGTTGACGACACAGTTGGTACGTGGTGAAGAAGAAGGTGCATTTCAGGTAGATGTTTTAACTCATCCCGTAGAAAACCCCTGGTTTGCTCAGATCAGAATGACAGGTCTCGATTTTTATCCGGAGGGCGACAGTCTTGTTGCGAGTTGTTGGGACGGCGATGTCTGGAAGGTATCAGGCTTACTTAGCGATGACGGTAAATTGACGTGGCATCGTATCGCCAGCGGACTGTTCCAGCCACTGGGAATTAAGATTGTGGATGGTTTAATCTATGTCGGTTGTCGCGATCAAATTTGTATCCTCCACGATTTAAATCAGGATGGTGAAACAGACTTTTACGAATCGTTTAATAGTGATCATCAGGTCACAGATCATTTTCATGAATTCGCGATGGGGCTGCAGGTCGATGCGCAGAACAACTTTTACTATGCTAAGTCAGCCCGGCATGCATTGCCGGCATTGGTTCCGCATCACGGGACGTTACTGCGGGTAAGTGCAGACGGACAAAAGACAGATATTCTGGCAACGGGTTTCCGTGCTGCCAATGGCGTGTGTCTAAATGAAGACGGATCCTTTATCGTCACGGATCAGGAGGGTCACTGGAATCCTAAAAATAGGATTAACTGGGTGCGTGAAGGTGGCTTTTATGGAAATATGATGGGGTACCATAATGTCACAGATGAATCTGATGAAGCGATGCAGCAACCATTGGTCTGGATTACTAACTCATTTGATCGGTCACCGTCGGAATTGTTGTGGGTCGATTCGGAAAAGTGGGGACCATTGAATGGACAACTCCTCAATCTTTCATATGGATATGGGAAAGTTTATGTTGTTCCTCACGAAGAAGTGGACGGTCAGATGCAGGGCGGTATGATTCAGTTTCCAATAGCACAATTTCCAACAGGAGTTATGCGGGGGCGATTTTATCCTGCAGATGGACAACTCTATGCTTGTGGGATGTTTGCCTGGGCTGGTAATCAGACTCAGCCAGGTGGTATGTACCGCTTGCGATATACCGGAGAACCGGTGCATTTACCGGTTGAGTTGAAGGCACGTAAAGGAGGTGTTGAGTTGACCTTCACCGAACCGGTTGATACAGAAACAGCCGTGGCGATCGCCAATTACAGCCTTAAAACGTGGACAATAAAACGTACTCGCAGTTATGGCTCGAAACACTATGATGAGCAACCAAGTACTGTTACTGCCGTGAAGGTGTCAGATGACGGCAAGCGTGTCTTCATTACAATTCCGGACCTTAAACCAACCTGGTGCATGGAAATTAAATACAACCTGAAAGGTGCAAATGGAAGGTCATTTAATGGAACGATTCACAATACAATTCATATACTTAAATAGCAGAATGTCGTTTTGAGCCAGAATAAGCCCATGATTAATAGACTGATGACTAAATCACGCTGGTCGCTTTTATTGATGCTGTTGCTGGTTACAGGTGTGCCGGCTCAGGACACACAATTGCGGCAGGTATTTTCAGGTCAGCAGATCAACGAAGACCTGGATCGCATGCAACATATTCTTGACTCAATGCATCCCGGCTTGCATCTTTACATTACACCGGAAGAATTAAAACAAGAGTTCGCAGAGTGTCGCGTTGACAAGAATCAGAGTCAATCCTTACGACATACTTTTTTGAAGTTTGCGACAATTGTTGACAAGATTCGATGTGGGCATACCTATGCATCTATTCCGAATTCAGCTCAGGAAGAACTGCAAAATGATGCCGTATTCTTTCCTTTGCCTCTCAAATTCCTTCAGGCAAGAGCGTATGTAAACCATAAACGCGTGGATTTACCCTGCGGCGTTGAGGTGCTTTCAATTAACGGTATCGCAATCAGTAAACTGATTCCGCAGTTGATGCCGTTTGTGACAGGCGATGGATTTGTGGACGAGTATCGATATGAATTGTTAGGTGATTTATTTGCCATGTCACTGGCAACGGCTTTTCCCCAAAAAGGACAGTTTCTTGTTGAGTTTCGTAAGCACAACGGTGATGTGTCAATGAAAACGGTTCAGGGGATTGACGGATTTAGATTGCAGGCCCGGATGCGCAATGTTGCGTTTGGCAGGCAGCCGGTTCTTCCCTTTCGTTTTGAACAAGTGTTGCCTAATACGGCCGTGATAGCGATCGATACCTTTGATAACGACTATGGTGCCCCGCCGTTTCGGGTTTACCGGTCTTTCCTGACTAAAACATTCAAAGCATTGGAACGGTTGCCGGATATCAAGAATCTGATTCTTGACTTAAGGCTCAATGAAGGTGGTTACACGAGAAATGAAATGATGTTGTATTCCTATCTCAGTGATAAACCGTTTCGTGAAATGCAAGACGGAGAAGCAACGGGAAAGATCATTCAATATAAAGATGATCTGAGTCGGCTTTATCAGACTCGGGGAATGATCCGTGGTTATGAGCGTCGACTGGATCGGGAACTGGAGCCCGCAACTGATGAGGGATTTAGTTTGTCGGAAGAATGGATTCCAAGACTACAACCTGCAGAACGTAGATTTCAGGGGGATATCTTTGTGCTCACCAGCGGACGTACTCATTCAGCCGGAGCCTGTATCTGTAGCCGTCTGCGTGAATCAGACAAAGCTATTTTTATCGGTGAAGAAACCGGAGGCGTGCACGGAGCTTTTACCGCCGGAACAACATTAGTTTATGCCTTACCTAATACTGGTATTGAGTTGGCAGTGCCGATTCTTAAGTACAATACCCTAAAAAAGATGCCAGCAGAGTCTGGTCGGGGGGTTAAGCCTGACCATCTGGTTCGCGTACGTCCGGAAGATTTGGTTTCAGGTGAAGATCGCATTATGAAGTTTGCCATAGAACTTGTGCGACGTCAGAAAAATGACTAGTTGTTTTGGTCTTTGCCGTGAAAAAAATTATCTAACTTAAGAATGGTGTTGGTGACAGTTGTCAGGTCCCCGATAACCACGTAATTGTCATAGTAATAGTCGCCGGCCGGGACCCCCGTTTTCTCCTGAATACGAAAGACGCTGTTCCACTTGGTCACCTTCGCAGCAGGGAATCTGAAACGGCCATAACCCGCATTTTCGTATCCTTTGCTGGGTTGCTGGGGAGCATACACTCCCATTGCCAGTGTTCTATCCTTTGTTGCAATAATAACCGGATGACGTTGCTCTCCCGGCCCGTCGGTCAGTGGTACTAGTTCTTGCCGGCTGAGATGGACTCCCCAAAAAGTGTTGAAACGTTCAGGCATGTAACCCGTAACCGCTTCAAATTGAGCATAACGGTGAAATTCTCCAATTGGAGTCGTAAACGTTGCTTCGTAGCGTATAACATTAGGCCATTGTTGAAATCCCAAAGTTATTCGTTTCGTAAGCAGATGATTAGAGAGCAGCGTTCTGTTCTTCGCGGGATTTCCGGATGATTTTTGATCGGGTGCTAACCAGAATGCCATTTGTGTAGTCGTTTGCAACTGCTCTTTGGTATGGCTTATATGTAAAAGTTTGCTGGTGCTTGTCGGGCCGGCACCATCGTTTCGCGATCCCGCTTCCGTGGGATTGAAAGTTTCACCGTGGAAATCAGTGGCCAGATCGAAATTGCTGGCAGATTGCATTTGCCGACCATGATCATGACTGTCAATGAATTCATGTTCTTTCCATTGAATGCTGTGGACCGCACCGGCTAGTCGGGGGGTGATTGTTAGCTTTAGCGAACTATCAAGAACGTTTCTGGAGAGTTCAATCGGTTTGGTAAAATCCGCCGGTTTTAAAGTTTGCTGTCCGCTGAGGTTACTACAGAACGAAAAGCTGAGACAGATAGTCAGAAGTGTGATTCGCATAATAAAAAACCGGGGAACTACAAACGTAGTAGTTTCCCGGTTCGCTGTTAGAGATTGTTGGACAGGAGACTATTTTAGTTCCTTGATCTTAATGTTTTTCCAGGATACTTCGTATGGTCCTGTACCCTTTTTAATGCCGTGAACCTGAAGCCCGATAAAACCTTTCGAGTGCGTTTTGTAGATCTCCTGATCAACTAAAGTTTCGATGTGCTGTCCATTGATCCAGGTTTCAATTTTTGGACCTTTTGCAATGACTCGGAAGTGATTCCATTCACCGTCCTTGAAATGTTTGTGTGGCTTAAGCCGCTCAGCTGTGGTTAGCCAACCACGACCAGTTGCTTCGCCATAGACGTAACCGGCTTCGGCCCCCTTACTACCGCTGGCTTCGATTTCGACCTGAGGACCGTTAACGCGACCGAATTTGATTTTGCTTTCTTCAGGGACTTCCTTGGTCTGGCTGCGAATCTGAACACCGCTGTTAAGTTCGTTCGCCACTTTAACTTCGAACTCCAACTCAAAATCACCGTAGAGTCTTTTTGTGCAAAGGAAACTATTGGGGCTGCCTTCGTTGGTTTTGCCGGTGATGGCATCTCCTTGGATACGATAAGTGGCAGTGCCGTTTTTCTGGATCCAGTTGTTAAGGTTCTTGCCGTTAAATAGATTGACCCATTCATCAGCTGAGAGAGTTGTTGAAACGGCGAAAGCCAGAAACATGCTTAATGCAAATTGCTTCATCGAATAAATCCTGTATTAGTGTGATGGTTAATCGTTTTTTAATAGGTGATGTTTTTTCACGATGTTGATTATACATCAACAGATTACACGAGGTGGGGATTTGAACGGAGCAGAGTTGAGGTTGATAAAAAAGAAGATTACCGGCCTGCTGACCGATAGTAAAGTTATGGACTGTTACGACTACCCTCAATACTGGGACCTTGCCTTTCGAGACTCGACTCGGGAAGAGGCCAACTTCGTGGATGCTGTCTCGCTGAAGTTTCTGCGTGGCCGTGCGCGACGAATTTTTGAGCCCGGGTGTGGTGGAGGCCGATTGGTGGTGGAACTGGCTCGGCGTGGTTATGACGTTACGGCTATAGATTTGAGTCAGCCAGCAATCAGTTACTTAAAAAAACGTCTCCGGCGCAACCAGTTGGATGCTAATGTGCGAGCGGCGGACATGCTTGAATTTACCTGTCATCCCCCGGTTGATATTGCTATTAATACGGTGAACACATTTCGCCACCTGTTGACTGAATCGCAAGCTCTGACTCATCTCAAACTAGTGGCGTCCGGTTTGAAGAAGGGTGGGTTTTACATTCTGGGGTTTCATCTGCTGCCACCGGACGCTGCACTGGAAGACCGTGAATGCTGGACGCAAAAGCACGCCGGAATCTCTGTGCATATGACGCTTGATGCCTTTCACGCTAATCGCCGCAAACGGACAGAGACATTGCGTTTTCGTATGCAGGTCAAAGGTGGTCAGACCACCAGAGAATTTACAACGGATTATCAGATGCGGATTTATACCGCAGCACAGGTTAAAACACTTTTCTCGAAAGCACCTCAGTTTGAATTGGTTGAGGTTTATGACTTCTTTTATGATATTGATGAGCCTCAACCTTTGGACGACCGGTTAGGTGACGCGGTGTTTCTGTTGAGACGCGTATAAAAAAACTTATTGCCACATTGTCCAGATTGTTCCGTCACCGGCCTCATATTCTTTTAGAAAAGTTAGTTTGCCACTGTCGGACGAAATCTTATAGGTTGCGAACGTACCACTCTTCTGTCCGGCGGCGATGAGGAAATTTCCTGAACCATCAATAGAGATACTGCGAGGAAACCAGACAGTGGCAAAGGTACCAATACGCGTTAGTTCGCCCCGGCTGTCGATACGGAATGCCGCGATCGAATCCTGATGGTCGTCGCGTTTTTCGGTGTCACGGTTCGATACATAAACGAATTGTCCATTGGGTGTGATTTTGATATCGGCTGCTGCGCTGCTGCCGGTATAGTCGACAGGCAGACTGGACAGGGTCTGCGTTCTTGTGAGCATTCCGTTGCGATGGTTTAGTTTGTATCCGCTGATACCGCCTCCGCGTTCATTCGATGTATACGCCATCCGGAGTGTCGGGTGGAATGCGATATGGCGAGGTTGATGATATTGGTGATCTTCATCAGGGCCGTCAACCCATGGTTTTTTCAGGGGCGAAAGCTTGCCTGAATCCAGATTCAGTCCGTATTGGTACACTTTGTTAGGACTAGTGTGCGGTACATAAACGAATTTGCCAGTCAGATCGAATTCTATACAGTGTGCGGTGCGTTCAGTCGTGTGGTGGTCCAGATTCTCACTTGTAACTATCTTGTCTTTCACACGGTAGACATTGATTTCACCGGTGGAATAATGAGCCGTCATTGCAAATTTTCCAGTGGGATCAACTTTGAGGTAGGGAGCACGAACATCAATTTTGGCGAAGGTAATGTACTCAAGCTTACCGCCACTCAATATTTTGAGTGTTGCGATCGCATTAACGGTTTCATTATTGGCATCTTTGCCGGACATGGCTGCATACAAAAACGAACCACAGGGAGAGAAACACATCGGGCCGGGTGAAATCGGTAATTCAGTTGTGTTGACAGCTGTTAAGTCTCCGGACTTTGCATCGAGTGCGTAAGAGACAATCGTTTTATCTGTAATTGAAGCCAGATACATAATCTGAGCTTCCTCGGCGTTAAGGGAAGTTATGTGCATGAGCAATGTTGCAGTTGTTAATAGGATTAGTCTCATAGGGTTACTTCTTTATCTGTAGTTGGTCGAAAAGTCGATCATTGAGTGTGTATGATTTCAGTTCCAGCGTTCCACCGTTTATATGAACCATGACATAGTGATGGCCGCGTCGGACATTGTTCTGAAAAAAGGGTCTTGAGGGAGCAGGGGTTTCTAGGCCACCGCCTCCACCTCCGGTAATCATATAAAACGGAGCATCTGCTTCCACGGCTTTTCCTTTGCGGATTCTCCATGTGCGCTCATACGAGTGGATGTGTCCGTTCCAGACGATGTCGACTCCGTGTTGCTCATAAAGAGGAACCAATTGTCGTGCTCGCAGGTCCCCCTGTGTACCTTTGTTAGTTTTCCATAAATTGCCGTAATCATTCTCGTCAGACGAATAGGGAGGATGGTGATGGCACACAAACTTCCATTTAGCGTTCGATGCTGCGAGTGACTGTTCGAGCCATTTATATTGTTCGCTACCCGGCTCAACTTTTTGATTGGTGTCGATCATAAAGAACTGACAGTTGCCATAGGTGAACGTGTAATAGTACTCGGGATCTGGCAGAGAGACATAATTGTAATAGTGTTCGGCATTTTGTTCATGATTGCCCAAAACCGGATAAAAAGGCACATGGTTTATCAGGGGACGCATTCCGGGAAAAAAGTGTTCCAGCCAATGGTTGTGATCACTCCCGGTAGATACGAGGTCACCTGCATGTAGTACGAAACTTGGTCGCTGCTGCCAGGCAAGTTGTGCGATCTGGCCGGAGACGGCGGGGTTGCCCTGAGTGTCGCTGATAACCGCAAAAGCATAAGGCGTATCGGTGTCCACTGCGGTACGAAATGTCGCCACTTCGCTTTCGTAGTGTTTACCGCCAGGAGTCTTGGATTCTACCCGGTAGAAGTACTGTGTATTAGGCTTTAGATCTTTGAGTACAACTTCGTGGATGCGACTGGGATTTACTTCCACCGAATTAAGACATTGACTTGTCTCGCCGTAGTGAACCACTGATGTTGATGTCGCGCTTGTGTCCCACATTACGGTCATTGTTGTCTGTGTGGCAAACTGCAGATAGGGAGCTACAAGTAGTTCAAAGTTAGGTTCCTGCGGATTAGCGTCCTCCTGGGCAAGCATCCGGTGATGAGCAAATTCCTGTGCTACCCATTCGGCTTTGGCGGCATTGTCATACACTTTGATCTCCCGGATGCGACCGTGATGTGGATAACGTTCGTCACTGTCCAGATACAACCCCATGCTGTAGATGGCTGATTTGGGATAATCAATATCGCCATGCTGTTGTCCACTGCTGACTTCTTTGATTCCATTGATGTAGAGCTCGGTGGTTTTGCCGTCAAAGACAGCAGTAAGGTGATAAAGTTTTCCGAGTTGATATTCTGTTTTGGCCTTGAAGTATGTCATCTTGCCATCTCCGTCATCGGCTCCGGTTGTCGCAAGTGCATAGTAGAAGGTTGTTTGGTCATACCCCAATACCCAACCTTTTTCACGCTCGCCGTTATCTTGAATAAAGCCCAGGATTCCTCCCCATTTTTGACGGGTATCGATACTGAACCAGGCTGAAATGGTTATTTCCCGTTTGGGCAGAAAGGGGCTGGCTGTTTTCAGATCTTTTGCCAGAATGCAGCCGGCATTACGACCTTCGAAAATTAATGCATCACCTCCGGAGTCCGTAACGAAGCGGGGAGTAAAGCTGAGCTGGCCGTTTGGTCCCAGACGCGACTTCAACGTATTGTCGGTGACATATTTGGATTGGACATACCAATGTGAAATTGGATCAGGGCCTTCATGGGCTGAAGTCAGTGATGTGAAGGTAATGGCGAAGTAAGCAGTAAGTGCTATTAATCTGTGCATAACGGAACGGTAAAAAAAGAGCGTTGAAAATCGTCACCATCATCATCCATGATTCCGAACTAATTGCAACCATTGAGTTTAAAATCCATTAACAAGGAGATTCTTAAAAGGGCTACAATAGTAATCTATAGAGAGATATCTCAGAGACGACTTTAGCGAAGGGTTTACTATGTTTGATCGACGTGGCTTTCTACAGGTCAGTGCAACTGGTCTGCCAGCAGTACTTTTTAATACCAGTCAGGTTTTGGCACGTAAGCCGGCGCGGAAAAAACGAATGGCAATTGTTACCACTACCTGGTGGTATGGTTCACATGCCTGGCATATGGCGACCCGCTTTCTGGTGGGATACCCTGTTAACGGGAAGTGGCATTATCCCGATATTGAAGTGGTATCCGCTTATGTAGACCAGATTAAAGATGATGATTTAAGTAAACGCCGTGCCAAAGAATTTGGATTTACGGTCTATCCAACGATTGCAGAGGCATTGAGAAATGGTACGGATAACCTTGATGTAGATTGCGTTTTGCTGATCGGTGAGCACGGTGATTACGAGGTTAACGAAATAGGTCAAAAACTGTACCCCCGTTATCGACTGTTTAATGGAATTACCGAAGTCTTTAGAGAAGAAGGTAAATCGGTTCCGATCTTCAATGACAAGCATCTTAGTTGGAATTTCAAATGGGCTGAAGACATGGTCGCTCAAAGTAAAGCATTGAAGTTTCCGTTTCTGGCGGGTAGCTCACTTCCGGTGACCTGGAGGATGCCTTCATTTGAAATGCCATATGGTGCGGAGATCGAAGAAGCTATGGTGGTCGCATATGGTCCTAAGGATATCTATGACTTTCATGCTTTAGAAACACTACAGTGTATGATGGAACGTCGTAAAGGTGGTGAAACGGGCGTAAAAAGTATTCATGCTTTGGAAGGTCCGTCCGTGTGGAGGCACCTTGCAGGGAGAAAATGGTCCGCCGAGCTGTTTGAGGCCTGTCTTTCACGCAGTCAGACATTAAGCCAGACTGAGGAATTTAGTCATCGTTATCCAACGCCGGAACTTATGAAACAGTTGGTTAAGTCACCAGTTTGTTATCAACTGGAATACAATGATGGCACACGTGCAACCATGATGTTGATGAATGGCCTGGTAAAAGATTTTAATTTTGCAGCTAAGCTAAAAGGTCAGGATGCCCCATTGTCGACATGTTTTTATCTGCCACCTAATCCCAACGTGGTCTATTCGGCGGCGCTTATGAACAACGCTGAAGAGATGTTCATGACCAATAAAGCTCCGTATCCTGTTGAACGTACATTGTTAACGTCCGGAATGGTCCAGGCCGCACTTGAGTCGCTGCATCTGGGGCAGCGTAAACTTAATACCCCTCATTTGGACGTAACTTACAAAGCTTCTAAAGAGAGCACCTTCTATCGGCGGTAGAGGACTGCCGTTTTTCTGAGGCAATATCATAATGAGCGACGCCCACTTCTTTGAGTATCAGAATTCAGGAATATCAAAGTAAATTATCAAATTATTTTTGCTGTAATTGGCATGCTCTTCGCGGATTTACTGTCTGCTGCTGAGAAGCCTAATATTGTCTGGCTATTATCTGAAGATAATTCAATTCACTACCTGCAGCACTATGGAAGTCCTAACGGCCCGACGCCTGCCATTAGCCAATTAGCACAGCAGGGCATTACCTATAACCATGCGTTTTCTAATAGCCCGGTTTGTTCAGTCGCGCGAACCACACTGATGACAGGGATTCTTGGGCCGCGTGCTGGTTTTCATTATCATCGTAAAATGGTGCCGGCGAATCTTCCCGCGGGTGTCAAAATGGTGCCGGTCTATTTGCGAGAGGCAGGCTATTACTGCACAAACAATAACAAGCAGGACTATAACGTCGTCACTGATAAAGTGTGGGATGAAAGTTCGCGAACTGCAAGCTGGCGTAAACGCCCTGACGAGTCGCAACCCTTTTTTCACATGCAGAGTTTCGGGATGTCACATGAAAGTTCGCTTCATTTCAAATCAGGCCAGATCGATCCGCAAGCATTAAAGACAGACCTGGCTTCCGTTGAGGTGGCTCCTTATTTTCCGAACACACCGTTATTTCGATACACTCAGGCATATTATCACGATCGTATGACAGTGATTGATCGTCAGATTGGCAAAGTTGTAGAACAATTAAAAGAAGATGGATTGTTCGATGACACCATTGTCTTTTATTTTGGTGATCATGGTGGTGTTCTGCCTCGCAGTAAAGGTTATCTCTACGAGGGTGGTCTGCATGTTCCGTTGATTGTCCGGTTTCCTGAAAAGTACAGGCATTTGTTTGCGTCGGCGTTTGGGTCGCGTGAAGACGGTTTTGTATCGTTCATTGACTTTAGCCCAACTGTTCTGAATCTGGCTGGACTGGATGTTCCTGTCAGTATGGATGGTAAGCCATTTGCCGGCAAAGGAATTACTGCACTATCGCTGGCCCAGCGGGATGAAGCATTTGGTTACGCAGACCGATTTGATGAACGCTATGAATTTGCCAGAAGTTTCAGGAAAGGGAAGTATAAATATATACGCGCTTATGAGCATTTTTATCCGGACTCAATGCAGAATAATTATCGCTATCGAATGCTGGCGTTTGCTCAGTGGCGGGAACTGAATGATAAAGGTGAATTGAATGAAGCTCAGTCTCATTTCTTTAATTCTAAACCTGTAGAGTTGCTGTTCGACGTTGAAGCGGATCCGCACGAAGTACGTAATCTCGCAGGAGACGTTGAGCACCAATTGATACTTGAAGATTTGCGAAGTAGCCTGCGGGCTAAGATGAAACAGATAAACGATTTAAGTTTGTTTCCTGAAAGTCAGATGATTGATCTGGCTTTGCAGAATGGCATCGGATTTGGCCAGCAACGAAGTGCTGAGATCGAAGAGCTGCTAGATGTCGTGGATCTCGCTTTGTCGCCCTGGCAACAGGCTCGCAAAAAACTACAACGAGCCTTGAAGTCGAAGAACCCTCGTGTTCGTTATTGGGGCGTAACAGCCTGTGCGGCCTTTGGCGATAAGGTCAGCCCCTTGTTACCCATCTTGCAGTCATTGCTCTCAGACTCAGATTTTCAGGTTCGAATTCGAACGGCGGAGATTTTGGGGATCCTGCATGCTGCCGAACCTCAACAGACGATTTATGATGTTTTGGTGAAAGCTGAATCTAATGCGGTTGCAACGGCAGCGATGAACGCCATTGTTTTTTTGCGGGATCATCATGGGTATGAATTCAAAGTAGATGCGTCGATGATCAAAGCTTCAGACGAGCCCTTGGTACAACGCCGTTTAGAATACTTGAACTCGGTTAAATAAGAGATGAAATTTATAGTCCGGATGAATAACGAAGGAGTAAAAAGAATGAAGCGATGTTTAATAGGCCTGGTCATCTTTCTGATAGTCAATAGTGTTTACGCTCAGGTTCCGGAATTGCCTCAAAAAGAATTCGAGAAGATGGTAAAGGAACTGTCGAATTGGGGACGCTGGGGTAAAGCCGATCAGCTTGGAGCTTTGAATCTGATTACCCCCGAAAAACGATTAGAAGCAGCTAGACTAGTGAAACACGGTATTTCAGTATCACTGGCTAATCCGGCAGCGACGGAAATCACTGCTGATAACCCGGATCCTTATTTCCATACCATGTTGCGTCATGGCAAGACGGAAGGAATGTGGGCAGTTGACGAACTGAAAGTCTCCTATCACGGGTTTGCTCATACCCATATGGATTCACTCTGTCATCTTTTCTATAAAGGTAAGCTCTATAATGGTTACTCGCGCAGGGAAGTAACCGAAAAAGGAGCTCAAAAACTAAGTATTCATAATGTTCAGCAAGGTGTTTTCACGCGCGGGGTACTGATCGATATTCCAGCGTTGCGGGGAGTTGATTATCTCGAGCCTGGTGAAGCTATTATGCCGGAGGAATTAGTTGCCTGGGAAAATCGTATAGGAACCAAAGTGCAACCGGGTGATGTTGTATTTATTCGTACCGGACGATGGGCAGCCCGGGAGGCCAAAGGTCCGTGGAGTGTGGATCAGTCCGGAGCAGCAGGGCTTTATGTAACATGTGCTCGCTGGATCAAAGAACGCGATATTGCCATGCTGGGTTCAGATGCTGGTAGCGATGTCGCTCCTTCAAGAGTGGAGGGTGTGACGCACCCGATTCACATTCTTTCATTGCATGCAATGGGTATACACATCTTTGATTGTTGTAATCTGGAAGCATTGCACCAAACAAGCCAGAAACTAAAACGCTGGGACTTTCTGATACAAGCGGCTCCAATTCCGGTCAAGGGTGGAACGGGTTCACCCTTGAATCCGATCGCTACCTTTTAATAAGCATCCCTTTTGAGAACTAGTGGACATAATAATGATGAAAAGAATTCTTTCAGTTTTGGCCCTGATGCTGACCGTGACGAACGTTGCTTTGGCAGAACGCCCAAATGTGATTGTTATCATGACCGATGATCAGGGTGTCGGTGACTTTAGATTTACAGGGAATAATCTCATTGATACTCCCAGTTTGGATGCCTTGTACAGCGGTGGTGTCCATTTGGAAGAATTCTACGTCAGTCCGGTCTGTTCGCCGACACGTGCTTGTTTAATGACCGGCCGTTACAACTACCGCACGCGATGCATCGATACTTATTTGGGACGAAGCATGATGGATCCGGAGGAAATCACGGTTGCTGAGATTCTTAGTTCTGCCGGCTATCGCACGGGTATCTTTGGGAAGTGGCATTTAGGTGATAACTATCCGATGCGTGCGATTGATCAGGGATTTGATGAAGCCTTAATTCACAAAGGGGGAGGGCTTGCACAGCCGTCCGAACCACGTGAGAACGGTCGCCGTTATACGGATGCGATTCTTTTCCATAATGGAAAACAGGTTCAGACCAAAGGTTACTGCACAGACGTCTACTTTGACGCCGCGATAGATTTTGTGAAAAAAGCTACTAAAGATAACGATAGCTTTTTTGCTTACATACCCACAAACGCGCCTCACGGCCCGTTTCATGATGTTCCTCAGAAACTCTATGACTATTACAAGCAAAAGAACTTTGCGGAGATTATGAAACGACAACTGAAGGAAGGGGCGCAAAAGGCAGAAAACGATAAGCTGGCTCGCATTTTTGCGATGATTACTAATGTCGACCAAAACATTGGACGTCTAATGCTAGTACTCAAAGAGCTGAATCAGCTCGATAATACGATGATTATTTACCTCAATGATAATGGACCGAACAGTGCACGTTATGTAAATCAGCATCGGGGTATGAAGTCAAATGTGCTGGAAGGAGGAATTCGTTCTCCGCTAATTGTGCACTGGCCGGCTCGGCTGCATGCCGGTGGCGTCAGTAGTCAGGTCGGCGCCCATATCGATTTACTTCCGACAATTGCTGATGCCTGCGGCGTGAAATTGAAAAAGAAGCATCTTATTGACGGGATGAATTTGTTACCTTCGCTGATTAAGACAGATAGGAAACCAGTAACACGTACACTCGTTATTCAGTCTCACCGAGGAAATCAACCTGCGCTGTACCATAACTTTATGATTCGCAAAGGTGATTATAAGCTGCTGCATCCTTCCGGATTTGGAAAAGAAGAATTCGAAGGTGATCCCAGATTCGAACTCTATGACATTAGAAATGATCCCGGTGAAACCGAAAACCTGATTGAACAAGAGTCTGGCGTGGCAGATCGGTTAAAGCGGTTGTATGAACAATGGTTTGAGGATGTTTCATCGACTCGTAAGGAAAACTATGCTCCGCCGCGAATTGTGTTAGGTAGTGAACATGATCCTATCGGTATTTTAACACGTCAGGACTGGCGTAACGGGACGTGGGCGGCTAACGCCAACGGCCATTGGTTAGTCGAGGTTGATTCTGCCGGCGTCTATGACATCAGGTTAGTCTACGATCCGGGCCAAACCGATGAAGATATTAAAGTCGAGTTTGGTAAGGCAGTACTCAAGGCTAAATCACTGGCGGGTGCTGATGAGGCAGTAATCTCAGGAGTTGAGTTGGTGCCCGGCCCACAAACCGTTCAGGCTTCATTGGTTGCCGGTGATAAGATGCGTGGCCCATATCAGGTCATTGTCACGAAGGTCGAGTAGATGGCATTTATTCGTCAAATCGCTGAAGAGCAGGCCCGAGGAACACTCGCGAGGGTATATCAGTCAGCTCGCGGACGTGCTGATCGGGTTGCTAATATTATTCGCCTAATGAGCCAGGACCCGGTTTCTCTGGAAGGCTCTATGCAGTTTTATCTGAAATTGATGAAAACAGAGAATGCTTTGTCCGCTGCACGTAAAGAGTTGCTTGCTGCAGTTGTAAGTTGTGCCAACGATTGTTACTACTGAACACTTTCACACGCTGAGGACTTCGGTCTGGAGTCACAAAATGAAGCAGTTGCTCAACAGATTCAATACGATTACCGGGAAGCAGATTTAACACCGGCAGACCGGGCGTTATGTGACTACGCGATGAAGCTGACAATTCACCCTCAGGAGATGTGTTCGGAAGATGTTGAACATCTACAGCAGGCCGGATTTACCGATCAGCAGATTACGGTCGCGGCTCAGGTGATTGGGTATTTTAACTATATCAATCGTATCGCTGACGGATTGGGAGTGGATCTTGAAGAGCGAATGACAACCCCCGTTGAGCAATGGCTGGAACGCAAAGCAAACTTTCGTTAATTATTCGCAGAGGCAGCGCGACTCTCATACAATGGGATTTGAAATAATCTATTTGGTAAAGGGCCACAAGCAATGAACGATTCGTCACGACGCAGATTTCTTACGAAGCAGGCACCGATGGCAACCGTCGCCGCCGCCTCACTCACAGCGATACACTCCGAAGCTCAGCAAGCAAATGCAAAACTGGTCTTTGGAATTATCGGCTGCGGCGGCATCATGAGCCTGCACGTGCAAGGCCTGGTCAACCGGCACGATGATGTGGAGATTGCCTGGTTGTGTGATGTGGATGATGCTCAGACTGAAAGAATGAGTCGCTTTGTCCGGGAGGAATTTCAGCCCACAGCACCAAAGCGAACTCGTCGGTATGAAGATGTTATTAAAGATAAAAATGTGGATGCTATTGTGATCGCCACACCTCATCACTGGCATGCTCCCATCGCCTTAGCCGCAATGCAGGAAGGCAAACATGTGTATATCGAAAAACCGATTTCTCACGTCTACAACGAAGGCCATGCGATCATTCAGGCCGCTAAAAAGTATGGGTGTGTCGTACAGCAAGGCAGCCAGATGCGAAACAGTCCGGTGACCACAAAAGCCGAGAAGTTACTCAAAGAAGGCGTGATTGGTGAGATTAAAGTTGCTCGCGCCTGGACCGCAGAGACCCGCAGTGTAGCTAAGCCTGTGCCAAATACTGCCACGCCGGCAAATGTAGACTATGATCGGTGGCTCGGCCCTGCTCCCAAGCGGGCATTTAATCGTCAGCGATTTCATGGTAGCTGGAGGATGTTCCAGGATTACGGTAATGGTGAAATCGGTGATGATGGAATTCATGACCTGGATATGGCTGCCTGGGGGTTGGGTGTAGATAGACTGCCTAAACAGATAACAGCACGCGGTAGCCGCATGATGCTTCATGGGCATGCCAGTGAGTACCCCGATAATATGAATGTGGCCTATGAATACGATGACGGACGATTGTTGATTTACGAAAACTATCCTTTTACCGCCTATGGAATCCATGGCTTTGATAACGGTAATGTATTTTACGGAACCGAAGGTTATATGATCTTTTCACGTCGCGGGGCATTTAGTGTCTTTCTTGGTCCCAAGAACAAGCCGGGACCTACTGAAGGACAGGAAATCCGGGGTTCACGCGGTTATGCTGAGCACATGCATGAGTTCCAGCAGGCCATTCGTAACGGTTCGGGTACCAAGGCAAACGCTCAGACAGCACACTACAGTTGCGCTCTGGTTCATCTCGGAGAGATCGCCTATCGTACCGATGGGCGCCTCGATTTTGACCCGGTCAAAGAAAGATTTGTGAATAACGATCCGGCGAACGCTTTGCTCACAAAGAAATACAGAGAACCCTACACGTTGGGTTAGAGGTGTAGGCACTATGGACTCTGGTAGCAATCACCAGGCTTGCTGCGACGAAATAGGTTTTCCCTATGTTTGCGACTTGGCACCTGATTCTTCGCAGGCCAGTCTTGAAAACTCGCTGCGGCAGTTGGCTATCGAAAGTGAAAACTATACTGAAAAGGCTCGTCAGCATGGTGCAGTTTTATTTCGTAACACTGGTGGTGAAACGGCTGCAGATTTTGATGCCATGGTGAAATGCTTCAATTTGCCTAATTTCCCCTATCATAAATCCTTGTCGAATGCGGTGCGAGTGGAAATGACAGAACGGGTTTTCTCGGCAAATGAAGCTCCGTCAGATGCTCGTATCTACCTCCATCACGAAATGGCTCAGACGCCCTTATTTCCCAGCAAGCTGTTCTTCTTTTGTGAGCAACCTGCTGCAAGTGGAGGGGCAACACCGATTTGTCGTTCAGATCGCTTAGTTGCAAAATTAGAGCAAGAGTTACCACGTTTTGTTCAGACATGTGCTGAGAAGGGACTGCGTTATACGCATACGATGCCAGACGAGGATGATCCCCTCTCGGGGATGGGGCGAAGTTGGCGAAGTACATTTCGGGCTGATAGTCGTGAAGCGTGTGAAGTGAATATGGCCGAACTGGGCTATCACGGAGTTTGGAACTCAGATGGTAGTTTGACATCAACGACTCCGGTCTTAACGGGAGTTAAGAATCTGGAAGATGGTCGAGGTGTATTCTTTAATCAGTTAATTGCCGCGTATTCAGGATTTGCTTCTGACGGCGAGTCACCGGATGCTGCTATTACTTTCGGCGACGGTAAAAAACTGCCGGCCGATATGGTTATGCAGGCCTGCCAGTTAGCAGAAGAATTAGCAATTGATATCCAATGGCAAGTTGGCCAAATGGCGATCGTGGATAATTACGTCACGATGCATGGGAGACGCAGTTTCAGTGGGCCACGCAAAATTCTGGCATCTTTGATTGCCTGAAAATAAGTAGGAGCAAGGTAATAATAGGTTGATGAATTCCAGTATTGAAATAGATGAGAAGATGAAATGGTACGAGGGTATAACGCGGTATCAGTGGACAGTTCTGATAATTGCGTCGCTCGGCTGGATCTTTGATGTATTTGAAGGTCAGATTTTTGTTGCCAGTATGAATGAAGCGATGCCGTCGCTTGTTAGTCAGGAAAATTCTGCCAACATTCCCACCTACAACAATATCGCGTTAGCAGCCTTTTTGCTGGGCGGTGCTGTTGGTGGTATTTTCTTTGGCATGTTGAGTGATCGAATTGGTCGAACCAGAACCATGTCGATCACAATTCTCTTTTATTCCCTGTTTACCTGTATTTCCGCTTTCTCTCAGCAGTGGTGGCATATGGCGGGCTTTCGCTTTTTAGTGGCGATGGGAGTTGGAGGGGAATGGGCCATTGCCAGCGCCATGGTAAACGAGGTTTTTCCTAAAAGATCACGAGCCCATGTCGGTGGTATATTTCATGCCTCCAGTGTTTTTGGTACCTATCTGGCAGTGATGGCCGGAATTTTTCTTATTGGAAACGAATCGATCCAGCACTGGGCCGCTGGACTGGATGTTGATTTTGTTGACAAGTCTACGATTCCCTGGCGACTGGGGTTTGTGCTTGGGGTCGTTCCGGCGCTTTTAATAATTTGGATCCGTATGAGCCTGAAGGAGCCGGATAGCTGGCAGCAGGCCCGTCAGCAGGCTACGTCACAGAATGGTCAACCGTTAGGAAGAATTGGTGATCTTTTTAGTCAACAGTTTAGATCTCGGACGATTGTAGGAGTGCTGCTGGCAGCCATTGGGCTTGCGACATTTTGGGGTGTGCATATCTATGGAAAGAATGTAATGAAAAATGCTGCTCAGGCTGAACAAATCGAAGAGGCTGATCAGCTGGCTCCTGAAAACGAATTGAAGTATTACGAGATGTTAGGCATGTTATGTGCAACCACGGGTGCCGGCTTAGGGCTCCTAGCGTTTGGCCCGATCTGCCAACGATATGGAAGACGTCCGGCGTTTGCTTTTTACCACGTAATAGCGGTTGTTATTTCACTGGTGGTATTCCTTGGTAGCTTTTCAACAACAGCTCTCTACATCTTGCTAATTATTTTTGGCTTCTTTACCGTTGGAATGCATGCCGGATATGCAATTTACTTCCCGGAACTTTTTCCGAGCAGAATACGTGGGACAGGTACAGGGTTTTGTTTTAATGCCGGACGGATCATTGCAGCACCCATTCTTGTATTAACAGGTGTCATGCAAAGTAAATGGAGTTTATCTCAGACTGAAGTTGGAGCGTACTTGTCAGGCCTGTTCCTGTTGGCACTAGTTGTTCTGGTTTTTGCTCCGGAAACGAAGGATCTTATGGAAGGGGAAGCGGTATGAAAAATCTAATGATCGTAATAATGGCCTTAATTGGTTTAGGGGAATGGGCTGACGCTGAACCTGTTGTTAAGATTCCATCAACACTGTATCAGGCGGGAGCAGATGAGATTACGCCGGCTGTCAGAAAAATTCCTAGTCAACTGGATTATGTATATAGAGCAGCAGCGGACAAATATAAGTTTTGCCATCACCCCTGCCTGATTGAATTCAAAGAACAGTTGTACTGCGTGTGGTCCAATGGGAAAATTGGTGAGGATGAACCGGGGCAAAGACTCGCGATGGCAACCAGTCGAGATGCTCAAAATTGGACTGCAGCCAGACCGTTATTCTCGACGGAACAGTTGGCAAAGTATGAACACTGTGTATTTGTGGCATCCGGCCTAATGGTTCGACAGGACAAGCTGGTAGTCTTCTATACCATTACTCCGGGCGAAAACTTCGCTGCAGACACGGCCTTGTACTTCAGCCAATCGTTTGACGGGAAAGTCTGGTCAGATCCGCAGCGAATAACAGCGGGTTTCTTTATCAACCCACCAGTGATTTTAAGTGGCGGACGCCTGATGATGGGCGGTGAATATGTGTCGCAAGCAGACCGGAAGAATAAGAGAAGTAAGCTTATCTATCACGATGGAGATTGCTTGGCCACCGGCTGGACCGAAACTAAAATTGACGAAGGTGATTTTACGAGAATTGGCTATGCAGAACCAAACTTTATCGAACGAGATCACGATGTGCTCGGCTTCTTTAGGAATTACACAGGTCGGCTGCTTGTTTCTCGTAGTACTGATAGGGGGCAAAACTGGAGCCCCTTAAGTGAGTCAGCAATCCCGGATAGTACAGCACGGTTTGCTACAGGAAACCTTTCAGGAGACCGGCGTTATTTAATTGGGAATTCTTTGCATAAAAAATTTGATCGCCGGGCATTGCTGATTTCCATTAGTGATGATCAGGGAGCATCGTTTGATCGTTGTTTTATTCTTCGTGACGAGCCGGCGGCAAAAAGATTCCCGGGGCAACACAAGATGGATGGTTGGCAGTATCCCCATGGCTGCCTATGGAAAAATCAGCTTTTGGTGGTTCATAGTGTCAACAAAGAGGATGTTGCTATTTCCGCAGTAAAATTAAGCGACCTGCAGGCAGAGAAAAAGGATTAGTGTTATCGATGAGTGATTTGGATCTGAAATTCGGGATTGTTGGATTTGGAGCATGGGGGAATTGTCATGCCGATGCAATTACCGCGACCGAAGGTGCCGTGGTTCATGCCATCGCAGCAAAGTCAGAATCGACTTGTGATGCAGCCCGGAAAAAGTACCCCCATGTTGTGGCGACGACGGACTATCGCCAGCTAATCCGGCTTGATTCAATCGATGTCATCGATGTTGTGGTTCCCAGTCATCTTCATCGTGAGGTAGCGGTGGCTGCACTGGAAGCAGGTAAACATGTCTTACTGGAAAAGCCAATGGCTATCACAATCGAGGATTGTAACGCCATTGTTGATGCGGCCAGAGCGAATGATCGTTTACTTGCCGTCGGGCATGAATTACGTTTGTCATCAATGTGGAAGAAGGTCAAGGATTTGATTGAAGACGGATATATTGGTGAGCCTCAGTATTGTCTTGTTGAGTTATCCCGTAAGCCTTACCGGCACGGAGCAGACGGCTGGCGATTTGATATCGATCGTGTAGGTAACTGGATTCTGGAAGAACCAATTCACTTTTTTGATCTCGCCAGATGGTATCTTTCCCAAGCCGGCAATCCAACCAGTGTCTTTGCCCGTGCGAACTCTCGTCAGAACGGGCATCCTGAATTACAGGATAACTTTAGTGCATTAATGAATTTTGAAAGAGGAGCTTATGCACTGATCACTCAGACTCTAAGTGCATTTGAACACCATCAAATGGCCAAAGTTACAGGCACTGAAGGTGCAATTTGGGCGAGTTGGAGCGGTGCGCAGGACAGAACCTTGCACCCCCGTTTTACCTTAAAAGCCTATCGCACTAAAAAAGACGAAGTCCTTGACCTGACGCCTGACAGAATTACCGGTGAGGTATTTGAGTTGCAGGATCAAATGGCGATGATGGTGAATGCTGTTCGCGATGGTAAGCAGTTACATGCCACGGGGGACGATGGTCGCTGGTCGGTCGCAATGTGTATTGCAGCCCAGCAATCGGTTGATACCGGTATCCCTGTAAAGATTACGGAGTTGCCATAATGTTACGTCTGATTTTTAGTGCAATAACGATCGGTTTGTTGCTGCTCCCGCCTATAGCTGCAGAAGAATCAACTTCGCTGCGAGTCATGACGCTCAATCTATACCATGGTGGTACGCGGTTGGGCCAACCTTTGTCTCAAACGGTAAAGGCGATTCAAGCAGCTAAAGCGGATATTGTTGGACTGCAGGAAACTGAGAATGAAGAGGGTGATAGTTCAGTTCGATTAGCCAGTATGTTGAAGTGGCATCACTTTGCTCAGGGCGGTAGAACATCGATAATTTCCAGGTACCCAATAATCGGCCATACACCTCGTAAGTGGGGAGTGCATGTTAAGCTTACTTCCGGAAAAAC
Source organism: Planctomycetaceae bacterium (assembly GCA_002709045.1). GTDB lineage: Bacteria > Planctomycetota > Planctomycetia > Pirellulales > Pirellulaceae > UBA721. Next base: position 21,001 of record PAPJ01000008.1, on the reverse strand, counting down.
GATTCATGTTTTTAATGCGCATTTTCACTACATCCCTTATCAGCCTTACCAGTTTGCCAAGATCCCCTATGGAGACTTTCCGTTTATTACGACGGAGAAGGAGGCAATTCACTGGGCGAACGAAGCTCGAGGACATCAGGTGACAAGCATGCTTGGCGAGTTGAATGTAAGTTTAAATTCAGGCATGGTTTGTTTTTTAACGGGGGACTTCAATGAACCGTCTCATCAGGATTGGACTAAAACGGTTGCGGATGCCAATCGTATTCCGGTCCAAGTTGCATATCCGACTACGAGTCGGATTACGAAAGCCGGGATGCTTGACGGTTTTCGTGCCGCTTATAAAGACCCGGTAAAAAAAAACGGCTGGACGTGGACTCCTACAACAAAACCAACCGCCCCCGGTGATCGTCACGATAGGATCGATTTTGTGATGAGCAGTCTGTCAGAAACGGCAGTTAAATGGGCAGCTGTTGTCGGGGAATCAAAAGCAAATGCCGACGTCGTTGTTTCACCCTGGCCAACGGACCATCGTGGTGTCGTGGTAGAATATCAAATAAGATAAAAATATTAACCTCGGAAGAAACTCATGCAAACCACCTCCATTACTCAGCAGGATTTAGCCAGAAGCGTTATTTCTGTTCCCCCCTTAGCACGCAATGCAGACTTGTCCTTGAATGAGGATGAGAATCGTAAGATTGTACGGCATCTGGAAACTGGCGGGGTCTCAACTTTGCTATACGGTGGGAATGCATTGTTGTATCACGTGGCTCCCAGCCAGTATGGAGAATTGCTGGCTCTGCTGGAGAATATTGTAGCCGAGGATTCATTGGTGATCCCGTCTGTCGGTTCCGCTTATGGAATGATGATGGATCAGGCAAAACAGATTAGTCAGACATCCTTTCCAACGGCGATGGTATTACCCCAGCCAAACGTAGTGACTTATGACGGTGTCGAAAGGGCAATTGCTGATTTTGTACAGATGGCTGGTAAGCCTGCAGTTGTCTATATCAAGCAATTGGGATACCTCGAAGTTGAGCACGTAAAAAGACTGGTGGATGCCGGCTCTGTTTCTTGGATTAAATATGCAATCGTACGTGATAACCCGTCGGCCGATGAATATCTGGAACGATTGAAGGATGCTGTTGGTGCCGAGATGATTGTAAGTGGTATCGGGGAACAGCCAGCATTGCCTCATATGCAAGAGTTTGGCGTAACGGCCTTCACTTCAGGATGTGTTTGCGTAGCTCCGGCCCTTTCCCTGCATATGCTTAGATTGATTCAGTCGGGTGACTTTGCCGCGGCTGATCAAGTGCGAACAGTGTTCAGGCCATTAGAAGACCTAAGAAATAATATCAATCCTGTTCGGGTGCTGCATGCCGCAGTTTCTGGTGCCGGGATTGCCGAAACCGGACCGCTGTTGCCTATGATGTCACCAGTTAGTACAGCGGAAGCTGAGCAGATTGCCGACGCAGCGGTCAGGCTGTTGGAAGCGGAAATGCATTTTCGACAGACCGGAAAATAAAGGTTGCCGGTTGTGGAACAGAGAATGATGCTCAGGGCTATTCTGTCGCTAATGCTGGCCCTGCTTTTTCGTGCGGCGATAAACGGTGAAGAGATTACGATCGTTGTTAATGAAACAGCAGGATTGTACCGTGGAAACTTTCCCGTAAACGCGGCTTATAACTGGCCTGAGCCAGTTGTACGTGATAGGCAGTTTAAGTTATTGCAAAACGGGAAAATCATTCCCGCGCAATTTCAGCCGGTTCAGGCGGGAGATAAAATTCAGCAGTTTGAAGTCGACTTTCGGGCGACCTTAGCACCTTATGCCTCTGCAGAGTTCACGATTAAACCGGTTGAACAAAGCGATGTTATAGAGCCAATTCGCGGGTTTCAATTGCAAAAGTACGACCAGGGTATGCGGTTGATTAATGATCCTTATCTGCATTGGAGGATTGACAACCATTTGAAAGGTGTGCTTGATGAATTTCAATTTGGGAAATCAGACTTTTGGGATCCGCAAGATAGCGCGTTAGTACTTAAATTAGCTGACGGCAGTCAAGTTAAAGTTACAGGAAACGAAAAAGGTGATCTTAAAGTCCTGAAAACAGGGCCCTGGGCAGTACAGTTTAACTATTCTTTAGATGCCCGACAGCTTGGTCTTCGCAAGGTAAAAAGTAACGTTACATTGTCCTTTGATGTTTCTCGAAGTTGGGTGCGGGTTGATTGGCGAGTCGATGATCCTGCACGTGAAGTGAAGGCATTGGCCGTGCCTATGAAAATTAAACTGTCCGAACCTAGCAGACAGAATCCGACACTTATTGACTTCGGGACAACGACACAGATTTACTCATCATTATCTGGGAGCCAGTCTGCTGAATTACGGGCAAACTACGATTATTTTCCCCGCGAGCCAAAGTATGTATGGGAAGTATTAAAGCAGGATGGAAATAAGATGCGCCAACTCGCCGTTGGTAGGCAGCAGTCCGGTGAAAGATCGCTGCCTGAGGGTTGGGCTCACATTATGGACAGCAGAAAGTGTCTTGCTTTGGCGGTTGATAAATTTGGTCAGGATGCCAATGACGTCATTCGACTCGCTGCCGATGGCCGCTTTTATTTACAGCGTACGCCGGTTGATAGAGGTCGTTTGAGGACAGGTAAATATATTCAGCTTCGATATTGGTTGCATTTTGTGTTTAACCCTCAGGAAGTTAGTGCGGCGACCAGTCCACAGTCTATGAAAACGCCTCTTGAAGTACATCTAAAATGACATTTATATATTTTGAGGTGCTGATAAAATAGGACTATGAAAAGACCTGCCTATCTTATCATTGGTTGGCTTGCCGCCGTGCTGTTCGTTAGTACTGTGGTTGGCGCCGAACCGGATCTAAAGACCTTTCGCTCAAAGGTTGAACCAATTCTTAAACAGTATTGTTACGATTGCCACGGTACCGACGGAGAAGCAAGCCCGCGTATGACGCTGTTGGATCCGGATTTGTACAACGGAGTGGATGGTGAAACCTGGCACGATGCACTGAATCGGATTAATCAGGGGAAAATGCCCCCCGCAGACGCAACTGAGCTGCCAGAGAAAGAGCGTAATGTTCTGGTGGCATGGCTCACCGATGAGATTTCCGGAGCAACGGAGGCTAAACGCAGTACAGGTGGAAAAATCGTTTTTCGTCGTTTAACCAATTACGAATACAACAATACACTAAGTGATCTGTTGGGCATCGAATTTGATTATGCAGAGAACTTGCCGCCTGAGTCAAAATCCGTGGATGGTTTTCTCAATAACGGGCAGATGCTGGGGATATCACCACTTCAAATGGAGTATTATCTGTCGGCAGCCAGATTGGCGATGACCAAAGCCATTGTGTCTGGTGTGCAACCGGAAGTATCGACTCAAATTGTCGAGAAGAGTATTAAAGGAGCCCGTGATAATAATATCAATGGGCAGATGGTCGATGGCCGGCAGCAATTTATTGCCGGTATTACGAAGTTTCCCAGAACAGGTAAGGTTCGCATAACGGTACAGGCCTATGCGGAAATTCCGGCAGGAAAGTCTGTTCCGGAACTGGAAGTGAATGTTGGAATTCGTAGTGATACATTGTCCCCCAGTCGGAGATTGGCGGTCAGTGACGTTATCGGGACACAGCAACAGCCTGAAACCTTAGTTTTTGAAGGAAGAATTGAGTCCTTTCCGCTGCCGGGTAAAAATCCAAAGTTTCCGGGGATTCAGATTCGTTTGAAGAATTTAACCGCGCTTCCGGAACCGGTGCCGAAAAAAGGAGAGCCTCAGCCTCCATCAACCGAACCGGTGATTTATATCAAGAACGTTACTTTCGAAGGACCAATTTATGATAGCTGGCCGCCTGAACATCATACTCGAATCCTGCCGGCTGACGGAATGGACGATGATGGATATGTTGAGCGAGTTGTTCAGCAGTTTATGCGACGCGCCTACAGACGACCGGTCACGAAACAGGAGGTAGCTCAGGTTGTTGGTTTTTATCAAGCCATTGCACCTGACAGCGAAACTTTTGAAGACGCAATTCGGGAAACGCTAGCCTTAGTTCTAATTTCTCCGGAGTTCCTTTATTTGGCCGAGCCGGTTCAGTCTGCTGGTAAATTACAATCGCTGACTGATCATGAATTGGCGACACGATTGTCGTATTTTTTATGGAGTTCTATGCCGGATGAGCAATTGTTCGCGTTAGCCGACAAAGGTTTGTTGTCCAGACCGAAAGTCTTACAGCAACAGGTTCAGCGTATGATCGAAGATCAACGTAGCTGGCAATTTGTTCGCAACTTTACATCGCAATGGCTGGACCTTTCCGGATTGCACCGGATCGCTGTCAATCCGCAGTATTACAAAGATTTCGATGAACGGCTTAAATCGCAAATGGCGGAAGAGACCGTTCAGTTCGTAGGTGAAGTGTTGTATCAGGATTTAAGTGCACTAAACTTTCTGAAAAGTGATTTCGTAATGATCAACCAGAGCCTGTCGCGACATTATGGTTTATCAGATCCGGGTAGTAGTCAGTTTCAACGTGTAGCACTTAACGGAGACGAGAATCGTGGTGGATTAATCACGCAGGGAAGTTTTTTGCTGATTAACTCTAATGGGGAAGATTCTCATCCGATCAAAAGAGCGGTTTGGATACTAGACCGACTCTTAGATGATCCCCCCGCTCCGCCTCCACCGGATGTTCCTGAATTAGAAGCCGAGAAGGCAGATTTTGCTTCACTTTCGGTCAAACAACAGTTGCAATTACATCGTGATAAAGCAAGTTGCAATAGTTGTCATCGGGGGATCGATGGTTGGGGAATAGCCTTTGAGAATTACGATGCAATTGGACGTTGGAGAGAATCAGGTTTGCGAATGGTTAAAGGCAAATTGGTGCGAATCGAATTGGATGCTCGTGCTCAACTTCCTTCGGGAGTTGAAGTGAGAGGCGTATCCGAGCTTCAGAAGTATATGGTCGAGTATGAGTCGGCTCGGTTTGCTAATGCTTTAGTGAGAAAGTTAACCACTTATGCTTTAGGTCGCACACTGGAGTTTACCGATAAAGAGGCAATTTCCGGGCTTACTCGGAAATTTATTGCCGATGACTACAATATGAAGAAACTGATGGCTGCGATTGTACAGTCGACCTTATTTCAATCAAAATAGTAACAGCAGAATCTGGCGCTGAATTTGCCACAGGAATCAATGATGAAAAAATCCTGGTATTTGGATAGACGAACATTTCTACGAGGGACCGGTGTGGCACTGGGATTGCCTTGGATGGAAAGTATGGGCCGGGCGGCTCCGGGCAAGGAGACGGCGAAAAGATTTGCAGCGGTTTATTTTCCCTTTGGCGTGAGCCTGCCGGGCGAGAAATCTGAATATGCCGAATGGAACTGGTTTCCTGAAGAAGTGGACAGTTCGTTTCGTTTTCGAAAATCGCTTGAGTCGCTCGAGCCGTTGCGTGAACAGGTGACGATTCTCGGTAGTCTTTCCCATCCTGCCGGACGAAAGATGGGCGGGCATGATACAGGCGATATATTTCTCACCGGTGCAAGTTTCCGTGGAGCGGATTATCGAAATGGTATTTCTCTCGATCAACATATTGCGGCGCACGTTGGCGAGCAAACCCGCTTTGGTTCGCTAGTCCTGTCAAGCGACGGTGGAGTAGGCGAGCCAACACGGGCAACAACGTTGTCGTTTACCTCGCAGGGCAGACCGATTCCGGCCTTGTCCAGTCCCCGTCAGATCTTCGACCGCCTGTTTGGTAAAGGTGACGCAGCGAGCAAAGGGGAGCGACGTTTGCTGCAGAACACGAGCTCGATGTTGGACCTGGTGCTTGAAAATAGTCGGGCAATGAAAAACCGACTCGGCCGTCAGGACCAGCGTAAACTGGATGACTATTTGGCCAGTGTGCGGGATATTGAACAACGTGTAAATCGTTCAACGGCCTGGCTCGATATTCCGAAACCGGAGGTTACTGAAGAAGCCCTTAATCTTGCAGTCGATCAGAGTCTCCCTGTTGAGTATATGCAGGCAATGTATGATCTGATGTTTCTTGCCTTCCAGACCGATTCAACTCGTGTTGCCACCTATATGCTGGGTCAGGTTGCCGGCGCGACAACTATCGCCAACGCGTTTCCGGCCTGTTTAGGTTTGCAGGGAAATTGGCATGGGCTGGCACATGGAGCCGGGAAGGGGGACGGTGCTGAGAAATTAGGCAGGTTTGATCAGTTGCTGATGAACCAACTTAGTCGTTTTATCCAGCGTCTCCGGGAAACTCCGGAATACGAGGGAACGTTACTGGACAACACATTGGTTTTTTACGGTAGCAGTAATAGTAAAACCCACAACAACTCGAACTACCCGCTGGTCTTAGCTGGTGGTAAATCGATGGGTTTTAAGCACAATCAGTTTCTTAAGCCAGGTTCTAATGTACCGCTTAGCAATGTGTTTGTAACGATACTCGATGCCATGGGAATTCCTCATAACGGGTTCGCCGATAGTAGCGGTGAATTGAGCGATTTGAAAGTTTAGCTACCCTAAAACCGCTACCTTAAAGCACGTTCTTAAAGGGACTTTAAGAAAATGCTTTGCGCAGCAGATTCAGACTTTTAGGAATCGCAGTTTCATGTGCTTCCTGACCTTCGAATTCCAGTGAGATATATCCGCGATAGTTGGCACTTTTAAGGATTTTAGCAACCCGGTTATAATCAATGTCTAAGGTGTACCAGGTGCCGCCTCCGAAGTATGTTTTGGCTTGAACGTAAACGGTCTTAGCTGCCATCATCTCGAACTGTTCGTACTGGCGTTCGAAGAAATTCCCGGTGTCGGCGGTGACTTGCAGCCACGGAGAGTCAATGGAGTCCACGATTCGCAGGACGCCCTCCGCTGTTCTTCCCAGTCCCCAGTGGTTCTCAAGTCCTAGTGTGACTCCGCATTGCTCAGCCTTTGGAAGGCACTTTTCCAGACTGTCGATGACCCACTCGAATCCCTGCTCATCCGTATAACCGGCCAGTCGAGGTTCGATCCCCTTGGCCTTCATCAGGTCATCAAAATTCCTGATGGTTCCCCAGCGGCCTGTGTTAACGCGAATTGTCGGGATGCCAAGTTCATACGCCAGTTCAATACACTTAAGAGTATGCTCAATATTGCGTTTGCGATATTCGGGGTCTGGTGAAACAAATCCCTGATGAGTTGAAAAACCGCAAAGATCTAACCCGTTAACAAAGGCGCGTTGCTTTAGCATTTGTAGGTATGAATTGTCTTCGCGAGTCATTTGCACATGCAGTATTTCCACCGCATCAAATCCGGCTTCCGCAGCAAGATCGATACAGTCCTCGATAGGCAGTTTTGTATCCTTGCGATATCTCCAGTAGGAGTAAGTACTAACTGCAATTGGATTTGGTTTAACCTTGGTTTTGTCTTTGATAGCCAAAGCATTAGTCGTAGAGGTGCTTAATCCGGCAACGGTGCTTGCTGCTAGCGAAGAGCGTAAAAAAGTTCGACGATCGAAATACACGTGCGGCCTCATGAGCGAATGTGAAAAGTAACGAGTGCGTTTTGTGTCTCTAATTCTACACAGTTTTAGTGAAACAGTTGAACATGCATTGCTTCTGACAACAGAACAAGTTAGAAAGCAGTCCTACAGGATATTTATTTTGAGTGAAAAGCGATGCCGGCTAAAAACGTTTTAGGTACTGACCTTCAAACCTGTTCCACGGATCCGATGACAGGTTTTTACCGCGATGGATGTTGTAATACTGGAGCTGATGATTTAGGTCTGCATCTGGTGTGTATCGAAGCAACAGCTGAGTTTCTGGCATTTTCCAGAGCTGTGGGAAATGATCTTTCGACTCCCGTGACAGCCTGGGGATTCCCGGGGGTTAAGCCCGGCGACCGTTGGTGCCTGTGTGTTGAACGTTGGAAAGAAGCCCTCTATCACAATGCCGCTCCGAAAGTGAATCTGGAAGCAACACATATATCGACGTTGGAATTTGTCGATTTAGAACAACTGCAGGAGTATGCAGTTGATGCGGAAGATTGATACCGCTGGGGGTGAATGTATTATTTATCCGCCGCGTCCTCTCCAGGCGGGTCGTATTGGAAGCCTTCGGGTAAGACCTGAATTTCCGTGGCAATGTTGTAGTTGAAAGCTCCGACCCCGCTAAATTCGACATCAACATAAAATGCTGCGTAACCTTTGTCGGGCGTTGTGAGGCTGTTCTTTGTCTGCGTAGTGGCTTTTTCCAGCCGAACGCTTTCCCATTTAGCTTCGCGGAAATCTCTCGTATCACTAAAGGCTTTCCAGAGGTGTACAGATCTCGGCCGTCCGGTCCATTTGACATGGAAATTATGATCTTTATCTAATTCCCATTTCATCTTTTCCAGCGTTTCGTTGTGTAAGGTTTTCTTAAAGAAAGTAGCCATTGTTGGTAGTACCTGTATACCTAATCCGTGACCGGCATTGGCGAGGTAGTAAAGGTTTTTGGGGCCGACTAACTCAGGAAAATAGAGACTGCTTGCGTCAACCGTCCAATAGGGATCGTTCGTTCCCAGAACGATTAACTTAGGGATTTCAATGCGTTTACGGTAGGAAAAGGGGTCGACCAGTTCGGTTAGTTTCTTACCTTCTCCTTTTAACATGCGTTCGGGAAAATTGTATTTCAGATAAGGTGTGATCATATGACTGTATCGGTTATATGACTGGAATTGTTGTTTCATTTGGGAAGGCATGTTGAGTACATCGATGACCATTGGAGCGATCGAAACCACTCGCTTGTCAACGGCACTGGTTAACCACGTTGTCCATCCCCGTTTAGACGCGCCGGCAACCGAAAATCTAGTGACAGTCTTTCCGCCCTGTTTTTTTAGGATGGCGGCGGTTGTGTCCATGGCCCGGACTGCACTTTCCACCATCGGTAGCAGTAATGGCCAGTCATTGCCTTGGCCATTCATGTATTTGTCAAAGGTAAAGGCGATTAGGTCATCTTCATATTTGTTTCCCTGAAGCGGTTGATTAGGTACCTGATTTAAGAGGGCAACAGGAACTTCGCAGGTTGCCGCGATGAGTGCGAACTGTTTGACTTCGCCATTGTTGGTATCTGGTTGTCCACTTTGTGAAGACCCGCCGGAAATAAACAAAATAGCGGAATCATCGAGGCTGGTGTTGTCAGGCGTCAGAATAGTTAACCAGTGTTGCCATGCTTTACCACGCCATGTTTGTGAAGTTAGACGGATAACCTGAGCACTACAGATTCCAATGCGAAATTCATTTTTTATTTCGTAGCTATAGCTGTCATCTACAGGAATTACATCAGTTAATTGCTGGGCTTGTACCGCTGAAACGCAGGCTGTCAGCGACAGCAAAAACAGTGGAAGGGATCGTCGGATATGCATAGCGCGTGTTGGGAAAAGCGATCAAATGAAAGAAATAATACTAAATGTTATAACGCTCAAGTTGCAGTACAGCTTATGCGCAACTTAGCGGAAATGAAACTGCCTGAATTAGTTTTCAGAGAGTTTTTTAATATGCTCCAAGACACGTTCATGAATCAGATGAATGCTGAGATCACTCCAGAGCGTCCAGTATCCTTGTGGGTACATTTTGAATTCATACCAGGTACTACCCTCCAGCAGTGTTCGGTTATCAGCTAGTCGTTTGAGTCTGAATTCGCCGCGTTGACAAATTAAATAGCCGTCGAGATGAGGCGGATGTACATGACGGTAGGGGCTTAATTCGTTCATTGCCCGAGGTTGTTCGGTAACATCAAAAGCCAGCCTGTGGGGTTTATCCCAGACGGTGATTGGTTCCACAAAGGGCCCCGTAGAGAATTCGCAGTATCGGATGGCGCCTACTCCTTCGCCATCAATAGTCGCCCGTAATGGATAGGCAATGCCGAGTTCAAAGTACCAGGCTGGAGGTGCTTCGAGTTCCGAAAAACCGATCACATTTGGCCAGACTTCTTCGGGAGGAGCATTGACGATGACTGAGGAAATAACTTCATAGACGGGCGTTTCATTGTCTATAAGGTCAGCGCCGGCAAGTAAAGGTAGCAAACAAAGCAGAGACGCCGTGACGTGACCTCCCGATGCCTTTGTGGCGGCCATGCTTCGCCCAATGATAGCGCCAATGATTGTAATCACAGCGGCTAAGGGGTATAACATCGCGATGCAGATGAAGCCTTCAAAGGCAAGAAGTAGTAGGGTTCCAGAACATAGAAGGATTCCCAGTTCGGCAACAATCACAGACTGTCCGAGTGATTGCAAAGCATGTCGATTGAACATATAGCTTGTCACGATGCCGATAAATACCGGCATGCCAAAAAACAGCATAAGTCCATAACTGCCAAATGTACTAATTGAAAGAGCGTAAATGACCAGAGAGCCGGCAATACTTATAAACATGCCGCTTATAGCACTACGAACTCGATTACTTGGCTGGGGTGAGGTAGTTGGCGCGATCGCTGTTTTTAAGGAACTGGATTTGCCATCCGGCAGGATGCACAGGATCAGCATGATGACGAAGTTTAAAAAGGGTACCAGAATTAATAATCCCATAAAGGATGAACCCGTTGCGGCAACACTACGTCGAACGCTCATTGAGACGCTGATCCAAAGAAAAGGGAGCGTGAAGACGAAAAGGAACCATGGTACTAAATGGGTCATGGTCACAATGGCGTCCATCCGCTCACTAAGCAGTGGAGTAAGGAATGCCGGAATCGCATAAGCATTTCCGGTGGTTGCATAAATAATCAGGTACTCGCCAAGGTACTTGATGAGCATTAAGGAAAAACCAGTCGCGATATATTGCGTTCGCGTGACCGGTGCCGAAAGTGAGAACCAAAGGGAGAGGTATTTTTCAAACAAAAAAGTTTTTGGCTGTGTGCTATTAGTCATTCATCAGACTCGTGCTCGAAGTCGTCCAGAAACGGGTCGAAGTAATCTGGTGAGAAGTGACTTAATTCAAGACTGTACTGACCGCTAAAGCGGCTATCGAATCCACCGTTTATTTCGATGAAGTAAGTGTCTCCTTCGGTGACGGGGTACATGCCACCTGGCCAGACCCAGCAGATTACCACTTCCGGTTCTTCAAATTCTTCAAATTCTTCGAGGTTTTCGTCATAGAATGAGTCAGCGAATTGATCTTCTTCAAATTCTTCTTCAATTTCATTCCATTCCCAGTCAAAGATATCCATATCTCGCACGTACAGATTGTCAGCCGGATCGAATAGGTCATTGTAGTCTGAAGGCGAGACAGGCTCCATTTGAGTGCCTGAGGCATCATATAGCGTGACACCGGGAAGATTTTGTGATTCCCAGTCATTAGCATAGACGGTTACTGAAGCAAATGACTCTGCCGCGACAAATTGGTAAATATCCAGATCGCCTTCAAAATCAATGTGGCTGATATTCTGCGTGTAGTCGTAATCAGTGTTTTCGAGGATTGTGGCTTCGGGGCCAATTTCATTGGTGTGAATATCGTCACCCATCATACTGTCAGCTTCGTGTTCCCAGGTTTCATCGCTCCAGTGAGAGACATCAAGTGTGTAACTGGATGTTTCTGAGTTGATTGAGTCGACGGCCACATAATAGTCCCCGTCTGCCACGCTTAGCTCGATCCAGGCCCCTTCAGCATCACCTTGTGTCAAGCCAATCAGGTTTCCATCGTGATCAGTCACGCTTATTCGTAGTAGATTGTCTGTCTCACCCTGATAGACATAAGCAGAAAGCTGACCATCATTGACCTGGACAGAAAATTGATCAATGTCTCCGGTCCAATCGATGTGACTGTTAATAGTAGAGAAGCCTGAGTCGAGTATCAGTGCGCTGGCTGAGTCGGCAACGTCGCCATGGATGTCATCACCAAGTTCGGAATCATGCTCCGGTTCCCACCAGTGATCCTCATACTGAAATATGTCCAGTACGTAGTGGCCGGTTTCCTCAGCATCTAAAGCGGAAACTATCACGAAGTAAGTTGCATCAACGTTAACCGGAACGTCAATATTTCCTTCACACCATTGATAATCATTTCCGCTTTCTGCATGAGCCAGCAGTTCCATGTTTTCATTGAGCAGTTCAACAAGAACACCGCTGGGGAGCCCCTCATTGAATACGTCAATAGCGACTCTGTCGTCTTCCGCAATAAATTGGAAGGCATCCACGTCATAGGCATTATTGATTTCAGATTCGATAAATGCGTACCCCCAATCCATTTCCAGATGAGCCGCATTTTCTGGTGAATCAGGGAAGGTGTCATGGGTTTCAGATGGCAGATGCTCTTGCCAGTCCGGTAAATATTCACCTTCGGCCAGTATGTTGATGACGCCAAGTGCATCGGCAGGAGAAAGATAGCCGTCTCCATTGGCATCCATGTAGTAGCTTTCCGCGTCAGCCATCATGTCAGCCAGAATCGGAGGTGCTCCGACCGAAAGCATTTGGTTTGAGCCGGATTCGTTCATCATATTGATCGGTAGTAAGGCATCGATAGGCGAGATGAAACTATCATGATTGATATCCATTGCCTCAATAGGATTTTGCCAGGGACTGGCTGATAAAACGATTCGTTGTTCCAACTTGTCAACGATTAGTTTGCGACTTCTTTTCATGCTTTGGACTCTCTTGCAGCGTAGTGAGGTTAGTTGGAATTTTACGGGTATTCAAGGAGATATGACAAGTCGTTTCATATAGATGTGTTATGTTGGCTGGTTTTGTACACTTAATATGACTAGCTTTGTGTCTTTCGATTGAAGGAAACTCATGTTCGAAATTCTTGAATTATTATACTTTATTGCTGATGAAGAATCTGAAGAGGCGATGCGTGTACTGGCAGGAATTGCGCCGCCGATCTTGGCTTTGGTCTGTATTTTTTTCTATGCGCGAGGGACTAAGAGAAAACGACTTATTGAAGATACTCCTACTTCCAAGGTCAAAGGTATATTTGTTGGTCTGAATGAATTGAAGGGCACGGCTGATCTTGTTGCTGATATGAGAGCCTATCTTAGCGAGAAATCGTGCTGTTATTATTCGTACTCCATCGAGGAACATTATACACGTACGAGGACAGTAACAGACAAAGATGGAAATACGCGAACTGAGACCTATTCCGGTTGGGAAACAGTTGCTTCGGGTAGCAACCGAATAGAATTTGATTTAGTTGATGAGACGGGCAGGGTACGTGTCATTCCCCAAGATGCGGAAATGGAAGGAAACGTTGTCTTTGAAGCAACCTGCGGGACAAGTAATCCGATTTATTACGGCAAAGGCCCCGCCTATTCTGTCAGTGGTTCAAACTATCGACGACGATTCAAAGAATCAGCGATTGTACAGGGGGATGCCTTATACATGTTGGGGTCGGCACGACTGGCTGATGAAACAGCTCGTGTTGAAATCGCTAAAGAAGACGAAATCTACTTGATCAGCGTAAAATCTGAAGAGCAGCTAGTTAGTCGTTACGGCTGGATGGTGCTGGGAGGCTGGTTCGGTATTGTATTCGGTTTTGCAGTCAGTCCGGTTTCGATTGGCTGTCTCTTAATGGAGAAACATTATGATCATATTTGGTTCTGGATGATCCCGTCGGGGCTGTTCGGAGTTCTTATTACATTCCTAATGTATTTTGTCTACGTGTTTAATGGGTTGGTTTCCACCAAGGTTAGACTGGCGCGAGCCTGGAGTTTAATCGATATTCAACTCAAACGACGTTATGACCTGATAGGAAACCTGGTTGAGATCTGTAAATCTTTTTTGAAACATGAAAAGGAAACACAGCAACTCGTAGCTAACGCCCGTAGTGGTAAAATTAAACAGGGCGAGGCTCCAAACGATCAGCAGGTAACATCCACCGGGAATGTTACCGCCACTCAAAACAAAGTTATTAATCAGTTGTTTGCTTTGCGTGAATCTTACCCCGAACTAAAAGCGGATGGGCAGTTGATGCAGTTGCATGGTCATATTGTTGAGTGCGAAGAGCGGCTCTCAATTGCCCGTACTTTTTATAACGAAGGGGCAGGTAATTATAACGAACGTATTCGTCGTGTTCCGGAAGTCCTGTTCGCCAGAATGATGGGGTATGAAATAGCGTCTTACTATGAAGTGGCCGCGGAACATACTAAGTTGCCGGATGTTGATGCACTTTTGGCAAGTGGAAAACAGTCAAAGCAGATAACGCCACCGGCATTGATGGGTGAGTCGGAAGAATTGATTATTTTGGCATTAGTCTGCATGATGTCGGTTGACGGTAGTATTGATGCATCAGAGTATGCAGCCTTTGAAAAGTATGTAGCTGAGGCCACCGGAAATGATGATATTAGCATCGCTCGCGAGAAAGCTCAGGTGGCCCTCGACCGTGTTAAGCAAGAGACTCTTGAAACAATAGTTAACGAGTGTGTGGAGAAACTTCCAGTATTGAAAAAGTCGTCCATTGTTCCAGGTTTTATTGATGCTTTGGATTCAATTGCCGAAGCTAATAAATCGGAAACCTGGGCAGAATCTGAAATATTTGAAAAGTTCAGAAAGGCAGTTCAGGATGACTAGTATTCGGCGCTTTAATACGATTTTTGCATTTCTTTGTTTACTATCGAACCTGAATGTTAATGGTAGTGAGCCATTGCAGGTAATGTCATTTAATATTCGATTTGACAATCCGCGTGATGGATTGGACAACTGGAAGTTTCGCGCAACCAAAGTTTCAGCGATGTTCGCTAAACATGATATTGGAATTGCCGGATTGCAGGAGGTAAAACACCACCAGTTGACATGGCTCAAACAGGCTCTGCCCGATTATGGTTTTGTTGGTGTCGGTCGGGATGATGGAAAAAAGAAGGGCGAATATGCGCCTTTGGCTTATCGGAAATCCGATTTTGAATTGCAGGAAAGTGAAACGATCTGGCTTAGTGAGACGCCTGCAGAGGTGGGTAGTAAAGGGTGGGATGCTGCACTTCCCCGAATTGCAACGTTTGCAGTCCTGCGCCATAGCGAGAGCGGTGCTAAGCTGCTGGCTGGCAGTGTCCATTATGACCATGTGGGCGTAAAAGCGCGGAAGAATAGCGGCGCTGTACTCGCTAAATATATTTCAAACAGACTCAGTGATATGACATTGTCGGCTGTAATTGTTGCCGGTGATTTTAATTGTCTTCCGGATTCAGAACCCTTTAAGGCGGTTGAAGCAGCAGGAGTTATGGTGGATTCGTTTCGCCTAACTGATAGGCGAGTTGGTCCGCAATCAACGTGGAATGGTTTTCGGGCTGTTCAGCCGGGAAGGCGTATTGACTATGTCTTTGTTAATAAGGGAGTAACCGTTCTTGGTCACCTGATTGATGATCAGCAGGTGCAGGGCCGTTTTCCTTCGGATCACCTGCCCGTGGTTGTGAAGTTGAAACTGAAGGATCGTTAATTATGCGTATTCTTAGCGGTGGACTGCAGCATGAAACGAATACTTTTGCAGTCACTCCAACAACGCTGGCAGACTTTGAACGTGACAGTCATTTCGGCCCCGGCCTTGGGGATCCCGAGCGGATTCGAGAACGGTTTCGGGGGACCAACACGATTCATGGAGGATATTTGAAAGCCGCCGGTGAGTTAGGATTTGATTTGGTTCCTGTGCTCAACCTACGAGCCTATCCTTCCGGGATAGTGACGCGGGAAGCCTTTGAGTCTCTTGTTTCTGAGTTGTTGCACCGGATTCGATCGGCATTACCCGCTGATGGGATTTTACTAGATCTGCATGGAGCAATGGTGACCGAAGACTATGAGGACGCTGAAGCTGAGATAGTACGCAGAGTTCGCGAGGTCGTCGGTGATGCAGTTCCGGTTGTGGTGACACTTGATTTGCACGCTAATATTTCGCCCTTGCTGCCAGAATTAGCTGATATCATTATCGGATTTGATACGTATCCGCATGTTGATATGGGAGATCGGGGTTATGAGGCGGTGGCATTACTGGCTCAAGTCGTTGCAACTACGTTGAAGCCGTGTATGGCCTATCGGCAGTTACCACTGCTGACATTGCCGCCGATGCAATGTACGTTACGGGAACCGATGTCGGTTTTTCTTCAGACACTGCATGCATTGGAAGCTCGACCCGGAATAGTGACAGCCTCGGTGGCTATGGGTTTTCCGTTTGCAGATATAGATTGTATGGGCGTGACAGTACTTGCCGTTTCAGACGGAGATCAGGAACTGGCTGAAACGGCGGTTGATGAATTAGCAGAGCAGCTATGGGCGCTAAAACAACAGTTGCAACCGCAACTGGTCACTATTGAGGAAGCAATGCAAGAAAGTCGTCAGACTGATGGACTTGTGATTTTTGCCGATGGTTCAGATAACCCGGGTGGTGGTGCCCCCTGCGATGGAACGGTTGCTTTGAGTGCTTTGGTTGAAGCAGGATTTGCCGGTGCGGTGGTGGCAACGTTGTGTGACCCCGAAGCTGTTAAGCTTGCCGTTCGGGCGGGTGAAGGAGCAGAAGTGCGGTTGTCACTGGGAGCTAAAGTGGATGATCTGCACGGGGATACGTTGCATGTAGAAGCTCGTGTTTTGAAATTAAGTGACGGTAATTTTGTCTTTGGGGGGGCAATGGCCTGCGGGCTTGAAGACACGATGGGCGACACCGCTTTGTTGGAAATAAATGGCGTACGAGTGGTCGTTACTTCTGTTAGGAAACAGTGTATTGACCGCAATATGATTAGGGTTGCCGGAGTTGAACTGGATACTGTGAGCCTTTTGGTTTTGAAAAGCGCAGTTCATTTCCGGGCTGATTATGGGCCCTATGCTTCCTTGATACTGGATGCAGACACACCGGGTGTACATCGCCCGGACTTTAATGGTTTTGATTACCAAAACAATCGTTCCCAAAAATGTTATCCTCTTAATCTGTTTGCAGAGCTTTCGTAATGCTTGTTGTTGGTGAAGTAAATGATAATTAGTAAATACGCCTGTATGACAGGTAAACTATGGCGTCCCCTAGTTTTGATCACGGCCTTGCTGATGAATTCGGCATGTCAGGGACAGGCTGACGAATTGAAACAGGCGTTGGCTGAGCCCCTGATGCCGATTGATCAGGTAGATGCCCAATTCAAAGAGTTTGTTCGAAAACGAATTAAAAAGTTGGAGTTGCCTGGTAATTCAGAAGCTTGGACGAAAGAAGCTAAGCAGATTCGAAGACAAGTCCTTGAGGAAGTTGTGTTTAAGGGAACTCCGCAAAGTTGGCGGAAGATGCGAGTCAATGTGCGGAAGTTTAATACACTCGAAACCACTCATGGCTATTCGATGGAACGGATGCTGATTGAAGCTCTGCCAGGGATGTGGATCCCCGCGGTAATATACCTGCCGGACGAACTGGATGGAAAACGCGTTCCGGCGGTTTTAAATGTCAATGGTCATGCTCCCGAAGGTAAGGCCTATCAAGACAAGCAGTATCGTTGTATTCAGCAGGCCAAGTCCGGAATGATTGCAATGAATCTTGAGTGGTTAGGAATGGGGCAGCTGAGAACGGATGGTTATCAGCATAATCATCTCGCTAAACTCGATGCTTTAGGTATTTCCGGGCTGGCCATTTTTTACCGGGCTATGCAGTGTGGAATCGATGTGCTGGAACAACACGATCATGTTGACCGGAACTCGATAGCGGTGACAGGATTGTCTGGTGGCGGTTGGCAAACCATTATGCTGAGCTCACTTGATACTCGTGTGAAGCTTTGTGTGCCGGTTGCCGGTCATAGTGCTCTGTCACAGCGATTAGATCATCCGGGAAGTATTGGTGACCTGGAACAGGTCCCAACAGATCTTGCTGTTTATGCTGATTACACTCATCTGAATGCGCTCATGGTGCCGCGGCCCATGCTGATGATCTATAACGCGAAGGATAACTGTTGCTTTGTGGCCAGCACAGTCAAAGGGAATACTTATGATCCGACAGTCCCCTTTTATGAACAAGCAGGAGTTAAGCAGCATCTTGCTTATTATGAGAATCAGGATCCAGGTGATCATAATTATGGTGCTGATAACAGACTGCAGTTGTATCATTTTCTCGCTCGTCATTTGCACCCGTTTGGTGAACGTAAAATCGAAGAGGATGTGGATCTGCAGGAGATTTTGACCGCTGAACAATTACAGATTCCGCTGCCTGAAAATAATGAGGATTTTGATACGTTAGCCGCGGGGTTTGCTCGTGACTTACCTGCAGCGACCAGGCGAACCCACTCTCAGCTTCTCGAACAACTGCACAAGACGTTGAACTATCCGGAATGGTCAGCATATGCAGAACGTTTCACGGGACCTCGTGGAGTGGGAGGACTGGTCGTTCGTTATTTGAAAGTTAATATTGGTGATGAATTGTCGATGAACGTTTCTATTATAGAAGGTAGTAATCAGGCTTCCGTTAAAACGGTCGTTTTGCTGGCTGACAGTGGTGTTGTTCAGCAAACAAAAAAAATTCGTGAACTGATTCAGCAGGGATGTCGGGTGATTGCCATTGATCCTTTGTTGGTTGGTCTTAACAAGCCCTCGACAGTCTTGTATCAAACGAATTTGTTTATACATAGTGTCGGTGAGCGAACCTTGGGTTTGCAGGCTGCTCAGATTAATGCTGCGGTTGAGATGTTGCGTCGAGTATTGAGTTTAGGCAAAGTTGGAATTGTGGCGATCGGGCCGCGGATGAGTCTTGCTGCCCGTTGTGCCGTCGTACTGTCCGGGCAGCATGACTATGGAGAGCTTGTCACTGAAGGTGAATTGAAATCGTTCAATGAGTTAATTTCCCCTGCTGCGAGCTATGCAGCATTTCCGGAAGCGTACTGCTTTGGTTTGATGCAGCACTTTGATATGCCAACGATAAAACGGCTGAGTTCAAAGTGACTGTGGGACGGTTATTATTAGACGACTTCGAACCCCTTACGCTGTTCACGGCTCATCAAAGCAGTTGCTTCGCTATCATCTGCGAATGATTCATTTTCCGGGTCCCACTTTATCGGTCGTCCCAGTCTTTGGGCGATATTGCCGAGATGACAAGTCGTCACACTGCGATGCTGGCTTTCGATATCCGAGATTGGTCGCTTTCTGGCCTGAATGCAATCAAAGAAATTACCCATATGATTGATGATGGCATCCAACTTGCCGGCTCGCAGAGGCCGGTCAAGATTGTCGAAGTCGTATTCATTCCAGTCCGTTCTTGGTAGTGGATTCGAGTTCAGGCTTTCGACCGGAGTGCCACTGATCGTACCGCGATTGACGAAGATCCGCCCGTCAGTACCGGTAAACATGATGCCGTTACGTCCATGATCCTTCACGTTCATAGTGACACCGTTGGCGTATTTATAGCTGCAGTTCCAGTCAATGGCGACATTGTAGGAGTTGGATTCGACGTCAGGGTATTTGGCGGTGCCGGTAATCTCGACAGGGTTAGAATTGATTCCCCACTGAGCGATATCCAGGTGATGAGCTCCCCAGTCGGTCATTTGTCCGCCGGAGTATTCATACCACCAGCGGAAGTAGTAATGCGCCCTTTCCGGAATGTATGCGGTGTCAGGAGTTTGTCCCTGCCATAGATCCCAGTTGAAGGTTTTAGGAACTTTATATTGTTCGAAAGGTCCTCCCTGAAAGTTTTTTCCCAGCACAACGTCGACAGTGGTAAGCGTTCCCAAGCGACCGGCTCGAATCAGCTCGATTGCCTGGCGGAAACGTGAGTCGCTGCGTTGCCAGGAACCTACCTGCAGAACTTGTCCGGTTTCTTCGACAACCTTGCGGAGGAACTTTCCTTCGTCGATGGTCAGCGACAGTGGTTTTTCGACATATACGTCTTTGCCTGCGCGGCAGGCGTCGGCGGCCATTTTAACGTGCCAGTGATCCGGAGCACCAATCAGAACCACATCGACATTCGCCTGTGCGAGCATATCCTGATAGTTTTCATAGATTCTGGGTGTACTTCCGAAACTGCTTCTGGCTTGTTCACGTACGTTCCGGTCCACGTCAGCGAAGGCTACGATATCGCCATATTGCTGAGCTTTCTCCGTGATTACCGTTCCTTGATACCGAAGACCAATGGACCCCACTCGTAACCTTTCATTCGGACTTTTGGGCTTGCCGCTTTGTTGGGCAATCGCTTGCTGATGAAATCCTGTACCGGCAGCTAATAGAAGCCCGGCATTGGTTTTTAGAAAAGACCGTCTTGAGCTGTCGAGTTTGAGTTGGGTGTTCATAGATGAACCTTTTTTTTGATCGTTTGAAGCCAGAGCATATGCAATCTACCTTTTTCTGTAACGTAAATCTATAGTCGCTCTGACGATACCCCCTTGTCTGATCGTCAGTGTCCCCGGAATCCCGTCTTTCCTAATGAAGAATACCGGCGATTAACTACAAAAAATCTATTTTCGCCTGTCCTGCACACTTGCGAGCCCCTATTTTCACAAGGTACTACAGACAGCCTATTGTCCCTAAATCCCCAATAGTGGGGTGTAATTTGAATAACGGATGCACAGGTAATGTTTGACTTTTTCTCAAAGCAAAATCGAAAATTAAAATCTTCAGTTAA
Organism: Planctomycetaceae bacterium; assembly: GCA_002709045.1. Taxonomy (GTDB): domain Bacteria; phylum Planctomycetota; class Planctomycetia; order Pirellulales; family Pirellulaceae; genus UBA721. Next base: position 476 of record PAPJ01000008.1, on the reverse strand, counting down.
TCAGTCGAGTAAAGAATTGGTCAAAACGATTAAACGATCTCTCTTTTTAGAGTCTCTCGAAGATCGTCGACTTTTGGCACAGAATGTTGTCTTTAGTGACTTTGAAGTCCTGTCAGGTGGCGTGCCTACGGCTGTGAATTCTGGAGATACGGTAAATATTGCAGAAGGGGATATTCTACAGTTTACCGGAACCACAATCGATGACGGCGTTAGCGCTGATGTGGACATTGTAGTTGAATTAGAAATTTCTACTGCTGCGTCTGCCCCCGTTGGTTCTGATTTCGAAGTTGATCTGGGTTCGGACTTTAGCGCTTCAACTTTAGTTCCATTTAGAGGCCTACGAACGATAGATGCCAGTGTTGGGGATGCTGCGGAGTTTACATTTCAGATTCTTGTCACCGATGATACGGTCGTTGAACTAGACGATGATTTTACGGTGCAGATCTTTTCTACGGCGGGAGCAGCCCCTCAGGAGT
>PAPJ01000007.1 GCA_002709045.1 Planctomycetaceae bacterium | reverse complement strand
CGTGTTGGATGCTACTTTGAATTCACCGCTCTTCGTCTTTTCTTAGAAAAGAAATTAGGTAGCAAGGGTTGTTTCTTGGACAGGTTTGGAATCGCTTTGATTAGTTTCTTTCTTGCTCCCTCTGCGTCGGTTACATAAGCGAGGCATTTACCCCAAACGGTTCTGATCCAGTTAGCGCGAAATAACTTCATTGACCACCAAATCGTCGAGAGTGAAAACACGGCTGTCCAAAAAGCATTGATTACCGAAAAGTCCCATGCTCCACCCTGATAGACAGGAAACATCAAATAGGTGACTAGGCAGAAATGAGGTAGGAAGACAAAGGGAGCAAGGTGAACGAAGGCTAGCATAAACCAGAAAAGACAGACCAACCATCTCGCCCATTTAAAACAGCAGGAGCAGATATAAAACGCTCCGAGAAATGAAAACAGAAGTCCCATTGCGACCATCGCAACCGGACTCCATAAAATCACGAGGATCGAATCCTCGACGCCATTGCTCATGAGAAATGCCAGGATTCCCAATACCACGCTGGATATGGTCCACCGGAAGCCGACATTGAAACCAGCATGCATAATCCGTAGCCAGGGAACATCGACTTCTGAAGAATATTCGCTCATGCGGCTCCTTCTTTTAGTAAAGTATGTATTGCCTATAGCTGGCGGTCATATTGGACATTCGAAAAAACGGTTCAAATGCGTCAAAAAATTTAGAGTAGAAGAGAGCCGATATGGAATCCTTGATCTTAGTCTTGAAAATTGTGGCACCGGTGTTTCTGGTGTTGGGATTTTCTCAGGCGTATTTTTTTGACCTTAAGCGGAAATATCGGGATGGAACCCTTCGTAATTTTAAACTACACGTAACGATCGCGATTCTTGCGCTCGTCTCATTCGCTTTTATGGTCTCTCCGGATGGAGGAACGAGTGGCAAGGTATTGGCAATCGTTATCTCGGCCCTTTTCATTATTGCTTTTAAGGTTAAGGGAAGATGAGTCTGCGATCAATGCAGAAGTTGTCTTTCGGAAGCCATAAGTATAATGCCAGTGGAGTTGATTGGACGGGAAGTGAAAAGCGACTAAAACATAACTGAGCAGGCTGGGAAAGAAGCTTAATGGATGATCTCTCTTGTCTGGTTTTGTAGCTTGGTCCTGGCGGCGACTTAATCGAATTTTAAGAGTAAAACTTAGTTAAAAAAGCATAAAAATGAATTGATATTGCCGCTTAGGCATTATCTGATCGTAAGGCATTGCTGAAATTAAGAAAATTAAAATCTGTGAGCAGATTGCTCGTCGGTAATGGTTGATAATGTTGTCGATTCAGTTTTTTTAAACCTGATTGCAACTTCCCAGCTAAGAAACCCTCAGCCGGAGGATGTTTTCCGGAAAGGTTAATATCCATTCAGTCAATCCAAGCAAGATACGTGTCCGTCTGTATCCGGTTGGTGTTATGGGTGGAGCAGTGTTAAAAGGTTTCAAATTTAGAGCGTGTTTGTAGCATATTTCGTACCTAAAACCAGCATTTCGATATTTGAAGAGACTCTCCGGATTGGGTAAAATAAAATGGCTGTAATTCGTTGAGCTCGCTAGGCATGGAACGCCCAAAAAAATGAGCCCCCGCCGGCGGATTTGTGGCAGATGAAAGTTTGTCTGCTTTTAAATAAATGAAGCTTTATATCCCATCGAATCGTTTAATCGATACAGGTTTGAATATGAAATATCTCGCGTTTTCATTACTCGTAGTTGTTGGACTATTGAGTAGCACAAGCGTTTACGGTCAGTTGGCAGTTAACGAGTTACATCGCGTTGTTCCTAACGGTGCAAAGCAGGGTACCGAGTTGGAAGTTACGGTGGGAGGTGCGTTTAACGACGATCTGACACAAATGGTCTTTAATCATGCCGGGATTACGGCTGAACAAAAGATGACACCGGCAGGGGAATTTGATACAGGACCTACGCCGGTCAATAACACGTTTCTTGTGAAGATTGCTGCTGACGTACCTGCGGGTACGTATGAGGCCCGAATCGTTGGTCGCTTTGGTGTTTCTAACTCACGACCTTTCCAAATAAGCGGCGGTGAAGAAGTGCGGGATAACGGAGCAAATCGTACGGTGGATACCGCACAGGAAGTAGCGGTAGGCAGTGTGGTTACCGGGACGACCGAAGCGAGCAATATTGACTATTACAAGATTCATTTAGCAGCTGGTCAGCGAGCGACTGCAGATTGTTGGGCATATCGTTTGGACTCACGCGCTAATGCTTCGCTTATTTTGTTTGATGCAGCAGGAACTCAGATTGCCGTTAGCCATGATCATAACGGTTACGATCCACTATTGGACTTTACTGCCGCTGCGGAAGCCGATTTTATAATTGGCGTCTATGATTTTGTATACGGTGGTGGCGGAGACCATACTTATCGACTGCATATTACCAGTGACCCGATTGTTGATTACATCGTACCTTCAGCAGGTGCTGCTGGAAGTAACGGTAGCTATACGATCGTTGGCCGTAATCTTCCCGGCGGTCAGCCGTTAGCAAATGTCAGTTTGAATGGAGCTCAGTTGCAGTCGATTCAGGCTAATATCCAGATTCCTGCAGAAGCAGGTGTGAGTGGTCTGGGAGTCCAAAAGATGGTCACAACTCGAATCGCCCGGGCCGCCGCCTCTGCAGTAGGAGTTCCCGTAGTGATGAGTGTTTCAAACCTACCGTCAGTTATCGAGTCTGGTGACAACGATGAATCGGGTAATGCAACTAAGATTCCTGTTCCGGTAAATGTTTCGGGCCAGTTTTATCCTGCTCGGGATGTCGACTGGTACGAATTTGAAGCGCCACAGGGAGCTGTGTTCTGGATTGATGTTGTTAGCCATCAGTTAGGACTGCCGACCGACCCATCGGTTCTTATCCAGCAAATTACGAAAAATGATGCAGGTGAGGAAACCGTATCGGTGATCGCCAGTGTTGATGATCCCGGCGACCGTAACGGCCGAATTGGCCAGGATTATGATGATTCAACCGACGACCCATCCTACAAATTCACTAGTCCTGCTGAAGGGATTTACAGAATTCGGGTGTTGGATAACTTTGGGGTGAGTCGCAACGATCCTCGAATGCAATATGAATTACGTATTCGGCCGGAGAATCCAGGCGTTCGTTTAACGGCTGAACTACGTCAGGTCAAAACTGCTAATGCCAATGAAATCAAGATGTTCTCACCGGTGATTCGAAAGTCCGGCACGCTATTGGTAAACGTTCGTGCCGAACGGCTAGAAGGGTATGCCGGTGATGTTCGAGTGAAGGTGGAGGGTCTGCCGGCCGGAGTCACCTGTAATGAAGTTGTGATCGGACCTAATCAGACGATTGGGAATCTGATTCTTGTGGCCACAGCAGATGTCAAGTCATGGCACGGAACAATTAAGCTTGTTGGTAGTATTGAAATCAACGGCCAGGAAGTCGGTGTGCCGGTTAATTACGGTGCCGTCAGTTGGGGAACGGCGAACAAAACGCAAATCCCGGCCTATTACCGGACGGTCAACGAGTTTTGGTTATCGGTTATTGATGTAGACGACGACCCGGCATTTGTCTCAATCGGTGACGGTAGTGTTCTGGAGACATCGCGTGGGGGTTCTTTGGATGTGCCAGTGAAGATAGCTCGCGGGGAAGGCATTGCCGGAGATCTGAAATTTATCGCCACGAACGTGCCCGGTGAAATTAAGCCGGCTGATTTGACCATCAAAGCAGCTGAGAACGAACAGACGTTGGCTGTTCGGCTCACGAATGCAAATGCAAAACCTGGTCTCTATACATTTTATCTCAAAGCAGATGGCAAGGTGAAACGGGCTCCTAATCCATCTGTGATTGCCAGAGCTCAGGCAAAGGTTGATCATATTGTGAAACTTCAGGAAACAGCCAATGCCGATGTTGAAACTAAGACAAAAGCCCGTGATGAAGCCGGTGAGGATGCCAAAGCTGCAGCAGAAGAAGCCTTAAAGGTGGCGCAGGATAAGAAAAAACGTACGGACGATGCGAAGACTGCTGCTGATAAGGCTCTGGCAGATGCGCAGAAAGCTCAGGCCGCTAAAGACGTTAATATTGCTGTGGTTTCCACCCCGATTACTCTGAATGTTGTTAGTTCTCCATTTGATCTGCAGGAAGTCGCCGGAGCGATTAAGGCGGGGGAAAAACTGCAAGTAAAAGTTGTGATCGAACGTAAATATGGCTTTGTGGATCCCGTCGATCTAACGATTAAATTGCCCGGCGGTGTGGCGGGTGTTACGGCAGCTAAACTACAGATACCAAAAGATGCAACAGAAGGTATGTTGGAATTGACGGCTGCGGCTAACGCAACCGTCGGAGAACATGCTATTGAACTTAATGGAGCCGGGAAGTTTAACAATGTTCCCGTAACCGGACAAACTACTTTGAAGCTAAACGTTGCTGCCGCTGCTGCCCAGTAATGTGTGTTTTAAGAAATCCTATTATCTGAAAGCCAGGTTTATGAAACTTGCGAAATATGTGTTTGCATTTGTGATCATGCTGAACCTTACAGCATTTGCTGGAGTCTTAGTAAATGCCGAAGACGGTGTCATCGCGATCGAAGAGATTAAACGCGAAGATAAGGTTGATTTTGAAAAAGAAATCCTCCCAATCTTCAGGCAAAATTGCCTTGCCTGCCATAACTCTACAGATGCGGAAAGCGATCTGATTATGGAGACCCCGGCGGCATTGATAGCAGGAGGTTTTGAAGGACCTGCTGTTGTGGCAGGAAATGGTAAAGAAAGCCTGCTTATTCAGTTGGCTTCCCGCGCACGTGAATCATTTATGCCGCCGGATGATAATGATGTTGGAGCCAAGCAACTGACACCTCAACAGTTGGGGCTTATCAAGCTGTGGATTGATCAGGGGGCTGAAGGTTCAGTTTCAGGCTTGGGTGGGCCGGTTGCATGGCAACCACTGCCAGCAGGCGTGAACCCTGTATATGCAGTGGATATCGCTCAGAGTGGGTTTTTTGCTGCTGCTGGACGGGCAAATCAGGTCTTTCTGTACCATGTGCCAAGTCGCACAGAGATTGGCAGGCTCTCAGACCCTTCAATTTTGGAATCCGGAATCTATAAGAATCCCGGCGTAGCGTTTTTGGATATTGTACAGTCGGTTGCTTTTAGTCCGGATGGAAACCGAGTAGCTGCAGGTGGTTACCGAACGGTTAAGATCTGGCAGCGAAATGCAAACCATAAGGTAGGGGATCTTCCCTCGACAGCAGATGTACCGATAAGTGCTGCTGCCAGTGCGGATGGCAAGTATGTTGCCATTGGTTTGAATAATGGTTCCGCTCAGATTATCGAAGTGGCAATGCAGAAGATCGTTAGCACCGTCGGTGGGCATGGTGGGCCGGTTAATGGCGTGGCGTTTAGTCCGGATGGGACGCAGATTGCGACTGGTTCGACTGATGCTACCGCGAAAGTTTTTAATATTGCTGACGGTTCTGAAGTACGTGTTATTACAACGCCGGCACCCGTTAACGATGTAGCCTTTGCCGTCGAGAGTACGCTCATTGTGACTGCCAACGAAGACAATAAAATGCGAACATGGCCGCTTGTTGCTCCGGAAGTTCCGGAAGGCGAAACAGAAAAGCCCGTTAAAGAACTTGCCGGTCACGGAGGCCCTGTAACCAGTGTGGAAAGCTATGGAGCTCGCCACGAATTACTTGTTTCTGGCAGCAAAGATAACTCTGCTCGGCTGTTTAACGCCGAAAGCGGTGCTTCCGTGCGTACTATGAGCCATGGTGCTGCGGTAACTGGAGTAGCGATTAATGCTGACGGCACTAAGGTTGTCTCGGTAAGTGATAATAAGACCGGTAAGCTATGGAATGCAGCTGACGGGAAATTGATTGCTGAATTTAAAGGTGATTATCAGGCCTTAGAAAATGTGGCAAATCTGCAAAGGGCATCCGCCCTGGCAAATCGAGTGCGTGATAATGCCAAGAAAGATTTGGATGATGCGAATGCTCGTAAAAAGTCGGAAGATGATAACCTGACGAAGGTCAAAGATGCGCTTACAAAAGCGGATGAAGACCTAAAAGCTAAAACAGAAGCAGCAGTGAAACCCACGGCGGATCTTAAAGCGGCCGATGAGGCTCTTGTTGCCGCGAAAGCTACGCAGGAGAAGTCGGTGGTTGATCAAACCGCGGCGCAAAAGGGCGTGGATGATTCCGCTGCTGCATTAAAAGCCGCTCAGGAGAATCTAAAAGCCGCTCAGGCAGAACTGGCCGCGGCAGGTGATGATCAGGCTAAGAAGGATGCTGCTCAGGTGAAAATTGACGCCGCTCAGAAAGCGGTGACCGATGCCACCACGGCTCAAAAGACTGCTGCCGACGGTAAGAAAGCCGCTGACACCGCGGTGAATACGGCCAACGCAGAACATAAGAAGGCGGAAGATGCTCAAAAAGCGGCTGCTACAGCAGCGCAAAAAGCTAGCGATGAAAAGACGGCTTCCGAACGAGCTCAGGCGGCTGCAAAACGCAGTGTTGAACGAGCGGAAACATCGGTGCAAAAAGCTGCTGATTCAATTGTCGGATTTGAAGCTACGCACAAAGCTGAAGAAGCCACCGCAGTCTCAAAGAAAGAAATAGCTGATAAGGCCGCCGCCGAAGTTGCAACTACAGAACAGCCTTACACATCCGTAGCCTTTACTGCCGACGGGAATATTGCTGTGGGAAGTGTTGATCAACGTATCTGGTTGTTTAGTGGTGAGAATGGTGCAGCGATCGACGGCTTTGTTGCGACAGGGGCACCGATCAAAGCGATTGCCGTAGCCGGTAGTCAGATCGTATCGGTATCTGAAAACAAAGCAGTCTCCCTGTGGAACACGACTTCAAACTGGGACTTAATCCAGACAATTGGAAACTCGGATTCGTCCGAGGTGTTTATTGACCGCGTCACAGCGCTTGATTTTAGCGCTGACGGGCAATTGCTAGCAGCTGCCGGTGGTGAACCCTCTAGAAGTGGTGAGATTAAGATATTTAACGTTGAAGACGGTACACTTGCTATGGAACTTGATGAACCTCATTCTGATACAGTCTTTGCGGTCGATTTTTCGCGAGACGGTCAATATATCGCATCCTGTGGATCGGACCGATTTATCAAGGTGTTTCAGGTTAACGATGGTTCATTTGTTCGTTCCTTCGAAGGGCATACGCACCATGTATTGGGAGTTGCCTGGAGCGCTGATGGGCGTGAATTGGCCAGTAGCGGCGCTGATATGGTGGTCAAGATCTGGGATTTCAGAACGGGAGACCAAAAACGTACCATCAGTGGATTCAGTAAAGAAGTTACAAGTATCAGCTATGTTGGCGATTCAACGAATGTGGTCAGTTCCTGTGGTGATAAGAATGTGCACATCAAGCGAGCCGATAACGGCGGAAATGTTCGTGCCTTGAGTGGCTCTACCGACTTTGTTTATAGCGTGGCAGCGAGTGCTGACGGTAAGATTGTGATTGCTGGCGGGCAGGATAGTACTGTCCGGTTCTGGCAGACTGATAATGGTCAATCGCTTGCCACCTTCGAAGCTCCGCAGCCTGAAAATGCAGTTGCTGAAGGTGAAGGTGAGTAAGTCTCGAGTATTTTACGGTCTTAATAAAACCGATTAAGACTAAGCTATGGCTCGTCGTGATCTGCAGATGTTAACAGCTGCAGCCGTAGACAGTTGATTGCCTGTTTTGCCGCTTTTGGTACCCGAATATCAGAATGGCCGGTGAAACGGAACTCCTCTATTTCTATTTCCTGTTCGCTCACGATAGCAACATGAATTCTTGCCACCGATTGCTCGGTGGCGTCGATAACATCCCCGACTACAATGCTGTAATATGCGTCGTGCGCATCGTGAAATTCCCGGGCAATATCTGTAAGTGCATCCGGCGTATATTCGTCCCCAAGACTGGTGCGAAGTTCACAGTGTCCAAGAGAGCTGTTTTTACCATTAACACTGTGCAGGTTATGTGAGACCAGACCACAGGTGCCTGATTCCAGTACTGAGACGCGTCGGTTCAGTTCCAATAGGTGTTCCGTCACCACGTCCTGAATCTCACATTCACGCTCGGCATAGATCCTTTCGCCTAAACATTCTTTAATGGTAGTAATTGTGTCGGCAGCCTGTTGTTTACATTCTTCTGCAGTATCTCCTTCAGCGGTAATACGTAAGGTAATGGTGGCGTAACTGGCAGTGATACCCACACTCGGCTTCCGTCCTCGCCGGATGAGATCCGGGAGGGTACGTTCCATATCGCTTTCCCCCATCCCGAAGGTTTTGATAACGAAATGTCGAATTATATTTTTACTTTCTGGATCCATGGCGATAATCGCTGGTTCGACTGTTTGACTCCACATTTGTTTCATCTCTGCCGGGACACCGGGCAGACAGAAAACACGGGTCTCTGAATCGTTATGAGAAATCGGGAGGTCTATGCCCGGCGCTGTGCCTTCCGGATTGTGGACAGGTGTACTCCCCACAGGGAATTGGGCCTGTACGATATTTTTAGGTGGCATTTCACGGCCCCTGCTTTCAAAAAGCCTTTTTATATACGCCAGAGCCGTATTATCCTGATACAGTTTGACACCGACTGCAGAGGCTAGCGATTCTCGGGTTAGATCATCTGCGGTGGGTCCCAGACCTCCTGTAGTCACAATTAAGTCGGCCCTTGCGATAGCCTGACGCAATACATCGATGTTGGCCTCCAGGTCATCCGCTACTGTCGTATGATACATGACTCGCACTCCAATCGCACCTAATTGTTGGCTGATCCACTGGCTATTAGTATCGAGTCGCTGACCACTGGTGAGTTCGTCTCCGATTGAGATAATTTCGGCGTGCAGTGATGTCATAGTGAGTGTGCTCGTAGTTCATGATTTTGAGGGTGGGGCCTTAATTAACTGCAAGTATAATCGATTTTATGAAGATCATTGAGATACCTATTGATAGTCTTGCCGGATTTGAGTTAGACGATGTTGCACGGTGTATTAGCACGATTGCCGGGGTATCGGAAATAAGTGTTCTGGAGATCACTGGCCAGATAATGGTTTATTGCGAAGACGATTCGGTGACGTCGGAAATGCTCATGAATCGATTGCAATTGATTCATCAGGAGAATGTTGATGATTCGAATGCGGTTGTCGCGAAACCGGACGGTTCGACTGAAATTGACATAAAGTCAACAGGCAGGATTGTGTTACATTTGAGGGTGCAGGGAATGCATTGTGCCGGATGTGAGCGGGCAATAGAAAAGGTGCTGTCTACGGTCACGGGCGTAGAGTCAGCAAAAGCTGAGTTGGTCACAGGACGGGCAACAATATCCGGAGAGGGTATTTCGGTACAGGCTCTTGTTGACGCGATAACACGGGCCGGTTATCAGTCGGAAGTAGTGACGTCGCGGACCAATCTGTTTGAAAATATTCGCGATATGCATAGTCGCAGTGAACGCAAGTTGTTCTGGCGTTGGTTGTTTGCCTTTGTCTGTGTGCTACTATTCGTGTTCGCTCTTTGGATTCCGAATTACTATCAATCGTTGTGGGGGATCTCTCTTGCACTTGCATGTTTGGTTCAATTGTTCTCTGGCGGGCCATATGTGGTCTCGGCATTGCGTCTTGCTCGGTATGGCCAAACCAATATGGATACATTGATTGCTCTGGGGACGACTGCTGCGTTTGTAGGTGTTCTCGTATTTGGTCAAGACAATGATTATCACATGTTGATGGAAAGTCCAATGATTCTGGGTGTGGTTGGATTTGGAAAATGGCTCGAAAGTATGTCGATTAACAAGGCAGTGAGCCAATTGGCTGGCAGCGTGGATTCACAATCCGGGGTATTGAGATTGCTCGATGACGGAAGCTGTCAGGAGGTCAGTGTGGAAGAGATTGCCAGCGGCATGCGTGTTGTTGTACGTTCCGGAGAGCAGGTTCGATTGGATGGTACCGTCCATGGCACAGCGGCCGATGTAAATCGCGCATGGCTTACCGGCGAAGCCAAAGTAATACGACTGAGGGAAGGTGAGATGGTGCATGCAGGGTCGGTCAATGAGGGACAGAATTTCACTTTGGCTGTCACCTCGGAGGCTGGTGAAACCCGATTTGACCGGATTATGCATCGGTTAGAGAAGAGCCTTGGTCAACGTCCACAAGTCCAGCAACTTGCCGATAAAGTTGTAGCGGTATTTGTTCCAGGCTTAATGGTTATTGCCTGCATCACATTACTGGGATGGCTGATACTCGGCGATGCAGGTTATCAAGATGCCTGGCGTTATACAGTGGCCGTTCTCGTTATTGCCTGTCCTTGTGCGTTGGGACTGGCAACACCGGTGGCGACACTTGTCAGTGGTACGCGGGGACTTCGTCTGGGTGGCCTGATAACGAATCCGGTTGCCATGGAACAGCTTGGCGAAATTCGGCGCTATGTACTCGATAAGACCGGGACGCTGACGACGACAGATCTGGAAGTTCAGGAATTTCGGGTCCTTCGCGAGGTATCGGATGTAAATAGTATTCTCCGACGGGTTCAGAGCCTGGAGCAGCAGTCCACGCATCCGATTGCAAGGTCGATCATGAAATATTGCGAGGGCAACCTGCCGATAAGTGAGGTATTAACGGTCTCGAATATTGAGGCAATTGCAGGTAGCGGAATTCGGGCGGTTGTTGGGGGCAATTCGCTTGCATTGGTAAATGATGGATATGTGACGCAGTTACATGGTATTGATATTACCCAGGTGCCGGGAGCAACGCGGGTGTGGGTAATATTGGACGATCAGGTGGCCGGTGTTTTTTTCTTGTCTGCAAGTTGCTATGCCGGAGTAAGTGAAAGTATTGCGAAACTCCAGAAGTATTGTGGCGATCCCGGATTTGTGCTGATGGCAAGTGGAGACAATGAGGTCGCCTGCCTAGAAACGGCATCTCAGGTAGGAATCCAGGCGGTTCACAGCGACATGTCACCAGAGGGAAAAGTTGCGCTTGTTCGGTCGCTCAAATCTGACGGCGGATTGGTTGCAATTGTCGGCGACGGTATCAACGATGCCGTCGCCCTGGCCGAAGCAGATGTCGGAATCGCCGCTTTTGGAGGTACCGACATAGCCACTCAGAGTGCCGATATCGTGATGCTCCGCCCAGGACTGGACGTTCTTGTCGATTTAATTGCGTTATCGCGCGTAACTCGTTCCATTATTCGTCAAAATCTGTGGTGGGCATTCGCCTATAATATTTTGGCAATCCCTCTGGCAGCGGGTTTGTTTGCCGGCTTTGGATTGGTTCTTACACCAATGGCTGCCGCAGGAATTATGGCGACATCGAGTATTCTAGTAGTACTAAATAGTTTACGTTTGAATCGGATTTCGTTAGTTTAGAACTTAGATGACACACCCCCGATGGATATAAATACTTGAACGATTTACCTGAGAACATAGATCAAAGCGAAGAACAGGACGAAACTCGGTTTCATCAATCTGGTCCCGACGAGGCTACGGAGGTGGATCCGGATGAGACGACTGCTGGTGTAATCTCTGGCGAAGCGGAGACAGAAAAAGGTAAGCCCAAATTGCCCGTTTTGGGCGATTATGTTTTATTGGGTAAAATCGGTGCCGGTGGTATGGGGATGGTCTTTAAGGCCCGGCACGTGCGTATGGATCGTATTGTAGCGCTTAAAGTGCTGCCCAGAAACATGATGAAACGTCCTGAAGCGGTGGATCGTTTTCATCAGGAGGTTAAAGCAGCAGCCCAGCTGTTTCACCCAAACATCGTTACAGCATTTGATGCTGGTGAAGATTCTGGCGTTCACTTTCTGGTTATGGAATATGTGGACGGCCAACCGCTTTCCAAGATAATCAAGGAGCACGGCCCTTTTAACATTGATAAGGCTGTGGACTACATTTTGCAGGCGGCGACCGGACTCCAGTCTGCGCATGAACGTGGTATGGTCCACCGTGATATTAAGCCCAGTAATCTGATGTTAGATTTAGACGGTGTGGTAAAGTTGCTTGATATGGGGACAGCACGCTATGGACAGGAACAGGATGAGAACCTGACCAAAAGCGGGATGATCATGGGCACGGTGAATTATATGTCACCGGAACAGGCAAAGGATCCTCACAGTGTGGATCACCGAAGTGACATCTATAGCCTTGGATGTACCCTGTACTATATGTTGATGGGTAAATCGGTTTATGACGGGGATATGATCCAAACATTAATGGCTCATGCTAACGCAAAGATCCCGTCCATGTCAGTACAAAATAGCGATATCCCTATCTGGCTCGATGATATTTTTGGAAGGCTTGTGGCAAAGGTTCCGGAAGACCGTTATGAAACGCTTAATGAGTTTAGGCAGGATCTACAGGAAGCCTATGCGAACCGTTCTCAGGACGAATCCTCCACCCTAATGACGGAACTGCGTCGCGCACAAAATGTTCAGGGCTATCCGATCGGGATTGATTTTGGTACGGGGAACAGTCGGATCGCCTGGATGAACTCCGAGGCCAATTTACAGACGATAGCTGATGCAAATGGCAATGTGGATACTCCGAGTGTGGTTCTAATTGTCGACGCGATGAACACCGCAATTGGGCATAAGGCTATCGAACGTTCGATGCAGGAATTTGATTCGTTGGCATTAGAGTTAAAGCGGTTTATCGGCAGACCATTATTTCCGGCTGAGTTAGGTGGCGAAAAATACCCACCGGAGGTATTGGGAGCCCTGGTGCTTGGAAAACTGGCAAGTGATGCTCAGCGAGTCATCGGGCGTTGTAACGATGTGACTCTGGCTGTGCCAGGGTTTTATGGAGAGGTTCATAGAGAAACGATTCAGCATATGGCTGAGATCGCCGGCCTGGAAATAACTGGTCTCGTAGATGAAACAGTGGCGGCAGCATTATCTTTTTACAGAGAGCAGAACGCAGGTCTTTCGGAAAAAACACTAGTGGTCGATCTGGGGGCTGGTAAATTGGACCTTTCGGTGCTGGAAATCAACGATAGAACACTAAAGATTAAAAGTACTGGCGGCGATGCCCGGCTGGGAGGAGCGGACTTTGATGAATTACTGGTCGATTTGGTCAGCGAAGGTCTCATCGGCGCATATAAATATGATCCGCGTGAAGATATGCGACAGGCATTCCAGTTAATGAAGGGTTGTCAGTGGGCGAAGGAAAAGTTAAGCGAGAAAGAAATTGTTGCCATCAAAGTGCAGGTACCTGGCCAATCAACCAAGGTATCTGTTGGGCGTAATAAACTGGAAGAGATAGCAGCTGGACTGTTGCAGCGAATAGATGGTTATCTTGAGCAGGTCGTAGACACAAGTGGTGTGGATAGCTCGGAAATTCAGCGCGTCTTATTGGCCGGCGGCAGTACTAGAATGCCGATGGTTCAACAAATAATCACAAAGAGATTCCCGCAGGCAGAACTTACGGAACTTCCCTCCGGTTGTGTTGCTGAAGGCGCAGCTGTTTATGCCTCGCTTCGTAAGTCAGGAGCAAGTGGTCAGAAACCGGAAATTAAGATTGAGGCGATCACATCGGTCAGTTTAGGTATTCAGGGAACTGATGTTAAGTCCGGTACTAAAGTCAACGTTGGAATAATTCCCAAAGGTACACCTCGGCCCGTCAGAGCTAGAAAGGTATTTCCGACACACGAAGAAAATCAGAAATCATTAATACTGCAACTTCTCGAAGGTGATGCCAGAGACCCACTGGATTGTCTGGATGTTGGCGTCTGTCGAGTAGAAGGTTTGCCAGCAAACCTACCACAAAAGACTGAATTGACATTGTTCTTTCGCTATGATGCAGACGGGCGGTTGTCAGTAATGGCTGAAGTACCCGGTTTAGCGCAACAGATAGCGGTACCGGTAATTCGTAAATCAGAAATGGAAAGCGTAGATTTATACCGCTGGCGTGAATGGGTGGAAACCGTCATGCTATGTAGTGGAATGTAGCTGGGGTTTACGTTGACACCCGTCGTTGGTTTGCCTATTATCCGAGTGGGCAAAAGGAAGTTTTTGGGTTTAATAGTAGTACGAAAAATGGCAGATTTCAGCGGATTGGAACATATCGTACGTGAGAACGAACCATTATCTCCTTATGGTTGGCTACGTACGGGTGGTGTGGCAAGGTATTTTTCAGAACCTACCACCGAAGAGGAATTAGTCACACTTGTAATGCTCTGTAAAGCGCAGGGAATCACTGTGAAATTGCTTGGTAGTGGCTCGAATATCCTCGTCGCTTCAGAAATCGTCGATGCAATGATTGTTCATCTATCGGCAGCGGCGTTTAGTGAAATCACGGTAACTGATAATTATGTGACAGCCAAAGGCGGAGCGAAACTGGTCCAGTTGTTAAGCACAGCAGCGCGGGAAGGATTAAGTGGTCTGGAATCCCTGGCCGGTATTCCAGGTACCGTTGCGGGCGCACTCAAGACGAACGCCGGTACTCATAATGATGATATTGGTCAATGGACGCAGGCAGTGAAAGTGTTAACCCGCGAGGGTGAAGTGGCAGTTCGGGAGGGAGACGAGTTGCGATTTGCTTACCGCGAATCCTCGTTAAACGAACTCGTGATTCTTGAAGGGACATTTGCCCTTAAATCGATGGATCCGGTGGAGGTGACCAAGCGGACACAAACACAATGGATTCTTACTAAGACACGACAACCTCGGGGTGGAGCCGGTACGATTTGTATGTTCCGTGATCACGGAGGAGTCACTGCAGAAAGTCTGATTGAGTCAGCAGGCCTTAAAGGAATAGAGATGGGAGCGGCCAGCCTTAACGATTCCTGCCTTAATTATCTTGAACTTAAAGAAGGTGGGTCTGTCGACAATGCCGTGGTTCTTCTAAAACATGTGCAGGCGACAGTGGAGGCGCAAACGGGAGTTGCGTTGATCCGTCAGGTCGAAGTTTGGTAGCTGGCTTCCAAGCAGGCGTTGATCTCAACTGTTGCCGTCAGGAGGACAAAGCAACTTGATAAAGTTAAGAATAAAACTGAGAAGTGGTCGTGGTAACTCCACGATCCTCACGCTGGCGGTAATAGTCATCTTTGTAATTGCTGTGGCAGTTGGCTGGTATGTTTTAGAAGACAGAGTTACCGGACAGCCACAGTACCAGTTAAAACCAGCCATGATCGTCCTTTCACCTAAACAGCCGGCATGGATCAAAGTGGATGTACTGAGTGACGTGTTTGCCGGTCAAAAGCTGGAAGAAAACTATTTAACGGATCGGAAACTGGCTATGCAGTTGCGAGATGCGTTTATGCTGCATCCATGTGTGGCCAGTGTCGAAAAAGTTGCAAAGCGGCCGGACGGCGTTGATTTGGAATTAAGTTATCGTAATCCTGTTGCGATGGTGGTGGTTAAATTAGATAACCGTACATGGCTGTATCCTGTTGACGATCAGGCGGTTGTTTTACCGCCGCGGGAATTCACCAAAGAGGATGTCGCAAATTATCTTCGAATTACACATGACTACGTTCCCCCGGCGGGACAGATCGGAGACAGTTGGGGTGACCAAAAAATCATCGCTGCCGCTCAGATCGCGGATCTCGTGAGTAGTACAACCTGGCAGGAGATGGGACTCTATAATATTGAATTGACAGAGAATCCCGAAACCAAGAAGACTGTTGTCTATGTCTTAAAAAAAGATATTCCAGGGTTTCGCATATTATGGGGTAGCTTACCTGGCCGGGAAGATGAGAATGAGTTAGCAGCACGCGATAAACTTGAGCGATTGGACGAATTCTTTAAAATCAATAATACGCTTCAGGTGAGTACTGAGCCTATGGAGCTGGACCTCCGTCCGCCCGACAAAATAAAGGTAATTCCACTCGTTGAAGTCGAATAGGAAACCCAACCACGGATCGACAATCGCGTACACGTTGATGAGCTTTGGATGGAAGTTCAGAGCTTTGCGACTAAGTGCTAATGTCGGTGACTGGCTGGCTGGCGGCATTCATTTCATGCTCGATGCTCTCTTTGATTTCATCGCGCACAATCGCCATATGTGGAGGCGCTTCCACCCCGATCCGCACAGTCCCGCCGGAGAGTTTCACAATGGTGATAGAAATATCGGCGCCAATATGGATGCGATCGCCGACCTTTCGGCTTAAAACTAACATGTTCCGTCACGTTTTGAATAAGAAAAACTAATATCCTTTGTTTAAAACGTATCAAAGCCTTGACCTGTTTGCAAGCAACGGGAAACTCTTTTATGTAAATACTTGCTCAGGCGTTAGTGGCATAGGCAGCATTGGCAGCAGCGATACTACTGCCAGACGAAAATTCATAGTTGTTCTCGGCCAAAAGCTGTTCCAGAGCACCTAGAAATGTCAACACGTTGTTCTGTCGAGCAGCATGTCCCATGATTCCAATTCGCCAAACCTTACCTTTGAAGGCTCCCAGTCCACCGCCGATTTCGATACCAAAGCGTTTGAGCAATCCACCACGAATAGTGCCGTCATCGACACCGGCAGGAATTTTTACAGCGTTAAGCATTGGCAGTTGATGGTTCGGGTCCGCATTGTACTGAAAGCCGAGCGATTCAAGCCCTGCTTTGAGTGCCAGATGATTTTGCAGATGACGATCAAAGCAGTTATCCAGGCCTTCCTCAAGGATGACGCGCAAAGCTTCATACAATGCATAGGTCATATTGATTGGCGCGGTGTGATGGTAGACTCGGTCTTCGCTCCAATAACTAGAAAGCATAGAAAGGTCGAGATACCAGCTGCGAACTTTTGTTTTGCGATTATTGAGTACTTCCACAGCAGCAGGACTAAATGAAATTGGTGCTAGTCCGGGAGGACAACTAAGGCATTTTTGTGAACCGGAATAGATGACATCGATACCCCATTTGTCCACCTCGACATTCATGCCACCGAGCGAAGTAACGGCATCAACCAATAGCAATCCGCCATTGGCATGTACCAGTTTAGAGATTTCCTCAAGCGGTTGACAGGCACCGGTCGAGGTTTCTGCCATCACGATACCAACAACCTTTGGTTTTTCAGCGTCGAGAATTGGTTGAAGGTCCTCTGCGGTAAAGACTTCGCCCCAGGGGCGTTCCAGTGTTAGAACTTCTGCGCCGGCGCGTTCAGCGACGTCAGCCATACGCATTCCGAAGACACCATTAATGCAGACCAGCATCTTGTCACCGGGTTCGATGACATTAACAACGGTTGTTTCCATGCCGGCCGATCCGGTTGCGCTGATAGCCATTGTCAGTTCATTTTCGGTTTTAAAAACCTTGCGTAGCATCTCCTGAAGATTATTCATTGTTTGCAGGTAGTACGGATCTAAATGACCTACGGTACCTTTGCCGATCGCATTCAGTACACGTGGGTGAATATCACTTGGGCCGGGTCCCATCAGGATCCGAGTAGGAGGATTGAGTGTTGGATAACTTTCTGACACGGGGTAAATACTTTCGTGTTTAGTGTTCGGGCAGTTTGTTACAGTGATGTAAGTTTATGATAGCAGGTAATTATGCAGACGAGGGTGGCAGTTCGCGAACCAAAGCGCTAATTGTTTTGAAAGCCGCATGTTCTGCAGTGTTGCACCATTCAAACAACGCCGACTCAGTTGTAGTAAGTATCGCGCCGCTACTTTCCATTCGACGAAGTGCGGTCTGATGGTCGAGTGAGTGGCGGGCACCGATTGCGTCTGTGGCCAGATAAACACGGAATCCGTCTGCCAGCAGGTCCAGTACGGTTTGCTGAATGCAAACATGTGTCTCGATTCCACAAATCAGGATTTTGCGGATTCCAGCCTGTGACCAACTGGAAAAGATGGAAGCGGCTTCCCGGCAACTAAACATAAGCTTTTGTTCGATCGTGTCCGGTAGATTTGTCCCCAGATCGATCGTATTGCCAAGGCCTTTCGGATATTGCTCGGTGGCAGCGGTAGCAACCGGCAGCTCATTTGCAGCCCGTAACAGGCGTCCGATATTCCATTGGATAAGTCGATTGTGTTCTATTAGGGGAATTAGCTTCTCTTGTACGTCAACGACAAGTAAAGCCGTATCATCCGCATTCATTAATTCAGGGCTGCGGGCGGGAATAGTCATGTAGGGACTCCAAAACAGGTAACTGAAACGACATTGTACTGTTGGCACAGCCCCTTTTGCCACCCATTTAGATAGGTCAAAATGGAGTTAACGAAAAGTAGCCACTTCAGCAGTAAATTCGGAGAATATTTTATAGATGAGTCAATCGAATTCGGAATCAACATTTCATGCTACAACGATTGTTTCAGTTCGCCATGAGGGTGAGGTGGCATTAGCAGGAGACGGACAGGTTACATTGGGTTCAGCAATTATGAAAGCAGATGCGACCAAGATTCGGCGGTTGTGCGATGGCAAAGTTCTTTGTGGTTTTGCAGGAAGTACGGCAGACGCCTTTGCATTGCTTGAACGATTCGAGGCAAAGCTGATGGATTACCCGGCCAATATGCCTCGAGCGGCCACAGAACTGGCGAAAGAGTGGCGTCTGGATCGCGCTTTGCGTCGCCTTGAAGCAATGATGATTGTGGCTGACAAGTCACATACGCTGTTGCTTAGTGGAACCGGTGATGTGATTAGTCCGACAGACGGCGTCGTCGCGATTGGGTCCGGAGGCAATTATGCAGTAGCCGCAGCGCGTTCGTTAGTTAAGCATTCACAGTTGTCTGCTGGTGAAATCGCCGTTCAGGCGATGCAGATTGCCGCTAGCATCGATATCTACACCAACGATAGTATTATTGTGGAAACACTGAATATCGATGGATAAGTTCCTCGCATTATTCGTACCAAACATAAATTAAGAGCAAGAGTAAATTCATGGATTGTGATCTTTCACCGCGTCAAATTGTTGAACGTCTAGACCAGTTTATTGTTGGGCAGGATCAGGCTAAACGCGCCGTGGCTATTGCTGTCAGAAATCGATGGCGTCGCCGGCAGTTATCTAGTGAAATGCGTCAGGAGGTCTCGCCGAAGAATATCCTGATGATTGGTCCGACGGGTGTCGGAAAAACAGAAATCGCCAGGCGGCTTGCAAAGCTTACGGAAGCACCGTTTGTCAAAGTAGAAGCCACAAAATACACAGAAGTCGGTTACTATGGCCGAGACGTGGAAAGTATTGTGCGTGATCTTGTCGAAAACGCTATTCAGTTAGTAAAACATCGTGAACGGGAGACAGTGATTCCGGCTGCTAAAAAAAGAGTGAACGATCGCCTCTTGGATTTACTGGCGCCACCGCCAATTTCTATTACCTCATCAGCCGCTGATGCCAATAATCCTGAAGAACAATATCAGCGCACTCGTGAAAAAATGAAGGCTATGCTTGTCTCCGGAGAATTGGATCATCGTACCGTCGAAATTACCACGCAGCATAAGGCTAATCCGGTAGTGATGGGAGGCATGGGTATGGAAGGAATGGATATGGATCTGCAGGGTATGTTCGACAAGATTATGCCCACCACCAGTAAGAGTCGTGAACTGACCGTGAAGCAGGCGCGCGAGGTGCTGCTGGAAGAGGAATGTGAGAATTTACTCGATGATGACAAGGTTAATAATCTGGCCATAGAGATCGCTGAAAACCTGGGCATCGTTTTTATCGATGAGATTGATAAAGTTACGGCAACTGAAGGTAAGAGTGCCGATGTATCACGTGCGGGCGTGCAGAGAGATTTACTGCCGATCGTTGAGGGCACATCGGTTAAAACCCGTTACGGATACGTAAAGACCGATCATATTCTGTTTGTTGCAGCCGGCGCATTCCACAATTCACAGCCAAGTGACCTGATGCCGGAATTGCAGGGCCGGTTTCCCATTCGTGTCGAACTCGAAAGCTTAACGGCAGATGACTTCGAACGTATTCTTGTAGAACCGGACAATTCGCTGACAAAACAATATCAGGCCTTGCTGGAAACCGAAGGGGTGACAATCCGATTCAAAGCAGATGCGGTTAAGGCATTGGCGAATTATGCCTTTTCGGTGAATCAAAATACTCAGAATATTGGAGCACGTCGACTGCACACGATTCTCGAACGTTTACTCGAAGAACTCAGCTTTGAATCTGCTGAGATGACCGCCTGTACCGTTGAAATAAACGAGGGATTTGTCAGTAGTCGACTGGAAGAGGTGGCCGCCGATGAAGATCTCAGCCGCTATATTCTGTAGTGGTCCACCGGCACTTTATTGGTGAGAGCGTTTGGGCATGACACAAATCGACAAGCCGAGATATAATAAAACAGGCCGGACACTTCACGCGGGAAGCGGGTATCCTGAAAACCGGTACGTTCTCGGTATTTTCCATCAATATTGAAATGAACTGTCGTTTATCTGTTTATCTACTGATTTGCTTTACCTGTGCTGATGCTTTTGCACAGGATAAGACAGTTGTTGACTATGAGAATGAAGTGAAACCATTTTTCGCCAAATATTGTAATGGCTGTCATGGGGGCGATGATTTAGAAGCAGGTGTGCGAACCGATCACAGTGGGATTGAAGATGTGTTTATTAATGACCGTAAGAATTGGCTCAAGGTCTTTGAGATGATGCGGTTCAAGGCGATGCCACCGGAAGAGGCAGAGCAACCCACAGATAACGAACGGGATTTGATAACAATCTGGCTGGATCAAAAGTTAAATAGCGTTGATTGTGACAAGGTCAGAAATCCGGGCGCCGTGACGATTCGCAGGTTAAATCGACTGGAGTATAACAATACGATCCGTGATTTATTCGGTATTCGCTTCAGACCGGCTGACGATTTCCCGTCGGATGATGTTGGAGAAGGATTCGATAATATAGCAGACGTTCTGACGCTATCTCCGTTGCTGATGGAAAAATACTTAAATGCGGCTGAACAGGTAGCCGAGCAGGTGGTTTATGCGCCGAATGAAGAAAATCAGGCGGAGAATGCGATTGAACTCGAACAATTCAAAATCAATCGGTCAGGTTCCCTGGTCGACGGTGTGCTGAGATTCAGCAGCAATGGGGATGCGACGGCCTCATATGAAGTTCCCTTTGATGGCAAGTACAAACTGCTAGTGCTTGTTGGTGCAGATCAGGCGGGGAGTGAATTGGCAAAGATGGTGTATCAGATTGATCAAAGAACACAGCAGTTGTTTTCTGTGTCGGCGAGAACGGACAGACCGAGAGAATACGAGTTTGCGATGCAACTGTCTGCTGGAAAACACGCCGTGCGAATAGGCTTTGTTAACGATTATTATAATCCAAAAGCAACGGAGCCCAGACAGCGTGACAGGAACCTGAATTTTTTCGGAGTCAAAATAGTCGGTCCTGAGGTCGTTCCTCAGGAAGCTTTGACAAAACTGCAACGCGATATTCTGGCGGTCAAAGTGCCTCGGGGTGCTGAGGCAACCGCTGCCGCTTCTCGGATACTTACTCCCCTCATTAGTCGCGCATTTCGGCGGAGTATTGACGCGACGCATGTGAACGCTTATGCAAATCTTGTAAATGTCGTCATGGGAGAAGACGAAAGCTTCGCGCGTGGCATGCAGGTTGCGCTTAGTTCGATTCTTGTCTCACCCCGTTTTCTGTTTCGTGTCGAAGGAAATCGCAACTCTAAAGACGCAGTGCGTGAAATTGATTCCTATGAATTAGCATCGCGGTTGTCCTACTTCCTGTGGAGCAGTATGCCGGATGATCGACTGCTGTCGTTGGCATTTAGCGGTGAACTTATCAAACCGCGGGTTTTGGAAGCAGAGATTGAACGGATGCTCATAGATCCAAAGGCATTCGGCCTGGTGGAAGGGTTCGCAACACAATGGCTTAATCTGCGGAATCTTGATGAAGTAACCCCGGCGCCCAAATTTGACTTCACCGATTCCCTGCGTCAGTCTATGAAGACGGAAACAATGATGTTTTTTGAAGACGTGATGCGCCGAAATCGTTCAATTATTGATTTTCTTGATGGCAGGTTTACCTTCGTTAATGAAGAATTGGCGAAACATTATGGCCTGCCAAATGTTATTGGCCCCGAGTTTCGGCTTGTCAGTCTTACCAGTACTCCTCGTTTCGGTGTACTCACTCATGCCAGCGTGCTAACGCTTACCTCGCAACCTAACCGCACCTCTCCTGTGATGCGAGGTAAATGGATCATGGAGAACATTTTGGGGACTCGGCCACCTGATCCGCCCGAAAATGTCCCGGAAATTGATGAGAAAAAAGCTGAGTCCGGAGAAACGAGTTTTCGTAAACAATTGGAAATTCACCGGGAAAATGCCGTCTGTGCCAGTTGTCATAATCATATGGATCCGCTCGGATTTGGATTTGAGAATTATGACGCAATTGGTCGATTTAGAATAAAAGACGGTCAATTTGATGTGGATTCCTCAGGAATTCTGCCTACTGGTGAGAGTTTTCAAGGGACTGAACAATTAGTTGGTATCCTCTCAAAACGCGAGCGTGAATTTTCCCGGGCATTGACTGCCCGAATGTTAACCTTTGCATTAGGGCGAGGATTGGAATACTACGATCGCTGTGCAATTGATAGAATAATAGTAGAACTTGAACGCGACGGGTTTCGGTTTCATTCACTGGTGAAGCAGATCGTATTTAGTGATCCGTTTCTAAAGCGTCGTATTGACGGAGAAGAATAATGAAAAGTTTAGATCGACGAACGTTTTTGAGAGGTGCCGGACTGGGAATCGGACTTCCACTTCTCAATGCAATGAACGCAAACACGTCGGTATTTGCAGCGGCACCAAAGCCGGCTCCAAACCGTATGGCTTTTATCTTTTTTCCTAACGGCGCTATCATGGACTCCTGGAAGCCAACCGGGGAAGGAGACTCCTATGTGCAGTCCGACACGTTGAAAGTTCTTGAAGACTTTCGCAGTGATTTTAATGTGATTACTGGTCTGGCTCAGGATATGGGACGTGCACATGGTGACGGTGCAGGGGATCATGCTCGCTGTGCATCCACTTATCTTACCGGCGCCCATCCTTACAAAACGTCTGGCGCAGATATTAAAGTGGGGGTTTCGGTCGATCAGGCGGCTGCGCATCAGGTCGGATTTCGAACTCGTTTGCCCTCACTTGAATTAGGGTTGAGGCAGGGGCGTAATGCAGGTAATTGCGACTCAGGCTACAGTTGCGCCTATTCCAATAATGTGTCATGGAAAACCGAAAACGTACCGATGGCCAAGGAAATAAATCCGCGTTTGGCATTTGAGAGAATATTTGGTACTGGCGAAAAGGCCGATGAGAGCCGACAGCGACGGGATTTTTATCGCAAAAGTGTATTAGATCTTGTCAAACAGGATGCTCAAGCTCTGGTTAATCAACTGGGCAAGGAGGATCGCCGTAAGTTGGATGAATATTTCCAGAGCGTCCGCGAGTTGGAGTTGCGGGTCCAGCGTGCTGAAGAACTTGCTAATATTGAGCGTCCGGAGTTGGAATTACCTGATAACGTGCCCAGTAGTTTTGAAGAACATATGCATCTGATGTATGACATCATTGCTCTTGCGTTCCAGACCGACTCAACACGAATTGCCACACTGATGCTGGGAAACGCCGGGAGTAACCGTAGTTACAAGATGGTGGGCGTAAATGAAGGTCATCACCAGTTATCACACCATCGCAATGAAGCTGAGATGATGGACAAGATCAGGAAGATTGACCTCTATCTGGCTGAGGGATTTAAGTATTTCCTTAAAAAGGTTAAGTCGATGCCGGAAGGTGAGTCTAACGTTCTGGATAACTCGATGATTGTATATGGTTCGGGTCTGAGTGACGCTAATCGGCATAATCATCATGATCTGCCGATTGTGCTTGCCGGTAGTGGCGGTAAGACGATTCAGACAGGGCGTCATATTGTGCTGCCTGAAGAGACACCACTTAACAACCTTTTCCTTTCGGTATTAGATCGAATGAACGCTGATATTAAGTCTATTGGCGACAGTACCGGGCGTTTGCTTGAAATCAATGCATAAGAATTCTTCGGAGTATCTCGGACAATGAACGACGATTCGGAGGATCGACCACAATCGGGTTCTGTTCATGCGAATACTGTGGCCGCACGCGTTTCTGAAGGTGCGAGTCGCGGGGTGTTTAGTACGGGGGTGGTGCTGTTAACCGGTGGCAGTGAATTCATCGTTGACTTTGTACAAAATCTTGGTTCTCCGACCTGCGTGGTGTCTCGGGTCATTATCCCGCATGGTGCGATGCATCGGATTATTGATGCCATTGAGCGCAATGTGGAAGGTCATGAGGATCGCTATGGTCCGATTGTTGACGGCAGTACGGTAGCAGAACCTGCTGCGGGGCAGACTGAACCTAACGTAAAAGAGAAACTTACCGCTGAGGATTTGACTTCAGAACAATTAGTTGGGATTGGCGAGTCTGGAGCAACGGTAGGCAATGACAATAGCGAGCCTTCTGCTCAGGATGTTTATGATGACATTCGCCTCGAGCCGGAAGTGGAAAACGGCGTTTATGCAAATGCCCTGATGATCGGGCATTCAGCATCTGAGTTTAAGCTGGACTTTATTGCAAATCTCTATCCGAAATCGATTGTGACCTCGCGAATTTTTCTTTCCGCTCCCCAACTGATGCGGGTACTACAATCGATGAAACGCACTTATTCGCAGTTTGTGGCGCGCCGTAATACGTCCCAGTAAGAATGGTTTGAGAGTGGCACCAAAAATGGTTTGGTCGGAGTAAGTCAGATGTCTAAACAGGTCCTCGTTCTCTGTACCGGTAATTCATGCCGTAGTCAAATGGCAGAGCGATTGTTTGCGTTGCTCTCCAATAATCAATGGCAGGGATTTTCCGCAGGTTCAAGTCCTTCAGGCTATGTTCACCCGACGGCAATTCAGGTGATGCAGGAGTTGGGTGTGGATCTGACCGATGGAATTAGTGAGCACGTAGATATCTACAGTGACCGCAGCTTTGATTTAGTCGTTACCGTTTGTGATAATGCGGTAGAGACCTGTCCGGTATTTCCCGGTAATACCCCGCATGACCATTGGCCGTTTGAAGACCCTGCTGAAGCGACAGGTACGGACGAGCAGATTGTAAATCATTTTCGAGAGGTACGCGATCAGATTTCCGGGCGGATTAATAAATTCCTCAGACACGGTGAATAACCGGTATCTAGACCTGCGGCAATTCCCATGGTTTGCGGTATTCCGGACGTGTTCTCAATGCATTTGCCTCCTCATCATCAATAAAAAGCTCGGTATCAGGATCGAGCGTTAACTGTCGGCCGACGCGCCAGGAAACATTGGCGGCATGACAGAGGATAGAGGATGGATGTCCCACCGTTTCCAGATCAGCATTTGGCCGTTTGCGCGACCGCATGCAATCGAGGAAATTTCTCATATGGCTAGCCCCGCTGTTTTCGCCAGCTGCCTGTGCGAGCACCCGCCCATCAGGGGCAAAGGCTCTCCAACGACGGTTACCAATGATGATATAGCCTTTGTCCCCATAGAGGATGGCGCCTTCCGTTTCTTCGTTATAGCGATAGGGTGTCCAAAGCCGCATTTCATACGAAAGCAAACGCCCGGGTTTTTCATCATCACGATCACCGTATTCATAGGTTGCTTGCAACGAGTCTGGCCATTGCTGCATATCATCAAAGTACCACTTACCTCCCAGACCGCTAATTCGAGTGGGCATATAGAGAGGATCCATTCCTTGTGCCAGGCCCGCAGTATCGAGAGCCCAGCGGGCAATATCAATGCGGTGTACGCCATCATTACCTAAATCACCGGTACCATAGTCAAAAAACCACCGCCAATGTCCGTGGAAACGCCGTGGGTTAAAAGCACGTTGTGGTGCCGGGCCGAGCCAGAGATCATAGTCCACGCCTGCTGGTGGTTGAGAATCAGCGGGTTTGCCAATGCTGCCCTGCTTTGCAGATTCCCAGGCTTTGGCTACCAGCACAATGCCTAAATGGCCTTCGCTGATCCAGTCAATGGCTGATCGGAAATGTTCACTGGTCCGTGCCTGGGTGCCCATTTGGACAATCCGTTTATGCTTGTTCATTGCACGCACCATGGTTTGTCCTTCGAGGATATTGTGGCCATCAGGTTTTTCGACATAAACATCCTTACCGGCCTGACAAGCCATGATAGTAGGTATGGCGTGCCAGTGGTCGGGCGTTCCGACAACTACAGCGTCAATCGTATTATCATCTATGATGTGCCTGAAATCTGTGTAAACCCGAGGTGTATTTCCGGCAATGTTTTTGACGGCTTCGACAGCAGCGTCGTGATAACGTGTATCGACATCAGCCAGTGCCACCACATCTACATCGCTCTGTCCGGCAAAAACGCGCATTAGAGCGCCCGCGCGGCCATGCGTACCCACCATCCCGATTCGAATACGATCGTTGGGCCCAACACTGCGGGCTGCCAGTCGGCGCTCGTATAACGCCACAGAACCGGCTGCAATACTACTAGCAGCCGAAGAACTTAAGAATCGACGACGATCCATGAGTGAGACTCCATTTAATACCGATCATTAAAAAAGTCATTATAAGGAACTCGCTCTGATCTGCCACTTAAATACTTTTGGTCAGAATAGTGCTAGAGCTGATCGGTTCTATAGAATAAAGCCCGTTTTTGGTCAGGCAGTGAATAGTCAAATCCGCACTGCTTAAGAAACTCATCCGAAGCGGAAATCGCCATCACCTCGCGTACGTTGTGCTGCCTAGCCCGGTGAACGCATTTGGCAACCAGTTGTTTTCCGATACCTCTTCCATGATGGTTTTGATCCACGGCCAGACACTGTATTTCAGCAAGCTTTTGAGAATATATTTCGATGGCGGAAAAACCGATCACCTGCTCGCCAATATTAGCGATAAATGCGTGTTGCATCAGAACGGCTAGGTCGCCCGGAGTACGGGGAAGCAGCAGGCGTTGAACAACAAACGGCTGCAGCAATAGCTGGACGTTAGCTAAATCATCCATCGTTGCTTCTCGGATTACTAATTTTCCGTCGGTATCAGTCATTGGCAGATCTTAGGTGGAGCCGGCGTTAGAAGGTGATGCAACTTTTACTATAAGTAGCCTAATGTTACGAATTTATGGTTGATGACTCAATATCACAACTGGCAGCCTTCTATGGTTGCCTGAGAAGGTCTTCCGTAGCCTGAATGGTATGAGTGATGCTTTCATTGATCACTAGATCTGCAAACGAGTCAAGTTGGGTATGATCGCGATTAATGATGACTAGCTTAGCGCCATTTTGTTTGGCAATCACTGGGAGCGAGGCAGCAGGTTCCACGACCAGAGAGGATCCCATCACGATCAGAAGATCGGCCTTACGCATCAGTGTCGTGGCGGCGCGCAGAACGGTTTCATCGAGTTGTTGCCCGAAGGAAATCGTCGCATGTTTCAATAAGCCAGTCTGACAGGCGGGGCAGTCAGGGATTACACGGTTGGCGAGAAAGCGTTTATTGTATTCTTCAGCGTTGTCCCGAAACTCACACTGCAGGCAATGGACCTCCCGTTCAGTTCCATGGAGTTCGATGACAAGTTGATTGCCAGCATCCTGATGTAATCCATCAATGTTTTGTGTGACAATTCCGTTTAATGTCCGGTGTTGCTCCCAGTAAGCAAGTAACTGGTGCCCTGTATTAGGCTGGGCGTCGCCAAAAGACTCAAAGGCCTCGCTTTTCTGACGCCAATATTCGAATCGTGAGTCGTCGTCCTGTATGAAGTCCTGGAACATGACAGGGGTAACCTTAGACCATTTACCTTCTGATGAGCGAAAGTCAGGAATACCGCTGTCCGTACTCATCCCGGCGCCGGTAAAGGCGGTTATATGTTTTGCCTTACGGACCATGTCGGTAAGTGTGTGGATTTCAGAAGATGTCATAAGGAGTGCTATTAATGTAAAAAAGAACGCTCCCCGCATAACCGATGGTGATGGGGGGAGCGTTGGTATTGGAAGCGATAATGGAACGGTCTATTCGTATCGGATCTCCAGAATACGGAACTTTAGGGTTCCGCTGGGGACTTCGATCTCCACCTCTTCTCCGACCTTGCGTCCCAGCAACCCCTGTCCAATCGGGCTGGTAATAAGGTACTTACCGGCGTCATAGTCTTCGTCACCGGAACCGACGAGTGTCATTTCCTCTTCGTCATTAAAGTCGATATCGAGTACTTTAACAGTTGCACCGAAAGCCACTTCGTCTTTAGGGATATTTGAAGTATCAATGATCTGCGCTCGTCCCAGATCGCCTTTGATTTGATTTATTTTTGCCTGCAGCATTCCCTGCGCTTCACGCTGTGCATGGAACTCGGCATTTTCTTTGAGGTCACCCTCGTCCCGAGCCACCGCAATTTTTTCGGCTATCTCGGGCATAAGGACTTTTTCCATATGTTCGACTTCGTCACGTTTACGCTGATATGCGTCACGTGTCATTGGGATGCTATCACCCATGTTGAACCTCGTTACTTCGCGTTTGTGTGTGAAAATAGTAAAAGCAAAAACGACTCCTGTTTTTGACAGGAGTCGCGTATTGTTGCCTCGATCTATATTATTCTGATTAATAACCTATCGGGTGTAAAGAGAACAGTTCTGGTTACTCTTCCGGATACAGTATCGCTCCGCAACTACCGCATATTGTCAATTTACCAGTCAATACGTTATTCATCATTTGGGCTGTAATCTGTTGATAACAATTTCCACAGCAGTTGTTAGATACACCCCCCAAAGCACCTGCCCCGCGTTTTGAAGTTAGGCGTTGGTATTCACTAACAAATTCTGAGGGAAGACCACTTTCCGTGGAGGCCAGCTCCGTTTGTATGCGATCTAAATCCACTTTCAGAGACGTTTCACGTTTACCGACATTTACGGCAGTCGTGTCATACTCCTGTTGTGCTTCGCCGAAACTGTCTTCGATTTCCTTGGCCTGAGCCTGATGTTGGTCAATTACTTCGTAGGCCAATAGAATTTTGTCGGCAAGTTCATTATTGGCTTCTTCCTCAGTCTGAATTTCGTCTTTAAGTGTTTGGTATTCTTTATTCGAAGAGCATTCCTTTAGCCGAGCCTGCCGATCGTCGATTTTTGCTGCCCGCTCTTCAAGAATCAGTTCCTGTTCCTTGGAAGCTAACTGTAGTTGTTGGATATGGAGTTTTTTTTCCTGCAGCGAGGCTTCGGTTTGGTTGACTTTAACCTGTGCAGCATGGAGCAGCTTGGGACATCGTTCGAGACGTTCCTGAATATCCGCAAGTTGTTGGTGAATGCGATGTAAGTCCCTTAGGACATTAAGAACGGTTGTCATTGTTATGAACTCCATTTCCGCACAACCAGTGCTTTCAAAAATAGTATTCTTAAATAATAACAAAAAAACCGCTGCCAGACCGACAGCGGTGTTGGTTGTTTAGGAATTGGAGAGATCGAATTAGTTGACGGACTCTGTCAAAAAGCCCTCCAACTGACCACTGCGAACTGGATTTTGAAGTTTACGAACGGCCTTGGCCTCGATTTGGCGAACGCGTTCACGGGTAACCTTGAAGATTCGGCCGACTTCTTCAAGCGTGTACGTGTAACCGTCACCAAGCCCGTATCGTAAGCGGATAATCTCGCGTTCCCGATAAGTAAGCGTCTTTAGTAAACCTTCGATCTTGTTACGCAACAGACCATTATTGGCGGCGCGAACAGGATTATCACTGCCTTCATCTTCGACAAATTCACCAAAGCTATTGTCTTCCCCGTCGCCGACAGGTTTATCGAGCGATACCGGATGCCGGCCGATATCCATAATGCGGCGTACTTCATCAACTTCTAATTTCGAACGTTTGGCCATTTCATCAAAAGACGGATGGCGACCAAGTTCCTGCAGCATTTGTTTCTGCATATTTCTTAATTTGGAGAGAATGTCAATCATATGAACCGGGATGCGGATGGTGCGTCCTTGATCAGCGATGGCCCGAGTAATTGCCTGGCGAATCCACCAGGTGGCATATGTTGAGAACTTGAAACCGCGCCGATATTCATACTTGTCAACCGCTCGCATTAGTCCGGTGTTTCCCTCCTGGATTAGATCCAGAAAACTGAGCCCTCGATTGCGATATTTTTTAGCGATAGAAACAACAAGCCTTAGGTTACCGCTTGATAATTGTTGCTTGACTTCATCATAGTGCTCAAACCGTTGTTTTATTTCAGTACAGCGATGTCGCAAACTACTCGGTGTTTCATGCGTTAGTAGCATCAGGTCTCGGAGTTCGCATTTTAGGTTTGTGCGTTGGTGTTTAGCAGCGTTGGTTCGTTGTCCTTTTAGTTCGGCAATCTCGTTTTGTAGCAACTCCATTCGCTTCGCGAATTGCTCTAACTGTTCCACGAGGGGGAGGATGCGACGTGTCCGCAGGCTCAGTTCTTCCACAAGGCAAACGGCCTTTTGGCGCCCGCGCATAAACTGCAGTCGGGCATCAGTTTTATCTTGGCTGGAAGCAGACCTGGACAGAAGTTGGCAAAATGCCTCATGGTTCTCATTGAGAAGGTAGTCAAGGGTTTTTAGATTGTGAGGCATTCGAGCCTGAATCTGTTCTTTACTGAGCCGCTCGGTAAGTGAAATTTTAATAGTTCGATCAAAGGGTAATTCGCCTTGATAGACTCGACGAAGTGCTTCAAAAGTGGTTCGAAGTGCATAATCACAACAGAGCACACTACGTCGGAATTTTCGGCGAGCGCGTTCGATTTTTTTTGCCAGATCAATCTCTTCTTGTCGTGTAAGTAGAGGAATCTCGGACATTTGAGCCAGATAGAGGCGGATTGGGTCATCACTTAATTTTGGCAGTCCGCTTGTCGAAAGTGCGGTAAGCTCGGACGCCGGGGATTTAGCCGCCTTAGGCTTCGCTGAAACAGTAGCTGCCTTAAGTGTTTCCGGTGCAGCAGGCGGCTCATCAAGAATTTTGATGCCTTTGTCTTCTAACTGTATGAGAAGCTCGTCGACCTTTTCCGGGTCGAACTCATCGTCCGGAAGCAGTTCATTGATCTCGTCAAATGTCAGGTACCCCTGAGTTTTACCCTTGACGACTAATAATTCAAGCTCTTCTTCGATAAACTCCACGTCTCATGCCCTCCTGCGTATCATACGCTCCATCTGACGTATCAATGACGGCTTTTAAGCGGCTATCATTGGACGATGGTCCCATCCCTGGGATTACGTTAGCCCCTGATCTTCGCGTTCCTGTTCAATTAATTGTTGAAGCAATTCGGCCTCTTCGTCCGCTGATACTTCTTTGTTCTCTAATTTCCGCATCATTTCGCGACGTTCACCGTCGCGTATCTGCTTGGAAATAGAACGAATCAATGAATCCAAACGCTGTTCCGGGGAAAGGTTTACTTTGTTGGCTTTGTTTTTAGCGTTTTCTGCGTTATCAACCAATACGAATTTGAGTTGCGGGTCATCAATTTCTAATAATATGTCTTCAAATTTTGTTGACAGGCCTTCCAGTACCCGATTGGTATAGATTGCATAAATGGCTTTCATTGCATCTGAAGCAAGGTCATCAACATAGATTTCTCTGGCTGCACCCGGAGCTAGATCGGGTCGTTCTACAAGCAATTCAAGCAATTCAGTTTCCATGGGCGTCAGACGGATGCGTTTTCGCGGAGTGGGGTGTTGCGGCGGTGATCCTTCTCGCTTGTCGGCATTTTTAGGCGTTTCTTTCTGATTTCGCAAGGCGACGAGTTGATCGTGAATTTCATCATGCTCCAGCGAAAATGTTCGCGCTAACCTTCCCATAATAAGTTGCTCACGCTGTCTGGCCGCCACATCGGTTATTACCTGTTGTCCTGAGACTAATGCCATTGTTTGGAGAATGCTTTGCAAAGCAGCGTTAGCGGCGTGTGTGTCCCGAAGGGGATCCACTCCGTCCAATTCTACGTCCAGCTTATGTTGTAAAGCATCATTGGCTGTTTCGGTGAGTTGTAGAAATGCCTCTGTCCCATTGGCCTGTAGGTAATCGCAGGGATCTTGCCCCTCAGGCAATGTAAGAATACGTAAATCAAGTTGGCCTTTGACGAAGTATTCAAGAACTTCGGTTGCTCTCTTTTTACCGGCATCATCTCCATCGAGTACTAAGGTTACAACGTCGGCGAGTCGCTTCAGATTACGCACATGGATTTCGTTGATAGCTGTACCGAGCACAGCGACTACGTTAGTGACTCCGTATTGACTCGCCATGATGACATCGGTATAGCCTTCCATGACAAGGACTTTACCACCTTTTCGAATGGCATCGATAGCCAAGTCTATCCCGTATAGATTTTCGCTTTTGGAAAATATTTTTGTTTCTGGCGAGTTGACATACTTAGCATTCTTTTCGTCAGCATACTGAGGCAGAATACGACCACCAAACGCCACGGTCCGGTCACGGGTATCGTGGATGGGAAACATAACGCGTCCGCGAAAGAAGTCGTAATATTTTTTTCGGCTTTGGCTGAAACCGAGTAAGGCACATGCGTGTAGGACTGGCGGTGAAAACTCCGTCCTGCCGGATTCACGCAGCAAAAATTCCCATTCGTTGGGGGCGTAGCCTATTTTGAATTTCCTAATACTTTCCGCAGTAATTCCTCGATTGTGAAGGTATTGACGTGCCACGTCTGCTGCCGAAGAATTGAGTAAATACTGATGGAAGCATTCGGCGGCCCAGTCCGCTGCCTTAAATAATGTACGCTTGTCGTCAGGACTACCAGGTTCGGCTTGAGGTCGGTTTGATTTCTTTAGTTCAACGCCGGCCATATCGGCGAGAAATTCCAGCGATTCGCGGAACTCAATCCCTTCCCGCTGCATGATAAAACTGAAAATATCTCCACCGATATTGCAGGGCCAGCATTTCCACGTTTGTCGATTTGGATCGACCTGCAGACTAGGGCGGCTGTCAGTGTGCCAGGGACAGAGCCCGAGAAAGAGTTTGCCCCGACGTTCGAGATTAATAGACTGGCCGACCAAATCAACGATATCCACCATCTGGCGAATCTGTTCTTTGGCGTCGTCATTGAACCCGGTTGACAAGTTGTTGCTTTCGATGAGTGCAGGGAAAAGGCACGTAGATGAGAAAAGTTATATTTGTCATTATAGTCCTATTTGTGCCAGTAGGTTTAATGGTGATGGCTCAGGACTTATTTATGCTAACGACTCTTTTACAAAATATAGAATCATTCGGTTTTAGGCAATTCCCCGTAGCTGAGCGACTCTCGTATTGCCCGCTACTCCGGCAATTTGTTTATTAGCTAAGCAGAAAAAATATTTCAAAAATTTGACTTCTACATCCGCTTTCCGTTATTTTCAGAAAAGAGATCCCTAAGCGACTTCTTCAAGTCGCAGGTTTATATCAGAATTAACGCCGAGTTCGATTATGGATGCTCCTATACATTGCCGTAGCGATGCCTACTGGACTTTTTGTCATGAGATTGAGGATTTAGAGTCCAGTCAGGGATTGTTAAATGCAGTTGTTGCGGTGGCAATGCATTTTGTTCCCAATACAGAGGTGCATTCGGTTCAAAATGAAATCGAGGAAATTGCTGAACGGATTCTTTTACGTGTTCCCAGTGGTTATCCACGTGCTTTAGCAGCTCATCTGCATCAGGTTCTGTTTGATGACCTTGGGTTTCACGGTGATACGAACAACTATTTCAATCCCAGAAATAGTTTTCTCCCACACGTCTTGAGGTCGAAACAGGGATTACCGATTACGCTTACGATCATCTATAAGTTGGTTGCCGAGCGTATTGGTTTGCAGGTGGATGGTATTAACACGCCCGGCCACTTTCTAGCTCGCCTTCATGTCGAAGACGATTCGATGATCATAGACCCGTTTTTCAGAGGGAACGTGTTAAATGCAGAGGAAGTCGCGGATCGTATAGCGATGACTACCGGACAGTGTGATGTGGTTCCTATCGATCAGTTGCCTACGGCAACGAACCGGCAATGGATTGCGCGAGTTCTGGCAAACCTGATCCATATTTATTCAATGCAGGGTTGTCCGCAGTCAATCGCTGCGATGTCAGAGCTTTATGACGTCCTTAAGGTTACCTATTGATTACTGCTCGTGGTGACCTTTGTTTGGGTCGTTATCCAAATGTGCCTGATTGATATGCAGGTGTAACAATGGTTGATGGACTAAAAGTGCCGAAAGACCTTCGTCAGTTGTCCTGCTATCGTCTAGGTATAGTGACTGAAGTTGATCGTTATCAAAAAATGACTCTAATCCTGTATCGGTAACCGGAATTTCGATGAAATGCAGGAAGGCCAGGTTTTTCATAGCAGCCACGGCCGGCAGCGATGCATCTGTAACTCGTGGACTGCGTAATCGTAGAAGTTGAATGCGAGGGTGTGTTGCCAGACGGATCAATCCTTGATCAGTAAAATCAGCAAACGGCAAGTTGAGAAACTGTAGTGATTTAATTTGCAGCAGATCATCGATACAGGCATCTGTCAGCTTACTGCGGACTCTTAGATGCATTAGATTGGGCAGCGTTGCAATGACAGAGATTCCGCTATCTGTCACCCTACTTTCATCCAGCAACAGATTAGTAATATTTGGGTTCTCACGTATTAACTCCAGATCCCCATCAGAGACGGGCTTCTGGTCAATGTGAATGGTCGTCGTCTCCGGTCTGGCAAGAGCGGCTGTAATTACCTTTTTTGCCGAGTGAAGCGTAACGAGGGAATTTCGCGGTTTGGATTCCCTCTCAGAGCATCCCACCAGGAAAATGTATCCCAAAAGGATAATAATGAGGTGTTGACTAGTTTTCATGACCACATCCGTTGCAGCGTGCGACATATTTAGTAATGTTCCTGCGACGAGTAGCGATGACAGACGTGAGATCGCCACAAACCTTACAATAATCGATCTGGTTGTCGGCAGAAGTCGTGTTATCAGCACAGGGCCTGCAAGTTTGGACCTCCGGAAAAACATCTAATCGTTCCGGATTGATTACGGTATTGCAGTTTTCGCATCGACGAGGCTCTAAATCAGCGAATTCGTCGCGTTTTTTTGTGATGCTAACGTCAGTTCGTCCGCATCCATCACAGGCGACCGTCTCCGGTGTTGTTCGATAGAGTTCGCATATGAGCTCAATTTCCGGATCGGGTTGCCGGACAAGCATGCCTAAGGCGTTGAGTTGCTGATGCATTTCAACGACACTTAGCAATCGCTGTAGCTGGCAATTGTGACAGGTTATTTGATAGTAAGTGGTGAGCATTAATGAAAATTCAAACCCTATATCGAACTACTGTTATAGAAATGCTTTGTCAAAGGCCTTAGACTATAAAGGGTAACAAAACATAAAGCCTATTTTATTTCAAAGAGGATGAGTTGATGAAGGCCGGAAAGGTAACATTTTTATGTGCATTAATTCTGACGACGGTATTGGCGACGTTAGGATTTCAGAAAGAACGTCCCCCTGCAGGTGAAGCATTCCTGACTGCAGCTGACGGATTTCTTGGAACACTGGATGACGAGGAGAAAAAGCTGGCAGTGATGGACTATGATAGTCCTGAGCGAGTGGCGTGGCATTTTATTCCAAAAGATGCTCGTAAAGGGCTTGTTGTCAAGGATATGAATCCAAAGCAGCGTAAAGCCGCAAGCCAATTACTGCGTGCCGGTCTTAGTTTCTTAGGCTATAAGAAGTTTACGGACATCATGAAGCTTGAAGGCGTTTTGCACGAGCTTGAAAAGGCCAGTCCAGGTCGTTTCCCACGTGATACCCAGCTTTACTATTACACACTCTTTGGTAAACCAGCTAAAGAGGGTAAGTGGGGGGTGAGTATTGAAGGGCATCATATGTCTCTTAATTTCGTGATAGAAGATAATGAAGTCATTTCGTCCACACCTCAGGTGATGTGCTCGAATCCAACAATCGTTCCGGCTGATCTGGCTGGTTTCGAAAAAGGTGCCAGAGTACTTGATAATGAAGAAACACTTGCATTTGATCTGGTTCATTCCCTTAGCGATGAACAGAAGAAGACAGCAATTATCGCCGAAACCGCCCCGAAGGAAGTGCGTAATGCCGGTGCAGCTCAGCCTCCACAGACTGCTGCAGAGGGTATCGCTATGCGTGTGCTTGAAGACGAACAGAAGAAATTACTTCGTCAACTTATTTTTAGTTACACTCGCTCAATGGCTTCCGATATTGCGGCGAAGCGAATCGCCGAGATCAAAGAAGCGGGCTGGGGTAAGATTAAGTTTTGCTGGGCTGGTGCATCAAAGCCGGGCATTGGTCATTATTACCGCGTGCAGGGTCCAACCTTCATTATTGAGTTTGTAAATACGCAACCAGATGCTGCCGGAAATCCTGCAAGCCATATTCACTGTCTCTGGCGTGATACGCGGGGGGATTTTGCAATTACGGTGAAGAAATAGATTTTGGTAATCTACTGAAAATTCGAGACGGCTGTTTGATTTCGTTATGCAATCAAACAGCCGTTTTTTACTGGTTAAAGTAATCCCGCATGCGTTGAATCTGATTTAGATCCAGTTCTGGTGGACGTGTTTCAAGGAAATAGTCCAGATCATCCACCGCCGCCTGTTTGCGACCCGTTTCAAATCGGATGATTGCTCGCATTCCGCGGTTCTGTACGTGTGTTTCATCTAACGCCATGAGTACTTCCAGATAGCGTAACATGGACTCCTGATCCTCTTCATCCTGAGCTAAACCGAGTAGATTGTTGAGCATTCGCATCAGGATCATTTTAGGAGCTGCAGTTTCCAGAAAACGATCCTGGAATTGTTCCGGCCGGCCGTTAGTAGCAAGGAGTTTAACTTCATCCAGAGTGAGGATCTTTGCATCTTCAAAGGGATCCAGAAATACTTCGTCGTCTGCGATTCTTTGACGAACGATAAAGTGGCCCGGTATACCCACACCTTCAATTTTCAGACCAAGTCGTTTTCCTAACTCCATGTAGAGGACAGAAAGTGTAATTGGCAGACCTTCTCGATCGTCGAGAAGCCGGTTCATATAACTGTTGGCACGGTGATAGTAGTCAAAACGAGCACCGTGGAAACCACTGTCCTGGTAAAGGTATTTGTTTAATGCTTCGCGCACCTCTGTTGGTGAACTGTCATCGCTGAGCCGGTCTTTAATATCGGTAACCATTCGGTCGACCTGACGTAGATAAGCTGGAATGTTGATATCCTGTTCGTCAACCGAAGCAATAATTAATGCTGCTTCGAGCAGGTCAATAGAGACATTGGGTTTATCATCAGTTTCGGCCAAACGATTTTCATAGTCTGCGAAATAAGCCCCCAATTTATTGGCAACGGCGTTGGTGTGAATGTCGGAGTCAAGTTTCTTTAATTCGGCAAGCCTTTGTTCGAGTCGTTTGGTTTCCTGTTTCAAGACAGTGCGTGAATCGTTTGGTGACTTAAGGAAAGAGGCTAGATTTCCAGAGGTCATTTCAGACAGGGAAGGTACATTCGAAATAGCAGCAGCGATTTCCTGTTGCGCTTCTTCGGTCAATTGAGAATCATCAATTTCCTTGGTCACCAGAAAATTTCGAAAGTCCGCGGTGGTATCCCGGAATTTTGCCAGCCCGGGTTTGCCGCCCGTTAGATTGCGATTGGTTGATTCAAGGACTTGTTGACCGTTGACGAACATCTTAAAACGATCGGCTTCAATCCGCACCTTGAGTGTGTTGAATTCCCCTGGTCGGTAAGCTTCAGACGGTTGATCGTAAAGTACCGTCCATGTGAAAACAGAAGCGCCCTCAAAAAGGGTGAAACGGACTTTGTTATTGGTTGGGTAGAATCCATAATGTTTGTTTCGTCCATCGGCAAAGAATACGATACCCGCCGCGCCCTTTTCGTCGTTTAGTTTTACCCGTACCTGAATTTCATAAGGAATTTCCGGTATCTCTCCCTGATAAAGGCAGAGAGATCTTCCCGCGAACCCTGCCGCCGTACCCCCGACAATGATACGACCGCCGCGTTGTTTCCATTGTGCTCCAAAAACGGGATCCCAGTCGCGCGGATCAAGCGAGCCTATCGTTAACCATTTATCAATAGTGACTGGATTAGGCGAATCGAGGAGTTCCTTAAGCGGTGCGATATCTACGGCAAATCCAAGATTTGCGGTTACCAGCGACTTCATGGTAACAATGCCGTGCACGTTTCCCTGCATGTCGAGTACAGGGCCTCCGGAATTACCGGGTTCAATGGGAATCGCCAGTTGCATCATTTTACGCCCGTCAATTTCTCTGATCCCGGAGTTCACTCCGGCAACCACGCTGTTTCGCAGACCGTGAGGATTTCCCATCACTACGATCGGCGCACCCTGGGCAAGAGAATTAATATCTCCTAATTTCAGCGGTGTTAACGAGTCCGCTTCAACGCGAATAATTGCCAAATCCATCACGCGGTCAGATGCGTGAATACCTAAGACCTTTAATTGGTCGCCAGTTGATGTTTCCACCCGAAATTCTCGTGAGTCGCCAATGACATGCAGATTGGTTACGATCAGGCCTTGTTTAGCTATCACAAAGCCTGTCCCAACACCCTGATATTTTCCATCGCGCCCTTTGGTGGAGATGGTAATAAGAGAGGGCGTAACTTCTGTGGAAAGCTGTTCGACAGTTTTCGGAATCTGTTCACCCTGAACGACCACGTCTGTGGGTGAGAAGATGAACAGGCTAAAAACAAACAGGTAGGCAAATGGCCCAAAAGGGCTGAGGAGTTTCATGGAAGATGATGTCAATGAATCGTTGGAGCTTAAGTGACTAAAACTGAATTATACTGAAATCCGTCCGCTTAGCACCTGCCTAGCATTCGATTTGCCTTTCGAAAAACGGAATTAAACATTGGTTCTGTTAACTTACCGGTAAATGTATTTTGCTGACTCGGGTGATAGCTACCCAGTAGCGTGCGGCCATCTTCGAAACGAAAAGTGGCACCATGACCGAATTTGGGAATGCTGCCTGAATAAACGTTGGTATCTTTCATGAAATCGATCACGCCACGCCAGGCAATCTGGCCGAAGGCTAAAAAGACTTTCACCGGTAACTGTTCGACCAATTGCTCAAACCATGTTTGACATGTTAGTACTTCCTGTCGTGTGGGCTTGTTCTGAGGCGGTGCACAGTGGCAAATGTTGGTAATCGCGCAGCCGGTCAGTCTGAGTCCGTCCTTGAGGTAGGCGGATTCCGGTTGATTCGCAAAGCCAGCCCTGTGAAGTGCTTTGTAAAGCCAGTCACCGCTACGGTCACCGGTAAACATGCGGCCTGTGCGATTAGCCCCGTGCGCACCCGGAGCTAAGCCAACCAACAGTAATTCGGCATAGGGATCACCGAAGTTGGAAACCGGTCCACCCCAGTACACTTCATCGATATAGGCCCGTCGTTTTACCTGGGCAACTTGCTGACAGTGATCAATTAAGCGAGGGCACCTACGACAGGCATCAATTTCCCGATTGAGTCGATTCCAACGCGGTGGCGTCCGTTTGTTTTTAACGCTGTTGGGCATATGATTAGGTTGATTAACCTAACTCCACACTACCAGCAAAGCTGCGATGGAAATGCACGTGTTTCCATTGCCCGTTAATCTTTTGCCAAACGCGGGTTTCCTCGCAACTGGCAACAGAATCGCCGGTGTCAGACGCAGACTTCTGTGAAAGCCGGACAAAGGTGACTACAGCGGCATCTTCTCCTAGCATACGAACACGCGGCGAACAGATCGTGGACTGTTTCATTGCTCCACCTGGCTGTCGAGTC
This sequence comes from Planctomycetaceae bacterium, assembly GCA_002709045.1. Taxonomy (GTDB): domain Bacteria; phylum Planctomycetota; class Planctomycetia; order Pirellulales; family Pirellulaceae; genus UBA721. The sequence goes on along the minus strand of PAPJ01000007.1, from coordinate 85,290 downwards.
AGGTAGAAAGCGTGGAAGGCAAGGCCTTCTACAAGTTGTCCCATTGCCTCCGGCTCATATGCGCTTAGATTGACATCGCATAATTCGGTATAAGTCTCATAGTCATTTGAGTCAATCGACTCAAGTAATTTTTCGTTGAGTAGTAGTAATTCGTCTTCAGTGGTCAGTTCCATAGCTCACTCTTCAGGTTTGTTAGTTGTAATTTCATCACTTGTTTCCGGTAGTTGTTCTACTTGTTCGACAGATGATTTTTCATTCAATGTTTCCAGTTTTTGCGGTATCTGAACAAATGCCGTACGGTAAGCCATCACTAAAAGAATAACGATACCTAAAACGCCAACGGTGTTGGTTATCGGGCCATTGGTTCGATCCCCCATGATTTTTTTGTTGTTGGTGAACCATAAAAGCATGCCGGCTAGTAATGGGTTGCCAATTACGGTTACAGCTTGGGCGAAAACAACAGCCGGAACCGGGTCGAAACCGATCTGAATTACAGCCAAAGCTACAACCATCCCGGTGATCAGCACGATGGTCGTGATGATCTTAGGACCCTTTTCACCGGCAGTGGATCCTAATTGGAGACCATCAGAAAGGATGAATCCAGCGATCATTGAATTTACCAAAAAGGAGGAATATGCCGCTGAGAAGAGCCCGATGCAAAATAGCAGTTTCCCGGTTTCTCCAAAAGCTGGTTCCAGCCCCGCCGCAACGTCCTCCACATTTCCAAGGCTTTGTCCAACTAATACCGTTCCCGCAGTAGCCATCAACATAATGGTTAGGGTGGCCATTATGATCGAGCCTACCCGGGCGTCAACCAATCCGTTTTTCAGCTCGTTAACTGACCAGCCTTTTTGCCTCGCCAGATAGCACTGGAAGTAGGCAGCGGCGACGACGAATGTGGTGCCAACCAAACCTAAAGTATCTAGGCTAATTTCTGCATCTAACGGGAGGAAACCTTTTGCAAAGGCGCCTAGATTAGGTTTTGCAAAGATAAGGTTAATAGCAAAGCAAAGAAGCATTAGCCCTACGAAGGCCATCATCACTTTTTCAAGGGCTTTATAAAAGTCCTTGAAAGCAAATAGAAAAGAGATGGATAATGCATTGAAGAGTAACACCAGATAGATCGTAATTTCTTTGTCGAGATAAACATTAAAGGCCGACTGAACGCCCAGATTGTTTCCAAATTGAAAGGCAGTGGAAATACAGAAGACACTGATTCCCACGATGATCGCCAGGACTTTACCGAGCGGCCCGTTGAGATGTTGGCGTATTAGGTTGGCAGGAGAAGATTTGGCAACCACGCCAACACGAGCCCCCATCGACATGAAGAACATCATGAAAATACATGCTATGACAACGATCCAGATCATGCTGAATTCGTTCGCCGCGCCAATTTTGCTACTGGTGAGGATGCTTCCCGGGCCAATCACAACGCAAGCAGTAATGATGCCCGGCCCAATGGCCTGGTACCATTTGCGCGATGCTGGTGCTTCTTCCCTTGTTTCGTATTCTGACATTTCTGTGTACTCCGATGAGATGCTACATCTAAGTCAATATTGTAACGAATTGAACTGCTGAGAGTTGTTGAATTGATGCACGACACGAGCGACTTCTTCCAGACATCGATGGATGTGTTTTTCATGAGTTCTAAAAGATAGCACGCAAATACGAATCATATATTTGTTGTTTATATACGTCGAGGACAGAAGGAACTGCTTTGAGGAGTTAAGCTCAGTTAAAAAACGCTGATTGATTTCATTTAATTCGGGATCGTTAATTAATTGCCCGGTTGGTTTATAACGGAATGCAAATGTAGAGAGAGTAGGGGTAGTAATAGTTTCGATATTTGGATGTGCTGAGATATTTGCAAATGCCAGCCTAGAGAGATCTAATTTTTCATCTAAATAACTGGCGAATGTTGTTGCACCGAAAATCTTGAAAGGCAGCCAGATACGTAAGCCGCGAAAGTCCCGGGAAAGTTCAGGTGAGATTCCACAGAAATCAACGTCTTCTTCTTCGTCTTGAAACGGCGGGAGATACTTGGCAGAAACCTTGTGAGCCAACTCTAGATGAGAGACGTCCCGAACTAGCAGACAACCAGTACCATAAGGCAGAAAAAGACCCTTGTGGGGATCCAGCGTGACTGAGTCCGAGAGTTCGAGACCACGGAGTGCGTTTTTGCCTCTCTCCGTAAACATAAAGAATCCGCCATAGGCGGCATCGGTGTGAAGCCACATGTTGTGATGTCTACAGATACCGGAAATATCAACGAGCGGGTCAATCGCTCCGGTGTTGGTAGTCCCAGCGTTGGCGACAACCATAAATGGCAATAACCCCTTCTGCTTATCCAGTTGAATTAACGCTTCGAGATGCCGAGTGGACAATGTCAGGTCAATCGTGTCAACCCGACGGATATTACGTTCAGGAAACCCAGCCAGAACAGCCGCTTTTAAGACACTATGGTGTGCCTGAGCGGTGGTATAAATAATGCCTTTGAAAAAATCGTCACCAAGTAGAATTCGCCGAGCCGTAACAATAGCAGACCAGTTTGCCATCGAGCCTCCGGTGGTTAAATATCCACCACTTCCGGCGGGATAGCCAATTAGATTTGTAAACCATTGGATGACGTCAGCCTCGATATTGGCAAAGCCCGGAGCGACTTGCCACAATGTGACAAATTTATTGAGGATTCCGCTAATTAAATCGGCGATGGCCGCATGAGGCAGGCCTCCGCCGGGTACGTACGCCAGATAGCCACCGCAGGAGGGATTGTAACTGGGATCAATTCGATGATTAAACAGATCGTCAAGAACGTCTTCCAAAGGGATTGCCTGCGTGGGTATGTTCTCGCGCGGACTAATTTCATCCGTTGCGTCCTGTGGTAAAGACCAGGCCGGTTGCTGATCAAGTGTCGTGATATGACGGCCAAGATACTCAAGCGTCAACTCGACGTCGTGTCGCAACTGTTCCGCCGTCAGTTCCAGCGGTGAATTATCTTCGGAGATTTGCATATAGGTGCCTGAGGGGAACTTAAAGTATTAGTTTTATATGGTAAAACAAGGGGCTAGAAGAGGAAGTTATGCTTAATACCGGAATTGTAAGTAATTGCTGGAATTTCTATCTGCAAAACAACGTCGGCTTGCGCGATTTAGTGGCCTATGCCGCTGATCTGCAAATGCGGGATGTCGAATTAAGGCAAGGTTCTTTGGGAGAGTTGGAGCCAACGCATAACAACCCCCATTTCGAAGAGTTGAAGGATATTGCACAAGCACATCATAACTGTCGCTTTGACTATGCGATGAGTTTTCCTTTCTTTGCAGAGCGATTTGATAGTAGTACGTGTGATTTACAGTTAGGCCGTGACGTGGCGTTGGCCTGCGGTAATGGCGATGCGCATTTGCGGTTGGTTGATGTGACCAGTGACGATGCGATTGCCGAAGAGAATCTCGATAGGACCGTGGAATGTCTGATTCAACTGGCAGATGATCTGGATGACGATGGAATTCGCCTTTCAATTGAGCACTCTTTCCAGAGTTGGGATCTGTTTTGGCATTTATTTCAGAACGTTCGTTCCGGTAGCCGGACGGCAAATGTTTGGCTTTGTTTTGATCCGGCCAATTTTTCTCTGGCGAGGGAGTCTCAGCGAATTGTGGAAATTGTTACCCGCATCGACAAATCCCTTATTTCGATGTTGCATGTCAAGCAGGCGAATAAGGGGGTTATAGAAACAGAACTTTGTGAGGGTGAAGTGGATTGGCCTGCCGTGGTTCAGGAGTTCCTGAAAGACGGGTATTCAGGCCCCATGATGTTTGAATTTATCTCCTCGCCGGAAGTAGAGCGGGTAACAATCGAGTCGCTTCAAAAATGGCAAAAATGGTTGCACGATGAGAGTGGGGCTAAACGATGAGTTTAACACTAATCGCGGACAATCTTGTCAAAGTCCAGCAAAATATTGCTGAAGCAGCACGTAAATCAGGACGCTCAGCTGATGATGTCAGCTTGGTCGGTGTTTGTAAGTACTTTGATGCAGATATAACGCGGCTAGTTGCAGAGGCCGGTTTACTAGATCTTGGTGAGAATCGGCCGCAACAATTATGGGATAAGGCAGCAATGCTCGAACAACTGCCAATTCGCTGGCATCAGATAGGTCACCTGCAGCGTAATAAGGTTCGCCGAACGTTACCATTGATTCATCTGTTTCATGCCGCAGATAGTCTACGATTACTCAAGGAAATAAATAAAGAAGCTGACCGTATCAATACAAAACAAGACGTTTTGCTGGAGGTTAATGTGTCAGGGGAAGAAGCCAAGCATGGGTTTGCACCACAAGAAATGGAATCCGTTCTTGAGCAATGTGCCAAGCTAACCTCGGTCAGGGTTCGCGGTTTAATGGCAATGGCCGGATTGAATTCAGGAATAGACGGCGCTGCGGCCGATTTTGCCTCTCTGCGTGAATTACAGCAACGCTTATTGGCGTTCAAACCTGAGAATGTAGAACTTGGTGAGCTTTCTATGGGGATGAGCCGCGACTATGATATAGCCATTGAACATGGGGCTACGATTGTCCGGGTCGGGAGCAGTCTCTTCGAAGGCCTATCGCGCAGATAGTCGTTCAGGTAGAACACCTTCTCAATGGCGAAGTGAATAGTAACGGTGAATCAGCAGGCAATAAAAGAGGTTTGTGAACAGGATACAATGCACGGCCTGTTACGTAATATCCCCAATGCGCTGTACTGGGGATTGCCTGATTATATGCGCCACCAAAATGTTCCTGCACGTAGTTGGCAGCAGAACGCTGTTCGTAAAGATACATCAGCAGGAGCTGTTTTAAATGCCTTGGAAACGGCCTATAAGTGTGCTGTTATTGCTGAACATGGTAAAGCTTCAGACGATGATCTAACGGCGTTGGCAGGCTATGCAGAGATGGTATTGGAAGACCATGAGTTGGAAAATAACCCCTGGAATGTCTTGATCGCGGGCGTGGAGATTCCAGCAGTCTTATCGGCAATATCATCTAATAACGCCAAAGTCCGGCAACTCATGAGTTCAGCGGCTTTATTATTAAACAAGTCTGCCGATCTACTGTTTGATAATGAAGGCGTTATTAAAGCGCGGTATTTTCCCAAATATGCGGCGATCGTCGCTACCTGGACTAGGTGCTTCAGGGCTTTACGGTCCAAACAGGTAAATCTTAAGCTCAAAAAAAGATTTGTAACAACCTACGAATGGTCGGTTCGTCAGTTACTACTTTGTTCCACGGGTAGGAGATCAGTCACGACTCTGTCGGCTGACGGTGAAATAAAACTAGCCAAACCGTTTGTTGCTTTAATGCTGGAATTGGGGGGTGATATTTCAGATAAAAGGCTGGCAAACCGCCTGGGCTTTACGCAACAGAAGATATCAAAGCAACTACCTGATCACTATCTTCCCGATGCCACGTTGCATTCTTCCGATTCCGGTGTCACTGTAATGCGTACTGGTTGGGGGCAGAAACGACGAGAAGTGTACCTGCGTGTCGACCGGCATGATCTGTACATTGATGTTGCGTCGGGGGGCCGTCTTTTATTCCAAGGCAATATTAGATCAGAATTGATCATCGATGGAGTAACAATGCCCCCTTTGGGTTCATGGGAAGAGGTATGTTGGGAAAGCGATGATGATGCAGACTACCTGGAGTTGGAAATTCGATACTCAGCAGGATGGAAGATTCAAAAGCATCTGCTACTGACAAAGGATGATAAGTTGCTTTTGACCGGCGATGTTGTTTTAAATAAAGATGACAGAGCGCAGATCCAACTGAAACAAAAAATTCAATGTGCCGATGGAATTAAATTTTTCCCGGCGGAAGAACATAGTGAAGGCTTTGTCTGGAGCGACAATCCGGAAGCCATGTTGATACCACTTGCGTTATCGGAATGGCGAACAGCAATACGTAACGGAAAGTTAGATAGTGAGGATGGATTAATACACTATCATTTACAGGCAGATCAAGCATCCGGCCTCTACGCTCCGCTGTTGTTCGTATTAAATGGTAAATCCGGTCTGAAAGAATACACATGGCGACAACTTACGATTGCCGAACAATTGGATATACAACCCGATGACGTGGCCAGCGGATATCGAATTCAAATTGGTAAGAAGCAGTGGTTGCTTTATCGTTCACTTACTGAGTTTGGAAATCGTACAGTGTTAGGTCAGAACTATTCTTCTGAATTCGCGTTTGGTGAGTTTCGGGAGGATGGCACGGTTTACGAGTATGTCGAGATCGAATAGCAGGTTAGAAATGTCAGGAATCCGAAACATGAAACGAAAGATGATCCTCGTATTACTAGGGCTTTGTTTTCAGATCAGTACTGGCTCTGCGCAACAACCGGATGCCGTGAAAGCAAAATCACCAAAGCTTGAAATTAAAGGACAATTTAAGACACTTCAAAAAGGATCGTCGGTCCTGTCTCTTCTACCGGATGGCGGATTGTGGGTGGATCTCAGTCGCAAATGGGTTGTGGCAGATGGAGAAATTTGTTTGCGTAACGGGCCGTTGGAGATGTTCGCCTGTCCTCAGGGGACGAAGGAACATGAGTCAGTCGTGGCTGTCAAATCTTCAGCAAGGTTTGTTCATGCGGCATTGCTTGCAATCGGAGCTAAGACTGGAAAACCTGTAAAGTTTGACCCGGAATATATACCGGCAAGTGGTTCGGTAATTGATATTATCTGTGTTTGGAAAGACGAAAAAGGAAAAATTCGTAGCGAACTTGCTCAGAATTGGGTTACCAAAGGGCGTAGTAAGAAAACGCTGGAACATGCCTGGGTTTTTGCCGGAAGTGGATTCTGGACCGAAGCATCAACCGGAAAAAAACGTTATTACGGGGATGATGGATCGTTGATTTGTGTATCTAATTTTCCTACCGCAACGATGGATATTGCGGTGGAGAGCAGCAAGGACAACAACTTCCTTGAATATCATGCTAACGCATATAAAGTGCCGGAATTAAAAACTCCTGTTCGCCTGGTTCTTGTGAATCGGCCCGGCGACGTTACGAAGAAAGCCCCCCGGTCATTAACAGACAATGCAGAAATCCTTTCACGCGTCAGGCTATGGGCCGAGGCGATTGAAGCTGGTAAAGAGCCAGCTAAATCGAGCGAATCAAACGGCGCGCCGGCAGCCGCGAGACCGGCTGATAATTAATCAGATAGGATTGTGTGTTGGTTAGATATCACAGTGTGCCAGAACTTCTTCGGCTGTGGCAATATAGCTGGTATAGAACGGGCCAAATTCAGCATATTTAGCACTGGCTTCGTCAAATCGCATTGCATAGACGATGTCCTTAAGATATTCCGGATTTCGAGCCCAGAGCGTGACTCCCCATTCCCAGTCGTCCAGTCCGACTGAAGTGGTAATAAGCTGCTGTACCTTGCCGGCGAATCCCATACCACTGCGTGCATGTTCTGCCATGAGCCGATTACGTTCCGAGAAATCCGTCATGAACCAGTTGGCGTCCGGAATACGAATTTTATTCATCGGATAGAAGCAGGTTGCCGGCCATTGAGGGAAATCCGGCATCAGACGTTGTTTGGTCATAATAGGTTCCCGTTGTTTGTAGGCATTGACCTTTGCTTCATAGGTCGGGCTTCCTTCCTCTTCACCTTCGGTAACCAGCCGGGCGGCGTATTGCTCAATTGTTGGAACGTATTCGGAGATTTCCGTTATTGAAATGAAACTGTAGGTAGTGGTGATTGCAGCGCCGAGTTTGGTTCCGAGCAGGCGTTGGTGCGCTCGGTCGATTGTAAGCGGGTTTGGATCCATGATCATCAGACCAAAGTCAGCTTTGTGTCCGGAGACGATACTTAACTGGAACCGTTCCGGACCAGCCTCTCCTTCGGAAATTATACCGATGAATTCTTTTCGGGCTGCGACCAGTTGGCGGCCGGAAAGTTTTTGCAGAGCGGCCCGATCGAAAGCGTAGTAAAAGTGAGAACAGTGCCATCCTTCTTCTGGAATGACAGAAGGATCAGGTAGGTTTTGTGCGTGTGGTGGACGATTCATAGTTGGCTGTCTATTTCAATAAAACAATTACGCAAGGGAATTAAGAGATTTGTTATGCAAGCAATTGATTGACTCTGGCGACCAGCGTGTCAATTGCCACCGGTTTGTGTAGATAATCGGCCACGCCTAAAAGCTCGGCATAAGATTGATGCCGATTACCTTCATTAGCGGTCATCATAATGATATGAATAGGATCGGTATATTCTTCTCGTAAGGCCTCGATTACCAGAAAACCGCTTCGTTTGGGCATCATCATATCTAGAATTGCAAGGTCAGGTTGGTTCGTTTTAACCAGAGCCAGACCATCTTCGCCGTTGTCTGCAGTGAGGACGTGGTAACCAGCCTGTTTCAGAGCATAGCTCACCGATGCAAGTATATCAGCATCATCATCTACGATGAGAACGGTTTGGCTTGGCGAGGCATCCAATTCGTGCAATACTCCAAATTCAGCGGTTTTGGCCGGCCGTTGTATAGTAAACCGGGCCGTTCAATGTCCCTACTAGAACTTTAACACACTATTACGATGAGGCAAGTCGATCTGGCAAGGTAATGAAAATACGTCGCCCCTGCTCAAACAAGGACGACGTACTTATAGCTTGTTAAGAAATGCCCGACTATTGATTTTCGGGATTGAGTGAAAATGAAAGGAAGTGTAGGCCGGTAGGGCGGTTAAACAGAACACCACCACTAGGTGCCATATACTTGGAGATTTCCTCGAAAGGTGGAAGTGGGTGATCCAAAAACGCTGAATTTAACGTCCTTAGGAAATCATTATTTTCAGCACCTTGCTGTAGAGCCGATTGGGCATCTTCACCCAAAGCAAGATTGTAAATGAATTCCAAGCCCTTTTCAGGTCGACTAAAAGTAATAGCAGATGGTTTGAATTCGCCCGTTTGTGACCGAACCGTATCTAATATCAGTTTGAAATCCTCCGCATCAGTCAGTCGGTCCTCTCCTCCTTGATGAGTGTCAATTGCCTTAAAAACAATGAGTTCGGAGTCGGATAGAAGAAAGGTGTCGCCAATGATTGCGAATGTTGGGGTCGGTCTTCTGAAATTACCGGCACCCGGGCGTTGCTGCGGAGTATTAGGTTGACCAGGAGCTGCCTGCTGAGGTGGCCCTCCCGGCCCTGCTGGAGTCTGGTAATAGGTAACCCCGTTGTGGGATTTCTTAATCATCCAGGCTGCTTTCTCCCCGATAAAACTATCCATGAAATCGGTTAATTCTTCCGGCTCTTTGAGCTTGAATCCAAGGCCAGTGGCTTGTCCATTCAATACATCCGGATCCACTACTTGCTGGACGAAGGTGAGTCGACCAGCAAGATGAGCGATGACATCCTCCTGCAGATTAATTCCTGCTGGTGTGTTAACATTTTCTTCAACGAGATTTTCAAAAGCACCGCCTCCCAGAACGGAGTCCACCACCGTCGTTAGTTCCGCATACATTTTCTCCAGATCCCAATACATAGTCCCATAATTAGAAATATCGTTGCTGACCCAATCTTCTGCACTGAGTTCACCCTCGCCGAGTGTCAGGAGGTTAAATACACCCCGGCGTGGACTTCCCAGAGAAAGGTGAAAATGTGCCATTGTGTCAAAACCTGGAGGTCCCACAATTAATGATCCCCCGACTGCTTTGAATCCGTCGACACCGAGTGTCGGTAATAAAGCCAGTGCGGCCTGAGCTTGGAAGTTATCCTGAGTCGTTGATTTGATAAGCGTTAGAGGATCGGCGTAAAAACTTATTTGTGGTTGAAAATCTTCAGCACCAACGCTGTTACGCATGATATCAGTGAATTTTCGATTATCAGCAAGCGTGCGGTCCAGTTCGGTTGCGGTTCCTTCCCAAACGCTAATGAGATGCGTTGCCATCAGTTCGCTACTGCATAAAACAACGGTTTCCTCCTTAATGAAGGAATAAACATCATCATCATCACCGGGATTGGCAAAAAGGGTGACTTCGGTTTCACCGATCATTTCCTGCGATAAGTCACCGGCATTATTGATATGTTCAAACTCGGCTCGTTCCAACAACGTGGTTGCTGTATCGACGTTGTCGCCGACGTCCGCGATAAAAGCAAACATCGGTCTACCGGTATCCGTTACAGCGAGGCTGATGGCGACCTCGCCAGTGGGCAATTCGAGTAATTCCTCGACGCTTACGCCCAGTTCGTCTTCAATTTGTGGAAATGCGTTGATGAACTCATTGTAGAGCCGATCAACCAGTGGAGAGACAGTCGCATCATTGCGTATTTTGCCCATCGAGGTTCTTTGAAAATCATCCCCAAGGGCAGGAAAGTCGTTTACGCGTAAATAGACCACGGTATTGTATGGAAGAAGTTTTGGTGCACTCGGGCGTTCTCCTTTGACGGGTTGAACAGTGAAGATCAGAGCAAAAAGACAAGCAAGTAGTGCTGAGTTGTTCTTGAGATTCATATAATCGGTTGCCTTCAATCCAAAAAGCCGAGGGTTTATATTTTTTATTTAACACCACAGTTTACCGAAGGTTTCGTAAGAGGGGAAATATCTAACGGAAACTTAAAAGTTAAATTATTATAGTTACTGCAACTTTTAGTCATTTTGGGTTTATGCGGGGCGATTAACTCATTTTGAGAATATAATCGATTAAGACGGTATTTCGGACTTTACAGTTTAATCATCCAATGTCGAATTAAACCATAATGGATGTGCTCGTTAAAAAGTTGTCCGAATGTAAACCAAAGCAATATAGGCTAGGTAAAAATGTTAACACTCGTAAAATACCTTCTAATCACAGTGTCTGTCCTGTTATTTGCGCCGTTAGCCTACGGTCAAGTTGGTAATCAAAGCATGCAGAATGGACAGAGCGGTCAAGTTTCATCCAGCGGTGAGATTTCCAGCCAGACTTCGAATGACGGATTTGTCGGAGGCGGTGGTATCGGAGGTGATCCTCGCGCAACCTCAAGCCAATCAAACCAGGGTGGTATGGGTGGANNNGGGTGGTATGGGTGGATTTGGTGGCATGGGTGGATTTGGTGGCATGGGTGGATTTGGTGGCATGGGCCGCGGCATGATGGGTGGTATGTTTGGCGGGCAACAACAGCAGCAACCGGGGGCTAATTTACGTTTTCCCTTCGTCGTAAAATTCCAAATCAAACCCATTCTTCCGGCTAAAGTTAGACAACAGGCTCAAACTCGGCTTGGAAAACTTCCTGGCCTATCACGTTACAACAAGGTTGCTGTTGATCTTGCAGACGGTACGGCGACATTGACAGGCAACGTTGTTTCAGAGCGGGAGAAATCCCTTGTAGAACGATTAGTACTGCTAGAGCCTGGTATCAATAGTGTTGAGAATAATCTATTGATCTCAGAAGCGGTTCAACAAGACAACTAAAAACAGAGAAAACGAAAAAAGCCCGGATGTTGCTGAAGCATCCGGGCTTTTTTAAAGGACCACACTGATTAGGGACGCTGTGGTGGACCTATTTTAATCGTCTTCAAACCCGAACGGTTTACGCTTGTCTGTATTCCCGTTGGTCGACGACGGGCGTTATAGTCGTCATAGTTAGGCAAAGCGACGGTGGGCGTCTGAGGCCTTTCTGTGGAACCTATCTGATGGTTGATGTTGCTTACGACCTGTTGCGGGGCGTTTGTCATATGACGGGTTAAATTTGGGGAAAGGTTTATTGTTTGAGTATTTCGTCGGCCGGTTTGCGTTAAATTTTTGTAGGTGTTGCGGTTGTCAAAAGTATCGACTCGCATTGCATCTGGCTGATTGTGATGCACTAATTGATCTTTAGAATGCGTGTCATTTTGGTTTCTATTGTTACCTGGTAATGTAACTTTGCTGAATAATCCGTTGATGACATTCCCTTTGTTGGGAATAAAAACAGGTACCAGGCTTATCTTTCTTTCATCCCCACCGAATTTTTGCCAGGGCAGCCAAAAACTATACGATGGTCCTAATTCCGATTCGCTAATGTGTGTTTGCAATTGCTCCGCGCGGAAAACGTATTTACGATTTGGTTGTCGCTGGGAATGATTCGCGACGGGTTGGTCAGTATCATCAAAAGCATACACAACTAACTGGCCTTCCACTTCAACAGCCTGTTGCTTGCGGTTATAGAAGTACATTCTTCCACCAAATCCCTGAACAGCGCCATGATTAGGTGTGGATAGAACATCATGCGTCCAAATTGCGACAATCCTGGCAGCGCTTTCTTCATGTTGTCGCCTTGCTGCCTGCTCTGTATTCCATGGCATTGCATCATCAAACGCCTTGGTGGAATCAGATAAACCTTTACAACCTGCAATCGCTAGGCTTATCCAGGAAAGACAGATTAGTAGGATTCTGTAGTGTTGGGAGGAGGGGATCATGTTTTAGTGCCTGGGGAAGAAAAATATTATCATGCTTATATATACTGCCATTGAAAAAATGACTAACGGGTTATTGGAGTCGTATAACCCTGGGTGGTTTGAGGTGGAAGACGCCTAAGTTGACCGTTATAAAGTTGCTGCTGTTGAGGAGCATAGTTGATAGGCTGCTGCTGTGGAGCATCGTTGATAGGTTGCTGCTCCATATTGCTAACTGGCATATAACGGCTGGTGTTAACACCAGTCGGGGCCTGTGGTACTGAAGGACCTTGTTGCTGATAGCCTGGTGTATTAAGAGGGTACTGTTGCCGGTGTTGATGGGGAATGTACGGGCTGCCCTGCATAACGCGAGGTGTGCCACTACGAGGAAAAAAGTGCTTGCTATGCAACTGAGTTCCAGCCCCTCGGTTAAGATCACCTCCCATTGAAGCATCAGGGAATGCGTGTTCCAGTAGCGTCCCGGAAGGATCGTCATCCGGATAGATAATCGTACCGGGCTCTCCCCAAAATCCACGGCCAGATTTCATACCTGACTCGCCGTGAATTTCTGTTAGATCAGACAGCAACCAACTCATTCGTTCCGTCTCGAGGGCTTTGATACGATCAATATCGTCTTTTCCGCGAACAATATGAGGAGTCATGATAATGAGCAATTCTTTGCGTTTCTCGCTTTCCGTATCGTATCGAAAGAGGCTACCGATTCCAGGTAGATCACCAAGCACAGGAACGCTACGTCTAGACACCACCTTGTCTTTAGTAATTAATCCGGCAAAGACGACAGTCTCACCGTCCCGGGCACTGACAACTGTTTCGGCGGTGGTCTTATTGATAGGTGCCGCCATGACTGCCTGCCCATCGGGGTTGATACCAACAACGGTTCCGGACATGGCTTCACCTAATTCGGATTTTTCAGCCCCAACGACCATAACAATACGACCATCGACGGTAACCCGCGGTCGAACATTTACCAGCAGTCCAATGGAAACAGGCTCAGAAGTGTTGGTGATACCACCGAATTGATTTGCCTGACTGCCGGTGATTTGTCGAATATCAGCTCCAACCTGCACAAACCCCTCGGTCATGTCCAAAGTCATAATTTGCGGGCGGCTAAGGATCTGTAGACGACCGCGGTCTTGAAGCGCTCTCATCATAATATGGATGGATTCGTTGGCGGCACTTACTGCAAGGCCTCCATAACCGAGTGCCGCACTATTACGACCCATGCCAAAGCCTGAAATAACTTGCCCCGCAAGGCTTTCCCGAGAGGCGGTCGCACCAGGGTCATTCCCCAGTGACTGGCCGTGCCAGGCAAATCCATTAGTGGATGCGCCACGGTCAAAGAGCAAGCTGTCTTGTAGCCCGAGTTCAACCCCGGCCTCAAAACTGTCATTCAGTTCAACTTCGGCAATGATGACCTGTATCATAACCATGTCTGGTTCGAAGTCTAATTCCTCGACGAGTGCTGCTAGTGTATCAAACGTTTTTGGATGTGCAGAGATAATAACCGAGTTACTCGCCACATCCCAGGCGACGACAACTTGCGTTTCCTCAATCTCGTAATTTGCGATACTTGTCTGCTGGCCAAAAGATTGCGTCAGCAATTGCCGCTGCGTATTTACATAGGTCTGCAAGGTCTGCCCCACCGATGAGGCATCGGCATTTTTAAGCCGTATGACTTCGCTGCGGCGAGTTTCAATATCACCCTCATCCAGACGGATTAAAAGCAACTCTACAATATCCAAATCTGTTTCAGAGCCGGAAGCAATTACGCTGTTTGTACGTTGATCCACGGCAAAGCGAAGAGGAACGAGTGATGATTCACCGCCACCAATCCCGCCGGCTCCGCCACCAAGAGCAGAGTTAAAGGCATTACTACTTGCATTTGAACCGGCAGTTACTTGAAGCCCGAAAAGTTCCTGGAGTAATTGGGTTAGATTAATAGCATCCCCGTTCTCAACCTGAAACACCTTGATTTGAGCTTCAGCATTTGGCAGTTGATCGAGTTGGGTGATTAACTCTTCAATTAATGGCATTGCAGAACCAGGTGCACGTACAACCAGTGCGTTCACATTTTCGTCAGCCGTAACGGTTGCGCCAGCAAGGATTCCGGAATTCACCATGCTCTCACCATCACTGGTAATTGTTAGGATTTCCAATTTGGACGACTGCGGGCTGATCGTCGCTGTAGACCCCTGTTGACCACCACCCTGGCCACCCTGATTGGCAGCAATACCGGTAATGGCCTCCTGCAGAACCGGTTGCAAATCTGCCGCTAAAGCATTTTTCAAGCGAAATACACGCAGCTGATTTGTTGCTGGAGACTCCTCGATATCCAAACGCTCTAGAAGCGCGGCAATTTCCTTAACGTCACGAGGAGCAGCATGTACTATCAGACTATTTGTCCGATAATCTGCGATTATTCGTGGTCGCACGCCAAGGCCCGGTCGTTGTTCTTCATCCCCGCCAGGTTGGTTAGTGTAAAAGGTTCGTATTTGTCGTTCTGCATCCAAAGCCGACATGTGTTTAAGCGGGAAAATTTCAAATTGCGTATGAGGCTTGACGGGTTGATCTAGCTTACTAATCAAATCCATAATCGCCGACATACTTTCCTCACGGCCAATCAAAAGCAAAGCATTCGGCTTATCAAGCGCCGTAATACTAACACTACTGTTTCGCGATCCAAATACGTCATCATACAATTCCTCGATCAACTCCGTGATGACATTGCTGTCAACATGCTTTAATGGATGAATCATTATTTCAGGCTGAGTTTCGCTTGTGCGCTGCTCAATTTCTTCGATGATTTCAATCACTCGCGCAACGTCATCCCGTTGTCCCTTGATTATGAAAACTCCAAGACCTTCTACAAATTCAATTTGCACGGGACCGATCAACCCAGCTTCATCCGGTTCGATCTGCAGTAATGTCTCTCCAATCTCCTCATTTTCACCCTCTGCCGGTTCAACTTCTTCCTCAGCGACAGTGTCCTGGTTGAAAATAGAACTGACCAAATCCCCGCCCCAGGGCTTACGATTGCCTGTTGGGTGCAATCCAGCACCCGTTCCGGCCGCCGCTTTTTCAGCATCCTCCACTAAAGCAAGAGCGTTGTTAACGGTCTCTGGATCAGCCTTTTCAACCGGAACAATACCAGTGCGTTCGTCAACACCGGTCTTGGGTTGATCAAGAAGATTTGCAATCTTCAGCCATCCCTGCTGAGCGACAGCATCGCCCTTGATAGTGACGGTATTTGTCCGGCGATTAATATTGAGCAATGCCCCACTGCCAGATCCTGAAGGAACAGCAATGGTCGAAATTTCTCCGGTTCTGTTAGTACTACTATTTAGCTTCCCACCCAACATCCGCTGAACAGATGCTTCAAACTCCTTCCATCCGATATTCTGTAATTTATGTGCCTGCACAGCATTCCCGCCGGATACCGGAACAACATTGGTTTTATTGTTGGACCCTAAAGTAGCAATATATTGAGCAATTTGCTGATGTATAAGATCACCTGCAATAACAACAATTTGCCCGGTTCGTGGATCAGGAACCACCTTAACTTCCTTTTGGTTGGCGAAAGCAGTCTGGATCTTACGGCTCGTTGTAGTGAGCATATCCATGGGGACGTTATAACCAACCACCCGTGAGTTGCTTTGAACAGTTCTGGGTGTGGTTTTAGAGTTTGCGGTTGCCGGCTTATCGAGCGTTCTCAGCAGATCTGCGGCTATTTTATGGGCATTGGCTGAACCATTTACAATCAGTGCATTGTTAGCGCGGTCCGCAGTCACTTCTGCATTTACGCCAAAATCTCTTAAAACCGACTGCACTCTAGTTGCCAAAGCAGGCGCCTGATTATGCTTTACCGGTAAAACCGCAGAATTAACTTGAGGTCCTTGTGCAAATGCAAATGAACCGCTTATTAGCATTAAAATAATGATGGCCAAAACCAGCTTTGATGACCGCGTCTTGCTTAGGAATTCCATTTCCATAACTCTCATTCTCTATTCGGGAGTAGCCTAAAAATACCAAATCAGCGTCCCTACTGATTTTGCGCAGGCACATTACAAGCGCACANCCCGTTATGTTCATTAGAATCGGAATAACCCGCAGAGNGCTTGACCTTTTAAAACGAGAAAAAGCGAGTAATGCTGGCAACTTACAGCCTTACTCGCTTTCCTGTTATTCCCAGAACTCCTAAGTTACGGAAGCAGCAAAGATTCAGCCTGAGCAGTGACGTTTACTGCTGTGCTAAGAGCTTTTCCAGCTCTGATTTCCAGTAATTCATTCTCGGCTGTAAGAATGGTTAGATAACGTTGATTGACGCCATGAATCTTACCCTTGATGGTACCAATTTCTACATTTGCCCCTATTGGAAGTTTGAGTATTTCGCCTAAGTCGCGTCGATGGATCCAGACCTCTACGCGATCATTCACCTGAACGGTACTGGTGAAAAAGGCGAGCTGTGCGACATTAAATATAGGAGGCTTCGGTGGATCGGGCCTTTTTGTGGGTGGTTTGGGTTCCGGTTTCTCGCTCACGGTGACGGCCATTTTTTTGGTAATGGTCTTTGCTGGAAGTCCATTATCAGTGACTTTCACGTTAAATTCGTATCGCCCAACCTCGTCGCTTGAGACAGTCAGTCGGTTTCCGTTGAGCGTGGCGACAAAGTTTGACGGAACTGAATCCACGTCAAGATCGTAGGTTACGCTCTGCAGGTTTTGTTCGTTGGCACCAGCGCTGGCGGTTAATGTTCGGGTCTCAGACCTGCCAACGGTGGTTGCGATTGGAGGAGGAGTAAATGTGGGTGTTTTGTTTTCCGGACCAAAGAAGTTCCGATTGGAAATTCGTTCCCAGTATTCTTCCTTTGTCGCGTTAACCAGGGAGGCGTCATGTTCGATTTTGGTGATATCTATTTGACTATTTGCACCGGGCAGAGAAATCGCTTCAATCACAATTCGAACCTGCAACTGGTCGTATCCTTTAGGGCTGACGGCTAAGTCCTTAATTCTATGAAGAATCCTTTTTGTTTCAAATTGGTAGAGGAATTCTGTCAGTGTTTTAAGATCGGATTCGCAATTGATGCCGAAAGTATGTCGGAAGTATTGGTTTTCAACCTCCCGCGATGGCTCGTTGGTAATCCGCACGTCTTCAAGTCCCAGCTCTGTTTCTAAGAGATTGATAAGCCAGCTTTTGTAGGAGGCTAAAGCGTGATTTTGGTCACTTCCAAGCGACATCAGTTCATAGTCATCGATCATTTCACTGAAAATATCTGCGGCCAGTGTGTCAGCATCAAAGGTATTACGGTCCTGTTCGGCGGTTTCTAGATCACCGCGCAGGCTGTCGAGATGGTCCAGGTAGCGATTGGTGCCGGTCAGCAGTCCACCTGCAACGACTGCAACAATTAAAAATAATAAAAGTTTCTTTTCGCGAGCGTTCATGACTTACTGTTCATCCTTTTGTTCTGTGGCATCTGCCTGGCCGCCAGTCGCTTCAGGTGTTTGATCGGCATCAGCGGTTTTGTCGACGTCTTGATTTGCGGTTTCGGTAGCGTCGGTTTGCTCTGTATTACTTTCCATAGTGTTAGCGTCTTCAGAAGTAACAATCGGTAAGATTGTGATTGTTTGTTGCGTTCTTCGTGTGTATAAACCGTCCTCTGTGTTATCAGGTGTAAGGCCTTTGGACTCGACAAGGTGTGAACCCCCACCCAACGTTGTGGAAAGTTGTTCGAAGACTCCAGAGTTTTTTAGATGCATATCTAGGAATATCGAACCCAATGGTGTTTCAGTTGTTCGGCTACGAGTGTTATCGGAGCGACCGGAGAATCCATCTACGATGACATCATTGGGACTTGGCGGCAGTGAGTCAGAAAGGAGAGCCAACTCATCAAGCCAGTTGATTGCCGAAGACTCGTAAGTCTGGATTGCCGTCAGCTGTGCAGACGACTTGTCGTATTTATCTTTTAATGTTTTTTGCAGTACGGTAGCCGGTCGTGTTTCAGTGATACTACTTTTCAGATTGTGAATTGGCAAGTAAAGCAGGATAATTGCAGCAACAATGGCCAGTGATGCGTAGACGCCTGTTTTAACCGCCTTGTCCCGTTTTTCCGTTTGCTTCGGCGGCTCGGTTGGGTTCAAAAAGTCGATCGGGGGTATCACATTCGACGTTAATTGTTCTGCCAAACCAATAAGCCCCAGAAAACTAGATGCATTTTCCGGCAGCGCGTTTCTTACTGCCGCATCAAGGGTTGGGAATTGGAGCGGGTCAAACATTAGTGTTGGTTCACTGACCAGCGGATCAATCCTTTCAGAAAGTGTCTGATGCACTTCATTTGTACCGGCAATAATGATCTGCTTAATATCACTTCCGTTCGGTTGATTCTCATAGGAGGTCAGCGTGCGTTTGACTTCCTTTGCGATGTAATCGACATCCGGAGCATCGGGGATTAGCCGTATTGTCCGGACCAGATGAGCCACGCCGTTGCGGGCGATAGTTAGTTCAGCTTCCACTCCGAGCAGGTCGATGATAAGTCGGGCATCTTCCGAGGGCATATGTTTTTGCACATAGGAAGCCGTTCCAAAAGGGTGTAGCGTCATGTTGCTGATCGTAATGCCAGCGTGTGCGGCGCTGCTGATTGTTTCGATTTTCATCTCGTCGCTGAGAGCCGCTGCAGCGATGTATTGTTGGCCATCCTGAAGTTCACCAATTGGAGTGAAGTCCAGTAGGCCTTCCGTGCCTGAGTTGAAAACCTGAGGCGCCTGAATGCGAACCATATCGGGAAGTTCGTGTTCCGGCACATTTGGGAATGTTAGCATTCTCACTTCGGCTTGAGAACGACGTGCGGAAAAGGCGGTTGCCTGCCCCCTGCTGACCCCGGCAGCCTCCAATGCTGCTGAGATGGTTGTGTTGAGCACTTCTTCAGCTGTTGATTCTGCATTTAAAATAATTTCAAGTGGTTTTTCAACGAGCGCATGTATCACGATATCTGTTCCCTTTGGGGATGCAGAAATAGCGCGTACTGACTGATCATCCCATTCATATGCGATGAATTTAGCCATGATATTTTCCTTTTAGGAAAGGTTACTGAATCGAGGGTAAAGCTGTTTGAGTACCACCGGCGTAGTGTAAGCCTAGCACGTCTAGGGGATATCCGCGGCCTAAATGGCTTAGGTCACGCCATAAACGTATGCGAGGTGTAACGGTTGTAGCGTCTATAATGACCTCGGCGCGTGCCGAAGCAGTACCGCCTTCGTAATAACCAATAATCTGGGCCCGGAAGACACTGCCGCCACCGCAGATAAACGGTTGCAGGGCTTTCATCTGATCCAGAGAAATAAGTTGTCCCCCCAAAACGAGGTTCACCAGATTTTGTTTGTAAATCCATGTCTCATGACGGTAAAAGTTTTGCTGGTCCTGATAAGGATCGGTATTTCTGGTCTGAATAATAAGATCAATCATTTCATCATCGAGACCGGGCACACCCTGTAGTAATAACCGAGGCGCCTGATTGATATTCAGCCGGCCGGGTATAGTTGGGTTGGAGCTTGTCGAAGTATTGTCCATCAGCAGGTCGAGGCTGTTAACCAAGCTGGCATCTTCGGGATAGGCGGGCAGCACATCAAGTGGCTCCTCGTCTATTAAGTCAGGCTCCCAGTTAATACCCTTTCCAACCAGTTCCAAGACCTGCGTGATCTTCCGTTCAGGCTCACGTAGGAAATCAATTTCTATTGAGGAGGCCGGTACAGGCTGGTCCCCCAGGTTGTCGCCCTGGTCATATAGTTCGTAACCCTGCCGATAGAGAATGATGAAGTTGGCCACGGCGGGGTCAAACACGGCGGATAAATCCTGATGCAGAGTCTGCAGGTCTTCTGAGTTGAGGTCGATGCGGGGTTCACCATTGATATTCAGATTGTTTTCCTGACTATGAAGTGTCAGGTATGCACTCCATCCACGATCAAGTGACCCGGTGTTGATGACTTCATCGCTGGAGGTGGTATTGGCAAGGGAAAGAAGTTCCTGAACCCGCTGGCGGGCTGGTTCTTCGTGGGAATCAATCTGCCCGTTTCGATTGATGTCTGCACCGAAAAGCAATTCTGGCATCACCCCACGTACCAGAAGTAATTCCTCGACGGTGTTAAAGGGCCCGTTGTTGGGCTCGTAGGGTGACCCGAGTGATTGATAGTAATCGAATTCTGCACCGTACTCCCGCGTTTCATCATCTTCATCTATCCAGTCCATGATGGCATCAGCAATATCGACGGTCATACCGGGCAGGGCCATTAACATTTCTCGGCCACCATCGCTGGCGTACGTATCGGCAAGAACGAGCGCATTTAGATTAAGTCGCGATGATTCGTCTTCCAGTCCGAAACGGAATCCGGACGTATATCCATCACTGTCAAGATTCGGGGCAATCAGAGTGAAATTGCCCGTCATATTGGGGTTGGGATCTGTAATTACGTTGACGGCCTGGAAGACGGTTGGGTTATCATATTCTCCACCGGCCGACATGCGTTGGTCATGAGTTTGCAGTAGGTGAACTCTGGCAACATCAATACCCGCGTCGACAAGCCACTTAGCCTGAATGTTTTGCGAAGATAAAGTCGCCGTTTCATTGTGAGTAAACATTAACTCGGAAAATGTGTAGGCTCCGAGTGATACGATCATCACAACCACCAGAACAATCATTAATGCTGAGCCGCGTAGCCTGCGGAAGGCAGATTGAGTGTTCATAGTCCCAGATTCTGTAATCCCCCGTCTTCTTGTTCCAGCGGTCGGATCTTACCGACAGGAAGTTTAACAATCTTTTGATAAGTTACAGCCATACTGCCATCGCTGTCAGTCGTATTTCCATAAAATGCATCCAGAACACCACCACTGGAATATGGCGAATTAGAACGCATTGTCATGCGGATTTTGACAGCCAATGGAAGACCCTCAAATTCCTCGCTGTCCCAGTATTGCAGCCACTGGTAACCATCGAAGTACTGAAATTCCAGTGCGATCACTTCCGGGGCCAGTAGTTTGTCGGCATTTTGCACAGACTGATAATTACCATTATTCATGGCATAGGAGGTGATCGCGCGGCTCAATTGACCACGGATAAGACCGGGAACGGTTGGGTCGTCATTGAAGACATCCTGAGCCGAGGCATCGGTCTCTACATTCAGTGCTCTGCAGTAATAGGAGATTAGTTTAACGTCGGACGGAATGTCCTGCAGGACACCGATCTCAGTGGGGTCGTACATCGCCCGATACTCCTCCTGTCGTGGGATGCGACTGACGTCAAGGCGTAGCGTTGCCTGATCCCCGTACATGCCAAGGCTCGTGGGGAACGTAGTTTCAAAATCATAGGAGGTGGAAGTGTCCTCTGAAGTGAGCAGTGAATCGGCCGCACCAAGAAGGTCTTCCATTCCGACCCCGGCTCCGGAAGCAATATCTAAAGCTCCTGCTATATCTACGTCGCCCAGTGCGGCCTCAACATCTACTCCGTTGTATTGCACAGCACTTTTAATGTCCTGGGATATGCGGGAAAGTAATGCTCGGGCAAGCTGGACTTCCTCCACGTTATCCCGTTGTTTTTCGAGCACGTGAAAGTGGTTGCCGATCATTTGAGTAATCATCGCAAATAGTAAACCTGAAAGAGCTAGTGAAATAATAAGCTCCAGAAGTGTAACCCCATGGTTGTTTCGGAGACTCGTCATTGTGTGGCCTCCATTTCGAGCAACATCTCATGGATCGTCAGCTCCGCGTCCTGTTGCATTTCGATAGCCGGGTCAATCATCCAGGTATCAAGTTGATATAACAGCGGAAGTGAACCATCTTCGGGTGTGTATTCTACGATGACTCGGATCGCCATGAGCTGGCCATCAGCACCTATTGTTTGTGATTGGATTTCGAAGGTGAAGGGTTCGATCGTCTCTTCCTGCGTAAACGGCATTTTGCCGGTGCTATTTACAGAGATCAGACCAGTCTTAACTTCCGATAGCTTGGATTCAGCCAGAAACTGAGCGGTAGTCAACACCTGTGCTTCGCGGGCATTGCGCGCGCCAATGGCAACAAGACCGTTGATGGCAACCATAGACAATCCAAGGATTGTAATAGAAACAATAATCTCCATCAGGGTGAAACCCTGACGGCAATAGGATGAAGAGTTGCGTATCATTGATTGCCCAGCCTCTGAAGATCTAGTTGCCGGACTTCTTCAGCTGAAGCGACGTTTGTCACATACGCTATTCCGGTGAGGCCTCGGAGCCGCACCATAATAAACCCCTTGCCATCGGACGAACCAAGACGAATTTCGGTCTGACTGGTACTACCGTCCGGATAAAACAGAATGGGATCAGACCAGAGTCCCTGGATGCTATCGGTCATGCTTGTCTGACCAGCTGCGGTAGTCAGATCGTTTAATTGAGGATCACCAAGAATGGCAGATCGTGCGTCAAACTCGACAATGGAACCGACAAACTGGATACCATCCTGTAGTCTGTGTGGATATCCCAGCAGTTTTTTAACTGTGCGGAACTCGCTTTCGTTTAGGGCATCTGCACTGGCTATACCCAGAACATTGACAAGCTGCTGGCTATCGGGCGTAGCGCCGATTTCAATAAATTCTTCCCCGGTCGACCACGGTTCAATGATGTAGCGGTTTCCCTGTAATTCGTAACGCATTGACAGTGTCTGGCCACTGCGCATTGCCTGATTTCGAGATCGTGCAAGATGAATGCGAACCTGATCCCCACTTCGCAAAAGGGACTCGACACCCGTCATTCCAGCGATGGTCGGGTATGCGATTGAGCCTAGAACGACCACTACAACCAATACAACCATAATCTCGAAAAGTGTAAAACCCCGCCGCTGTGGTTTAGTAACAGGTCGCCTTTTACGCTTTAGTGATTGCATGTCTTGTTACCTCAAATTGTGCAATAACACGGGTAACAGTAGATGGTTGTGGGTTTACTGACTGACAGTATGTGTCACATCATCGTCCGTGCCAGTTGCACCGTCTTCACCGGAGCTGGTAATTGTAAATCCACCATCTGCTGCCTGGTAATCATAGGCATTTCCCCATGGATCAGCGGGGATCTCTGAAGCCTTTAGATAGGGGCCCCTCCATTTTCCGTCAGGAGCATTGGGAGGTTGCGTGATCAAGGCTTCTAAGCCGGTGTCGGTCGTTGGGTATTGTCCGACGCCTAGTTTGTATAACTCAAGGGGCTGTTCGAAATTCTGCATTTGAATTTTTGCTGAATCAGCCTTGCTCTGTGATAAGACTCCCGAAAAGTTGGTGACCACGATGGTACCAAGGATCACCAAAATGGCCATCACGATGAGTACTTCCATAAGCGTAAAACCTTTACGCTGTTGGTTACGATTTGGTAATCGTTTTTTTTGCATTGTTCTGTAAATCCCGTTAGATTGTTTTCCCGTATGAGGGAGATTCGTTTACTTATTGGTTAAACACCATTGGGTGATGAGAGTTGCGTTATATTGTAAATTAAATTGCGCTGCTCATCTTGATCACCGGCATCAATAAAGCAATGACGACGACTAAAACTGCGCCAGCCATGACAAGTAGCATAATTGGTTCCAGCAGGCGTACAGCGAGTGATAATTGTCGCGCCGTTCGTTTTTCAAGATTATCGGCGATTTCAATGAGTACTCGGTCTAAAGTGTTCGATTCTTCGGCTACCGAGATCATTTCAACGACGGTACCTGGGAAATAACCGCTTTTGGCTAGTGGTGTAGACAGTGATTCCCCACTGGTGATATTGTCTGTAGCGCTGTCAATGGCACCGGAGATGACACGGTTTCCGGAAGCCAGGCTACTGATTTCAAGTGATTTCAGGATTGGTACCCCATTCTGTAATAAGGTCCCTAGTACGCGGCAAAATCGCGCGACCGCGAAGGCAAGAAATACTTTTCCAACTAACGGAAGTCGGATTTTAATCAGATCACGGGTTTTTCGTCCAAGCTCCGTTTTGAAATAGTTGTTAATCAGCACCAGACCGAATAAAACTATCAAAATACCGATAAATGCCCAGATGGTGCGAAGGCCCTCACTAAATGCGAGTAACCAATCGGTTACAGCTGGTAATTCACCTCGTTCACGGAGGTTATCAAACATGTCACCGAATTTAGGTACAAAGAAAATAATCAACCCGGCAACGAGGATTGATCCTACCGTGCCCAGAAAGACAGGGTAGGCTAGCTGGCCAATGGTTTCACCTTTGAGATCTTCCTGTTGTTCAGTGAATTTTGCCACTCGGTCTAAGGCATCTTCCAAAAAACCACCCTCGGCTCCTGCCCGGGACATATTAATACATACTTCACTGAAGACCCTGGGGTATTCAGCCATTGCATCTGCGATATTAATACCTTCTTCGACTTGCCCGTGTACTTCGCCAAGGACAAAAGCAAGCGTATCATTGGTCGCCTGCTTTTCGAGTACTTTAATACTTCGCAGCAACGGTACCCCACTTCGCAGCAACGAAGCTAACTGACCATAGACTTGAGCCATCACCTGGCCTTTGACTCGTTTATTGCTCTTGCGAACGGTTGCCTTGACGTCGGTGGAAATCTCCATCGGGAACAAGGACTGTCCGGCCAAGATCCGAACGGCTTCGCGCTCGGTAGCGGCCGCTATTTGGCCACCGACTTTTTTTCCGGCGGTATCTCGGGCAGTATATTGAAATTCTGGCATTTTGAAAATGTTTTAACTCGCGGGTACGATCTGATCACCTTTTGTGATGCGTAATACTTCGTCCATGCTTGTTTTGCCGTCGATAACTTTTCGCCAGCCGTCATCACGCAGCGTTCGCATCCCGTTAGCAACCGCTATCTTCTTGAGTTCCCAGCTACTTGCATTTTGCGTAGCCAGGTCTCGAACTTCGTCAGTAGTTAGCATTAATTCATAAACGCCCAGTCGTCCCGAGTAACCTACATTGCGACATTCACGGCATCCGACAGCTTCGAAAAGTTCACCTTCGGCGATGTCGCGGGGAAAGTCATGTGGAACATCAATGTCGTTAATATTCACAGGGCGTTTACAATTGTTACATAGTTTACGAACGAGCCGCTGCGACATTACCGCTTCAACCGTACTGGCTACCAAAAATGGTTCAACACCCATGTCGGTCATGCGAGTGTAGGCTCCGGCTGAATCATTCGTATGTAGAGTGGAAAATACCATGTGCCCAGTCAGAGACGCCTGAATTGCATTTTCGGCGGTTTCCAGGTCACGAATTTCCCCAACAAGAACGATGTCCGGGTCATGACGCAGGATACTTCTCAATGACGCGGAGAACGTAAGTCCGATCTTTGAGTGAACCTGAATCTGATTGATGCCTTCAAGTTGGTATTCGACAGGATCCTCGGTCGTGATAATTTTATTGTCATGACCCTTGATTTCCATCAATGAACTGTAGAGTGTTGTTGTTTTACCAGAACCGGTCGGCCCGCATACCAGCACAATCCCGTGCGGAATGCGAATTAATTCACTAAAGGTGGCGTAGGTGTCGGCTTCCATTCCCAAGCTTTGCAGATCAAAAACCATCGAACCTTTATCGAGAATACGCATGACGATACCTTCGCCATGAATCATCGGAATGACACTTACACGGATATCGACTTCACGACCGCGGACTTTAAGCTTAATGCGGCCATCTTGCGGGAGCCGTTTTTCGGCAATATTAAGCCGAGCCATGATTTTCAGGCGGCTGATGATGGCAGCCTGGAACTGGTTGATCTCTGGTGGTACTGGCTGAGGGTGTAACATGCCGTCAATACGGTATCTGACGGTAATACCACTAGCCTGAGATTCGATGTGTACGTCACTGGTACGGGTTTCTATCGCTTCGAGCAGGATTTCATTGACAAGACGGATGACCGATGCTTCCTGAGCCATCTCGGATAATTCCGAACCGTCAATTTCCAGTTCTTCAAGCAGTTCGACTTCGTCGTCCTGTTTTGCCGCCACAAGGCTGTCAATGGTTTCACTACCGACACCAAGATGGTTTTTGATCAGCGTGTCGATGTCCCGACGAGTTGCCACGACCGGCAGAATCGCTTTGCCCGTAGCGGCCGATGCTTCGTCGATCGGATAGAGATTGAAGGGGTCGCTGGTAGCCACAGTAATGTGCCCGTTTTGTGCAGCGACAGGGAACAGAGCTTCACGATAAATCAGTCGAGTAGGGAATTCGTCGAGTAGTGATAAATCAACTTCGGTTTCCCGAAAGTCGACAAAATCCACTCCCACAGCGTCGGCAATAGCTTTAAGAGCTTCACGTTCATCAACAAACCCCAGTGAAACTGCAGATTCGATTTGGCTGTTACCCTTAGCACCGGTTTGGACAATCGTGTCTACCTGCGTTTCGTTGAGGAGTCCCTTCTCTTTTAATATTGCACATGCTTCCATCGTAAATAATCTTTCTCGCTGTTAGCGCCGTATGATGAATATTAACGGCCGCCTGGACGTCCACCACCTGGAGGACCCCCGCCGCCTGGACGTCCACCACCTGGAGGACCTCCACCACCGCGTGCTTCAGCTGCACGACGTGCTGCCTCCTGAAATGCCTGTATTCGCTGGCGGATTGCATCAGCAGAGGCTGCTGGGTTTCCACCGGGATTAGAGCCTGAGTTGTTACTGCTGCCACCACTTGAACGCGAGGTCGAGACTGACTCGCCGAGGATCGCCTGCAGAGCCGTATTGACAACGTCAGGATTAGCAAGGTGAAGCGTGCGAACTTCAACCTGCTGTTGAGACTGGGTTCCTGCCTGGTCTAGCGTGAGCACTAACTCCTCAACTTCCTTAAAAAGCGGTTCCGGAGCAGATACGATGATTGAATTGCTGGTTGCATCGACACCAATGCTTAGTTTGGCAGGCTCACTTTTAACTTCCTCACTTCCGCCACCTCGACCACCGCCACCACGTTGCATCATCGCTTTGATGATGTCCTCCGGGTTTGGTTGTCGTTGTTGCTGACCACCACCGGAAGCGCCATTGATACGCCCGGCATATACTTCTTTAAGGATATTGGCGATGTCTGTGGCACTGACATAGGTAACTGGTATCAACCGGGGCTTGCCCTGGGTTTCAACTTCGGTCTCAGAACCCTCTTTGTCGATGATACCCAGTAGGGAATCAATCATTGCCAAGTCTTCGTCGTTAGCCTGCACCACTAATGCATTTAATCTGGGATCGGAGACGATACTTACGGTACCCGACGCAGAGAATACACTGCTATCAGCGGTGCCTGTATCACTGCCGCCACCAAGGATCATGCCCATTAATCCGCCGCCCATAAGACTACTCGTGGCATCACTTACCAAAGATCCCAGACCACTTGAGGAGTCAGCTCCTCCACTCATAATTTGCTGGACCAGTGTTTTGGCCACATCCGATTTGACATACTTTAGATAAAAGACGGTGATCTGCCGATCGGTCAACGTGGTACCAGGCGGGATCAATTGTCGCAAGAGACTTTCAAACCGATCGAGGGCTTCGGTGTCGTCGCTGGCAATGATAATCCCGTCCGGCGTTAGTTCCACGACAATATCATTACCCAGTCTCGAGGTAATGGTTTCCCCGTCCTGTAACGCACTGCTTACAAACTGGAGGTTGTTCCGCTGTATTTTCGCAGAGTTTTCCAGAGTGTCGGCTTTAGTAGGTCGAATCGATGGCGGTTCCGGGGCGGGGGGTTGCTCCTGCGTAGGTTCGTCGGTCGTCCGTTTTTGAATGCCTGAATCGCTTCGGTCTTCTGGCGTGACGAGTCGGATTTTGTTTTCGCCTGTCCAAAATCGACCAGCACGGTTTAATGCATCTTCGGCACTTTTGCCGCTGAATGGTAGAATGCGGATATTGCCGTCCTGAGTCGTTGTGTTTTCTGACTCGAGTCGTTCTATCATCGTTCGTATCGAGGCAACCTCTGATTCGGTTGCCCGTACAAATAATTTCATAGATACCGTATCAGCCGTAACCTTTGGTCCCTGTGTTACCTCGACGCCATCTTCTGTGGTAGTGGTGCCAAACATATTGGCGATCATAGCGAGCGCCATTTCCGGGTCCAGTGTTTGCAGGGAAATGACTTCAAAGACTGGGACGTCTCCTTCCAGCTCCTTGATCGTGGAGACAATTGTTTCATGCTCTGGTGGTCGTGCCAGGGCAATAATCTTGTTGGTGGCCGGATCTAATGCCAGTCGCACGTCGGGTAACCCTGCCAGCAGAGTTTGTAGAACATCAAACGTTGTCTGGGGATCAGCGACATTGATGGTATGGGTACGGAGGGTTGGTTTTTCAACATCGGTTTCTTCGACACCTTCCAGCGGATCTTTATCAAGGCGTTCCGCCAGATCACGCAGAACTGCGATGTTCTCTTCCTCGCCGGTTACGAAAATACGGGTACCAAGGGTGTCAACAGCAAAGCTCAAGCCTTCCCGTGCAAAATCGCCATCACTCATGTTAAGCATTGTTCGGGCAACAATCAGAATGTCCTCGGCAGTCACAAATTCAAGTTCGATTTCCTCAACCTTACTGGCCAGTTCACCGCGTGGGGTTTCAACGCCGTCAATGATGTCACGGATGGTGCGGAGCCGTCCGGCCTGTTCCTGAACGAGAACCTGCTTAGCGGCAGGAAACACAAATAATTGGCCCGTGGGGCCGATTAATTTTTCCAAATCGGCCGTTGCTTCTTCAGGCGTCATTTTTACCAGTTGGAATAGTGTTTTTACGAGCTCGTACTCGCCCCGCTCGTCAAGTTCAGAAAGCGGTACGTATTCCACCAGTACATCGGGCACACCGTTTTCAAGATTGACAATCATCAACATTTGGTTGCGACGAAGCAGCGTATAACCTCGCGTCAGCAAAACACCATTCATGAGATCCATCGCCTGTGCGGGCGAGTAATATTTTGGATCTGTATAGTTAAAGGTCCCTTCCGGGGCGGCATCCATTTGTAGCGATAACTCATTAAGTTCAGCAAACCATTCGATGACAGCAGCCCAAGGTGTGTTGTTAAATGCAAAGCGCACCTCTATTTCGCCGAATTCATTGAGCATCGATTCGCTATTGTTGCTGGCAGCCGGCTGATCAGCAGGGTCATCCTTGTCGGCCGGTGGATCATCGCTATCAGGTTTTTCATCGGCATCGTCGGTCGGTTGATCATCCTCTTCTTTCGGATCATCCTTGTCGGCCGGTGGATCATCGCTATCCGAGTTCTCAGGCACATCGTCGGTCGGTTGACCATCCTCTTCTTTCGGATCATCCTTGTCGGCAGCATCATCCTTTGGAGACGGATTTTCACTAGTATCCTGAAGTAGGGCGGTCTGCGCTAATTCCATGCCGGCCAGGCGAGCCCAATCGCGTTGCTGTTTGGGAGTTAGAATGGCGATGAGTTTGTCTTCTGTTGTCTGATGAAGTTTTGATTTCTCCGCATCTGTGGCATGCTTGATTAGATCATTGCGATGTTTAACATAGGCACGAATCGCATTGATCTGTTTGTCGCTGATGCTGATAGCGACGCGGACTTCCGGTTTAAGTAGTGAGGCGAGTCCATCCTTACGAAACTGAATTTGATTGATGCGGGTACGTTGACTCACAGTTAGCAGGCTTAGTGCCATTTGCTCAGAAGCGCGACGGAATTCCTGGGAAACAACTTCCCGTTCAACAGGCGTGTTTTCGCTGTAGAGAGAAGCAAATATTTCCAGACGTTGTTGCTTCAATTCCTGAAATCGTTTCGTTAATTCCGGAGAAAGTCCCGTAGCATCCTGCTGTGCCGGGTCAGCGAGAATTTCGAGTACGCCTAGACTCGGCGTAAATTCAGCGCCATTGGCGGCTGAGCCAAAAATTGCGAACGCCAGTAACACTAGCGTAGACTTTAAGATGCTAACAAATGAACCGTAATTACGAGTAGACATTGGAGATTATCCGTTGGGGAGAATTCTATTTGATGATGGCTAAATGGTGTACCCTTATCGCTGTAGCCATCAATACAGCACTTTCAACTTTTCGACTGAAAAAACGATCGAATCCAACAATCCGAGAAGTGGAACGGTCGTACCGCTTATGAGCAATAGTTGTCCATAATGGGGTTACATACCAATAATAAGGTTTAACCAGTTTTTCCGCTTCACGTTTCGGTGTGAAAATAGGAAATATATAACCAACAGGCAAAAATGCGTCAACATTTATTACCTGTAACGGTAATTCCGGAATTATATGACCAAAAAAAATGCTTCTAAGTTTGAATAGGTCGCCAATTCCTAATGCTTTTTAGCCCAAACTCCTTTATTTTACGCATACATGAAGCTCGTCAGTAGAATACTCTTGGTTTTGTTTTTTGCTCCGCTAGCCTTACAGGCTCAGCCGGTGGGCAAATTATTGGATTTGCGGTCCTATGGTCTAAACATTCCTCCCGGAAAAGTGATTGCGTCGAAGGGGCAAAATGTTGAGACCTTAGATGAATTTGGTCAAGCAGTTGTTGGTAAAGTTCATTTCACTCTTGGTGATTATCATGTCGTCTTGCTCCCAGACGGGCAGTTAGTCGGGCGTCCTGTTGCGGAGGCTAAGGACACCAAAGCAGTTTTTAAAGGGAGTGATAAGCAAGCCCTCGGTCATCTTCTGCAGGAGCATTTGTTTTCAGGATTTAAAATTCGTAAAAGCGGACGTTACGTTTACGTTTATAACACGAGCGAGGAGTTTGCTCGGGCAACCAGCCAGATACTTGAAAAGATGGCGCCAGGTATACTCGGCTTTATGAAAAATCTGGAGTTGGAAGTACACGAACCGGAAGTACCTCTGGTTGTGCTTATGTTTCGTACTGAGGCAGAGTTCCAACGGTATCGCGAGACTCCAGCGGGAATCGTTGCTTATTACCATACGCTGACTAATCGTGTCGTTATGCATGAGGAATCGCGGTTTTCGGAAATCAAACCAGAGCTTGCGATCAAACAGAAGATCAACACGGTGGCTCATGAGGGAGTGCATCAGCTTTTGCATAATATCGGAGTGCAGACGCGAACCGCACAATGGCCTATGTGGTTTACCGAAGGTATTGCCGAATACCTTTCCCCCACAAGTACCGGCCAATATATGCGTTGGAAGGGAGCAGGTACGGTCAACGACTTCCGCATGTTTGAACTCGAGCAATTCATAAAGGGAACTGAGTTGCTGACAAAATCTCCCGGCGGTTGGATGCAGGAGGTAATTACGGCCCACCAATTAGACTCACAAGGCTATGCGTCGGCTTGGGTGCTTACTCATTATCTAGCGAAACTGAAACCCATGCAGTTCAAATCCTATATTAGGGAGCTACAGGGGCTCGAGCCTCTTGAGGGGGCGCATAGACTTTCCAGTGACAACAGGATTCCGCAGCATCTTGACTTATTTACCAAGCATTTTTTGCTGCAACCAAAACAACTCGAAGAGGGGTTATTGCCGTATATCAACAATCTCCCGTACAAAGATCCGTTTATTGAATGGCCTCATGTAACAGTCCTTATACTTTTTCGTAGTCCGCGAGGTATGCAGATACTGGGAAATGTGTTCCATAATGATGAGATCGCTGATCAATGGCTTGCCAGAACATTAGAGCAGTTGAAATTGAGTCGGGATCAGGTTCAAGTGCAAAAGAAGGTCTTTCCCAACAGAGTGATTGCTGAGCGTTACGTTCGGACATCTGTAAACTGAGACTTTGAGGGTTACTGGAACATGTGGTTTCATCTGAATGGTGAGTTGTTTTGGTTAGCTAGCATGCCCTATTGGGTGTTGCTGATTAGCGCTGTTTGCATTCGCAGGCGGCGTGGGTTTGGTGTCTATCTGGCGTTAGCTGCTGTAGTTCTTTTATTGTTGTCAGATATTGTTCACTGGATTATAAACTGGCATACGACAATTCCATTATCCATCGTCTGGCAGGAAGGTGGGGGATTTGTTTACGGACTTGCGATGACACTCTATCAGACGTTCCCAATGGGACTACTCTATCTTTACAGTCGCTGTAATGACAATTCAGTTCAAAGGCAGGGACATGTCATTCGCGGCAGATTCAATCCCCATGAACTTGCGCATCATAATGGGAAACGCTGGCTTATTTTATCAGCCATTTCATTTATTTTGCCCTTTGGCCTGCTCACCGGTCCGCTAGGTGCGACGCATACATGGTGGCGGATGCATGGAATGGATATGGGACGGGTAAACCCCCGTGGGCGTGGATTACTGGCAGTAGCTCAGGTGATTTTTGCAATGAGTTGGCTGTCCGGGTATTTCTTGTTGTCCGTTGCGATTTGCGGGTTTCAGTTTTATTCGGCTGAAATCCTGAGCTTTGTTGGGCTTGATCCAATCCTCCCGCCCTTTTGGGAATCTTGCCTGTTCTATTTTCCATCAGCATTAATGGCCATGAGTTTCTGGCAGGCGATGCTGGCCGTTGCTTTTTACCGCCGCAGGTACGCAAACTGGGCATTGCTTGGACAACTTGTTTCGATTTTAATGATTTGTGGCGGAATTATTTGGCAAGTAATCAGCTCCCAGCAAAGCGGGGTTGGTGTTTCGCCCGCAGTCGTTTATTCGCTGCAGGGAATTTGGATCGTGGTTGTCGGCTGGGCTGGCTGGGCTGTTAGCCTGTTGGCTGTCCATCAGGTTCCAGAAGTGGACAGTTCTGTGATAGCAGTAGGGTGATGATGTGTATGGTCGTGAGTGGTTTCACTGGCTTGGAGCATGAAGCCAAGTGCGACTCCAAGAATCAGTGCGATGGTTAGTTTCAAACGATCATGATTATGAAAAGTCAGCTCTGGAAGGATGTCTGATAAGGCGATCGTGATAAAACAACCTGCGGAGATACCAAAAGTCCAACCGAGCAGGCTTGTATTTGAATCGACGGCGAAGACATCGAAACCGTAAGCAGCTATATAAATCCCCAGCGGCGAAATTAAGGCAAACGAGAAGTTGGCCAGTCGAACCGCGTTTTGGTCCCACCCGGAACTTTTCATGACGGAAATCACTGACATCGAGTCAAGGGGTTTATGAAGTAGAATTGCGGCAGCTAATGCTATGCCGGGTAGCAGTGGGACTTCGGTGTGGTTTGTGGATTCAACGACGATGGCACTTATTGCCAGCCCATCGATAATGGCATGAATCCCGAGTCCGATGAATAGCCCGATCCAACTGTAGCGACTGCGATGCACTTCGCAGTGATTAGGATCGTCGCTGGCAGTGGCTTGTCTGTGTTCCGGATGTTGACAAATTTGACTTTGCGTGTCGTCATAGGCTCCATGTTGATGTACCTGAAAAACACGGAGCAGTAGAAAGGTAATAAGGATTCCGGCTAGCATTGCCACAGATGCTGTTTTGGTATTTCCCTTTAGTTCTGTAACAGAATGCGGCAGTAGGTGTAGGATTGCCACTGCCAACATCAGACCGCCAACAAAACTGAGTAATATTTGAAGCCCAGTATGGGAAAACTTCAGTTTGCTGATAACGATTCCACCGAGCAATGAGCAGACGAAAGTCAGAATGGCGTAAATGAGATAAGCTGTTTGCAATTTTCAGAAAACCTGACTCGTTAAGAATGAAGTGTTTCCAGAGCGAGTGATTTGATGCGGCCAATCATCGAATTGAGGCCGTTCGAACGCGACCGGCTTATATGCTGGCGCAAATCGATGGCCTCAAAAACATGGTTAATATCTAACTGTAATATTTCTTCGGCAGATTTGTCGCTGTACAGCATGATGACTATACAAACCAGCCCTTTTACCAGTTGCGAATCGCTGTCACCGCGGTAATAGTAGTTGCCATTTGCCGTCTGTTCGATTACCAGCCAAACGCTGCTGAGACAACCCTGGACACGATGCTGCTCACTTTGGTATTCGATTTCCAGCGGAGGCATGCTATTGCCTGTTTCAATGATATATCGATAACGCTCTTCCCAGTCATCGAAAAGTTCAAATTCCTCGATAAGTTCGTCTGCGGTAATAGATTCAACTCGCTTGGACACGTGAGCCTGCCTCGGGATGCTTTTTGCAACTCTGATATAATCAAGAAACGTCGGCCAAGTTAGTCGACAACATGCTTCTTCCAGCTTCTATTCTCACACACAAGATGAATCGTGCAACCGCTATCAGGTAACAGTACACTAGTCGCCATGTTTTTCTCGTAGTCGAGGTGATGTACGGCATATCAATTGGATACGTTCGAATTCCTGTAGCCAGTCCTGAATCACCCGTTCGTGAACATTGTCTCCAGGTGTAACCATGCCGGTACTACAGGAGGCTCCGGTTATCGTTTCCGTCATTTCGCGGTACTTTGAAACGGTTCGGTCACCATAGTGTCCGACGTATTGCATGTCTTCGTTAAAAAATAGGACCTGAGGTACTCTGGCACCGCCGCAAATCGTCAGTTGCTCCTTGAGTTCCGGAAAGGTATCCCGGTCGATAAATCTCAGTGTGATACGATCAGTTGCGTCTGCAAAACGCTGGAAGATTGGACATTGAACTACACAGTCCCCGCACCAGGCACCAGCCAAAACCATGACGTTGATCTGACGGACGAAGTTGCCCAGCAACTGACTTTGGGCTTCATTCAACAATGACATATCATAAATTTGTTGCCAGCGATGTCGATCAGTGTCTTGTCCATGTTGTTCTAAGAATTGTGCATAGGTTAGAGCTTGATCAAAGAATTGAGCCGGATTCATGTTGTTTCCTTTTTAGTGGGTGAGGGTGTTGTGTAGCCTAATGGAGCATATTATTAAGGTTGCGGATCCGACCGTGAACCTGACTTGTAGCACGGACAACTAGTAGGCGTAACGGGGGATAATAGACGATGACTCCCGGACCACCGTTGATGTCCCAGAATTCAGGTGCGATGGTTCGTTGAATCAAGGCAACCAAATGGGGACCGTAGTCCGGCATGCCCGCTCCGGCACGTGGTGCCAAAAAATGCCGTGCTCCGCCAGTAAAATCAGCACCCGCTGCAAGATGACGTTCCAAAGCAGATTGCAGTCTATCTGATGTGCTTCTGTCAAATGGCATTAGTTTGCGAGTTATTCTGATTTCTAATTCACGTAGGATCTTCATCAAGCGTCCTCTGAGCTTGACTCGGTACTGGTTGAGTGTCGGGCTTAGAACTATTCTTGGATCACTTGCTAATTCTGTGTATAACCGGGCAAGTTCAATGACGGCTAATTCATGATCCGATGAAGTATCCGCAGTTGCCTCGGCAACCATCCACTTGGAGATTTCCACATCATAGGCTCTGAAAGATTTCTCGTCAGACTTGCTTGCTACCTGTGCATTGGCAGTTGACCAAAATAGCAGGAGGAAAAATGTCAGTGATGTTCGATATGTTGGGTACATAGATATTTATAAGCATGAGTCAGCGCTGTTACACAATAATCGTATAAAATAACCGTTAAAAGACAACTGCTTGATCGATCATTTACTGCATCTTCACGTCGTTTCGCTGTTTGAGAGAAGTGGGGTGTTCTGGTAACCTAAAGAAGTGAGCATGAACGAGGCTAAATAAGGCTTGCCGTAGTGCAACTTTCTATTATTGATGAAGTGAATTTATCGAATGTTAAATCTAACAAGCAATGCTAAAGCAAACACCTGCGATGGCGTCTCCAGACGGGATTTTATTCAGGTTGGTAGCCTGGGCGCTGTTGGACTAACATTGCCTCAGTTGGTTCAGGCGGAGGAAGCAGGTGCAGTCAAGGACGAGCATGACGATCGAAACGTAATTATGATCTTCAATTTAGGCGCTCCAAGTCAGATTGATACCTTTGACCCAAAACCAGATGCAGCCGCCGAAATCCGTGGCCCGTTTAAGCCGATTCAGACGGCTTCGCCGGAAATGATGCTCACCGAAATTTTGCCTCGGCATGCGAAGATTGCTGATAAGTTCTCTTTAGTACGAAGCGTTTACCATACGGGTGCTGCGGTCCATGATACCGGTCATCAAATGATGCAGACCGGAAGGATCTTTACCGGTGGAATTAACACACCTCATGCCGGTTGTGCGTTGTCCTACTTGCGGGGACGAAAAACAGACTTGCCGGCACATGCTATTTTGCCGGAACCGATGGGGTCTACCGGTGGTAATCTGCCACACGGTCAGGATGCGGGATTTCTCGGTAAGTCATTTGACCCCTTTGTTCTCAACGCCGATCCTTCGAAAAAAGATTTCAAGGTTCCGGATCTGTTACCACCGCCGGAAATTGGTGAGGCGCGTTTGAATCGCCGCCGCAAACTGCGGGATGTTGTTGAAGACACGGTAAAAGGGTTTGAGAACAGCGAAAATGCTGAGCTATTGGGTTCTAACTTTGAAGCTGCTTTTAGGTTGATGACCAGCCCGGCTGCTCGTGAAGCCTTTGATTTGAGTAAAGAGCCTGAAAAGGTGCGGCAGCGTTATGGTGTAAACCGTTTTGGACAATGTTGTCTATTATCAAGAAGGCTGATTGAAGCCGGTGTCCGGTTCGTGACGGTCAATACATTTTTGACAGTTTTCAACGAGATTACTTGGGATATTCATGGCAGCAACCCATTTACATCCATCGCCGGTATGAAAGATATCGTCGCCCCCATGTATGATCAGGCTTATTCCGCATTGATTGAAGATTTGGAGGCGCGAGGGTTACTGGAGAAGACACTCGTCTGTAATCTGGCCGAATTTGGAAGAACACCGCGGGTGAATCCCGCCGGAGGACGAGATCATTGGCCGCAATGCTACAGTGTCTATTTTGCCGGTGGAGGAGTTCAGGGTGGACGGGTGGTCGGTGCTAGTGATCCAAATGGCGGCTTTCCGGCCGAACGAGCAGTCGACCCCGCCAATGTGGTGGCTACGATCTATCACAGCCTTGGATTTGATCTGGATACGATGCTGCCCGGTCCCAATGGCCGACCTTTCCCGCTGGTGGATTTTGGTAAAGAAGCAATCACTGAATTGTTCTAGGCTGGATATTTTTAAGAGGATCCTGCGTGGTGGGTCAGAGATGAAAAAAACACTCGTCATTTTGCTGCTGTGGTTGATAGTTACAGAGGCTGCTGCCGCGTCCGAATTAGAAATTTATCCTTCGGCGGTCAGACTGCATAATCTAGAGGCCAGACAACGCATTGTCGTGCAGCACAAAGATGGAATCGTAAAAGGTCAGATTACTGACGGACTTAAACTGGAAGTTGAAAATCCAAAGGTGGCAATCGTTGAAGACGGGGTGATTAAACCTGTCATGGATGGAGCGACTCATCTTATTGCGACCGCCGGTGAACGAACGGCGCGAATTCCGATCACCGTGACCGGACAAAAGAATGAATTTCGTTGGAGTTTTCGTAACCATGTGGAGTCCGTTCTTTCCAAGGCAGGGTGTAATGGAGGGGCCTGTCATGGAGCTAGGGCAGGACAAAACGGTTTCCGTTTGACACTGTTCGGATTCGATCTGGCTGCAGATTATTCCTATCTTACCCGCCAGGCCAGAGGTCGTCGGATTGTCCCCAGTGACCCGGGCCGAAGTTTGTTACTGACTAAGCCAACCGGAGCTTTGCCGCACAAGGGCGGAGTGCGACTGGATGTGAACGAAATAGAATATCGAGTGTTGGCCGAATGGATAGCCGCAGGTGCTCCCGGCCCTAAAGAGGAAGATACTGTTATTTCGCGTTTGGAGATTCTGCCTCCGCGGACTAAACAGAAAGTGGGCGCCACGCAACAGTTGGTGGTACTGGCTCACTTTAATGATGGTCACGTTGAGGATGTCACGCGTTGGGCAAAGTATACGAGTGTTGATCTGAATGTGGCAACCGTTGGTGAACATGGTGAGGTTAGATTCGTTGGCGCTGGCGAGGGTGCTATTAAGGTCTGGTATCTCAATCTGAATGCTCTTAATTTCAACACCGTTCCGTTTAACGAACAACTGCAAGCCAACGAGGTTCCTCAGCAGAATAATTTTATAGATGAGATCGTCAATCGAAAACTGACGGAACTACGTGTTCCTGTTTCACCCCTTTGTGATGACCCGACATTTATCCGTCGGCTTTATGTAGATGCAATGGGAATTCTTCCGACTGCGGATGAATATCAGGCGTTTTTAGCTGACCAGCGTCCATCTGATGTGAAACGAACGACGTTGATTGACGCGGTCCTAAGCCGTCCTGAGTTTGTTGATTACTGGACTTATAAGTGGTCTGACCTGTTACTGGTGACCGGTGCGCGATTGCGTCCGGCTGCTGTCGAAGAATATTACAAATGGATTCGTGAACGCGTTGCTAACAATACTGCCTGGGATGTGATGGTACGTGATGTGGTTACCGCAAGTGGCAGTGCGTTGGAGAACGGCGCCGCAAACTTTTATGCTTTGCATCAGTCGCCGGAAGACATGGCCGAAACGGTTGCGCAGGCCTTTATGGGGCTGAGTATTAACTGTGCTAAATGTCATAACCATCCACTGGAAAAATGGACCAATGACCAATACTACGGTATGGCTAACATGTTTTCCCGCGTACGGGCTAAAGGTTGGGGGGGGGACTTCCGTAGTGGTGACGGAAATAGAATTGTATTTTCAGATACTCAGGGAGAACTGATTCAGCCCGGTACCGGTAAACCCCGACCCCCGCGACCGCTGGATGCTGACGCATTGCCGTTTGGTGATACCGCTGACCGGCGGATTGTGTTGTCCCAATGGCTCACTTCCAGCGACAACACATATTTTGCCAAGTCGATTGCGAATCGGGTGTGGGCGAACTATCTGGGAATAGGGCTGGTCGAGCCCGTGGATGATATGCGAGTTACTAATCCCGCTAGTAATCAGGAATTGCTAGATAGGACAGCCCAGTATCTGGTTGCTAAAGAATTTGACCTAAGGGAGTTAATGCGAGCGATTCTGGGTTCGGCGACCTATCAGAGATCCAGTATTGCTGTCGAAGGTAATGTGGCCGACAGACGTTTCTATTCACGGTATTATCCACGACGTTTGAAAGCGGAGGTTTTGTTGGATGCCGTGTCACAGGTGACGGGGGTTCCCAGTGTATTTACCGATCGTGAAAAAGGAACTCGCGCTTTACAGTTGCCGGACAGTAGCATTGACAGTTATTTCCTTTCAACCTTTGGCCGCCCCGAACGAATCATTACCTGTGAATGCGAACGTACCGATGAGCCCAGCGTAACACAGGTCCTGCATCTGTATAACGGAGATACCTTAAATCAGAAACTGCAGTCGAATGAAGGTCGGATCGAGAGTTTGTTCATTGCGAATACAGGAGCTGCGGATGTTGTCAAAGCGGCATTTCTCGAAGCGTTGTCACGGGAACCTACCCCATTGGAGTCTCAACGCCTGACCATGATTCTAAATGATGAAGCTAAACCGGAAGAAAAGCGATTAGTGTTAGAGGACCTGTATTGGTCTTTGCTTACGTCCAAAGAATTCATATTCAATCATTAGTAGAAAGGGGATGCATCATGAAGAAAAGTATTTTCGTATTTATGTTCGTTGTTTGTTGTAGTTCCCTTCAGGGGCAGATTCCGCAGAAAAACAACGTGCCGGGATTTAATTCTGAGGTGGCTCCGCTTTTGACAAAATATTGCGTAGCCTGTCACAACGCTGATGATGCAGAAGGTGGTCTCAATCTTGAATCATTTGACGGATTAATCAAAGGCGGCAAGGGTGGGGCGGTACTATTACCGGGTCGGGCGGATCTCAGTCGCTTGGTTAGAGTAATCACCGGAGAAGCAAAACCCAAAATGCCGCCTGAGGGTAATGATGCT
This sequence comes from Planctomycetaceae bacterium, assembly GCA_002709045.1. Lineage (GTDB taxonomy): Bacteria > Planctomycetota > Planctomycetia > Pirellulales > Pirellulaceae > UBA721. Next base: position 45,164 of record PAPJ01000007.1, on the reverse strand, counting down.
CCCAGTGAAACGGAACTGGAAATGCTGAGGACATGGATTGCTTCGGGAGCTAGAGGTCCAGACGGAAATGCGGTGCAGCCGATGCTGATCACTCCCAAGATTGAATTGCTGGGGAAAGTCCGGGATCCGATTAATTCAGTGGCAGTTAGTCCCGATGGAGAATTGCTGGCCATTGCACAGTATGGTCGTGTCGAGATTAAGACATTGTCTGAGGGTAAACAGATCGCTTTGCTCGACGGTCTCACAGGAGTTGTTAATGGGGTGGCCTTCAGTAAAGACGGATCGCTCTTGGTCGCCGGGGCCGGCGAAACGGGTCTGTTTGGTGAAATATCCTTGTTTAAGACAGTTGACTGGTCACTGATTCGCAGGTCTCGTGGCCACCGGGATAGCGTTTATGCGGCTAAGATATCGTCCGATAATTCAGTGCTCGCGTCGGTGGGTTATGACAAGCGACTGATTATCTGGAAAATTGAGGACGGGGCGAAACTACAGGAGATTGAAGGTCATAACGGAGCAGTTTATGACGTGGCATTTCATCCGAACGGTAAAATGGTGGCGACGGCCAGTGGTGATCGGACAGTTAAGCTTTGGGATTTAGAAACCGGCAAACGTCTTGAAACGTTGAAAGAACCGCAAAAGGAACTTTATTGCATAGCGATCGCGCCCGATGGTAAAACGCTCGCAGCTGCTGGTGTGGATAATCGTATTCGTACCTGGAGTTTAAGTAGTAACTTTAAAGAAGGTACTAATCCTTTATTGAGCAGCGTGTACGCCCATGAACAGGCAATCGTCGATATCGCCTATTCGTTGGATGGTTCAAGAATGCTTAGCGCCGGAGAGGATAATCTCGTCAAACTCTGGGATACAACCCTGATGGCCAATATCGCGTCATATTCGTCTCCGGCAGACTGGGTATCGGCCGTGGCCCCCATTGCAAGTCGTGGGTTTGTAGCCGGGCGACTGGATGGAAGTGTCGACGTTTATGAAACAGCAAAGGGGCAGACCGGAGAAGTCTTTAACGCTGATGCGCTGGAGGACTTTATGCCGGTCGTTCGATATGAGGGAGTGATTCCGCGTGCTGAAATTCCAGCGATTCAGGAAGAGGAACCGAATAATTCAGTGCAGACCGCTAAAGTAATCTCACTACCAGTTAATTTTCAGGGAAAAATTTTTAACCCCGAAAAGAAAGATCGAACCGTAGCGATTGAAGACGATCTGTTCGGTTTCGATGCCATCCGTGGAGATCAGTGGATCCTGGAGGTAAATGCAGAGCGGAATAAGTCCATGCTGGATTCTAAAATTGAGATTTTGGATTCCAGTGGTATACCCGTGCCGCGTGTAGTTCTGCGTTCCCTGAGAGACAGTCTGATTGAATTTCGATCGGTGAGTTCAGATCAAAAAGGGTTCCGTTTTGCAAACTACGACGAAACAGATTTGGATGAATATTTGTACGTTAACGGTGAGGTGTTGAAACACTTCAGGCAGCGGCGTGGTCCGGATTCCGATTCGCTTTTCTATCCGGAAAATGGCGCCCGTCAGGGGTATTTTGACACTACCCCGCGGTCTCATCCGTTGGGGCAGGTCGCCTACGTCGTCAGGCCTTACCCTGTTGGTACTCAATTACCGGATAATGGTTTGCCGGTGTTTACAGTGAATTACGAAAATGACGATTCCTCTGATCGTAAACAAGGACGGGATTCTAAACTCCATTTCGCCGCACCCGCGGATGGACGATACTTTTTACGGATAAGCGATGTTCGTGATCATCATGGAGACGCCTTTCACTATGATGTGATTGTAAGACGCCCCGAGCCGTCGTATGGTGTTACTATTGGTGGTGCTAATCCGACGATTAATCGCGGCGGTGGAAAAGCGTTTACCATTTCGGCGAATCGCATCGATGGTTATAACGGGCCGATTCAAATTGACATTACAAATATGCCGGCCGGCTTTACTGCCACATCGCCACTGGTCATACAAGCCGGGCATACACAGACTCGCGGAGTCGTTCATGCTCATGCTCATGCCAACGCACCGCAAGGTAATCAATGGGGTAAAGTTACTGCTAAAGCGGTGATTAGCGGGCAGGACGTGATGATAGACGGAGGCGTTCTCGGCGAAATGAAGATTGCCGATGCTTCGAAGGTGGTCGCTCATATGACACCAGTCACAGTCACGGAACTCCCGGCCACGGAATTCTGGAGTCGTGACGACCGGGAATACCAGGTGTTAAAACCCATGGCCTGGTTTACAGAAGGAAAAACCGAGCTGATAAAAAAAGAGGATCAGTCGTTATTGGCAACCGGGGAAACGCCTGAAAATGATCTTTATACGGTCAAATACGGTTTGCAGACCGGTAAGCTGACAGGTATCCGCCTGGATGTTCTGGGTGATCAAACCCTCCCTGCTGGTGCCCCCGGGCGTAATCCCGATAACGGTAATCTTGTTTTAAGTGAACTTGAGCTGTATCTCGTAGACCCGGCGGATCCCACCGCTAAAGAGAAGCTGGAGTTTGACGCCGTCTTCGCAGATTACACTCAGGAAGGATTTAATCCCGCGTGGATAGTTGATGGAGACTCTGAGACAGCCTGGGCGATTGCGAAAAAAGGTGAGGGCGACGTGTATGCTGTTCCCCGAAACGAAGAGGATCCCTCTCACTTTGTGGAACTAGAGCTCGTGAGTCCGCTGGAAGTTACGGCAGGCCGGATTTTGTTAGCTGTTTTCAAACACTCGGCAAAGTTTAAGCAGCATACTTTGGGACGCTTTAAGTTGTCAGCCACCCGGGAAGGTCTGGTGCGCCCGCCGGTTGAAATACCAGTCGTTGCCGAGGTAAATATTGTGCCTGGGCAGGAAACACAGATTCGCCTGAGTGTCGAGCGTCGAGGATTTGCTGGGCGGATCGCTTTTGATGTATTTAATTTACCACATGGCGTGATCGTAAATGATATCGGACTCAATGGCGTACTGATCGTTGAAGGTCAGACGCAACGAACTGTATTTTTAGCAGCCGAAGACTGGATTCCTGAACAGAGCCGTCTTTTTTACGCTCAGGCGAATGTTGAGGGGAACCAATGTACCTTGGCTATGCGACTTAATGTCGTTAGTCCTCAGGCTAATGCCGAAAAATAACGTATTTGATAAGGATTAAATAACATGTCACCTAAACGACGAATATTCATCATGCTGACACTACTTTCCCTAGTCACTGGCTTTGGAGAGTTGGATGATGCAGAGGGTAAAGACGGTCCAGTACGCATTCTGTTTGTAACCCAGAGTGCCGGATTTCGACACGGAAGTGTGAATCGAAAAGAAGGCAATCTGTCCGTGTCAGAACGAGTGATGACAGAGCTTGGTATTTCAAGTAATGAGTTCCGTGTGGATTGTACGCAGGATGTGACAAAAGATTTCACTAAAGACAAGCTCGAGCATTACGACATCGTGATGTTTTATACGACAGGTAAATTACCGATCGCTCAGGAAGACCTTGATTATTTCTTCAACGACTGGCTGAAGCAAAAAGGACATGGATTTATTGGCACGCACTCTGCGGCGGATACCTTCAAAGATTATGAGCCTTACTGGGATATGATTGGGGGTTCGTTTAACGGTCATCCCTGGGGAAGTGGTTCGACGGTGACGATTACCAATCATGAACCTAAGCATCCGATTGTCAAAGCCTGGGGTGAGGAAATTACTTTGAAAGACGAAATCTACCAGTTCAAAAATTGGCAACCCGAAAAGGTGCGGGTTTTGATGAGTTTGAATATGGAAAAGACGTCGCTCAAAAAGCCTTATCACATACCAATTTGCTGGTGTAAAAGCTACGGCGAAGGTAAGGTTTTCCATATGAGTCTTGGACATCGCGAAGATATCTGGACAAGCGAAACCTTCCAAAAATCAATTGTCGGAGGTATTCGCTGGATTGTTGGTAAAGAAAAGGGAGCTTCAAAGCCTAACCCGGAGCTGTCTGAAATTCAGGAAAAACTAGCCAAAGACGTTTTTGAAGCAGCTCAAAAGTAAGCGGGCATTTCCCTAGCAGTTTAATTGTCATCAAAAACCGGCATTAGCAAGCGGGACCAGATCTTTTTCAGTGTCTCAATATCACGTGTAATATATCGTATATCATGTGACTTACCTGCTGCTGCTGAGACATTGATTTCGTCTATCTGGATACCAAAGTCATCCAGATTGGCATGACTGTATAATCCTTTATACCCTGTTGCTTCCGGACGTGACTTTCCTTTTGGGTAAAGCTTGGGATACCGTTTAAGCAGAGGGTCGGTGCTGTTGTAGACGTTAAGAAAACGGTTAGTTGATTTGAGAGCTTCGCCAAAGTGTTGCCCCGGTTCCAGCCAATCCCGGTTAATCGCTCCGGCGACAACGAGATATGATACCTTCTTGTTCGAGATTGGTTTCAATGTTGGGGCAAATTCGGATTTACCGCCTGCAAGCAGATGCAGTGCACAGCTGGCAACCCGTGCTCCCATGCTGTAGCCAACGAGGACCGTATCGTTTTTGGCGCGGCATTGATCGATCACATGACCAAGATAATATCCCTGAGGCTGAGCACGCCGTGCCTGATCACGGAATTCTTTTACAAGACCGGTTACCTGACGATCCGCAGGCCAGGACCAAATAACAAAACGCATGCGTGTCTTGGACTCTGGGATTACCTTTTGAATATGCCAATAGACATCCAAGCAGACCTCGGAAACTAAAGAGACTGTCGCCGGGCTTCCGTGCACCACGATCATGGTATCCAAATCTTCAGCCGAATTGAATTCAGCAGCATCCTTTTTATTCCAGGCTTTACCCTCCATCTTGTAGTAACCGATGTCTCCTACAGATTGCTCAAGATTTTCATATTGAGGCAACTGCCGTGTTGTCAAATACCAGATTTCATGGTCGGCGTGACGAAGGTCTGTTATGTATTTCTGAATGGTCGTTGGATTAACAGCAAGTAGCCGCCCCGAACTGATGAACAACAATAGCAAAACTGCGAGTAATGGTTGTTTTCGCATGGTAAAACCATAAATGTCTGATAAAGGAGTTGGATGGTAAAAGCCCAAAAAGTTTGACTACGAAAAGAGCTATTTATTTCGATGTTAGCTTTTAACCACGGCGTGGCAAGTGAATTTAGAATCCGTTTCGATTAATATTAAGGCAGCCGTCCGGTTTGTACGGCAGAGGTTAACCTTGCTAGGGAGTCTGTTTAGGGAAAGTAGGAAGTTTTGAGTAATGTATTTGAAATAAATCACGTAATCGTCAAACATTACCTGTCGATCCTGCGAGATGTAAACACAGACATCAGTTGTTTTAGACAGGCATTAGACAAACTAGGCTTATTTCTAGCAATGGATTTAACCGGAGGCCTTGTGACTGAAACGGTACCAATCGATACTCCGTTGATGCCGACAGAAGGGGCTGTTATCAGCGAACAGGTGGCAGTCGTGCCGATTTTGCGAGCGGGTTTGGCGCTCGTGCAGCCATTTCGCGAGTTATTACCCGAAGTGCATATATTCCATTTAGGTATGTATCGAGATGAACAAACTGCGACACCTGTACCCTATTACAACAAACTACAGGAGTCACCTTCAGTCGATTCAGCTATTGTAGTGGACCCGATGTTGGCAACAGGCGGGTCAGCAATAGCAGCAATCTCAGCTTTGAGAAAGCGTGGCATCGAGAAAATCTCGTTTGGATGCGTTATTGCTGCTCCCGAGGGAATTGTGAATTTGCAGGAAGCATTTCCGGATGTACCGGTGACAGCCTGTAGTATTGATGATGGCTTGAATGATATTAATTACATCCTGCCAGGATTGGGAGATGCCGGAGACCGTTATTTCGGCACCGTTTAGTACAACGCACCGATGTTTAAGTAATACGGAGAGAGTGAAAAGCAAATATGGGAGAATCCGACGACAGTCTGAGATTGATTAGTGGACTCGGTATTCTGGCGATGCTGCTACTGGCATGGGCCATGGGGAAGAACAGGTCTGTACGCAATTACCGTGTTTTGGTTGGCGGTCTTGGTTTGCAACTGGTGCTCGCCCTGTTGGTAATGCGGACTACAGAAGGGAATATATTGTTTACGATGTTGGGCAATATGTTTTCCGGGATGTTGGATTTTGTGGACGAAGGTTCGAAAAGCGTGTTTGGTACTAATTTCGAAGAATTCTTTTTCGCTTTCAAAGTGCTGCCAACCATCATTTTCTTTTCATCGCTGATGGGCATTCTTTATTATTTACGTTTGATGCAGCCGATTGTGCAGGCCATGGCCTGGTTGATGCGTATTACTTTCAGGACTTCGGGAGCCGAAACATTAGCAGCCGCTGCGAATGTGTTTGTTGGGCAGACAGAGGCGCCATTGGTCGTGAAACCCTATATCGAAAAAATGACGAATTCAGAGTTAATGTCGCTGATGGTCGGTGGATTTGCGACCATATCGGGCGGTATCTTGGCAGCTTATATTGGCATGGGCATTGATGCCACTCACTTGGTGAGTGCCTCGGTGATCTCCGCGCCGGCTGCGTTGGTGGTTGCAAAACTACTGCAGCCCGAAGTTGATAAGCCGCAGACTTTGGGAAGCGGTGTCGTTATTGCCAAACAAAACGATGGCCCGGTTAATGTGGTCGACGCGGCCACTCAGGGCGCAAGTGTGGGCCTGAAACTGGCGCTTAACGTTGGGGCGATGCTAATTGCGTTTATGGCATTGCTGGCGATGGCTAAGTGGTGCTTTTCTTTTTCCGGAGAGGTCGTCGAGTGGTCAGTAAATTTAGTGTCCGGTGAAGCAACGGTCGATTATCAATGGAAGTTGGAAACAACAATGGGCTATTTGTTTGCCCCGCTTGCCTGGGTGATGGGGATAGACTCGGCAGAATGCCTGAAAGCCGGCGAGTTACTGAGTTACAAGTTGATCGCGAATGAATTTATTGCCTATGATCTACTGGCTGAAGTACAAGCCGATCCTGCAACAGCGCTCAGCGACCGAACTTCGATGATTTTGACCTATGCTTTATGCGGTTTCGCAAACTTTGGCTCTATTGGAATTCAAATCGCTGGCATCGGCGGTCTGGCTAAGGGGCGGCGTAGTGATTTGGCACGACTCAGCTTGCGTGCGATGCTGGGGGGAACATTGGCGGCATTTATGACGGCCTGTTTTGCCGGCATGCTCTATGGTGACGCCATTAGCCTGTTTGGTTTCTAATTCTTAAGGTAAATGAGCCATGCATGAAGTCTTAAACCGGTCGGCAGTGCAATTGCGAGCAATGATCGAAAATCGCGATATTTCAGCACGTGAATTGCTTGCTCTACACCTCGCGCAGATAGAAAAAATAAACCCCTCGGTGAATGCGATCGTGACGCTGGTCAAAGAGCAGGCTGAAGCTAGCGCTCAGGCATTAGATGATTCTCAAGCCCGAGGTGAAGCAACCGGAGTATTACACGGTTTGCCAATCGCACACAAAGATCTGGTGATGACCAAAGGCATTCGCACCACCTATGGTAGTCCAATCTATGCTGATAATATTCCTCAACGGGACGAATTACTGATTGAACGTCTTAATGCTGCCGGAGTGGTGACACTCGGCAAGACTAATACACCGGAGTTCGGAGCCGGATCGCAGACCTTTAATAATGTTTTCGGAGCGACATGCAATCCATATGACCTTTCCAGAACATGCGGTGGTAGTAGCGGTGGTGCTGCGGTGGCCTTAGCCACCAGAATGCTGCCGATTGCTGATGGTAGCGATATGGGTGGTAGTCTGCGTAATCCGGCAAACTTCTGTAATGTTGTAGGATTTCGACCGTCGACCGGACGTGTGCCGAGTTGGCCAAGTGATAATGCCTGGTTTTCCTTCGGCGTGCAGGGGCCGATGGCAAGATACGTTGAGGACATCGCCTTGCAGTTGCAAGTGATGGCCGGGCCGGATGATCGTGCCCCCTTAAGCCTCCAACAACCCGGTTCGGTCTTTGCGCGATCATTGGATGTGGATATGACCGGTAAACGCGTTGCGTTTGCCCCGACATTGGGTGGTCTTCCGGTGGAACAACAAGTACGCGACGTGATTGAAAAACAGCGAGTTGTTTTTGAGGAATTGGGCTGTATTGTAGAAGACGCCTGCCTTGATTTTGATGGCGCAGATGAAGTGTTTAAGGTTCTCAGAGCATTTCGTTTTGAAATGAAATTTGGTGCGCTAGTCGCTGAACATGAATCCTTGATAAAAGAGACGGTGCTGTGGAATGTTGAACAAGGTAGAAGATTGACTGGCCCGGAGATAGGGAAGGCGCAGCAACGTCGTACGATTCTTTTTCAAAAGACGAGACAGTTTTTTGAGAAGTTTGATTATTTAATAGCACCGGTAAGTCAGGTTGCTCCCTTCGCGATCACGCAGCCATTTGTCGAGAAGATTAATGATGTCGAGATGGAGACTTATGTTGATTGGATGAAATCCTGTTATTTTGTGACTGCAACCGGCATGCCTGCTATCTCTGTTCCCGCCGGTTTTACTTTAGAGGGTTTACCCGTCGGCCTGCAGATCGTCGCTGGATTTCGTCGTGACTTGGAGGTGCTTCAACTTGCGAGAGCATTTGAACAATGCACTTTGGTTGCAAATCAATTGCCGGAGTTACTTAAATAAAATCATTCAAGCGAGGTAAATGCGTCAGGCAGTAGCTCGCGGATGCTGAGAGTGCGGATTTGCAGGGCAGCAGTCGAAGCCAGATGTACGTGACAGTTCGGAGCCAGTTGTGCAATTAACTGCCTGCAGTTACCACAAGGCGCAGCACCTGTCTCAGTAACAATAGCAATGTTGGTTATCTCCTCGATGCCCTGAGCAACCGCCTGGCTTAACGCACCGGCTTCTGCACAAATCGTGCTGCCAAAGGCCGCATTTTCAACGTTGCATCCAACGGCGTAATCCCCCTGTGCATTGGCTACGGCAGCCCCCACCGTAAAATGTGAAAATGGAGCGAAAGCCTTTTTCCGAACCTCGGTGGCAAGATGAATTAACTCTGCTGGTGACATGGTTGTTCCTATTGATCGTTTTGGATAACCGTACCGATAATCAAGGGTCGGGGATCCACGGGGGCTGCGGAAATTTGAAGTGCTTCCCGGAGTTGCTCGAGATAGGCTTCCGGGGCAGGATGTGAAACGGCGCCAATCACCTCTCCTCTTGTAATAGAATCCCCGACTTTTTTGGGAACTGCTAGTGACACCTGTGTGTTGAGTGTATCTTCGGGTAATTGACGTCCGCCACCCATGCGGACAAGGAGAGCTCCCAGCGCGCCCGTATTTACGCGGGCTAGATATCCGTCCTCTGCGGCAATCAGGGGTGTCCAGTTGGGGCTTGTAAGCTGACAAAGGTTACCGCCCTGTTTGGCAACCATATCTTCAAAGTGATTTTGTGCATGCCCATTGGTGAGGTTGTCAGCAACGTCTTGATACGTAAGGGTTTTACCGGCAAGTGTTAATAGTTCAAAGACAAATGTCGTCGCCAGATGCACGAGGTCTGCAGGACCTGATCCGGCAAATGAAAGTAGAGCCTCGCGGACTTCCGCGGCATTTCCGATGGCAGTTCCGAGAGGCTGATTCATATCGGTAATGATTGCTTTCGCTTTGACGTTAAAACGTACGCATGTCTGGACTAACATCTCTGCCAGTTCCTGGGCCTCTTCAAACGTTTGCATCGATGTCCCGGTTCCACATTTAACGTCAAAGATAAGTGCATCGGGCGATTCAGCCAGTTTCTTGGACAAAATACTTGAGGTAATTAAGGGAATCGAGGCAACTGTGCCCGTTACGTCACGCAAACCATATAGTTTTCGGTCGGCCGGTGCAATCTGTTCAGTAGCACCAGCTATGACACAGCCTGTTGAATTAACGATTTCCTGTAATTCGTTAAGCGAAAGAGATGTATTAAACTGAGGAATGCTTTCCAGCTTGTCGAGTGTTCCTCCAGTGATTCCAAGCCCACGTCCTGAAATCATTGGGACACGAACCCCGAAACTGGCCAGCAGCGGAGCAATCAGCAGAGAGGCTTTGTCACCAACTCCACCAGTGGAATGTTTGTCTACTACAGCAGGACCCGGTGGCCAGGCCAGACGGGTTCCGCTGTTAAGCATGGCTTTGGTTAGATAGTAGGTTTCATCGCTGGTCATCCCCTGAACACAAGTCGCCATGGCAAAGGCTGCCATTTGTGAATCGAGTAGACGATGCTCCTGATACTGCGTGATTAACTGTGAAATCTGTGATTCCGTAAGTGCATGGCCATCACGTTTTAAGCGAATTAGTTCCACCGGCGGAGTTGTATAAGAGGCATTGGTCACGAGTCTAGTAACTTTCCCCCGCTCCGCCCTCTGCAATTGCCTGGGAGGCACTTGTGCCAAGTCTTGTAACTCCCATTTCGGCAAGAGTTATTGCATCCTGATAAGTGCGGATCCCACCTGATGCTTTGACCTGCACGACACCGCTTACGTTGTCCAGCATAAGCTGGATGTGCTGGATTGTTGCACCGGAATAGTTGTAGTCCCCTGTTTCGCGTTTTGTATACCCAAATCCGGTGGATGTTTTAATAAAGTCCACCTGCAGGTCAGAACAGAGTTTACACAGTTCGACAATATGTGAATCTGTCAGATAGTCAGTTTCGAAGATAACTTTCAACAATGCGTGATGACTTTGCGCAATCACCTGAACGGCGGCAATGTCTGCTTGTACATATTCCCAGTCCTCAGCCAGCACACGCCCGACATTGACAACCATATCCAGTTCCACGGCGCCGTCGATACAGGCTTGCTCAGCTTCAGCACTTTTGACGATCGTTGTATTCCCACCGTGAGGAAAGCCAATTACAGTCCCCACAGCCACTGGCGAATCTGTGAGGAATTCCGTTGCTTGTTTAACCATATAGGGTTTCACGCAAACCGATGCGACTCCAAGTTCAGCAGCCAATCGGCAGCCAGTCTCAAGGTCCGTTTCCCCGGCTGTAGGGTGAAGGATTGCATGGTCGATTAATGAGACAATATTCATGAGCGTATTAATTCTTCCAGTCGAGTCCGGTGTAGAGTTTGTTTAAGTTATGGTTACCCTCTGGGGTAAGAATGATCATATCTTCAACGCGGACGCCTCCCACCGCTCGGCAATACAATCCGGGTTCTATAGTTAGGCAGTCACCGACGAGTAATTCCGGACCGCCGAAATCCAGCAGGGGAGGTTCATGGACTTCAAGGCCAACGGCGTGACCTGTTCCATGGGTCATACTGCAAAAAGAATCAGGATCGCGTTCAGTTGGAAGGCCGGTTTTATATCCATTTTCCAGAATGACCTGAATAGTTGCCTTATGTACGTCCTCGCCGGTAACTCCGGGACGGGCGGCGGAGCAGCCTGCTGCATTAGCTTCGCATACCGCCATGTGCATGCGAACAAGATTGTCCGAGATATGACCATGCACGACAGTGCGAGTGCAGTCGCCGTAATAAAGTGTCTTTCGATTTTGAGGAAAGATGTCGACAATGACCGGTTGTTCGGAATAAAGGGGGCCGGCTCCATAGTCATGACAATCAGCTCCAGTTATGCCACAAGCTACAATGCTCTTAGGATTCAAGTAATCCCGTTCCAGTAGAAAGATGTCAATAGCCGAGCGTACGCGTTCGGATGTGAGAACTTCGCCACCGTCGATTAGCTGTTGCTGGTCATTGACATCGGCATTGGCGATCAGTTCACAAGCCATCCGCATGGCATCTTCAGTGGTTGCTTGCGATTGCTGTAGCCATGCTGATTCTTCCGCATCCTTTTGGCGACGTTCCAGAACTCCTAAATTAGCGTCATATTGAATTTCCAGTCCGCGAAGTAAGAGATGATGAGCAAAGATGTAGGGGAGAGTACGGTCTGTTGTGATCGTCGTGACGTTTTGACCAACGAGGTATTCGGCCGTGGCCTGGGCAGTAGCAGTTTCACGATCGCCGGATAGCCCCGATTCAGGCTTATGATCTGCCGGACATGAAATACGATCTGCACGCGCATCACGGCGTGCCCTCTGCATTTCGATATCTCGTACGATAAACATCGAGTGGTCATCCGAACCACCCTGAATCGTAATTAAAGCCGTTGGATCGCCGACTAGAAATCGAACCTTGTGATAAAGCGAATAGTTGGATTTGGGGATTCCGGCAAGAACGGTTGCTGTGATTGTCATGGATTTGTTTGAAATAGCAGGGAAGTACTGTTTTGGATTTGTCCTAAGCCGCTAGCATGCTTGCCTAAGTACGGTCAATGATCTGTTTGCAAATGATACACCAGTGTGAGATTTTGATACATCTCCGATGCATTGTAGATAATCCCGAGCGACTAATAACAACGTATTTCCCTTTAGTTGGAAGGAATTGACAAAAAAAATAGAATTGGCACGTAGCTTGCATCACTCTATAGCGTTGCAAGACAAAATCTGCGGGTTTCTCAAAGGAGACCGTTAAAAATGGTGAAAACTAGGAATATCATGCATGAAGATGGAAGACTCGAGATTCGGCGAGTGATTTCAGCGGATAACCTTGTGGATTGGGAACAGGATAATCCGCTGGCTTTTGAGCGTAGCATTGTCTGGATTCGACCTGTTTTGGATTTACCATACGTGCGCACGGCTTTTGTTAAAAATGCCCGAAGTAGGCGCGGCCCGCTATTAACTGCGAATGAAGATCAAATCGTGGTCGGTTATTCGAAATTGACGGCAGATGCTCCCATGCAGGGTCTTGACTACCTTTATTATCAACGACGAGTGTTTTACTTGAAAAGTCAGGATTTAGAGGGGGTCGCTGATGTGAATGCTAGTGTCAATTGTATTCAACCTTCAACAATTTTGCCGACTATCTGGGGCGAACGAACCTCGTTTACAGAAACCTCTTTTAAGGGCTCAAAAATTGACCTGTCCGCGGCAATGCATTTAAAATCAAGAGGCGGAAATCCGGACATTCGTGATGACAGCGGAATCGTCGAATTTGCGTTTTAACGTTGTCGTTTCAGGACGATGTCATCTGCGGAAGGTTCGTCATCGTAGCTTCGACCCCGATTATCCTGACGGTCCCGACCAAAGCTATACAGTAAGTAGCCCTTTGGCGTACTCTGATAACTGAGCCCTTTCTCGTTGAATCGATCCTGTGGTAATTCTTTTAGGAGAGGACCGACCAGAGCTTTGAGGCTTGAGGGGTAAGACTTCGATTTCAGATAGTGTAATTCCAAAACAATACCAATCTGAATGATCTCACTTTCCATTAAGGCTCGGTCTTCCGCGCTGATCACTGCACCAAGTGAAGGCAACATCAGGCCAACCATAATATTACTTATCTGTTCGCTGGTAATCGCTGGAAGTGATTTTCCGCTTAGTAGTACCTTTTTTGCCAAGCTAACAGGATCGCTGGTTTCTCTGGCAAGGGTTTTTAAACGTTTCTCGAACTCAGCATATTGTTTCGTTCGTTCATGGACATTATTAATACTTCCGATCCGATAGATTTCGTCATACCAATAATTTCCTTGGCGTAAGACATGATCCCAATCAACGAAGCTTGAGGAGAATACCTTCCCCAATTCTTTAACAATTGGATGAGGTCTGTCTGTCGAGCCATCGGAAAGGTTTAAGCTGGAAGACCCGTGTTTTGCAACATGGATCGCAGCGTCAAGGAACATATAACGCTCACTTAAATTGATTTTATCCAAAAATGATGGCATGGCAGGCAGCGAGCGTAACTGAGCCAGGTGTTCCTGAAGTTGTTTGGCATTAAGCGTATCGGCGGTTAGTATCTGGCGATCGATCGAAAAGGCGATCCCGCTGATTGCCACGCCAACTAGCCCCTCGATAAGAGTTCCGCCTCGCGCGGTTAGTCTCCCAATTCGATGTGTGGCAATTGAAGTTCGCATTGCAGCATCGATGTCGTTGTTTCCCAGGTGATAGTGGGCATTGACTTTTAAGGTCCGCGCAACCTCACGAGCCTGTATGGCACCAGGAAGAGGTATTGAAATCAATTCCGGCGCGAACTGGTCGTTGTCCCCGTCCTGAGAAACGTGGGGTAATATGTACGGATTGTAATACTGGTCACGCGTTTCGGTAATTTTAAGAACTGCTTCTATGTGACTGCGATTCTTTTTCCACCACTGAAATACTTCAGGATGACTTTCTTTCGTCCATTTGTTAGCCATCACAAAGCTATAAGCATCGTCGTATTTCTTTTGTTTGCCCTTAAATTCATCAAGAGTGCTGTTGTCGGAGTCAAAAACTCCAAGCCGCTGTCTGTAATAGGTCGCAAAGTCAACCAAATAATCACCCTTGTTGGGGATGTCGTCAATTCCCAAGGCTCTAAAGAACAGTGGTTTAAGATCCGGGGAAAGTTCGACGGGACCGGTTATTTTCCAAAGTCCCACTGCCAGATTGTTCTCAGGTGTTGACTTACCTAAGAAATGTGAGTTCAATGCCGCCAAATAATCAGGGTACCCATCAGGCTTGAGAGGGTTCGTAATGCGGGTGGTTTTTTCACCAATCGTTACAAGAAGGTCTTCGCCGGAGCAATGAGACGCAACGGTAAACCACAGTAAAAACAAGAAAATAGTGACAGTAGTTCTTCTCATAGCGATAGCCCCGCTCGTTGTGACGCTTCAAAGAAGTCCTAAAAAACTCCCTAATAAGACTATACACATCGCTTTATAGATTTTCGTTAGTTTGCTTGCGAAAACACTCGTCTTTTATGTAGGCTATTGCCCTAGCGATAGCCTTGGCGATTTATAGGGTGATGTTTCGTCATTCTTGTAGACTGCAGGAACGAGGGGTATTTGTACCACGATTCCACTTAGGAATTCGGTATTCACTTCTTGCTTCGCTGCGGTGAATACCGAATTCCTAAGTGGAATCGTGGTATTGGCATAGCCATAGCAGGGAATCGTCTAAAGGTTGGTCCGGGTTGAACTTGGACCAACCTATTTTTATAACCGGTTATAAACGGTAAAGAGTAATGAATGACGGAATAATTCTTGCACTCGATGGAGGAGAGGCGCTTTGCTTTATTTCGTTGGTCATCTTTATGATCGTGTTTTTTGTTGCTGTCATCCAATTCTTTAACAAGCTAAAAATCCTGGTTCCCGATGGTCAGAGAAGCATTAGTAAAGCTGAGTATCTTGAAAGAAAGCGGAAGGAAGCAATTACTAAATATGGAAAACCGTCAGATAAATCGAGGATCTATCGACTGGTACCGGAATTAGAGAAATTAGATCCACAGTGGGATCCTTCGTACGAAATTGTGCGGATTCCGAAACGTAGCGGTGGTGTTAGAGAACTTCAGATTCCCGATGAGCTAACAAAAAAAATTCAATATGCTCTCTATCATAAACTGTTTTCCTATTACATCGTGCACCCGGCAGCATGTGGCTTTGTAAAGGGTAAATCCATCGTCGATAACGCCAGGCAACATGTTGGTCAGGAAGTGATCGTCAAGCTCGATATCCGGGAATTCTTTCCTAATACTAAGAAGATGCGGATTAACCGTTATTTTGTCACAACCGGGTGGACTCCGGACGCAGCTGATTTGTTAACCAAGCTGGTATGTTATGAACAGGGCTTACCTCAGGGTGCGCCAACGAGTCCTGTACTAAGTAATATTGTTAACAAATCGATGGATGATCGTCTGTTTAGCCTGTCCCAAAGCTTCAACGCAAATTACACGCGGTATGCTGACGACATTACATTTTCAATGGAGAAATATAATAGAGAATTAGTGCATGCTCTGCTTCAGCGAGTGGGTGTTATCCTTCGAATCTATGGCTACAACTTGAACCGAAAGAAGAAAAGGATTATTCGCCGGCACCGGCGTCAGGAAGTGACAGGACTGGTAGTGAACTCTAAAGTGAATCTTTCTCGCAAACGTCGTCGTTGGTTACGTTCTATTCAGCATAGAATTAAAACCGGTCAAAAACTAACGGTAACGATGGCGGAGTATCGGGGTTGGATTTCTCTGCTAAACATGGTTGATCCCGAGTCAAATCTTATTCATCTCCATAAACAGCTCGTGAAAACAGATGCCCCTGTATTAACTCCAATGTCCGATCCGAACGATAATAGTCCGACGGCAGAACTTCAGGGAAGCGATGTTGATAGATCGAGTCGAGATGAGAACAAAACGCGGGTATCATCGGAGATGCTTGATGACAACGCCAGTGAGTTGCGAACAGTTGATGAGGACAACCCCACTAGGCCATCAGGTTCGCAGGACGAGACGCATACGGCAGATACGTCTTCAACCAGAGCCCCATTAAATAACGATCAACATGAGGAACAATCCGAATTGCCGGAGTTGCAATCCTCGCCGGATAATTCGGGTGTATTCCACGAAGATCGGCTGGAAGATAAAGTTCAGGCTTTGAAAGTCGCAAAACCTTACTCCACTGAAGCCAAGAGCCTAATAAGTGAATTCACTAAGTCCTCCTACACCATTCAGCTCCAACTGGAATCCTCCAAAAGAACTTTTTCCTTTAGGCTCCCAGAGGGTTATCAAAAAGGCCGAACAGTTACAGGTAGTCTTTCAGACGGGACGGAAGTGGAACTCTATTTTCACGATTCGTTAGCCGAGACTGTTGAAAATGCTGAGTTTCCTCTGAAGAGCGAAGTCACAATCGAAGTGATACAATGGAACGCAACGTTCAAACGGGTTGAGGCGATCGTAACAGGTGGGTTGTTCCACTAGAGATTTGTTTCGAACCGGTTTTCAGAAAGGGTGTGAGAGATGCAGCGGGTTTATTGCAGTTTTTTGGTAATCATGCTGATAGCAGGAGCCACGATGGCAGATGACTTAATAGTTGAAGGAGGTAAAGGTATTCTGATCGAGGGAGCGACTCTCGAAACGCTGTGGGAAGAAGGCGGCTTTACCGAAGGTGCCGCGGCCGGGCCTGACGGGAATATGTATTTTTCGGACTTTGCTCAGCCCTTTGATTCGGGGCCGGCGCGCGTGATGCGGTTTGATCCTCGGACAGGCAAGACTACCGTGTATTGTCCTGATAGCGGAATGGGTAATGGACTCATGTTTACGCGCGATGGTCGACTACTTGGATGTTGTGCATCGCCTTTGGGTGGCCACCGTGCTTTGGTCGAATTCAGGAAAGACGGCTCGGTGAAAGTGTTGCAGGCAAAATACCAGGGTAAGCGATTCAATTCGCCTAACGATATCGTGATTGACCGTACGGGACGCGTTTACTTTACAGACCCGAAATATGTCGGACCGGAGGAATTAGAATTAGACAGTTTTGATGTTTATCGCTTAGATCCCGATGGAACTCTGTCGATTGCAACTACAGAAATAGAAAAACCAAATGGAATTGTCCTCTCGCCAAATCAAAAAATAATCTATATCGCTGAGACAGATAACGGTTCAGCCAAGGCCGATTTGGAAACCGGGTTCGAGCCGGGACCAATGACGCTTAATTCTTTCAGAATCAATCGTCACGGGGAATTGACGAAGCGCAAAGTGATACACAATTTTGGCAAAGAGACCGGTGTCGATGGGATGACCGTTGATAGAGATGGCCGGATTTACGCAGCTGTTCGAAGCGCAAGTCGATTCGGCATTGTCATCTTCTCAGCAGATGGCGAAGAGTTAGGGTATATCGAAACACCGGAATTGCCAACCAATGCCAGCTTTGGACGGGGCAAGGAAATACATACTCTCTATATCACGGCAGGCAAGGGATTTTATCGCATTGCAACCAAAGTAACCGGTTATCACCCTGCTGTGGACTAGTATTAATGCAAGAAGAAATGGTACCCATGCAGTGGTATTGGATACGCAGAAATGATGGAAGTCTTGCGCCCTATCTGTTCCATCAAAAAAAGACAGACGCCTGGGGCAATCAGGTGGGAGAATTTTTTATGGGAAGCAAATTAACCACCTGGTCATTAGGCCGGGTGGTGGGTGTTGCTGATATGCCCAAGAATTAGAAGCCGGCTTTGCTGCGGAACTGTGACGTCAAGTCTTTCCATACCGGGTGCTGGGGATTGTATTGCTGTGAACTGCGTAATAGTAACACGATGGTGGTATCGGATGTTTTCTCGTAGCGTCGATGAAATACAATCCATGTCCGCAACGGCTTCTTTGTCGTGAAGGGATCGAACCCGTCGAAAACAATGAGTGGATACTTATCGGCGGACTTTTTTGGGGAAATACTCAGTTTGATCTGTTGTTTGGGATATTGCTGCGTGTAGAGGCCGGCATCGTATTCGATTAACGCCTGACGTAGCTCCTCTTCATTTCTGATGCAGTCACCTTTAAGCTGGTAGAGAATAGGGTAGGACCAAAAGTAATCGCTTTCAGGTTCAAAGAATCCCTTAGGAAACCGTAATTGAATCGTACCTTTCCAGGGCAGGGTTTTTGCCCATGGGGGTGGATAGGCAGTGTTTTCCACTCTCCACCCAGAAGGTACCGGTAAGGTTATAGTGTCGGCCGCTTCAAGTAGTGGGCTAATCAATAGCAGAGTTGTGGCAAGTAAGAATTGAGACATAAGGCTTAAACAAGAAAAAGATAAGGTGAGCAAAGGTGACTTTGTTAAAGCCAGTGAAGGTAATAGAATATCCCTATTGTACGTCCCGTCGTGTTCAAACGGGCCGATCAAATAAATTTTCGCCCACAAGATGTTGGAGACAGGATGAGTTATTTTCTCGGCGTAGATATTGGAACTTCCGGAACCAAAACCATTTTGATTGATGAACGGGGTAGGATTCTGGCAGAATCCAGTGCCGTTTATAAACTATTTCACCCCAAGCCGTTGTGGAGCGAGCAGAACCCGGATGATTGGTGGAAGGCGACTGTTAAGACCATACGCGAGGTGGTTGATAAATCCGGAAAGTCAGCATCGTCCATTAAAGCGATCGGGCTGTCTGGCCAGATGCATGGTAGTGTGTTTCTGGATAAAGACGACCAGGTAATCCGTCCGGCACTGCTTTGGAACGACCAGCGTACGGCTCAGGAATGCGAGGAAATTGAAAGTCGGGCAGGGGGACGCCGGGCGTTGATACGCATGGTCGCGAATCCTGCACTTACAGGTTTCACTGCTCCGAAAATCCTTTGGCTACGAAACAACGAACCGCGGAATTTTGAACGTGTTACCAGAGTACTACTACCTAAAGATGATATACGCCGCCGTTTAACCGGTGAATATGCCACCGAGGTAAGTGATGCTAGTGGGATGTTGCTGTTGGATGTGAAGAAACGCGCCTGGTCGAGAAAGTTGCTTGGCAAGCTTGAATTGGACGAGTCGCTGTTTGGTCAGGTCTATGAATCAGAAGATGTCACCGGGACGTTGACGAAAAAGGCGGCTAAAACGCTGGGGTTAACCACTGATTGTGTTGTCGTAGGTGGTGCCGGCGACTGTGCCGCCAATGCCATTGGGACTGGGGTTGTGAAATCCGGCATACTCTCCACCTCAATTGGTACCTCTGGTGTGATGTTTGTACACAGTGATCAAATGCAGGTAGATCCTGATGGAAGGCTACATACGTTCTGTCACGCGGTTCGTGGTAAGTGGCACATGATGGGGGTTAACCTGTGTGCCGGGGGATCACTGCAATGGTTTGCAGAGAATTTGTGTGCTGAAGTTGGCGATCAGGTTTACGACGTATTAAACCGTGAAGCAGCTAAATCGCGTCCAGGCTCGGACGGGTTATTCTTTTTACCGTATCTGGCCGGAGAGAGAACTCCACATGCGGACCCCGATGCTCGGGGCTGTTTTGTCGGACTGACGCTGGCACATAAGCGTGCACAGGTCGCGCGTTGCATTATGGAAGGGGTAACCTATTCGATGCGTGATAGTCTCGAAATCATCCGTGGGATGAATGTACCGGTCAAGCAGGTGCGTGTTTCAGGCGGTGGTTCGAAAAGCAAACTTTGGCGTCAATTGCAGGCCGATGTATTTGGCACCAAGGCAGTGACGATTAATGCGGAACAAGGACCGGCCTACGGGGTCGCATTACTGGCTGCCGTGGGAGCGGGATCTTATAAAAATATTCAGCAGGCATGTGCTGCTACGATTCGTGAAACCAGTTCGACCCCGGTGGATAGAAAGGCAAAGCGAATTTACGATGACCGCTTTCCTGTATACCAAAGTCTTTATCAATCGCTTAAAGGTGACTTCAAGGCTATTTCTGCCGTGGAAGGCTGAGCGTTAGAGAAGATGCTGAGAGAATAATTTGGACGCTAAGACGCAAAAGCAAGGAATAAAGTGGGCGGACTACTTATTGGAAGTATTCCTGTTGATACTGGTCTTCGCGGTGTCGCATGGAAATCCCCCACCGGACGCAAATGAGGCACATTACTTAGCCAAAGCTAAGCATTATTGGAATCCGGGATTTGCCCCGTATGATTTCTTTCTATCGTCGGCCGATGCGCATCTTGCTTTTTATTGGTTGTTTGGCTGGCTTACATTACTGTTTGAATTGCCTGTGGTGGCCTGGATTGGCAGGATTCTTTCCTGGGCTTTGCTCGCTACAGCATTGGTATCAATCGGGCGTAAATTACACAGAGACCGACTGAGCGGACTTTTGCTTGGTTCGTTGTTCGTCGTCTTAAACGAATATTGTCATCTCGCCGGAGAATGGGTGATCGGCGGTTTTGAGGCTAAGACGATTGCTTATGGGTTTGCATTTTGGGCTATTCGTACGACGCTCGATCAAAAGTGGAATAAAACTTGGTTACTTCTTGGTGCCGCGTCCTCCTTGCACGTACTGGCAGGAGGCTGGATTGTACTTTGTTTAATAGCCTGTCGGGGTCTGCAGTTATTGAAAAATAAAGACAAACCGGGACGCACGGAAGTATGGTACCTGTTACTCGGCGGTTCGATCTCTTTATGCGGATTGATCCCCGGACTGATGCTTTCGAGTGCTGCTCCGAATGTGGTAGCAGAAGCAAATTATTTGTACGTGCATGTGCGGTTGCCTCACCATCTTGTCATTACGACCTTTTCCAGTGAACGGATTGTTATGTTCCTGACAATGGTGATCGGCCTGGCACTTGCATGGAAATTGTCATGGCGATGGCGAGAGAGGTCTCATGGAGATATGGTGTACCCGGCCGTTGTTAGTCTTGTCGTCGTAGTCGCGGGCGTACTAATTACCTTGATTCTTGGTAACGAGTCGCCATTGCAACATCGGCTGTTGCGGTTTTATTTCTATCGGACCGGAGATGTGTTAATACCTTTGGCAGTCAGTTCATTGGTATGCATTGTTGTCTTTGGCGTTTCCGGCGAAACCGGCAGCACAATCAGGCTTAGAGGTAGTATTCTTTTACTCATTATCGGGCTGTATGTGGGGGATGCGCTAACAGAACGCTATTGGGATCCGCGTCCACGCGGAGACATCCTGGCACTGCCTCATTCAAGGAAACTGGACCCGCAAGCAAGAAAGGAGAACACGCTTCGCATTCATCGCCATTGGAAATGGGCCTGCTTATGGATAAAGAATAATTCACCTGCGGATGCAATCGTGATGACTCCGTTACGTCAGCAGACGTTTAAGTGGTATTCCGAGCGTGCTGAGGTTGTATCGCGGAAGGACATGCCTCAGGATGCGGTATCCTTGTTGGAATGGTATGAACGGCGAAAAACAGTTTATCCCTTTGTCGATGGTAAACGTAGCCTGAGTTACGTGAGTAATGATCAGTTGGCAGAGAATTGCCGGCAGTATGGTGCAGGGTATTTAGTACTGACACAGTTTTCCGATGAATCACGCAATCGATTTGCCGATGATCAACGTTTTAGCAGGGTGTACCCGCCGGCAGGTAAATTTTCGTATTATGCTGTGTTTAAATTTGTAGGTGATTGACGATGGAAGAGTTAAAAGAATACCTTCGTAATCGCCTTAATAAATCACTACCTGGCGCTAAGGCACAGATGGCGTTGGAGCCAGCGATGAGCTATGGTCGTCATCGAGGTCCGGCTCCCGGATATGCAAGGCGTGCTTCTGTAATGTTACTGCTGCATGCAGATGACGGGGAAATCACAGTTCCTATGGTGAAGCGCCGTGATGATTTGGCATTTCATCCGGGCGAGATGGCTTTCCCGGGTGGTGGTCTGGAGAGGGATGAAAGCTGGACACAGGCAGCTGTTCGTGAATGCTTTGAAGAAACGGGTATCAGGCCCGAGCAAATCGAAGTGCTTGGTATGTTGACCCCATTGTATGTGTTTGGAAGTGTTAATCTTGTAATGCCCGTACTTGGTGTTGGTAAACGTCCTCCCTCCTATAAGATTGACGAGGCGGAAATTGATAGGGTTATTGACGTGCCACTGGAAGTTGTGGGCACCGGTAGGGTGGGTACCACTGTACGGCATTTGGCCGGGGTGTTTAGAAAGGTCCCCTGTTTTCATGTGGAAAATGCTGAGATCTGGGGAGCTAGTGCTATGATGTTGGCCGAGCTAAGTGCACTAATGTCAGATTTCTCCCGTTAAGCAAATCGCGACTAAAAGATATACTGAGTGGTTATTATTTAAGGCAGTGGGTTTAGGGTCGGACGAGAATATATGTTTCGTTTGACAACCCCTCTATTCGAGTGGAATTAATCAGTACCGGAAATAAAACCATGGCTACGCGAATTGCAGTAATGGGAGCAACGGGCTACACAGCGTTAGAGTTATTGAAGTTGTTAGTACGACATCCGCATGCTGAGATCGTTGCATTGACGACACGGCAGGAAGGTAGGCCACATGTAAGTGAAGTACATCCCGAGTTGCGGGGGCGTCTAGACTTGCACCTTCAAACGTTGGACGTCAACTGGTTGGCTGATAATGCCGAGTTTGTCTTTAGTTGTCTGCCTCATGCGGCTTCTGCAGAATGTGTTAAGCCACTTGTCGACAGGGGTGTTAAGGTGGTTGATTTTAGCGCAGACTACCGGCTTCAGGATGTGGAAACCTATGAAAAGTGGTATGGTGTCAACCATGTGGATCCGGATCGGCTTGGCAATGTTGCCTATGGGTTACCCGAAATATTCAGACAGCAAATTGTTGGAGCGGGGTTGGTCGCTAACCCGGGGTGTTACCCGACTTCTGCAATCCTGCCTCTGGTTCCATTAGTTAAGCATGGAATCATCGCAGCGAAAGATGTTATTGTTGATTCGAAGAGTGGTGTGACCGGAGCAGGTCGCACGCCGAAATTGCCATTTCATTACCCCGAATGTAATGAATCCATTAAGGCGTATGGTGTTGGTACTCATAGACATGCTCCCGAGATTGCTCAGTTTCTGACTATGCGAGATCTAGCAGCCGAAGTCATTTTCACCCCCCATCTCGTTCCGATGAATCGGGGGATACTATCGACTTGTTATGCCACGCCGATTGGAGAGAATACTGCTGCCGATGCTATGCAGGTGCTCGAACAATGTTATGCCAGTGAACCTTTTATTCGCGTTATCGGACAGCTTCCTGAAACACGGGCCGTGCGTAATACGAATTTTGTCGATCTGCATGTAGCGCAGTCAGGCGAGCGGCTCGTCGTGCTTAGCTGTCTTGATAACCTTATCAAGGGAGCGTCCGGTGCAGCTGTTCAAAACTTCAACTTAATGTGTGGTTATGAAGAGACCACGGCTCTTCTCTAAAGGCGGCACAAACATGAATGAAGATTGGTTGCCGCTTGGTTTCCGTTGGTCGGGACATCACTGCGGCCTTAAATCCAACTCCGATAAACCTGATTATTCGCTAATCGTCAGCGATAATGATGCGGTGGCGGCTGGTGTTTACACTCAGAATTTGGTTTGTGCCGCGCCGGTTATTCTATGTCGGGATAGAACACCAGGCAGTCGGACACGGGCGATTGTGATTAATAGTGGTAACGCCAATGCCTGTACCGGGAGCCAGGGGATCAACGATGCTCAAAAAATGGCGGCTGATGTTGCCCTCGAACTGGGCTTGGAAGCAGAACAAGTACTTGTGATGTCTACTGGGATTATCGGTCAGTTCCTACCGATGGAAAAACTGTCAGTGGCCGCTGTTGAGGGTGTTAAGAAGCTGAGATGCAGCAGTGCTGCTTTTTACGAGGCGGCCAATGGGATTTTGACAACTGATAAGGATAGGAAGACAGCCTGTACCACAGTCGAAACGAGTCAGGGCACGGTTCGTATTGCGGCGATGGCCAAGGGGGCTGGTATGATCGGGCCTAATATGGCCACGATGTTGGCAGCGGTTACCACCGATGCCAATTTGTCGCAGGGCGATGTTCACGGAATTCTAAAGAAGGCCGTTGATAAGAGTTTTAATTGTATCAGCGTGGAGGGGCATACCAGCACGAATGACACGGTGCTGTTGCTTGCCAACGGTCAAGCTAATAGCCATCCGTTAACTGGCAACGACCTTGCAGGGGTATCTGATATGATTGAGCAGACGCTGATCAAGCTGGCGAAGCAGATCCCAGCCGATGGTGAAGGCGCAACCCACCTGATTGAAATTCTTGTTAAGGGAGCTGCTTCAATCGAGGATGCGAAACAGATCGCTGAAACCATTGGGGGCAGTAATCTGGTAAAAACCTGTGTGGCCGGAAATGACCCAAACTGGGGACGCATTGCTTCTGCTGCCGGTTATGCAGGAATTGATTTTGACATAAGCGGCTTTAAGTTGCGGCTCAATCAGACTTTACTGTTTGACGGCGGGGAACCATGTTCTTTTGACGCTGCTTTAGTCAGTAAGTCAATGGCTGAATGTGACAGCGTATTGATCGAAGTTGAGTTAAATGAAGGTGACCAGCAGGCCCGGATTTGGACAAGTGATCTGACAACGGCCTATGTTATGTTTAATTCCGATTATCATACCTAGTGAGGTTGGTGGAGAACATTTTGAATACTAGTGTTGTCGAATAATCCATCCTGAGATAAATTGACAACGTCTATCATTTACCTGCAGTGCAATGGTTAGTGCCGTCAGGGGATTTACGAACATGAACGAGACATTGAGGAGTTATTAATGGCAATCGTATTAGCGACGTCGGAAACAAAGGAATCGGATTTGCAAACAGAACAAATTCCGATAGGCACTGAGTCGTTTGTTGGCCAGTCGCATCCGGACAGCGAATATGCTGAGGATGAAAATGAAGAACTTGACTTCGATGACTTTGATGAAGAAGACTTCGACGATGAGTTCGATGATGACTTCGAAGAGGAAGCTGAAGATGAATATGACGTCGTTGAGGAATTCGAAAACGACTTTGTGTTTGTTGATCCGGCAGAAAAGAAAAAAGCTTCCGAAGATGACGGTAAAGAAGGTGCTCAAGAGAAAAAAGAAAATAGCGATGACGATAAAGGTGATGGCAAAGATGACAAAGATGGCAAGTAACGACAGGCTTAAGTCTGTCGCTTGCTAGATAAACAGCCGCGTTCCTCGTGACGATGCATTCGAAATATGTTCAACCCATTACCAAATAATCCCAGCTTCCCCTCTCTTGAAGGTGAAATATTAGCTCGCTGGAAGCAGGACGGCGTTTATCAGAAATCCCTTCAGAAACGCAGGGATTCCGAACGTTTTGTGTTCTATGAGGGACCGCCAACAGCCAATGGGATGCCGCACCCGGGGCATTGTCTGACGCGGTCAATTAAAGATCTCTTCCCCCGCTATAAAACGATGCGCGGATTTTTATGTGAAAGAAAAGCCGGTTGGGATACGCACGGACTTCCGGTGGAGGTTGAGGTTTGCAAGGAGTTGGGGATCCACTCAAAAGAGGAAATCGAAGCCTACGGTGTTGAACCTTTCATTCATCGATGTCAGGAAAGTGTCTGGCGTTATATGCAGCAATGGGAAGCACTGACTGAGCGTCTTGGTTTTTGGGTTAATCTGGATGACGCCTACGTAACCTATCATCAATCGTTTGTGGAGAGTGTCTGGTGGTCGTTGAAGAATCTGTTCGACCGGGGGCTTCTCTATCGCGGTCACAAAATTGTTTGGTGGTGGGCCCAGGGAGGAACCGCCCTGAGTGCTGGTGAAGTTGGTCAGGGCTATCGCGAAGTCGCAGATCCAAGTGTGTTTGTGGAACTTCCTTTACTGGATAATCCCGAGGAATCGCTTGTGATCTGGACCACCACGCCGTGGACATTGCCAAGTAATCAATTTACAGCGATTCACGTCGATTTGAGTTATGCACGCGTTCGTGATAGTGAAACAAACCGCGTTTTGATTGTGGCCGAAAGTCTGGTCGAAAAGCTAGCCGGGCAGTTTAAACGCGAACTGACGGTCGAATCGACCTGTAGTGGTTCTGAATTGCTGGGACTTCGTTATCAACCACCCTTTGATTATTTTTATAAAGATCAGGGAGAATCCAGTGGGGAGTTGGTCGAAGGAGGTCAACAGGTACATCAATGGCGTGTCGTGGCGGCTGATTTTGTTACCACCGACAGCGGTACCGGATTAGTCCACATGGCACCTGCATTTGGTGAAGCTGACTATGAAATTCTGGTCGCTGAACAACAGCGCTTTGTTGAAGGGCAAGGACCGGGTCTGATTTGCGCTGTAGGTCCGGATGGGAAATTTACTGACGTTGCCGGAGACTATGCGGGGCGTTGGGTAAAAGAAGCTGATAAAGACATTAGCCGGGAGTTACGTGAAAGTGGTCGGCTTTTGCTATTGGACCAGTATTTACACGACTATCCGTTTTGTTGGCGTGCTGATGATGACCCGTTAATTCAGTATCCTCGTGAAAGTTGGTTTATAAGAACAACCGATTTCCGTGATGATATGCTTGCTAATAATCAGCAGATTAATTGGCTCCCCGATCACATTAAAGACGGGCGATTCGGTAATTTCCTTGAATCAAATGTTGACTGGGCACTTTCCCGAGAACGTTTTTGGGGTACGCCGCTGCCGGTCTGGGTCTGTAGCGAGACCGGTCAGATGGAAGCCATTGGTTCTTATCAGGAATTGCTGGATAAACAGGGCGTCCTTGGTGAGCAGGTCTGGGAAAATGCTAAATCGGCCAATCCGGATTTGTCAGAACATCTTAAGGTACACAAGCCCTACATTGATGCTATTACTTATGCCTCACCCTATGCCGAAGGCGGGCGGATGGAGCGAGTATCGGAAGTCATTGATTGCTGGTACGATTCCGGCGCTATGCCGTTTGCTCAGTGGGGTTATCCCCAGCAGAACGAAGAGCAATTTAAGCAACAGTTTCCGGCAGATTTTATCAGTGAAGCCCTCGATCAAACGCGCGGTTGGTTTTATAGCCAGTTAGCTATCAGTACGATGTTGTTTGGTACCAATGCCCGGCAGGGACAGGCTCAGGATGAATATCCACATCCTTACCGAAATTGCATTGTCCTGGGGTTGATGCTTGGTGAAGACGGTCGCAAGATGTCCAAGAGTAA
Source organism: Planctomycetaceae bacterium (assembly GCA_002709045.1). Taxonomy (GTDB): domain Bacteria; phylum Planctomycetota; class Planctomycetia; order Pirellulales; family Pirellulaceae; genus UBA721. Next base: position 17,819 of record PAPJ01000007.1, on the reverse strand, counting down.
ACGCAATTATCGTGAACCCAACGAAATATTCGATAAATATGGTGCTGATGCTCTACGCTGGTATTTCTTCGCGAATCAGGCACCCTGGACTCCAATTCGATATAAAGAACAGTCGATTAAAGAGAGCATTCCGGAATTCCTGCTGCGTCTATGGAACGTGTTCAGCTTTTTTACGATCTACGCCAATATCGATGGATTTGAACCGGAAAATCTGCTTCAAGGGGGAGCGGGAGAGTTATCGCCCGAAGAGCTTCGTACAGCAGAGGGTTATCGTGATGTGCTGAAACGCGGTGAACTCGATCAGTGGGTCCTGAGCGAATTGCATTCTACGATCGAAGATGTTGTCGTAAGAATGGACAGTTATGACAATTATGGCGCCGCCTTAGCCTTGAACGAATTTGTTGATGCCATGAGTAATTGGTACGTACGACGTAGTCGCGATCGTTTCTGGGCAGTCGAAAAGCAGAGTACGGACAAACTCGATGCTTACTGGACTCTCTACGAGTGTCTTGTCACTTTGACTAAAGCAATAGCACCCTTTGTACCATTCCTCAGTGAATATATGTGGAACACGCTGGCCGGTGTCTTTGGGGAGCGGGTGCCAGAAAGTGTACATCTTTGCGATTACCCAACCGCCATTAGAGAACTGGAAAATCAGGAACTGTCAGCACGCATGGCTACGTTGCGGGAGATTGCCAGCCTGGGACGTAGTGCCCGTATGAATGAAAAACTCAAGGTCAGACAACCACTCCAAAAAGTTGAGGTTGTACTTGGTGATGTCGGCTGGAAACAATGGCTCGAGTCACATGACGCGTTATTGCGAGAAGAACTCAATGTAAAGCAGATTGAATATGTGACTGATGCAGATCAATATATCGATTATCTAATTCAGCCGAACTTTAAAAGGTTAGGTCCCCGAGTCGGCAAGCTGATTCCTCAGGTCAAAGCCATACTGGCTCAAGCCAATGGGGCAGAGCTATTATCGCAATTGGAATCAGATGGTATGGTGTCGATAGAAGTAGAAGGTGAAACGATCTCTCTGGATAGTGAAGATATTCAGGTTCGACTGCAGGCCAAAGATGGCTGGGCTGCTGCTCAGGGAAAGAATTCAGTAGTCGTACTGAATACCGAACTGACAGACGAACTGATTCGTGAAGGTTATGCCCGAGATCTCATTCGAATGATTCAGGATCGACGTAAGGAACTGGGTTGCGAATTTACTGACCGTATTGATGTGGCGCTGGCTACCGATTCAACGTTACTGGCAGAAACGCTGGCTGAACACGGAAAAACAATTGCAGCCGAAACATTGGCAGATAGCATTGAAATCGGCAGTTTGGATTCTGACGCGGTAGAGCGAAATGTAGCTGACACAGATATCAGCCTGTATGTCGCCGTCAACCGTTAGTGGGGTAAGTTATGAGCGGCCAACTGTCGATTGCTGTTTGGATCTCCGGTGGTGGTACAACCCTGCGTAATATCCTTGAAAAGATTAACGCTGGTTTATTACAGCTTGATGTTAAACTCGTTATCGCAAGTAAAGCGTCTGCCGCCGGGCTGGAATATGCGAGGGAGGCAGGTATTGCTGAAATGGTGATTCGTAAGCCTGATTTCCCACATCCAGAGGATTATTCTCAGGCTATGTTTGAACCCTGTCGCGAGGCGGGCGTTGACTTTGTTGTTATGGGCGGTTTTTTAAAACATGTTTTGATTCCAAAGGATTTCGAAAACAGGGTGTTGAATATTCATCCCAGCTTAATTCCATCCTTTTGTGGACACGGAATGTTCGGACATCATGTGCATGATGCAGTCATTGCCTATGGTGCCAAAGTAAGTGGATGCACCGTCCATTTTGTCGATAATGACTTTGATCATGGCCCCATCATTTTGCAGCGCACCGTATCGGTCTACCCGGAGGATCAGGCGTCTGATCTTGCCGCACGCGTTTTTCAGGCTGAATGTGAAGCTTACCCAACTGTTCTTCAGTGGCTAGAAGCAGGAAGAATTACAGTCAAAGACCGTAAAGTGGTCCTATCATAACCACGAATCTCTATTGATCATCGCGATCACCTCATTTTTGTCTTCCATTGGTCGTTAGCCTAAAAATACTATTTTTATAGTACGTTTCTGCGCAAACAGAAATAGGTGAATAAATATGAGCACAAAAAAGACTAAAAATAATCAAATGATGTACAAATTTGACAATAATCAGTCATATTAAAACTCAATATGTTCAGCTTTATGATTCAGCTGAAGTGTTCTTTACTCTGAACGTTTGATAGTCAGTAGAGAGATATGGGCTCAGAAGAACGAAGAAATCGATTATTAGAGTTAGTTCGACTCGACGGATTTGCAACTTTGCCTAATTTGGCGAATTTATTAAAAGTTTCCGAGTCGACCGTAAGACGTGACCTAGGTTACCTAGAGAGTTTAGGTAATGTGCGACGCACTCATGGTGGTGTTTTTTACACAGGACCTAGTCCGAAATTACCTCATTTTGATCATCGTCAGCAGCAGCAATTCGGTCGTAAACAGGCGATCGCCAGGTTAGCGGCGTCTTTGATCGAGGATGGGGACACTTTATTGCTGGATGGGGGATCGACAACCTACGAGCTTGCGAGTTTGTTAATTGGTCGCCCGCTTCAGATAGTCACAAATTCATTGCCGGTGGCAACGCTCTTCACCTCAGGTGACGGGTCTGACCTGGTATTGATAGGTGGTTATGTGCATGGACGTACCGGAGTGTCGGTAGGGCCGTATGCAAATTTAATGCTTGCTGAATTAAATGTTCAGAAGGCGATCATCAGTGTGGCCGGTATTACCGAACGCGGGGTTTTCAATAGCAATCTATTGCTTGTGGAAACAGAACGGGCAATGTGTGCAGCGGCCGATTCAGTAATGGTGGTGGCTGACAGCACTAAATTTGGCCGTTCGAGTTTAGCGTTGATGTGTGAATTAGAACAACTTAACTCCATCGTGATTGATGACGGCATTGAGGAACAATGGGTGGAGAAACTTAATGCTGCTAACGTGCAAGTGCACATTGCGGTGACTGAAAAACAAAGCCTTAGTGAGAACAGGGATTAGAACGTGAGTGCGGAAACATTATCCGATCCAAAATTGTCGGCCGAAGGGCTTGACCGCGGTTTTGTCGAACAGATTGTTCGTCAAATCGTGGGCACTAGCCAGGCCCTTCCGCAGCCGGGCACTGCGGCAAGTTCGATAGTAGCGAGTCTTACGCCTTACAAAAATGGTGTACCGGATTTGATCGTCAACGTATCGGCCCGACATATCCATCTGTCAGACCAGGATGTGGAAACACTGTTTGGTGCAGGTCATACATTGACTCCCATGAAGTGGCTCTATCAGGATGGTTATTATGCAGCGGAAGAGACATTAATGGTTGTGGGTCCGCGGAAGCGCATGCTTCCCAACGTTCGTGTACTGGGGCCCACTCGTCCGGAGAGCCAGATTGAACTGGCATATACCGATGCCGTCCAGTTAGGTTTGGACATCCCGGTTCGCCACAGTGGTGATATTGCAGGCACCCCCGGTTGTGTTTTGGTTGGGCCAGCCGGTGTTGTGCATCTGGATCAGGGTGTTATTCGCGCCGCTCGACATGTCCATATGAATACGGCAGATCTTCCGTATTACGGCGTGGCAGATGGCGACATGATGGATTTAAGGATCCAATCGCCAGCTTGCTCCATGATCCTTGAAGATTTGAAGGTTCGAGCAGCAGACAGCGTCAAACTTGAAGTACATATCGATACTGATGAAGGAAACGCCTGTAATATCAGGGCGGCGACTGAATTTGAATTAATGAAGAAACAACCGTGTGCCTGCCATTGATATGGATGGGTATACAGATGTGAGAGAGATTCTGAGAAATCAGGAGAAACGTAGATTGTTTACGGGGATGTGGTTTGTATCAACTTTGAAAAGTTGGCCATTCCCTGCGTCACTTTTACTTGGAGAGTAAGAAATGGCAACTGCTATGGAAGCGTTGGGCATGATCGAAGTCAAGGGTTTTGTCGCCCTGGTCGAGGCCTCCGACGCAATGATGAAAGCGGCCAATGTTGAGTTCCTTGGTTGGGATAAAGTTGGCTCTGGTTTAGTGAGCACATTCGTTACCGGCGATGTTGCTGCAGTAAAAGCCGCCACTGATGCTGGTGCAAATGCTGCAGGACGTGTTGGTGAAGTTGTAAGTGTTCAGGTTATCCCTCGTCCTCATGCTGATGTTCAAAAGGTTCTTAAGCAACCTGTGAAAAAAGCAGCTAAGAGCTAGGCGAACCGAAGGGTTCTCTAATTCTTTAACTTATAAGGAAACTTAAAAATGCAAAGCGCAATTGGTTTAGTAGAAACACGCGGCCTGATCGGACTTGTCGAAGCGACAGATGCGATGAGTAAAGCCGCGAATGTTGAAGTGTTGAAACGAGTGGACATCGGTGGTGGTTTGGTTACCACAATCGTCTCGGGTGATGTTGGTAGCGTACGGGCAGCTGTTGAGGCAGGTTCGGGTGCGGCCAGTCAGATTGGCGAATTGATTTCCAGTCATGTTATTCCCCGTCCGGCAGAAGGCCTGTCCGAAGCGTTTTTTAACTAAACGCAGCGAGGATCTATGGAAAGGATTCACACGATGAAGATCTTAGTAGCGAACCTTGGTTCGACCAGTTTTAAGTATCGATTATTTGACATGGACACCGAGCAGCAATTAGCTCGGGGGGGTGTCGAACGTATCGGTGCAGAACAAAGCAACTGCTTTGTTGAAACCGGGGGGAACAAGACAGAGCTCATTCTTCAGGTGCCGGATCATAGTGTTGCTGTCAGAAAATGTCTGGAGCAGCTGACTGACCCGGAGCATGGATGTTTAGCCGAGGCAGGCGAAGTTGCAGCAATTGGATTTAAGGCGGTCCACGGCGGCCGTTATAGCGGTGTTCAAAAAGTGACGCATGAAGTGCTTGATGCAATGGAGGAGATGAGCGGTGTAGCACCGGCTCATAATCCTCCTTACATCAGCGCTATGCGGCAGCTTGCGGAAAAACTGCCTGACATTCCTCTGGTCGCAGCCTTCGAAACTGGATATCACCAAACGATTCCTCCCCGAAACAGGAACTATGCCATCCCACGCGAGTGGGCTGAACAGTTCTACGTTAAGAAATGGGGATTCCACGGTGCCAGCCATCGTTATATTGCCGGCCGCATGGGTCAGATTCTGAATCGAAGGAATCTGAGGATCATATCCTGCCATCTTGGTGGTTCGAGCAGCCTTTGTGCCAGTCTTGATGGCCGGAGTGTTGCAACAACGATGGGGATGAGTCCTCAATCCGGATTGCCACATAATAATCGTGTTGGTGATTTTGATCCCTTTGCTCTGCCGGTGATTATTAAAAAATCAGGACTCACTCTTGAAAAGGTGCTAGCGCGTCTGGCAAGCGACAGCGGACTTGCCGGAGTGAGTGGAACCAGTGGAGATTGCAGAGACCTGGAGCAGTCTGCTGCGGCCGGCAACGAGGATGCTCAGTTGGGTCTGGATATTTTTATTTCGGAAACCCGACGCCATCTTGGTGGGCTACTTGTCGAGCTTGGCGGTGCTGATGCCATCGTCTTTACCGGAGGTATTGGCGAAAACGGAAAGGAAATCCGGAAAAGCATTTGTGCCAATCTGTCAGCACTGGGGGTCGAATTGTGTGATTCGGCCAATAGTACTGTCGATGGTGAAACCAGAATTAGTAGCGAACAGAGCAATGTCCAGATCTGGGTCGTACCGGCCAACGAAGAGATTGTTGTTGCTCGTCAAACAAAAGCGTTAGTGGAAGGGGAATAAATGTTTGTAGCCAGAGTAACAGGGTCTGTCGTCTCCACGCAAAAAGTGGAGTCGATGATTGGCCAAAAGCTGCTTGTTGTTGAGCCTTATCGGCTTGAGTCCAAGCAGAGAAAGAGTCTGGCGACGACGGGGCGTACCTTCGTTGCAGTGGATACCCTTGGGGCCGGTGTGAATGACTTCGTGTTGCTCACACAGGGATCGAGTGCCCGCATGACCGAGGGGACAGGCAAACTTCCCATTGACGCAGTGGTCATCGGGATTGTCGACCAGGTTCACGTGGATAATGGATGTGTCTATCACCGCGAGAACGGCGAATAATTCTGAACAAAGAGAAACGTTAACTGCAAGTGAGTAATAAAATGCAGATCAGTGAAACTTTAATTCGAGATGTAGTAAATCAGGTCCTGACAGAGGTTGGCCGTGCTCCGGTCCTGTCCGGTGGTAGCTTTGCCGGCCGACATGGGGTCTTTCATGATGCTAATGAAGCTGTTCAGGCTGCACATGCGGCCTTTGAACAATTGCAAACCATGACGATCGAGGATCGTAAAAAGATCATCGCTCATATCCGTCGAATATCAATCGAACAGTGTGTCGAATTAGGTACGATGGAAATGAATGAAACGCAGATTGGCCGTCTGGAACACAAAATCGACAAACTGAAGACTTTGGGAATGCTTTCGCCCGGTGTGGAATTCATGAGAAGCGAAGTGTTCTCCGGCGATCATGGGCTGGCAGTTGTGGAACACGCCCCCTTCGGTGTGATCGGTGCGATTACCCCGGTCACACATTCGCTGCCGACAATTACCGGTAATGCCGTCAGTATGATTGCGGCGGGAAATACCGTAGTTGTTAATCCGCACCCCAGCGGTAAAAAAGTGGCCGCCGAAGGTGTTCGTCGCTTCAATAAAGCAATCTATGAGGATCTGGGGATCGATAACCTGATCTGCGTGATGGCGGAACCGACACTGGAGACAGCTGATATTATCTTTAAACATCGTGACGTGGCACTGATTTGTGTTACAGGTGGCCCGGCAGTTGCGCGGGCTGCATTAAACAGTGGCAAGCGGGCTGTTGTCGCAGGGCCCGGTAATCCACCGGTTGTGGTCGATGAAACCGCAGATCTGGATCGTGCAGCTCGCTCTATCATTCAGGGGGCCGCATTCGACAATAATTTGCTTTGCATCGCTGAGAAGGAAGTCTTTGTGGTTGATGCGGTGTTCGATGCTATGCTTGAAGCGATGTCTCAGGCCGGCGCTGCTCAACTTAATGAAGCACAGGTGCAACAGCTTACCAGCAAGGCAATCATTCAGGTGGGTGATGATAATCATGACGCACCATCCAAGGAATTCCTTGGTAAAGATGCTGCAGTGTTGGCTCAGGGAGCAGGCGTGAATGTCTCTGGTGAAACGGAATTACTGTTTGGCGAAACCGACCAGTACCACCCCTTCGTAACAGTTGAACAAATGATGCCATTTGTGCCATTTGTTCGCGTCCGCGATATCGATGAGGGTATCGCGTTAGCTAAACATTATGAACATGGGTTTCGTCATACAGCAATCATTCATTCGAACAACGTGACCAATATGACCAAGATGGCCAAAGCCCTGGATACAACGATCTTCGTAAAAAATGGTCCATGCATGGCGGGGTTAGGACTGGGAGGAGAGGGTTATCTTTCCTTCTCAATCGCCGGACCCACCGGCGAAGGCGTGACGACACCGTTAACCTTTACCCGCGAACGTCGTTGTTCGTTAATTGACAACCTTTATGTATTAGGGCGATAGGAATAAAAACATGCAAGAAGCACGTGTCCTGGGAACGGCTGTATCCACCATTAAACACGAATCTATGGTGGGATCAAAAATGTTGATTGTGCAGCCATTTTTGGCGGATGGAGAAACACCGGATGGATTTCCATTGCTGACACTCGATACGGTCGGTGCAGGGAAAGGGGACACGGTAATCATCACTTCGGATGGAAAAGCGATGCGGGAGCAGCTTCAGGCAGATGCGACACCAGCTAGATGGTCTGTAACAGGTATTAGGGACTGATGCTCAAACAGAATGAAATTCAGAGGGTGATTGATGAAGCGGTAGTCCGCATTATCAGTCAACTAGGTCAGAACCAGTCGGTGGCCGGAACTGCTGACAGGGTTTTGCAGGACAGGGTGATCACAACCTTTCAGGTGCCAGACAAATTGGATAATAACCGGGAAGTGGTTGTCAGGCAGGATGCTGTTATCACCCCGGCTGCATACGACCTTTTTCGTGATCGTGGATTGCGGGTGCGGAGATTGGCCGTGGAATCGACAAACATGCCGGCAGTCGGCATCGAAGGCCGATTCCTAAAGGTGGGTTATGACGGAGTTATTTCCGGGCAGATGAAGCTCCGTCTGGGACCTGCAGAGGCGTTTGAGTCTGTTGTTGAGGCAAGTGCTCAAACATCAACATACTGTGAGTCCGGTCATCGGGTTGTGATGGTCGCTGCGGAACCGGAATTGGCGGTGATAGCCCTAAGTCGGCACTCAGCAGTGAGGCCAGTCGAGGTTCTGTCCGTGGATCAACCGGCACTGATAGAGCGGCGTTGTGATTCGACATCGGCCAATGTGCTTGTGCTGGCGGCCTGCCTGGGAGGGCATTGGCGGATAGGACAAGTGGCAGAGAAGTTTTTGCAACAGCAATATACAAAAGCACCAGCCGGTATTTAAGAAACAGGAAGGTAACAGGAGATAGCAGATGAGGATGGCAAAGGTGGTCGGAACAATCACGCTCAATCAGAGTATTGCTGAATTTGAAGCAGCGACACTCAAAGCGGTTGTGCCATTAGATCTGAATGATCTCTATCAACAAGACACAGACTCCACGGATTTTTTAGTTCTGTGGGATGAGTTAGGTACCCGAAACGGGGATATCGTCGCTCTCAGTGAGGGTGGCGAAGCGGCGCAGCCGTTTCGTCCGGCAATAAAGCCGGTGGATGCCTATAATGCCGCGATTTTGGATCATATTGATCTCAGTTAAAGGCTGTTGAAATAGGAGAAACGTAACAATGGCTAATGTATTTAAGGTCAAACAGGATATCTGCGATATTGGTCGCAGGATCTACAATAAGGGTTTCGCAGCCGCCAATGACGGTAATATATCTGTCCGCGTCGGTGAAAACGAAGTCCTTTGTACCCCCACGATGCATTCGAAGGGTTTTTTGACACCCGACGATATCTGTACTATCGACATGGATGGTAATCAAACCGCAGGACGTAAAAAGCGATCCAGTGAAGCGTTGCTACATCTGGAAATTTATAAAGCACGTCCTGAAATCAAGAGCGTGGTTCACTGCCATCCTCCGCACGCAACAGCTTTTGCCATTGCACGCGAGCCGATTCCGCAGTGTGTTTTGCCGGAGGTTGAAATCTTTTTGGGCGATGTACCCATCACGCGCTACGAGACCCCTGGTGGTAAAGCGTTTGCCGAAACTATTCTTCCCTTTGTAAATCAAACTAATGTGATCGTGTTAGCCAATCACGGTACCGTAAGTTACGGTGCTGATGTGGAACAGGCGTATTGGTGGACTGAAATTTTAGATGCCTATTGTCGCATGCTGATGCTGGCCAAAGGCCTGGGGAATATCAGTTACTTTACCGAGGACAAGCAGCGAGAGCTGTTAGACCTGAAAGCAAAACTTGGCTTTTCTGACCCTCGTGCTGATGAATATGCTGATTGTGATATGTGTGCGAACACAGTGTTTAAGGATAGCTGGGAAGATTCCGGTGTTGCCAGACGAACATTTGACGCACCACCGGCGATGGCGGGTTTTTCCGGAACGGGATCCACCGCATCAACCAACGGAGATCAGGAGCAGTTGGTTCAAATGATCACTGAGCGTGTTATGTCTGCGTTGGCTGGACAAAAGACATCTGCCTAAAAGTAGGGACGAATAAGGAACAGAAAAATGAAAGTTAGTATTATTGGAGCCGGTGGACTTGTGGGATCCAGTGCAGCATTTGCCCTGCAATGTGGGGGTATTGTTCGCGAAATTGCCTTGCTCGACGTAAATCTGGAAGCAGCACAAGGACAGGCTCTGGATATCCTCCACGGCGGTCCCAGCACTGCTGATCAGAAGATTACAGCCGGTGGTTATGAGCATGTAGCCGATAGTGATTTGATTTGTATTACCGCCGGTCTTCGACGCAAGCCCGATGAGAGTCGACTTGACCTGATTAATCGAAATACGGATTTATTTGTGTCTATTCTGGATGAAATTAAACAGGTGGGTGTGAAACAAGATGCGATAGTCTTTGTTGTGTCAAACCCGGTGGATATTCTCACGTACGTAGCCGCGGACCGACTGGACCTGGCAAACCATCAGGTTATTGGGTTGGGAACTCAGTTAGATACCATTCGTTTTCGAAGCCTGATTGCACAACAACTCGATGTACCGCCAACTCAACTTTCAGCACTGATTCTTGGTGAACACGGGGAAAGCATGGTGCCGATTTGGTCGAGTGCGACGGTGGGTGGCCTGCCACTGGAAAAACATCCCGCCTGGACCGCCAATCTAAGCAATGAACTGTTTACCCGTACCCGCGGTAGTGGTGCTGAGGTTATCCGCAAAAAGGGTGGCGCGGGTTTTGCCGTGGGGATTGCGATTCGGGATGTCATTGAATCGATAGCTTTGGATAGCCGGCGAATACTTCCGATCTCAAGCGTTCAACAGGGAGCTTATGGTATTCGCGACGTGGCCTTGTCGGTGCCAACGATTACCGGTCGCCAGGGTGTTGTTGACCGTCTTGAAATAGAACTTTGGCCAAAAGAAGTACAAGGTCTGCGAAATAGTGGCAACGTGTTGCGGCAGACGGTAAACGCGGTGATGCAACGCATCACACGCGGCTAAGCAAATACGTTTCTCGGGCGGGGGTTCCCGGTTTTCGAATCGGTAGCCCCCGCTTTTCTCATACGCGGTCTAATCTTAATTTCGTGGTTGTTTTTCAGTAAGCGATTCTTTGCGAAACTGCGGTGTGGTTTCTGCTGTTCCGAGATGTGTGAGGAAACGTCGCGTCAGTAAGCCGACTTTCCCCAGCCCTTCGACATCGATCGTTTCCGGGTCATCCTCCGGTTTGTGATATTCCTTGTGCAGTCCGGTATGGAACATGAATCCCGGAATGCCGGCATTGATGAATGGCCAGTGATCACTATTTGCAACCATCGTCCAGACGTAATCCAGTTTGATTTCAAGCCCCTGATTAGCTTCGTCCAGGATTGGCTCTAAGCCGTGCATGCTACGGTGTCCCTGTAGTTCAAGTGTGTCACCGTCAAGGCGTCCAACCATGTCGATATTCACTTTGAAGACAATTCGTGAGACTTCGACGGTTGGGTGTTCCATCCAGTATTTCGAACCAATCAGGCCTTGTTCTTCGCTGTCCCAGAAACATATAAGCAGAGAACGTTTAAGGCGATTCTTCTTCTTCGAAAAATGTTTTACAAGTTCCAATACAGTGGCTGTGCCACTGGCGTTATCATCAGCCCCGTTATGTATTGGCCCGGAATCCCTGTTCTTGCCGAAACCGACGTGATCATAGTGTGCTCCGACGGCAATCAGTTGTTTTGAAAGTTCTGCGTCCGAACCTTCGATAATGCCAAATATATTGCGGCAATTGGGATAGACTTTACTAAAGAGTTGGAAATAGCTGCCATCGCCGGCGGGTGTCACATTATGATCCGCCAAAATTTTAGTGATGTAATTGGCGGCTGCGTAGCCACCCTCTGACCCAGCTAGGCGGCCTTGAAAGGTATCAGCCGCGATCGTGTCGATGTGAGCGAAGGTGGATTCCCCCAGTTTTTTCTGAGCCTGTGCGGAAGTTGCGAGAGCTAGAAGCGTAAAGCAGGCAATTAGGTAGCGTGGAACCATGATCAGGTATTTCCGAGAGGATTAACAGATTAGTTAAGTGAGTTTAACGCATTTATATAAGTATAAATAGCTGTTGCAGGAAAGTTGTTCAGTCGTTTTGAAAGCGTTAGAATCAACAGTTCAGGATTTTTTATAACCATCAAGAGTGAATGCTCAAAGACTTTATTACTAGAGGAATTAAATATGGCGACTATTCAAGGTCAGGAAATCTGCTCCAAAGTTGAGGCATTTTTGGCATCGGGTCCAATTGCGGGTTGGGTCGGCGGTAAAGCAGTCGAAGCTGCCGACGGAGGCACATTCACCACGCAGGATCCGGGCACCGGTGAGGTACTGGCCGAAGTGTTTAGTTTTCAGAAGGCAGACGTGGATGCGGCGGTTGCGGCGGCTGATGAAGCGTTCAAAAATTCCGGCTGGGCAACGATGCCGGTCAATGAGCGCAGTGCCATTCTCCATCGCTTAGCCGATGCTGTGGAAGATCAGAAAGAGACAATTTCGCAACTGGAGTCACTCGACTGTGGAAAGATTCTTGAACAGGCGCGAGGGGATGTGCAGAACTTCATTGACACAATGCGGTATTTTGCCGACCTGGCTCTGAATATTGAACGTCGTACGGTACTGGCGGTAAAGAATCACGAGGCAGCTGTTGTTCGCCATCCGTGGGGTCCCTGCGGATTCATTATCCCCTGGAACTTTCCCTTTTTGCTGGTCGGATGGGGGATTTCCCCAGCCTTGGCTGCCGGTAATACAGTGGTGGTAAAACCTGCCGAAGATACACCTTTATCAACGTTATATCTGGCACGATTAGCAACCGAAGTTGGTATCCCCGATGGGGTCATTAATATTGTTCCGGGACTGGGTGAAACGGCGGGTAAAGCGGTATCAGAAAACCCAAGCTTTTGCCGCATGTCCTTTACCGGTTCCCCGGAAGTAGGTCGTCTTGTGGCCGCAGCCAGCGGAGCAAATTTGACACCAGTAAAACTTGAACTGGGAGGAAAAGGTGCTGCCGTTGTCTTCGATGATTGTGATATGGACTTCACCACTGATGGTCTTGTTGGTGCCATCACCTTCCATACCGGACAGGTATGTTGCGATGCAACACGTTGGTTGGTGCATAAGAATATTTACGATGAGTTCGTAGGTAAAGTCAAAGAGAAGATGCAACAGGTGGCTATCGGCCATCCTCTTGGTTCGGACACTCAAATGGGGCCCGTCGTTAGTGCTAAGCAGCGGGAGCGTGTTTTGGGATATCTCGAAAAAGGTGTCGCCGGGGGTGCTGATCTCGTCCTTGAAGGTGGAGCAGCAAGTGTCGATGGGTGTGATGGTGGCCACTATGTAAAGCCAGCCTTGCTCGCCGGTTCGCTGGATAATGTCGCCGCTGTTGAAGAGATTTTTGGACCTGTCGCTTACCTCGCGCCTTTCGAAAATGAGGAAGAAGGAATTCGACTGGCTAATAATACCGATTATGGGCTCGCTAATAGCGTTTGGTCACAGGACCTAGCAAAATGTCAACGTGTCGCAGAATCATTTGAAGCTGGTAATGGCTGGATTAATTCTCACAATGTCATCGTGCATGGAGTTCCCTATGCCGGTGTGAAAAAGAGCGGTATGGGGGGCGGAGTGGTCTCTATCGAAACTCTGCTCGATTACTACCGAAATATTTCGGTGATTCGTCCTTTGTAGAAGAGTCTTAATGCATACGGGACGGCTTGCTCGCTGCTTTGCACTGAGCAAGCCGTTTTTGTTTATACCTAAATAGAACACAGCTTTGGACTCTGCTGATTTCTGGATTGCAGGGCCGGTATTATCTGGCAGGCTCTATTTTTTCTGATCGCTCCTTCCTTTGAAGTTAGGTGGAATCTGCGAACGAATAAGCATGATTAGTTGAATTTTATTAAATCACCTTTGAAATGCCGATAAAACAGATAGTTATAGATAAGGTGTGTTTGGTAGGATGGCTAATATAATAAACGTGTTCTGGGATAACGTTGGTTAGGATAGAAAAATGAGTATCAGCCTTGTGGACAGGCGGGAATTGTTGCGTGTTGGGGGTCTTGCGCTGGGCGGGCTATCTTTGGCCGATCTCGTAAAAGCGTCACCACAACCAGCTCAATTGGGTGCTTCATTTGGCCGAGCTAAAAATGTAATTTTTCTTTACCTGTGTGGTGGCCCTCCCCAACACGAGACATTTGATCCAAAACCCGATGCGCCCGTGGAAATCCGTGGCCCCTTCAATCCTATACAGACAAATATCCCGGGTATCCAGTTCTGTGAACTGCTGCCTCGTACGGCTGCCATCGCTGACAAACTTGCTGTGATAAGGTCCATGTCGACTAACGACAATATTCATTCCAGTAGTGGTCATTGGGTTTTAACCGGATACAAATATCAAGGACCGAATGCACGGACGATTCAAAAAAGCGATTGGCCTTTTTATGGGTCGATTATTAAGCGCTATAAACCCAGTGAAGAGATGCCTGGTCTTAGCTCGGTGGTGATCCCTGATTACGTAAGACAAAACGAAAATGTTACTCCGGCCGGCCAACTCGGCGGATTAATGGGGACTCAATGGGCACCGGAGCATTTTGTAGGAGATCCGTCTCGCCGGGATTATAAGATTGAAGGCTTTGAACCAATTGGGGTTACGCTCGACCGTATGAAGGATCGTCGTTCCCTGCAATCCAAACTAGAAGATCGATTGCGTGCTGTCGAAGGAAGTAAGTTGCTGGATACTGTTAACAGCTATCAACAACAGGCCTTTGAGTTGTTAACTAGTGGAAAAGCAAGGAACGCTTTTAATATTCAGGAAGAACCGGAGCATGTCCGTGATCGGTATGGTCGTAACAGATGGGGACAGTGCGTTTTGCTGGCCCGGCGGCTCATTGAATCCGGAGCTCGACTGGTGCACGTCAACTGGCCACGGGAACCTGGAGATAATGCATCGGACAACCCGTTGTGGGATACGCACGCGCAGAATGCCGATCGTTTGGAGGATGTTCTTTGCCCAATTTTTGATGTTGGCTACACGGCCTTAATTGAAGATCTTGACCAACGTGGGTTACTGGATGAAACCCTTGTCGTTGCCATCGGAGAATTTGGCCGTACGCCTAAAATAAATCCCAAAGGTGGTCGTGATCACTGGGGCCCCGTCTTCAGTGCCACGTTGGCAGGCGCGGGTATCAGCGGTGGACAGATTTATGGTGCGTCCGATTCGCATGGTGCCTATCCGGTCTCGGATAAAGTAGATCCTGGTCATCTTACGTCCACAATTTTTCATTTGGCCGGGCTGGATTATCTTGGAACATTTACTGATCCGGCAGGACGTGAGCTGGCATTTTCCAAGCAACCGGCATTGCTCAGCCTACTCGGAGATCAGCCGGCAACCACTTCTCGTTGCGAATGCACCGGAGATGTCGCGCGTGTCCCGGACTTTGACGAAAATATGATGATTCGTCAAACCTCCTTTCAGGGACGACAGGTATTGCGGGCCTACGATGTTCCATCGAGGCCAAAAGGCTGGCGAGTCATTAATAGCGATACGTTCACCGCAGAAATCGGCGAGTCCGGCACGATTGGGGAGATGTCGGTTAAACAGCATCTGATATTTAGATATCTCAAACGCGATTTAAGTGGTAGTGCGTCTTTGGTAGGGCAGGAGGTTCGCAGTCCGTTTCCCGGTACCTATCGACTTTACGCCAACGTTATCGCTGAAGCGAAGACGGAAGAGGCTAGGCAGGAATTTCTTGATAAATACTCAGTCCATCTTGTCTTTTTTCAGTTCATGGAATCGGCGAAACAGATTGATAAGCGGAAAGTAACGGCTGAGCTGGAGTTTGTGCCTGAATTTGTGGAATCCAAAACTGCCGAGCCACAGTCCGTTGAGATTACCAAGGTGTTTATAAATCCCGGTGCAGGCAGTAACTTTAGCTTTGGATTAGGTCTGGGCGTTGGCGTAGAGATTCGACAGAAAGACGGTGTCGGTGATCCTTTATTGAAGGCAGACGTTAAACTCCGGGTTTTCAATCTGAATTTGGATTTCCTCGGTAAAGAGCGGGATCCTGATGTTACGGTTTAGGCTTTACCGATTATTTACTACGCTTTTGTAGTCTGTAGTTCCCATCGGGCAGTCTGTTGGGAAATGAATATTTGGGATCGGATAGCAAAGCATGTAATGCGGGATCTCCAATCTTTAGTTTGTCCGCTGTATTGAAACGCCACTCGTTCGATATCTGTTCAAATCTGCCGGGAAAATCCTGTGCCCCTAATAACGACGTAATTCCCCAATAGATGTATTCAGTGATCTGACACTGATAATCACAGCTACGGTCGTAATATGTATACCAAGCCTTGCGGGGATAACTTCGTGGTACCTTTACGAAGTGACCACCTCTGGCGTTATCCATCGCTTTGGCAATAGTCGTTCCGGCTCTTTCTCCAAAAACCTTAGGATAGGCATACGCGTAGCCAGCTGATGTGATCAGGTGTAAGACTTCTTCGTAGGTAGCATCAAATATACCGTTGGCCGCTCCGTTAGGGCGTGTCTCGTCACCAAAGAGAGCTACTAACACCATGCTATCCCAAACTCTTTCCGGAATATTGTGGTGGATGTCAGTACGCATTGCCTCGCGTTCAGTGGCGAACATAACCATTGCCCCCCGCTGTTCTTGTAGTGACTGTATTACCAGCTTGTTATCGGGAATGCCGTCGGCATCGTTGTCCAGGTATTGGGCCAGCACATTTGCCGCGTGCAGAAGTTTTTTGTCCGGGGTTTCGTGCGTCGCAAAGACCGGTAGGTTAAAAACATCAACCTTCTTGCTGAATCCCTGATCAAACCCTGTGGGTTCGCTTTCGGTCGGTGTTATGACAAGGGGTGTCTGACCGAATAATACCCGGCTAGAAAATAAAAGGAAAAATAAGATGGTTAGCAGCGGTAATGTGCGACCATGACGTGTCTGAAATTTCACGATGGAACCCTAAGAGGCTAAGGGGAAAATCAATAGGTTATTGTCCAGCAAGATAGCATCAAGATGCTATAGTCAACGAACGTCTTCAAGATAATCGGGGATAGTTAATTAAGAGATCTGTGGAAGCATCGTTGTGAGTTGTTATCCATAAATAGATTTTGAAAAGGCATTATCACGACGTTGGATTAGTCTGCCAAAGTTAGGTGCGGAATAAAATCGCTGGTTAATAATCGCGAAAAAAGCGATCACTGCAAGAGGGATCGATCACTTTGTTTGCACTGATTAAATCAATTAAATCTTCTTCCTCAGACCAACCCTCACCTTCGGCATCTTCGAGAATTAATAACTCGGTTGCACGATAATAAATAGAGTTAGGATCTACAATGTCTTCTGATCCGTACAGTAGCACATCGTGTACCGGATGATTGTCTGATGTAGAAGCGCCAAATACAATCGATCCCGCTTTTGTAGCTTTCATCGGAATAGTACTGATGATATAACTGCCATCGCCGGTTTCTGTCAGTCCGGCAAAGGCACCCCATTCATCGATGAGGCCAGGCGACTCAGTGTTCCAGGACCGACCGTTCACATAGGGTGATAGAAAAGACGCTACACCAGCTATTTCGATATTCGCCGCGGGGTATTGGACGTCAGCGTAGCCCGCAAAAACTCCTTTGCTATCAGTTCGTAAATCTTCTGTTACCAAGGATAGATAGAATATTTCTCCTACGTTCAAAGATGTAATTTGATTACCACTTAAATCAAGCGGCACTATGCCCAAAGCCACTTCAAACAACCCGATATTGAGATGATTGATTATCGCAATCGCATCAGCCGGACTGACCCATTGATCTTTATTTACATCCAACCACATAGCACCGGAAGGTTTGGTTGGGGACAATTCGTGGCTACCCGACTGATTAAGATGATTGATAACAATTAACGCGTCGAGCGCAGAAACCACGCCGTCATTATTAACATCAACCGGAAGTGTATAATTATGCCAGGTAAATTCTCCCCTCACGGTGACGTCAAAGGTGCGACTGAAGGTGGCATTATCAGCGGTTGTTGAGAGATCGGCATCGAGGCCTCCGTCTTCGACCGTCACGGTAATGGTTGTCACACCATA
>PAPJ01000006.1 GCA_002709045.1 Planctomycetaceae bacterium | reverse complement strand
GCCGATCGGATACGATCGCTTTCTATCGCTCGATCTGTTCCGCCAGGACCTGTGGGATCGCAACCTATTCGAAGTGGCGGCCGGAGGTCTGGCAAAGATACGCAACGTTGTTGTAGGTTCGTCGTTATTGAAGGTACGTCAGTTGAGGGTTTGTCGACCGTAGTGACTGCAAATGCAACAATCAGAACGTTCTACTTTAACTTTTAAAAAACGACCAATAAGGGTGCCCTGTGAGTCTTGGAAAAACGATTCGAATCAATCGCCTATTTGCACACCCATCCAAGCGTCTCTGCTCCATAGCAATCGACCATTTCATTGCCTACCAGGAAAGTCTGCCAGGTGGATTGCGAGATTTGCCTGCAGTTCTTGAACAGATCATGGCAGGCGGGCCCGATGCCGTAACCATGCACCCTGGTGTCGCTCGCTCGTGTTGGGCTCCTTACGCCGGCCAGATTCCGCTCATCATCCAGAGTCTGATTGGCCGTCTCGATGACTCTGCCGATGAAATCTGGGCAGTGCCAGAGGACGCCGTGCGGCTGGGGGCAGATGCATTTGCCACGGTTGCCTTTATCAGAGGACCTACCGAGGGAGCGCACCTCCGCCGGGTCGCAGATCTCGTCCGTCAGGCCGACGCGGTCGAAATGCCCGTAATTCTACACATCTATCCAAGAATCTTCCCGAATGACTCAAAAGGTTCTGTCACCGTTTCAACGGCCCCCGAGGATATTGCCTGGGCGGTTCGCTGTGCGATTGAGTCTGGAGTGGACGTGATCAAGACACCCTTTACGGGAGACAGAGCCAGCTTTCGCGACATACTGAGCAGCTGTCCTGTTCCGGTAGTTGTAGCCGGCGGACCCCAGACCAGTACAATCGAGGAGAGCTTAGAGCAGATGCGCGAAGCGATGCGAGCCGGTGCTCGCGGTGCAACCATCGGTCGCAATGTTTGGAGTGCTGAGAACGTCTGCTCCGCCGTGCAACGTTTTAAGGCTATTATTCACGATCAACCGGAAGACTGAAAATCTGCAAACGGACCTACCACCAAATCAACGACCAGCATTAAGTTTCGAACTTTCTGAGCAAATAGCACACATCTTATCTATAGGAATTCTAATTTTCGCTGGAACCAGACGGACACAATTCGGTCCGTCACTCTTCTTACCGTCCACAAGTGGTGCGCCCAACACCGCTTTTCTTGTCCAAAGTGCTTGTAGACCCAGCAACGAAAAAGACGGCCAAAGCCCATGACCTACGCAGGGCCTTCGGCTACCGCTGGTCGCGATTAGTGAAGACAACTCAACTCAAGGAACTGATGCGACACGCCAGTATTGAAACCACGTTGACCTACTACGTTGGCGAGAATGCTGAATCTACTGCAGAGGAGCTATGGTCAGCCCTGGGTGACAAATTGGGTGACAAGCAGGTGGTAATAGAAAAAGAGAATTCCAAAACCCCTTAAAAACAAGCACGCCCGGCAGGATTCGAACCTGCGACCTACGGATTAGAAGTCCGTTGCTCTATCCAGCTGAGCTATGGGCGCGTGTGTTTTTAAGTGCCTTAGTATAACACTTGTAATCCTGGTGACGAAGACCTTAGTGACTGTCTCGAAATCCGCCGTTATTCATGGTTAACACTCTAAATATCAATAAGTACAATCAACAGATAACGTGTGAAAGATACGAATTCTTCTCATTTTTGATTCCATTCTTCCCAGCCAAGATAGTTATCCATGATCGACTTGCAATCACTTAGCGAACTCATTAAATTCCGCCGCACTGTAAAGCCTATAGTTGCTATAGGTGAGTCTAATTTTTCGGAACGTCCGGTCAGCAAAGAAACGATCGAACAGTTACTAAGCAATGCCAACTGGGCGCCGACCCATGGACTTACGGAACCCTGGCGATTTACCGTCTATCAGGGAGACTCCTTAAAAGACCTGGCAGAATTTTTGCGTCAGGCTTATACCGCTCATACCTCTGAAGAAGATTTCAAAGAAGCCAAGCGAGAGAAGATGGCTTCTTATGCCGAATGCACTCAGGTGGCAGTGGTTTTAGGAATGAAGCGACATCCGGGAAAAATTCCTGCTGAAGAAGAAGTCATGGCTGTCGCCTGTGCAGTACAAAACCTGCATTTATCAGCAGCTGCCGAAGGACTCGGTGGATTCTGGTCCACGGCCCCTGTTTATGACGTGCCGACAGTCAGAACGGAATTTGGATTTGATGGAGAAGAAGACCGTTGTTTGGGGATCTTCTATCTGGGCTATCCCGGGAACGAATGGCCGGAGCGAAAAAAAGGGGCGCCACAGCCCGTTGAAGAAAAAATCATCTGGAGATAAACATCGATGAAAATTGAAGCTATTCGCGTATATCAGGTAGACCTTCCTCTGCATGAAACCACTTATAAGTGGTCCGGTGGTAAATCGGTTACCGTCTTCGACAGTAATGTTGTGGAAGTTATTACTGATACCGGATTAGCCGGTTATGGTGAATGTTGTCCGCTGGGTCCGTTTTATTTACCGGCATATGCCGATGGTGTTCGCAGTGGCATCCGTGAATTGGGCCCGCACCTCATCGGTCAGGATCCTTTGAAACTGGGGCCTCTCAATCGGCTGATGGATCGTGCGCTTAAAGGACATCCTTATGTAAAGTCACCCATTGATATCGCCTGTTGGGATATAAAAGGGCAGGTGGCAGGTATGCCAGTCTGTGAATTGCTCGGTGGCCGATACGGAGACGACTTTGTTCTTTATCGAGCGATTTCTCAACAGACACCTGAAGCAATGGCCGACAATGTCCAGGGATATCGGGAGGAAGGCTACCGAAGATTCCAACTCAAAGTGGGTGGTGATCCCGATGTGGATATTCAACGAATCCATCGAGTGGCTGAACGACTTGAGAGCGGCGATAAACTTGTTGCTGATGCCAACACAGGTTGGCTGATGCATGAAGCGGCTAGAGTTGTGCGCGGTGTGGCTGATGTCGATGTCTATATTGAACAGCCTTGCTTTAGCTATGAAGAATGTCTCTCTATTCGACGACGTACCAATCATCCTTTTGTGATGGACGAGTGTATTGATTCGCTTGATGTCCTCATGAAAGGTTACGCCGATCAGGCCATGGATGTGGTGAATATTAAGATCAGTAAGTTCGGTGGACTGACCAAAGCAGTTCAGGCGCGTGAACTTTGTGCTTCAATTGGCGTGGGGATGACGATCGAAGATAGTTGGGGCGGTGATATTACGACGGCGGCGATTGCGCATCTGGCACATAGTACGCCCACCGATCTGCTCTTCAGTTCCACGGATTTTAATAGTTACGGACCGGTCAGCATCGCCGAACATGCGCCGCAGAGAGTTAACGGTCGTATGAGTGCTTCCACCGATCCGGGAATGGGCTGTACGCCTCGCATGGATGTACTTGGTGCCCCTGTTCTGGAAATAAAGTAACGCAATGTCAGAACCAATACGTGTTATAGATTCACATACCGGTGGCGAGCCTACGCGGATTGTTATCTCTGGTGTTCCGGAGTTGGGTGGTGGTTCCGTCTCGGATCAAATGCAGGTTTTCAATGAAAAATTTGATGACTTTCGTAGTGCTATCGTGAATGAACCGCGTGGTTGGGATGCCATGATTGGCGCACTGCTCGTGCCTTCCCAGCATCCGGAATGTAACTATGGCATCATCTTCTTCAATAACGTTGGTTCGTTGTGGATGTGCGGCCATGGCACGATTGGTCTGGGAGTCACACTCAAGTACCTTGGCCAGACTGATCTGGGGGTTCAAAAAGTCGAGTCCGCGGTAGGTATTATCGAATTTGAATTACTCGATGATCATACTGTTGAGTTAACGAATGTCCCCAGCTATCGATATCGCCGGGATGTTGAAATTGATGTCCCGGGTTATGGATTGGTACGTGGTGATATTGCCTGGGGTGGAAATTGGTTCTTTTTAATCAAGAATCATGACCAGCAATTAGAACTTAAAAATATCCGTCAGTTAACAGAGTACTGTACAACCGTAACTGAGGTGCTCAACAGCAATCGAATCGTTGGTGAAGATGGAAAAGTGATTGATCATATCGAGCTGTTTGCTGATACAGAAAATCCAAATGCTGATTCGAGAAATTTTGTATTATGTCCCGGATTGCAGTACGATCGTTCACCATGCGGGACCGGAACCAGTGCCAAAGTGGCCTGCTTAATGGCCGATGGAGTCATCGCTCCCGGTGAAGTTTGGCGACAGGAAAGTATTGTTGGTAGCGTATTCGAAGCCTCGGCAGTTTGGAATGAAGACGGCTCACGTTGTATTCCGACTGTTCGGGGAACGGCGTATATTACCGCAGATGCTCACATGATCATGCAGGACGGTGATGATCTTCGATTTGGCATTGGGAACCCCGGTAGTTAGTGATGGCAGAGCAGGGACAAGCACACGTGGTTGTAATCGGTGGTGGTGTCATCGGCGCTTCAAGTGCCTATTTCCTGCGCAAGGCTGGTTATCGTGTCACATTAATTGAAAAAAATACTCTCGGTAGTCAATGTTCACATGGGAATTGCGGCTTGATTTGTCCGAGTGATGCCTTGCCACTGGCAAGTCCCGGCGCTGTAATGAGCACATTAAAGACGCTGTTTAAACGTAACAACCCACTCTATATCAAACCCCGTTTTAGTCCTCGCTTATGGTTGTGGTTGCTAAAGTTCGCATTGCGATGTAATCAGCGGCACATGTTACAGTCGGCAGAAGCGCGTATGCCGTTGCTCGAATCATCACTGCATCTTTATCAGAGCCTGATCGAGAAAGAACAGATTGAATGTGAATGGCAGAAGAATGGCCTACTTTACGTATACAAAGATCGGGTCGCGTTGGATACCTATCAGGCAACGGATGATTTTCTAACGAAACATTTCTCGTTACCAGCCACACGTTTTGATGGTTGTGCTTTAGTTGAACTTGAACCTGCGATTGCCGATGATCTGGCGGGTGGGTGGTATTATCAGGATGACGCTCATTTACGACCGGACCGATTGATGTCGGAATGGAAACGGGTGTTGGAGAAGTATGATGTGGATATTCGTGAGGGCACAGAAGTCTATCATTTCAAACGAAAGGGCATTAAAGCCCGCGGAGTTTTAACTCGAGATGGTGTTGTTGAAGCCGACAAGTTTGTGCTTGCCGTAGGTGCGATTTCTCCGCAATGGGAAAAAGAAATAGGAGCGGATATTCCGATTCAGCCTGGTAAAGGATACTCGCTTACCTATGCGAAACCTCAGTACTCACCACAAATCCCCATGATCTTCCCACAGCATCGCGTTGCTATGACTCCGATGCAGTCAGGCTATCGTCTGGGATCAACGATGGAGTTTTCGGGTTATGACACGACCATTAATCGACGTCGGATTGAGTTATTGAAGAAAGGCGCTGAACCCTATCTGCGTGAACCTTATGGTGAGCATGTTGAAGAAGAATGGTATGGTTGGCGACCGATGGTCTATCACGGGATTCCCATTGTTGATACGAGTCCACGGATGGACAATGTATTGGTTGCTACCGGACACAATATGCTGGGACTTTCGATGGGTCCTGCGACCGGCAAATTAGTAAGTGAGTTGATTAGCGGCGAACCGCCTCATTTGCCGGCAGAGCCATATCAGTTACTGCGTTAATACAAAAGAGAGAACAAGGTTAATGTCACTACAATCCATAGCAGCGATTCCCGGTAATCAAGAACCTCAGTTAATTAACCCGATTGACCCGCGGAAACCTCAGGCTGATGAAGTTGTTTGCGAAACAGTTTATCTGGGAGTTTGCGGAACGGATCGTGAGATCCTTCACGCCGCGACTCCTCATGTACCGCATGGCGCGCAACAATTAGTGTTGGGACATGAATGTTTAGCAAGAGTTCTTGAAGTCGGGCAAGATGTTGAACAAGTCAAACCTGGTGATCTGGTGGTTCCGGCAGTGCGCAGGCCAACGAGCGGTGCGACGACCGTAGGTATCGATGAATTCAAAATGAACCGCCGTCCGGACATGATGCCGTGGGGAGCTTATGTAGAACGCGGCATCGTATGGGAACACGGATTTTCACTTCCGCAGTGGATTGATCGTCCGGAGTTTCTTTATCAGGTTCCCGACAGCATTAAGCAAGTGGCTATATTATCCGAGCCGATTTCAGTATCGGAAAAGGCAGTGCGGGAAGCTCAGCAGGCTCAGGCAGCGCGGTTAGGTGAGAAGGAGTGGGTCGATCATCCGCCGCGTGTGTTAATTACCGGGATGGGACCGATTGCTTTTGCCGCCGTTATTTGTTGCCGTGCTCGAGGTTGGGAAGTAACAGTATTTGGCCGTGACGCTGAGGATACATTTCGAGCTGGTCTGGTTCGTGACTTCGATGCTAAATATGTGAACGCTGATACCCTGAGTTTTACTCCTGAAAGTGTGGAACAGGATGGTTTCGAATTGATCCTGGAGTGTACGGGCAGTGATCGAGTAATGATGCAGTCGGCTGGTCTGTTAGCCGGTTGTGGAATTATGGTTTGGCTGGGTGCTTCGCGACTACCTCAGGTACGTGATTTCGATGTCAATCAGATCATGAGAAATGCGATTCTCGGAAATCATCTTTATATTGGTACGGTAAACAACGCCCCTCAGGATATGCAGTCAGCGATTAACCATCTGGCAGGTTTGAATCAGCAATATGGTGAAACGATTGCCAGAATGATCACGGAACAGGTTGTTCCGGCTGACAGCTTGTGGCACTATACAAATCGCACACCTCAGGGGATTAAGACGATCGTGAGATATGCAGGATTTAGTTAGTGGAATCAATACACATCACAGGTTAAATTGAGCAGAGAAGCAATTACCTGTGACAACAGATAAAGAAAGATTAGATATGCGAATCGTGACAATGGTTGTTTTGGGATTAAGCTTACTTCTGCCATCGGTCAAAGCAGGAGAGTTTAATCCTGTATTAGATATTAAGGACCCAGCTCCTAAATGGACGGCATTACCGGCAACCGACGGCAAGAGATATGCCTTTGAGGACTTTAAAGATCACGATGTGCTGGTTGTCGTATTTACCTGTAACAGTTGTCCTTATGCTGTTGATTATGAAGATCGACTGGTCACGTTTGCTAAAGAAGCGAAAGATAGCAATGTGGCGTTAGTAGCAATTAATGTGAATAAAGTAGAGGAAGATCTGCTTCCCGCTATGAAAGAACGTGCCAAACAGAAGGGGTTTAATTTCCCGTACCTGTTTGATGAGACTCAGGAGATCGCTAAAAAGTATGGTGCCGGTTATACCCCCGAATTCTTTGTCCTGAATAAAGAACGTCAGATTGTTTACATGGGTGCGATGGATGATAGTACTGATGCAGACAAAGTCACAGTTCGATATCTTGAATTAGCAGTCGCCGCTGCAAAAGAGGGTAAGCTTCCGGCGAAGCAGGAAACGGTTGCTATTGGGTGTCGAATCCGAATTGAGCGTGCGCGTCGTGACCGCAGCAAATAATAATCGTTGCTTTTTAAGTCGCACCTCAGACTAACGAAGAGATAAAAGCGACATAATAAAATATCCAGCCGGTGATACTGGTAAGCACCATACCAATGGTGGCTAGCCAACCCAGAATCTTGTGACTCTTGCTGTGTTTACCTGGTTTAGGTGGTTTGGGGAATTTCTTTAGTGCTTTCACGATGACAACAATCCATAACAGCGGTGTGGGAATTGCGAATGTCAAATGAATGTAGAGGTATTTCATAATGTCCTGTTTGGTGTAGGCACTACCGTGCGTATAGTCCAGCCAGCCATTGAGTCGCATATCCACTTCAAAAGCAACCACAGCGATTAGCAGCACCAGCGCCGTTGTGATTTGTACTTTCTTATGAAGTTCGAATTTTCCCTGTTTTGCCAGACGAATGCTCCAGAACATGGCGGGCACAACCAGAAACATGGCAAGAAAGACTAAATCGAGCATGAATGATGCTCGAGTTGGCAGAAATCCAGAGTTGGCAGTGACGTGTGCAAATAGGGACATGAGTTTTTTCGGCGTGATTCATGTGATGCTGAGAGTTTAGTCGTTGAAAGTAAATTCGACTAGATGAGAATCATGAAAGGCTGGTCGCTGAACTAATTGACCAGTTCATCGTCTTTAAAGAAACCGGTGGACATACCACCATTTTCATACCAAAACGTCCAGGTTCCTTCTTTTTGACCATCGACGAATTCTCCATGAGCGGTACGATTTCCCGCTTCGTCGTACATCGTCCATAATCCGTGCTCGTGTCCCAGATCGAAGCGTCCTTCGGAGGCAAGTTGACCATTTGGATGATAGAAACTCCATGCTCCATGCCTCAGACCATAGTCGTATGTACCTTTAGAGTCGAGCGACCCGTCATCACGATAGTGTTCCCAGACACCATGAGACTGTCCTGACTGGTAACCTCCTTTAGCCCGGAAGTCCACATGGGAAAGCAGGACGAGGTCTGAGAGATCACGTATTTCTCGCGTTCCGGCCGCTCCGTGAAAAACGACTTCTTTGATATCGAGTTCGGCAGCTGTTGGCAAATCGGTTGCCGCTGGATTGTGAGTTCTTAGATATCGAATCGTGTGCAGCTGCTGATTAAAATACTGTGCGGATCCCATTTGGCGATACAGCAACAGCCAGCGAGATGATTCAAATCGAATTGGTTCGTCAGGTACGTCCGGTATATCGTCAACAGTTTCCCGGGTTTTGTAGCCACGCAGCAGATCCACAAACTCGCCATTTGAATCTCGACCTTCCAGTAAATATCGGTAACAAAGCTGGCTGGGAATGTGGAACATGGTCCATGTTTGATCCATCCGCAGTTGATGTACGGCCCAGTTAACTTTGTATTGCATCGGCACTAATTCGCCGTGCAGCAGCATTTGCCAGGTTGCGAAAAAGAGCATACAAGTCAGTCCGCTGCCTGCACAGAACTCCCTGAATTTTGAACCCGGCGAAAGTGGTTGACCAGATAATTTGACTGAACCGTCCGGGTTGTTTTCTGTGGTTGAGTATTCGGAGTCCGGGTTGGAAATGCCAAATCGATTTGCGAGTGTTTTGAGTGGCCGGTAGCTCCAGAGCAGTGCCGGAGTCAGGCCTAGCAAGCCAGCCATACTGATTGGCGAAAACCCGAGAACTTCGATGGTAAGGAAGATACCTGCATGCAGACCTATATATGAAATCACGCCGATACTTCGAAACCGCTGTGTTGCCACCGGACTGAGTAGCAGGACCGGAGCGGCTAATTCCAGTGCTAGTGTTCCATAGGTAAGCAATTTCAGCACCCCCGGATACTGAGTCAGCCAGATTCCAAGAGGCTTGGTGAGGGCTTGGTCGTCCATGATCATAAATAGTGCGGTTCCGTTATGCCATTCCGGATTCCACTTATAGATTCCCGTGAGTGTGTACATCACGACGAATTGCATCAGGATGCCAGCAGTTGCCAAACCACAGATTGTCCTTCCGGAACGGTTAGTGGCACTTCTGGATTTTGAGTCCAGGCTAATAAATCGGCCGGATGGAATCCACATCAGCCAGAAAAGCATGGATGCCATGAGCATGTCTCCGCCGGTCAACAGAACCGGAGCTCTGGCTATCAACGACGCAAACAGAAACCAGCAGCCCGCTGCCGCGAGGCGGGATCGGAAGCCCAGCAACAGCCCAATCGCAAACACCAGGTGAAACCCAAACAGAATAAGTTGATAAGTGTCACTCTGAATGAGTAAATGAAATGACCATGTCGGCATCTCGGCGTAGTATTCCTGGGCCGAAGTAAAAGGAATGACACCATTAACCGAGTAGAAATGTTGGAATTCAATGAGCCGATCAATCAGATCCCCGATAAGAACGCCTGCGACAGCAATTCGCATTAATGCGAGAGAGCGTAAGTCGAGCGTAAAGATTCGCTTTAACTCGTTCAAAATCCCATTCCTATTCTCATAAAAACCTATTGTTTTTATCGGTTGTAAGAGGATTTGACAGTTAGTTTATTAACGCCACAGGCTAAACCGTTTATTTGGTGATCTCCAGACTGCTGAAAACTTGCCAACCTTCCTTGTGCATTTTCATTTTGCTGGAAAACTGAAGACGAGGCTTCTTGGTCCAGGGATCGATGATTCCAATCGCCAGACGATATAGTCCCGGCGGAATATTGTCGGATGGTGCTGTCAGTAATGTTTGGAATTCACCCGGTTTCCAGCTACGAATATCTAAGTCTGTTTTGGTTGATATGACGATTCCAGCGGTATCAATTAGTGCCAGATGAACAGGCCATTGGTAGTAAAACGGAGCGACCCCCCGATTCTTTCCGATGAGCGATACCTGTAATGGATTTCCCTGCAGGACTTTTTGTTTGTGTTTGTATGCGTGGATATGAAAATCATAACCCATTTGTCGCAGTAGCTCTTTAGAGTTGTCTATGAATCCGGAATCCTGAGTATCCTCCAGAGCCGGGCAGTAGGGGCCAACCCATGTAAAGTGTCCTTCACGTAGTGCTTTGAGAGTCGTACCGTATTGACCGAACATCCATTTTTTTGCCTGAAAAGGTTCCATTTCACCGCCGATCGGAGCGACTTTCCAGTTCTTGTCCTGTCCGGAAGTTTTCAGTTGAGCAAGGAATCCCCAGTCCTTTCCATTTTGTGTATCCGCTGGAAACATATCGTCATGAAACCCGAGCCATTCAGGGGTAGCGGCATAGCCACGCGGATATCTTGCCATCAGCATTTTGTCCGGGAATGCCTGGCGATATGCATTGACAACGATTTTGGTCGTTGCATGGTCAGCAAAACGTTCGGTTTGTGGATAGGTGTGCCACTCACCCCAATGCCCAAGCAGTCCCAATTGAATATATGCCACACGTGGGTTGGAATTATACCTTTTACCAAGCGCGGCAATGAATTTTGCTAAAGCTTTACGCATCTCTGGATGATCGTAGTTAGGTGTAATGCCCCCGCCATGCTGCTGATACACATAAGTCTCAACACCCTTATCAAGTAGCCACTGAGGGATCCCGCTCTCTTTTGATGGATAGTCCATGTAGACCCGAAAAATGATGTGTTTTCCTTTGGCATTAGGATGAGTCCATTCGTTTTTTTCCCACTTCTCAAATTCGTACTGACCTTCGATTGGTTCTAAGTTCTTCCAGGAGGCATAAAGATACACCATCGAATAAGGCTGATGGATTTTTCCGGCAGTCGTGTAGGGAGCCCAACCTTTCAGTGGTTGATCATAGGGCGCGGTACCGGGAAGTAGGTTTCCTGTAATGACATCCTGAGCAATCAGTGGATGACAGCACAGAATCAACAGTGTTAGTGTTTGAAGCAATTTCATGGCAGTTATTATTACTGAAATAAAAAACACCTGGTCAACTTAACCATAGTCACCAGGCGTTTTTCGATATCTTCTTAATCGATAGTCAATCTACGTTTTAGGTGGGTATACCTTGTGAGGGGTATGACATACTTTGCAGTTCATAGCTTTCGTTAATGCTTCAGCACTATCTTCCTTACCGGCGAGATGGGCTTCTGTGGCTTTAACCAATATTTCGGTCAGTTTTTTCCAGCTCTCAGGAGCACCCTTTGGTGGTTTGTTGGCAGGAAGAGCTTTGACATAAGCAACGAATAATTTTCTTTCGGCTTCGGTCGCCTCCCCTTTAATGACTTTTGTGTGCAGACCTCCGGTCTTCACAGCTTGCATGAATTTCTTAGTGGTGTATTTGTTTTCTTTCTTTTCATCAGCGGTTGAAATACCGGAGATCAATGCGATAACGGCAAGGATGCTGAATACGGCAGTCAGCGTACGGATCATGATAATGCTCCATTAGATATGTAGTTGTATACGGCTAGCGGTGATTATAGCACTATTTATTACCAAACATAAATAACAGAATTTGGCACGCACGGTGGTATGCTTGCTCAATAGTTGATTGCTTATCAGGGCTACTAGTCAAAGCTTATATCAGGCAGGTAAATTTTTATTTTGGGCCAGAGGATGATTAATCCGATGACGGCAATTGCCAGTAAAACGGCAAAGGCGATAAGTTGTTGCTTTTGCGATCTTGCCTCACGTTTTCGAGCCCCTTTTCGGATTTGTCGACGTTTGTTTCGCCGCTTATGGTATTTTTGCTCATCCTCTGCGAGCTGCTGGTGTAGTTTTACTTCATCACCGGGACGACCGATCAGATACTCGGCCCAAATCAATTCCTGTTCACAAGCTTCACATTTCTCAATGCCATATTCGCACTTGGCATCGCAGTTTGGACAATTTGGCAGACGAGCTACACGACGCTTTTCGGTCAATCGACGTTGAAGTTTCTGAAGTTTTTCCTGTCTGATGCGGTTTTTAGATTCTCGAACCGCTTGATGATATGCGTCCAAAGGATCTTGGTTGAAGTCCCACATGTGAGTGTTTTATCCATCTAAGAAAAAAATAGAAAAATGTATAAATCTATTGAAATAGTTAATTGAAAAAGAGTTTCCAAGCGATTTATAGGCTAGTTCGGAGTACTGCATTTGGCATATGCGCTTTGTTTATTGTAAGCGACGAAGGCTTCCCACCCCAATTAATTGACATGAATAACCCCCGGACCAAAATCTGGCATACTAGCACAACGCTGATTCTAGTGGCATTATCTCTTACAGGATGTGCAGACCGGAACTATCTTCGAGAAGCAGACCAGCAAGCAATGGAAGTGATTGCCGAGCGTGCAGCTGATCAACGTTGGAATCTGGAAAATTACACAGTCGCTGTTGATGATCGGAGTCGTTTCTATGACGACTCAGAATCTACAGATGTTGCTCGCCCGAAAGATGACGCAAATTCCAATTTATACATGCACAAAGTCAATGGCTATGACGGTTGGGAGTATTGGGATGAAGACGGAGTTATTCAACAGTTCACCAACGAAAAGTGGTAGGAGTCGTTAGCCGGATACGTCGAGTTTGATGAGGATGGCAATATTAAGCTCAATGCAGAAACAGCGCTAAAATTGGCTTATATTCACTCACCGGAATATCAGCGTCAAAAAGAAACACTCTATCTCGCGGCTCTGGATGTGACGGCAGAACGTTTTCGCCTGGATTCGCAGTATTTTGGTGGCTATAACACTAATTACCGTCACCGCGGTACGGTTAACCCGGCAGGGTTACGTGTCGATCCAACGACTGGTAATACGATTCTTTATCCAGCTTCGGTCGGTCGGGAAAGCAACCGGTTGAATGTTGGTAAGAATCCAATGCTTCAAATGCGTCAGCAGCTTGATACTGCCGGGAACCTGGTTGTTGGTTTTGCCAACTCATTCATTTTTGAATTCACCGGAGAAAATGCGGACTTCACATCATCGATCGCAAACTTTGCTTTCGTACAGCCTCTGCTTCGTAATGCCGGGAAGCACATCGCATTGGAAAATCTAACGCAATCGGAAAGAAATCTGTTAGCCGGCATTCGTTCCTTTTCACAGTACCAACAAGGATTCTTTACGCAGGTCACTATCGGTGAGTCAGCTGTTGCGAATGTAAGGCGTGGTAGCCCTGGTACCTTTGTTAACAGCGGCAGCGGAAATACATTTGTGAATGGTTTTTATGGTTTGCTGCAAACCCAGCAATCGGTGCGAAATCTGGAGATCAGTGTAAAACGCCAAAAACAAAACCTTGAGCAATTTGAGGAATATCTTGATCTGGGACTGGTTGGGCTGGTCCAGGTGGATATTATGCGTCAGGACGTTGTCGCGCAAGAATCGAGTTTGCTGGATCGCAACGTGGGCTACAAGAATTCCATCGAGCAGTATCAGACCAACGAACTTGGATTACCCCCCGATTTACCCATCGATATTGACAAGTCTTTAGTCGAAGACTTCACGTTTATTACCGATGAATCACTGGCAGTTGAGGATCAGGTTTTAGCAGCACGCGAGACGATTGCGAATTTGGAGGAACCGGTCACGGTAGAGAGTATTCAAGTGGTGCTTGAGGAGCTTGAGGCGATTATACCTGCACTGGAAATATGGTTTGAGAATATTGCCGCCGATGTTATCGAGATGGAATCAGTCGCAGCGGGTCGGGAAGCTCGTATGGTGGAGGAGGAAATTGCAGAATTCCGCTCGGCCCGTCTTAGCCTTAAAGCAGAATTGGATGCATTACTTGAACTGGCCGGTACTGAAAAGGATGCGCTGAAACTAATCAGAGATGGTCTTGGTGTTGCCGAACCGGAGCAAACTTTGCGTGAACTCGTCACTTGGCGAGGTCGTTTGAAGCGACTGACGGATCGTGCCGGACTGGCTCAGGCCCGAGCAAAGCTGGAAAAAATCGCCGTCGGCTCATTTGAGCTGGAATTCGAAAATGCTCTGAACATTGCCTTACACAACCGTCTGGATTTTAAGAATGCCCGGGCCTCTTTAGTAGACACCTGGCGTCAAATCAAAATTCGTGAAAATCAACTTTTGTCGACTTTGAATCTGACCGCATCCGGTGACCTGTATACAGCGAAGAATAATCCAGTCAGTTTCAGAGCTGAAACCGGAAGTTTGCGGTTTGGGATTCAGTTTGATGCTCCAATTACTCGGCTTCTGGAACGGAACCAATTAAAACAATCGTTGATTACCTATCAGCAAGACAAACGTCAGTTTATTCAATCACAGG
Source organism: Planctomycetaceae bacterium (assembly GCA_002709045.1). Taxonomy (GTDB): domain Bacteria; phylum Planctomycetota; class Planctomycetia; order Pirellulales; family Pirellulaceae; genus UBA721. Next base: position 71,345 of record PAPJ01000006.1, on the reverse strand, counting down.
ATCGACTTAATTACGGATTACGGGCGCTCTTGCGTCGAACCGAAATGTTGCGGCAGAAGCTGGAAGTGGACCGCCGTCAGGTAGCAATTGCTATTCGTTTGGTGGACTCAACTCAGTCGCGACTCTATCGACCGGTACGTCCGGCTCAGCCTGGACAGAGTCAGCAACTGCTTGGTGAAACATTAGCCTTAAATATTGTTAACAGTTATAGTCGACTGGCTCAAACACAGGGTACTTTCTTAAGTACATGGATGCAGTATCAGGCAGCTCGCATGAGACTACAGCGTGAACTGGGAATCATGGAACTTGACGAGCAGGGCAGTTGGATCGATCAGCCATTGCCACCGATTGAAGAATTATTAGAGGAAATCGAACAGGAAGAACTACTTAATACGACGGATGCTTCCGGACAAGAGACTCAGGTCGAAAATTCAGATGCCGCTCAAACTGATGAAAATTCTGGAACGATGAATTCTGAAGAACGCGATATTACCGCATTTCAGAAGTTAAATCGCCAACTGATCAATTTACAGCAAAGCATTGAAAATGCGGTTCTGAAGCGATCGAAAACCAGAATGGATGCAGAGTTAGATCGAGCCTTGGCAAATCCTGTTGAGGGATCTGAATTGTCGGATGAATCAGAAGGATCTGAAGATTCTAACGAAACCAAGCCCTAAATCGCTGGTTTAAACCGAATAACCCCTCGTCTGGATGGTGGGGTGAAGATACTTTTTTCTTAGCCGAAAAGAAAATATATATAATGTGTAGATGTCCACGATTACTTAGTGGCGCTGGTTTAAAGTAGAAACTCCTGTAGGGACCTTATTGGAAAGAGTGTATAGAAGTGTCAAACAATTCAAATAATGAAGAACGGCCTGGTTTTGGGCGTTGGGTTATTAGGTTTTTGATATTAGGTTTACTCGTCGGTGGTGGCGTGGCTGGCGTTTACTTCTTACCCGATACTCTGTTGTCGAAAGAAGTTGTTGAGAATCTGACATATAAAGTCACTCGAGGACCGATTAAGATATCGGTTACCGAACAGGGCACACTGGAGAGTTCGGATAATACCGAAATCAAATGCAAGGTTCGCGGCCGTAATACGGTGACCTGGGTTGTTGAATCCGGTGCCATTGTGAAAGAAGGTGATGAGCTTGTACGTCTTGATACTAAGGTTATCGAAGAGAACCTCAGTCTGCAAAAGACAAATGTACACGAGGCGACAGCGACTTTAGAAGAGACAAAGACGGATACTGCGCAGGCTCAGATCGCGATTGATTCTTTTGAAGAAGGCCGTTACACCAAGGGCCTCAAATCACGTGATGCCGAAGTTCAACGAGCTCAGATCAATCTTGATGCCTCGAAAGACAAGTATGAACAGTATCGCCAGCTGTTTAAGCGAGGACGTGTTTCCGAGTTGGAACTTGATGGAAGTGCCTTTACCGTGACGCAGGCTGAACTCCAGCTTAAGGTTGCTCAGACCAGACTCGATGTTTATAAACGCTACACCAGAGCAATGGATCTGGAGCAACTCAAGGGCCGACTGAATGCTCATAAATCCAAGTTGTCTGCCGATGAAGCCGGCTTAAAGATGGATATGGCTCGACGATCCCGAGCTGAAACAGAGCTCGGCAACTGTGTGATTACGGCTCCGAAAGACGGACTTGTTATTTATCCCCGAGCGGCCGCCTGGAAAGATACGCCGGATATTGGTGAAGGGGTAAGTATAAGTCACGATCAGATTCTGTTAATTATGCCGGATCTTGATCAGATGCAAATTGAAATCGGAATTCATGAAGCAATTGTAGATCGGATCAATGTGGGATTGGAAGCCAGTGTGATTCTGCCTGATCTGGAATTGAAAGCGAAAGTATCCGAAGTTGCCACGATCGCTCAGCCGCTTGGTCCCTGGTCAGGGAATGTTGTTAAATACGATACGATTATCTCACTCCCGAATGAAGATGGTCTCAAGCCCGGAATGAGTGCTGAGGTTGAAGTTGTGCTGGCAGAATACGAAGATGTATTGTACGTTCCGGTTTCGGCCATTTTAGAAACAGAGGCAGGGCATTTCTGCTGGATCGAACAGCTAACAGGGAAGGCAAAACGCCAGAGAGTGATTCTTGGTGAAAGTAACGATGTATATGTCATCGTGGAACAGGGAATCAAAGAAGGTGATCAGGTCTTGTTGAATCCATTGGAGATGTTGGAACAGACGGAAATTGCCAGTACGGATGATTATCGCGGACTCAGTGATTCCACCGGTTATGACCAGGAGGAATCGGTTGTTGAGGAGCCTGTTACCGATGAATAAAGTTTACAGAAAACATGCTGCTTCTATTTGGTCCCAAATGGTTGTTTGTTGTCTGCTCGTCGGCTTATGTGTCGGTGGTTATCTCTACGCCAAAGGCGGTGTCGCAGAAGAGCAAGTTAATCGGGATTTCCTTAAAGCTCCGACTCATGTTGTGCGTCTTGGTGATATGGAAGTTTCAGTGACTGAGCAGGGATCACTGGAGTCATCTGATAATGTTGAAATTATTTGTCGGGTTCGGGGACAGAATACAGTCACGTCGGTTGTTGAGTCTGGGACATATGTTGAAAAAGGTGATGTTGTCCTCACGCTGGATACACTTTTTATTGACGAAGAGATCGCTGAACGCTCGAAGTATGCATTTTGGGCTCGCAGTGGAGCTGAACATTGGAAAGCAAGCGTTGCAAAGAACCAACTTGCCATTCCGGAGTATCTGGAGGGTAGGTTTGTTGCTGAATTGACCGGAATGGAAAAGGATCTCGTGATTGCCGAAGCGGATCTTTTGACAGACCAGGAGTTGCTTAAATATGTTCAGCGTCAGTATGAACGTGGTTATGAAAGTCGTGATCAGGTTGAGCAACATCGACGACGTGTTGAATTTACGAAGCTACGTATTGAGGTCTTGCAGTCAGATATTGAAGTGTTCAAAAAGTACACAAAATCCTATGAATTGGCTCGTCTGGAAGGTGAACTGAAAGTTTCTCAGGCTCAGTTTGAAGCCAATGATGAGCGAGCGATGGCCGATGCTTCACGTCGTGATCGAGCTGTAGAAGAAAAGGAATTCTGTACAGTTAGGGCGCCCAGAAGTGGTCTGGTGATTCACCCCCGCGCAGCTGCCTGGAAAAATGCTCCGGATATTACCGAAGGCGGGACTGTTTACACAGAGCAGGTTATGCTTCTTATGCCTAATATGGATAAAATGCAGGTCAAAGTGGGAGTGCATGAAGCATTGGTTGAACATGTTGAGCCCGGCATGAAAGTCTTTGTGAAGTTACCAGATCGTGAGGCGTTTGAGTGTAATTTGACCCATGTTGCCGAGATTGCTCGTCCTCCGACCATCGGTGTTAGCAATATCGTGAAATATGATGTGACAGTTGAGCTGCCTAAGATGGAAGGCTTGAAGCCCGGGATGACGGCTGAAGTCGAAATCGTCATGAACGAATATTCTGATCAGGTTCTACTGCCGGTTGAGTCTGTGTTGGAGTTTGGTAGCGGATTCTATTGTTGGGTGCGGCAGGGTGATGCGATAAGCCGTCGCCGGGTAGAACTTGCTGATAGCGATGAAAAGATGGTTCGGGTGCTGGACGGTATAAAAGCTGGAGAAACTGTCATTCTCAACCCTCTTGCATACGTGGTAGAAGCTCAGGATGATGCTCTGATCAATTTCGAGCAAACAGCTACAGAAACGGTTGAGGAAGACTAAACACGGTGGCAGGATCATTGAAATCACGTGTGATGACCCGTTTCATTTTTTTGCTGATACTTGCCGGTATCGGTTTTGGGGTGTACCGAGGCTTTGATGCGTGGATAACCAGTCAAGGTAGCGAGCCGGAACGCAAACATCACCTGACTCACGTGGTGCAAAGAACTCCGCTGACAGTTTCTCTTAAGGATCAGGGAACGCTGGAAAGCTCTGAAAACTATGAAGTTATTTGCCAGGTCCGCGGGTCAAATATTATCACATCGGTTGTCGAAAACGGTACCTATGTGAAAAAAGGTGATGTGCTTCTGACGTTGGATACCCTTTTTATTGACGAACAGATCTCTGAACGGTCAAAGTATGCTCACTGGTCACGTAGTGGTGCTGAGCATTGGCTGGCGACGGTTAAGTCCCGTGAACTGGCAGTGGCAGAATATCTCGAAGGTCGATTTGTTACCGAAGTGCTGGCCAAAGAGCTGGAGTTAATTGTGAAGGAAAGTGATCTGCTGGCCTTCAATGAATTTCTGACCTTTAATCAACGTCAATTCGAGAAAGGTTACGTCAGTGCCGATGAAGTTGATCTTTGGCGGCGTCGCATCGATATTCATAAGGTTGATTTGGATGTGATGCAAAGTGACCTGACGGTACTCAAGGAGCATACTAAGAAGTCTGAGATGGCACGACTCGAAGGTGAGTTGAAAGTGGCCAAAGCTCAGTTTGAAGCGAGTGATGAGCGTGCTGAGGCAGATGCTTCGCGGCGCGATCGAGCGATAGAAGAAAAGGACTTATGCACGATTCGGGCTCCTAAGGACGGTTTGGTTATCCATCCGAAAGCAGCTTCCTGGAAGTGGGCTCCTGATATCACTGAAGGTGGTACGGTTTATAAAGAGCAGGTTTTACTACTGATGCCCAACATGGAAAAGATGCAGGTCAAGCTAGGTGTCGTGGAAGCAATTATTGACAGCATTACAGTGGGGATGAAAACAATTGTTAAGCTTCCCGGTCGCGCACCAATCGAAGCTAAAGTCTCGGAAGTTGCTGATATTGCCCGGCCTCCGATTATCGGTTCAGGGGATGTAGTGCGGTATGATGTGATTGTTGAATTACCGAAGCTTGAGAATCTGAAGCCCGGAACAAGTGCAAAGATTGAGATCATGATCAATGAGGTGGATGAGGTGCTGACAGTGCCTTTGGCTGCAATTATTGAGATTGAGGACAGTGTCTACTGTTGGGTCGAGACGGAGACCGGTGCCGAGCGGCGATTGCTGCAAACAAAGCCCGGAGATGATGTTTCACTGATCGTGGAAAGTGGTGTTCGAATTGGCGATAAAGTGGTGATGAACCCTCTGATTTATACAGATGCTCCGAAGAAAGAAGCTGAAGACGGAAGTAAAGAAAAGGACGTGCCCGGGACATCAAGTCTGGGGATGACCGGAGCATAAAATAGTATGCCACCGATAGCTATTGGGGCAAGAGGCTGAATACGTGAATCTGTTTTTTATAAGAACGATACGACTTGGAATTAAGAGTCTGCTGCTACATAAGATGCGCGCGGGACTGGCAGGCCTTGGTATCTTCATTGGAACCGCAACAGTAATTTGGTTGGTGGCTATGGGGGAAGGTGTTAGTCATCGTGCTCAGGAACAGATTAAAGAACTTGGGGCAAAAAATGTCATTGTACGCACGAAGAAGCCGACCGCTGATAATGAACCACAGATGGCTCGGGTCAGTGTTCATCGTTACGGTCTTTTGAGAGCAGATTACAAGCGGATTACCGAAACATTGCCAACGGTAAAAGAGGCAGTGCCAATGCGTGAGTTTCGTTATGAATTACGAAGGGAAGATCGCGAAGCGGATGCTAAGTTGGTCGGATGTATGGAAGCATACCGTTCGTTGAATCATTTACAACTCGCTCGTGGGCGTTGGCTTGCGCCAAGAGATCGTGGGAAAAAAGTTATCGTGTTGGCAGATGAAACAGCTTCTCGATTGTTCCCCTACCAGAATCCAATCGGTCAGCGAGTTTGGGTTGGACGTGAATTGTACACCGTGATTGGGCAGACTAAAAACCGGACTGCCTCGGCAGCGATTGGCGGAAGTCTGGATGCTCGCGAATATAACCTTGATGCTTATATACCGCTGGAAACAATGGAAGCTCGTATCGGTGACCGGGTGATGAAGCGGGTGGGAAATTCATGGCAGGGTGAACAGGTTGAACTGAGCCAGATTACCGTTGGCGTGGATGAGATTGAACATGTAGATGAAACAGCAGCGATTATTACCAATCTGTTGAAACGATATCATGCTGAAGAGGACTACGCTGTAGTTGTTCCGAAAGAACTCCTGGCTCAGGCCGAACGAACGCGAGCGATGTTCAATGTGCTTTTGGTTGTAATTGCCGGTATTTCACTGTTGGTTGGCGGTATTGGAATCATGAATATTATGCTTTCGACAGTGACTGAACGAACACGTGAGATCGGAGTTCGACGGGCACTGGGAGCCAAGCGTTCTCATATTATTTTTCAGTTTATCACTGAGGCTATTCTGCTGACCGGTATTGGCGGATTGCTGGGGGTCGCTTCAGGATTATTGTGTGGCCCGCTATTTCGCGGTGGCCGGGAGTTTGTTAGTAACTACTGGCCGGATTTGGTGCCGCCTATTGTGGCTCAGATTGAACCTCAGATTGCCAACTGGTCGGTTATTCTGTCACTGGCCATCGCCATTCTTTCGGGAGTTCTCTTTGGTGTATATCCGGCCTGGCGTGCCGCTTATATGGATCCCATCGAAGCTCTGCGACATGAGTAAGTTGCTGCCCGGTATACATTCGGGCAAGAGCATAAAAGATTAACCAACCTAAGAAAGAATAGCTTTCAGCTTCCTGGAAATCTATTCTTAATTCGTTGAGTTCTTTCGTACAGGCGGGTAATGAAAAAGCGGACTTCTCCTGTAATCACAAGAGAAGCCCGCCGACAGTTGCCAAACGGCTAACTGACAAGGAATATTTTCCTTGATGTTTAGATCGTCCCAGTTTGTACACCTCCGAAACCCCATCCGTAGAATATGTCATCGTAAAGTTCTTCGGCACTCAGCGTCACTTCATATTCGTTTCCGCTGTCGCTTCCATGGGGATTAACGATTGTAATGGTTTCATCCGCCATATTAACCGAGTCGACCATGTAGTAATGACATTTCACAAGGTCATCATGGTCAATTTGCCAGTCATACCATTGGGTAAGAATGGTCACGACTTCTCCATCGTTCAAAGCATCATTAATGTGATTTAAGACGTCTTCTCCGTCTGAGAACCATCCAAATGACTCAACATCGGTATTCGTACCATCGAAAGCTTCCCAGACCGATCCGGTCCAACCGGCATTAAGTCCCCAGGGCCAGTCAAAACGAGATTCGGACCAGGCCTTTTCTACAATTGCGGGCCATAAAACATCGTCTTCACCCAATCCGGCGTATCTTGGGATGGGGTTTGAATATCCGGCACTCCAGTCGTAGATAGCTAATTGACCATCAACCCGAAAATATTCATCGTTCAAATTAACTCCGTAGGTTCCATCTCCGAAATCTACAACAGAATCCATAATTCTTTCTGGATTATCGTGGGCAATGGTCCCGATACCTGCCATCAACCAGCAGTTCCCTTCATTTCCCTGCGCAATATCGGTTCGCATTGGACCGTCTTCTGAGAATAGGGACTTCTCACCAAACTCATGGAATACTTCGTCACTTTCGTAAAGTGCTCCATCCGGAGTGATGCTATCCCCATTGAGTGTTTTATCGGCGTCGTTATCAAAGGAATCGATTAAGTGTTTGGCGTATTTATTCTCGTGAGAATTCGAATCGGTTACGGTATCATTTGAGTCACCCCAGAAGACATCATTCCCGCTATTACCTGTCATTCGGTCTCCGCCTGAGTTATCAAGAGAAATTAGAACGTCTTTGCTGTTGCCTCCATAGAGACGATCTGTACCGGTGCCCGCAAATAACTGATCCTCACCGTTATTGCCATATAACCTGTCATTGCCACTTTCACCGCGAACAATGTCATCACCACTACCGGCATAAACGGTATCATGACCGCTACCACCTTCGATGATGTCATCACCGGAAGAACCATAGATACGGTCATTGTTGGCACCGCCATCTAGCTGATCATCGCCACCTTTGGCTGAGATAGTATCATTACCAGCTTGACCGTTGATAATATCGGCTCCGCTGCCACCGCGTAAATAATCGTTTCCTGAGCCACCGTTAATTGTTGAAGGGATAGAGGTGTAGTTGATGACGGTATCGTTTCCACCCCATGCGTCAATCAATATTTCATCGACGTCTGCCGGATCAAATTCATAGCTTGTTCCGTCGCGTAGATTTCCGTCCATATCGATAATTACCATACTACCGGCATTGGCAAGTCGATCCACCCGGATCATGCCATCATCGTTTTTTACGGTAATATAATCACGGTTTGAAGAACCGTCTATTTCCAGTACACCGTCATTGAGTTGTACAGGATTCAAAAAAGATTGATACGCTGAAAAGTCCTGGACATTAAAGTCAAAGGTGCTTAACATTGCGCTCAGACCGGCAGTCATGACCTGACGCTCTTCGAGTGATTCCATTGATAATTTGCGATTTTGAGACATATTCGATTTCCTTGTCGAAGTTAACCATTTTTTTGTTGATGGTTAGCTAAAAAGCAAAGTGCATGCCAAACGGTCAAATGCCTCATCAAAGAACAGAGTAATATTGATAAAATCCCTATATTTACAGTCTTAGAGAATACGTAAAAAAATTATTGATAATCAGAGGATGAACTTTTTTTGTAGTTCAAAAATAGAATTGTTTAATCCTGCAGATTCAAAATTAAACAATGTTTTAAGATTGAGCTTTAAGAAATTCTCTTAATAGTTGCTACCCATCTTAGTTCGTACATGGCAAACATCGCCGATCTTCGATTGTGCTTGGAATCGTCGCTCAACTAACAGTACTCCAGAATCCAGTACTCCAGAATCCAGTACTCCAGAATTCAGTACTCCAGAATCGGAGTAGGACTGGTCGATTGTTTTCAGATGATGCGGTGTATATGATTCTGATGGTTAGGGGATTTACGATGAGGAACATCAAATGAACGATAAACGCTTTGCCGCAATGTATGCGTTTTCGATTGGTTTTATGGTAATACGCGCTTTGACTGATGGTGAGACACTACTGGAAAAGGCAGCACTTACTTTGGTTGTTCTGGTAGTTGCGTTCGCAATGTTTCCACTTTGTAAACGTTTGTCCGGGTGGCTATCCGAGTGGTTCTCAAAATATCGCAAAAACTGTCCGGAATGTGATTGCAATATGTCAGTCCGATATAAGGTTTGTCCGAACTGCAAGCTTCAGTTTTAATCCATCGACTTCTCGAGGCTAATGGTAGCCGAGGTGGGACTCGAAGTTCGAGCGTTTCACACGGTAAATATAGGGTCGGGAAACTACATGCTGAAAAAGGGGTACGGCATGGGGTACGGAATGCTTCAATCGGCAGCATAACACCGACCCTACTAGCTAACATTTGGGACGAACTGGATGAAGCAGAACGAAGTAAGATCACTCAGATCGTAGTAGATTATCTGGAAACCAAACGCTCTGAAATTGTCGATGCCGGACAATAGTCTGATGTGATATGAAGTGATATCAACCAGACACATCTCTCACTGTGTCTTCCCCCTTCTGGATGTGTTTGAAATCAGACAAACATGTCAGGTTTTTGCTTATGAGAAATCTTGTTTAATGAGCGTTGGGACGTATTAGACGAGAGTGCCAAAGAAGTAATTGCAGATATACTTAAACGCCAACGCCAGCTTGCTCATTTCAATGCACCCAAATCACTGATTTTTTCCTACCAGCAATTAGAATCTTTCAGAACAGTGGCCCTTTTCATAAGCATCTGGTTAGTTACAAGCCGCTTTCTAACCAAGCACTTTGTATTATGATTTGGTAAACTGATCGAAGATGTCCCTGAAGAGGTCATGATTGAAATGTTTCCTGTGAAAGACGGGTGTGTATTAATTTAATGGAGACTTGTATGAAACTGGATTTCAATACTGGAATGCCGACACATTGTTTTAATACCCCCCTGAGAATCGGCTCGAGTTTGCATCTGAATCGCGCGCATTCTGTAGGAATAGGCAGGTTGGAAATTCCACAGGTTAACTTGAGCGTTTGGGTTCTGTTGGCGGTAACACTGCTATTTACGGCAATATCGTCTGCAACTGAAAGAGCCGCTCCAGACAATTCGAAAGAAAATCCAGCCGCCCGTGATACAGACTGGCCGAGATTCCGCGGACCCAATGGAACGGGAATCAGTCACGCAGATACAATACCATTGACATGGACCGCGAAGGATTACAACTGGACGCTTGACCTCCCCGGACATGGCCATGGATCACCGGTTGTGGTCGGAGACAGACTTTACCTGATCAGCGGCGAACCGGACACCGCTGAACGAATCGTTGTTTGTGTTGATGTTAAGCGTGGTGATATCCTCTGGAAACGCAACTTCTCCTCCAAGCCGCACCGTCTGCACCATGCTAACAGCTACGGGTCAACGACTCCGGCAGCCGATGCTCATGGTGTCGTGGTCACCTGGTCGGATCCGGAAAAACTTTTATTGATGGCATTGGACCGCAAAGGGAAAACCGTCTGGCAGAAAAACCTCGGCCCGTATCAAGCTATTAATGGTTCGGGTACTTCCCCGATTATCGTCGATGACCTGGTCGTGTTGATGAACGTCCAGATGGACCCAAATTTCATGATCAGCATCGGGGTATTACCTCAGGATTATCCAGATCGGACGGCGCATGACAGTTTTTTGTTGGCTGTGGATCGCAAGAGTGGGGAGATTCGCTGGCAGGTAAAACGTAAAACCTACCTGGCCGGCTATGCCACTCCCTGCGTGAGAACCACCGACAACGGTGATCGAGAATTAATTTTTCTGGATTCGGCTTATGGACTTGCAGGCGTGGATATCCAAACGGGTGAAGTAAACTGGCAAACATCACGCCTGCTACCAAGTCGCACTGTTGCGTCGCCAGTGGTTGCGGGAGATTTAATTTTTGGTTCTCACGGTCGCGGAGTTTCCGCTGATATGATTTGTGCACTACGAGCAGGTAGCAAGAGTACACAGCCCAAAGTCGAATATGAAATCAAAACGGGGGCTCCGCTCACGCCCACTCCGCTCGTCAAGGATAAACTAGCGTTCCTTTGGTCAGATGCCGGAATTGTAACCTGCATTGAAGCCGCTACTGGTACCGTGGTCTGGCGCAATCGTGTGGGAGGCAGTTATTACGGATCACCGATATGGGTCAACGGTTATCTCTACTGTGTTGACCGACGGGGAACCGTGGTGGTGGTCACCGCAAATGAAAAATATGAGTTGCTGGGGAAAATGTCGCTGGGCGAACCAAGTTTCGCCACTCCAGCCGTCGCGGGAGGGGCTATCTATTTTCGGACAGAGACCAAACTGTTCTCTTTGGGAGGTGACTGACTTGAAGATGTGCTCGTGGTGGAATTTTATAAAGACAGATATCGACACCGACTGGCTCCACCAGGCCTGATCGGTCTGCCTGAGAAAAACGAAGTGGATTACCAACCACTGGTTAATATCCCGGGCTCTCTGACATACCCACAAGCTGTCAGGCAAAACACGCTCTCTTAGTCTCTGGCTGCCATCTGGATGTGTTTGAACCCACTTAGCACCGATGCTAGATTAAGTGAAATGAAAGGAACTTCTATGAAGAAATCGATTTTAATTCTTCTGCTACTGACATCGGCTCTGTTCGCCAACAAAAAAACTAAACAAAACGTGACCGTGAAAGACAAAATGCCCTCAACCGGTATCAAGGCCGAAGTGGGCAACCATTTGATCATTGAAGCCTCCGGCATCGTCACTCTTACCAAGAAGGGGCAGCGAGCCCGCTACAACGTGGTAGGTGCCAGCGAGAAGGGGACATTGCTGCTCGGTCTGAACCCGAAGGTCAATGAGGGTGCTTTCAAGGTACAACTTGCTAAGGGAGCAAAGATTAAGTTTATTGATCCGGAAGATCAGCAAGATGGCAGTGCTAAGACTGACGTGGACGGGCACTTGTTGGTTGTAAATACCGGCAAGACTGAAATTGGCGGGTATTTGATGATTGTAGCCAGCGACATCGTTACGGTCTGGGCGGACTCATGGCCTCCGCCAATAACCAAGAACGATAATGAGGCGGACCTGTTCATTGTGAAGGCTTTTGGTCTGCTTATCAGTTACGGAGAAATCAAGCTCAAGAAACCCTAAGTAATGTGCAGAGCGAGCAAAAATACTACTGGCAGGTGCCGGCTTCATTGGTGGTAATGGTTCCGATAATCCGAAACAGAAGCCGCCTACTCCCAAACGAATGCGGCACTTCAAACCCGCGATATTGGAATTACATGCGGGACTCAGGGATGGGTTAGGAGGTCTGAAGTCAGCCGGCGACTTTGTTACTATGAATATCGCGCTGCAGCGTAACGTGTAGGCTGTGGCTACTTGATTCGAGTTGATTTTTAATTAGGTTTGGTATGCTTGACAAGTCAATAAAAACGCATGATCGAACTGCGAAAAATGCGGTGATGAAGGTTCTATTGAAAGTCCTACTAGGCACCATTGTAGGTTGCTTATTTGGGACCCTCCTTGCCATTGGGGGCATAGCAATTTTAATTGCGGTTTTAATGTCTAGCAGTGCGGGAGGAGGGGCCCCTATCGGGGCTGGCATCGCCGCGATTGGTATCCTCTTCCTTTGCTTGCTTGTTGGCGGAATTTGGGGTGTAATTTTCGCGGTGAAAGGTTGGTGGCCGTTTTACAAAGGTTCGTTCTCGGCGGTTAAAGGCTGGTGGCCTTTTCGGAAAAAAGCACGTAATCAATAGCCATTGGGTAGCTTATCAACCATCTAGAGTGGGCAGAGAAGGCTTTGGAACACGCTTCAAGCATCACAAAAATAGGGATGCGGGGTTTATTCCGCATCCCATCAGTTGATATTACTCCACGCTCAATGCTTGATCAGCGGGAGGGTAATGGTAGCCGAGGCGGGACTCGAACCCGCACGTCCTATCGGACACAGGATTTTAAATCCTGAGCGTCTGCCAATTCCGCCACTCGGCCATTACCATTGGCTTATTCAAAACGCTATCTTACCGCAACAGCCTGTCACCTCCAAGAATAGCGCTATATGTTTTCTGCCTTTAACTTTCGATTCGGTTAACGGCATCCAGAATTGCCTGAATCGTCGATTCCACGGTATCAGTGGACGTCCCACGGCCTCGATAGACTGAACCTTGATACTCAATTTCAATCAGTACTTCACCAATGGCATCGCGACCCAGTGTCGCACTACGCACCTGATAATCCTTGCAAGTGATTTCCAGTCCGGTGATCTTCTCGACTGCCCAGAAGGCTGCGTCGATCGGTCCATCGCCCTCGGCAACTTCTTCGGTTACCTGCTGCCCTTCACGCGCGAGCGTCAGTTTACAAACCGGTGTTTCACCGGAGGTGGATTTGACATCAAACGCGACCAGAGTCCAACCGTTTTCAGACTCGCCACCATGAATCCGTTGTTGAATCAATGCATGAATGTCTCCGTCGTAAATTTCTTTTTTCTTGTCAGCCAGTTTCTTGAATTCGTCAAATACTTCCTGCAGTTGAGCCGCATCGAGGTGGTAACCGAGTTCACGGGCACGGTCACCTAATGCAGCGCGGCCCGAATGTTTTCCCAGTACCAGGTCGGTTTTGGCAAGGCCGACGTCTTCCGGACGCATGATTTCATACGTTGTACGTTCTTTCAGCATTCCGTCCTGATGGATACCGGCCTCATGCGCAAATGCATTTTGCCCGACAATTGCTTTGTTGCGTTGAACAGCCATCCCCGTAATGGAAGTCAGCAGGCGACTGGTGGGAACAAGTCGTTGTGTGTTAATGCTGGTTTCAAGATTGTAGAAGTCCTGACGTGTCTTCATGGCCATGACGACTTCTTCCAGCGAGCAGTTTCCTGCGCGCTCACCAATTCCATTAACAGTGCATTCAATCTGTCCGGCTCCGTTTTGAACCGCTGCAAGACTGTTAGCGACAGCTAAGCCAAGATCGTTATGACAGTGAATGCTGATCACCGCCTGATCAATATTGGGGACGCGGTTGAACAGCATGGAGATCGTATCTCCCATATGCTGAGGAGTCGCATAACCGACGGTGTCCGGAATATTGATCGTGGAGGCTCCGGCAGCAATTGCCGCTTCCACGACTTCGCAGAGAAAGTCATGCTCGGTACGAGCGGCATCTTCGGGAGAGAATTCAATGTCATCACAGTAACTGCGAGCACGGGTTACCCCCTCCACGGCCCGGGCGATAATCTGCTCACGAGTCATCTTGAGTTTGAATTCGCGATGAATTGCACTTGTCGCCAGGAAGACATGGATACGGCTGCGGTCAGCCTGCTTTAATGCTTCCCATGCCCTGTCGATATCTTTGTCACTACAGCGTGCCAGTCCGCAAAAAATTGTACCTTTCATGGTAGAACTGATTTCACGCACCGCTTCAAAGTCACCGGGAGAGGCGATGGGGAATCCGGCTTCCATGACGTCTACACCAAGGTTGATTAAAGCCTGAGCCAGTTCGAGCTTTTCAGCCAGATTCATACTGCAACCGGGTGATTGTTCACCGTCTCGAAGGGTCGTATCAAAAATTGTTATGTTTCGAACTTCATTCATTGGTCTATCTGTATTTGTAAGATTTCAAATTCATTGGAAATACAATCGCGTTGGATTCACCGCGACTACTGCTCGATTCTGAATGCCGGCCTTAAGCCGGCTCGATAAGCAACAGGCCTAAATGCAATTTGTTCGCATATTCCCTAGCCGTTAATTTCGTTTTGAATTCGTCCATCAGTCCATTCAGCAACCGTATTTAAACCATTAAAAAACCCGAGGTCTCAAGCCTCGGGTGTATCCTGCAATTTTTCTTTTATTACATGCACCCTACGCCCGCACTAATAGTACGCTTAGCAGGCCGGGTAATAGTAATCGTCGTGAAGACATGTACAGTTTCCTTTAATTTGTATTCTTTGACTCTAATTTACAAAGTTAGTTTATGCAACATCTTATCTGTTGAGTAAATCACGGCTGTAGCGGGGTGAGGCAATTCGTGTTTGATTACTATGAAGGCCAGTTGGCGGAATCTGTTGTTGCAGGGTTGGGGGGGCATAACGTCCGACTTCTGGTGGTGTTACTTTTGATAAATCAATTTGCGGATAACCATCATATTCAGGCAGGGACCAGATCTGGGATGCATCTCCTACGTTGTTGTTGATTTGGTATTTTGGTACATCTATCTGGAATGCCATTTGGTTTTCGGTACCGGGGAATAACTGCATTTGAACCCGGTGTGGCAGGGAGACTCCGTGACGAGGATAGAAGCTATGTTGGGAGGTTTTAACGCTTGCCAATATCTGACCATTGGCCAGAGTGAGATGTTGTTCGAGAACCCAGCCGAAACGGTCGTCGACAATCATTCGACGCATGACTTCCCCGGACGGAGATTGCAGACGGCTACGGATTTCATACCTTCCGTTTTCCAGTTCGAAGGGCCCTTCATGATGGCCTGCAGGATCTAGATAGACGAGCCCCACGGCTTCTGTAATCCAGTTCAGATCAATAGGAAGAAAATTCCGCGCCGCAGTGGTTGCTAACTGATCATGACGGACATAATAGACGGCAGGCTCCGGCTGTTGTTTTACCCATAGCCAGGCCAATTGATCATTGCTCCCGAAATCCAGTTCTGTGGCAGTGAAATCAAATAACCCGGCGGTCAGTCTGAACTTGCGGGGTTGATCGACGATCATTTGAGCTTTCAAGGTTGGAGCACCTGCTACTGAAAGGCGTGCTCCCTGCGATTGAAGTTGTTTTACCAACTGCGTTGTATTTACCGCTGACATCAGTTGTTCCAACGTCGGTTTTCCCTGAAAAGCAACGGGGGGTAATCCCGAGTGCTTTTGAAGATAGGATTGCCATGGGCAGCCACTCAGCAATAAGGTGCAAACAGCAAAACGAGCAAGCCAGGTTCGTTTGAAAGAAGCAGGTAATGTTGTATCGCGTTGAATCATTAGGCTGCATCCTTGTACAACATCGAAACAAGTTGATTTTGGATTTCTTCCACCTGACTGGCATCAGGCGATGTGACAGGCACTTTGTATTCACGTTCACTCTTCGAACAGCTGACCACCAACAGCTCGTTTCCCTGTTCATCCTGTTCTTTGCCGTCGAGTCTCATAATCCGTTTGCGGATCATCAGTAACGCGAGAATAAACGCCATATCCGGGTGCTCATTAGCTTCGCTTAGCGTTTGAAAGTACTGCAGTACCACTTCGTCTGGTGCGAGTGTTACTTTGGCTTCATCTTCCTGTGGCACGTCAGCTTTCCACCAGGCAAGTACATCATCCGGAACGCCTTCCCAGGCAGCCTCGCTATAGTCATGTCTGACGACTTCATTCTCTTCGACAACCAGCACAGAGTAGAAAGACTCACCTGGCTGTAGCTTCTCTCCCGTTTTGTGGCAGAGTCGAGTCGCTTTTTTGATGTGAAACTCGAGCATCACAAGGACCTGGATTCCTTTCCAGCGGGGATGGTTAGTGATCGGGCAGAGAACTTGTCTGCCTGATGTTATTACGAGTCGACATAGTGACGGAGCCTTTGACGTGCTCGACTTAGTGTGGGGCCAATGCTGTTTTCCGGTACACCAATCAGGCCACTGATTTCCTGATAACTGCGACCTTCCAGATGATAGAGTCTTACAACTTCTCGTTCATTGCCATCGAGCACGTTTAACAATTGAGCAACGATTTCCTGATTCGTCAGCAGTTGATCTGCACTGGGCTGACGATCCTCTACCGTTTCGGGATTTTCCAGTGATAATCGAAAGGCGTAAACCTGAGACCCCTCACTTTCCTCTGATTCTGCCGAGGATCCGGTTTCAGTTGTTCTTGGATGTTGCCGTTGGACAAACTCGCGAACAACGATGCGCCGTACAATGACTGCCAGATAAGTCGCTAATGAGCTGTTGCCTCGGAACCTCCGCAGCACGGCAGCGTCGTCGTTGACAATCTGTAGAAAAACTTCGGCGGTGTAGTCTTCGATATCCTGTTCTGTTACCAACAGGCTACGTGACTTGGATGTATGCTTGATCGTATGAATGACCAACCCGATATAGCGATCAACGAATTCCGCCCACGCTTGAGGAGCTTGGGAAAGGCATCGCTCGATTAAATCACGATCAAATTCGGAAAGTGTCACGATGAATCGCTATCATAAGAATTACTGGAAGTAGAGAAGAGGCAAACATTCCCCCTCAAGCTCAATGGATTCTAGAAATCTGGGCGTTTTGGGGCAATATGAATCGCAGATAACAGTGACTAATACAGCCATTTCAAAGCCTGTTTTTATTACTTTAAAACAGGCATTTATGTGTAAAATCCGGTGTTTGAGTGACGCTAATACGGCTGGCTGGAAAATTCACTTTTTTCATTAAAAGATGTGATCAAATAAGTAGTCGAATAGATAGTTTTTTGATTAAATTACGGATGCAGAGATTGAATTGGTGATAATCTGCCGCAAAAACGCCGATTCTGCTCATAGCCGTATATATCAATTCATCGCCATTTTGCAGAGATTTTCGCCGATCTCTGCAACAAGTAGAGGAGAATCCTCATGGCCCATGTTGTTTGCCAACCATGTTTCGGATGTAAGTACACTGATTGTGTTGTCGTTTGCCCTGTAGAGTGCTTCTACGAAGGTGAACAAATGGTTTATATTAACCCGGAAGAATGCATTGACTGTGAAGCATGTGTTCCAGAGTGTCCGGTGGAAGCCATTTTTCATGAGGACAACGTACCCGAAGGTCAGGAAGGTTTCATTGAACTTAATGCTGAACTTGCTCCTCAGTTGGAAGTTATTACAGAGAAGAAAGATCCCCTGGTTTAGTCACAATCAAGCGGATCACTCTGAAAATAAAAAATGCGCGGGTATGGTTTAGCACGTTACATGCTTGTTCGTTCTAGGCCACGCGACGTTGTAGCAGACCAATTCTGTTTGCCAGTTTAGACAATCTTGCGGGGCCGCAGGAAGGGTTGCCAGGCTTCTACGTTTTCATGTTCTTCATCCATTTTGATGGACTCAAATGGATGAGGCCGCGTTGGTTTAGAAAGTAGTCTCATACGCGCTTCCTGAGGCGTACGACAGCCTTTACGGGTGTTACATTGACTGCAACTGCAGACAATGTTCTCCCAGGACGTATCTCCACCCTTGCTTCGGGGTTTTACATGGTCGAGGCTTAGTTGGCAGAAGTTAAGATGCTTTCCGCAGTATTGACACTGGCGATTGTCCCGTAAGTACAAATTCTTGCGGCTAAATCTCATTGTGGTTTTGGGGATCTTATCATAATTAGTCAGTCGAATGACCTTTGGAACTTCGATCTTTTGTCGTGATGACTGGATCCAGTTGGTGATAAGGTTTTCTTCTAAGCGCAGTAGACTTAGTTCCTGCCAAAAATCGAATGCATATGTATAGAACTGCTGCTGTTCGACATCAATGACTTCGGCGGACTCACGACACAAAAGGATAAAGGCCTGCCGGCCGGAAATAATCTGCATGGCCATGTAGAATCGGTTAAGCAGTAGGACTTGTGAATGTAGACCTTGCCTGTCGGACGCAATCATGCGTCGCTTCCTTTCTCTGAATCAGCGGTCGCCTCTTCAGGTATTTGAAAATTAATTTAGATGGAGGTTAAAACAATCCGCACACTGAACTTACTAAGATGGTAGCAGTCGATCCGGAATTCTGGCAAATAAATTTTTTCAAAAGGCAATTTGAATTTCAGTTCACATTCTGTTGCAATCCACAAGTGCTGATGATTACATTTAAGGAGGATGACATGGATGATCATCCGAACCTTTTCAAATACTTGCATTCGCAAGACCACTTTCAATCTAGGAAATCATTGAAATGATTCATTACTCCTGTGATTGTTGTAAACGACCGATCGATAGCAGAACCGACCTGCGTTATGTTGTTAAACTTGAAGTTCAGGCCACGATGGATTTGCCTGAACTTGAGTCCGTTGAAGATGAACGTGATCATCTGCTGGAGATCGAAGAGTTACTCGATGAGTTGGGCGATCCCAATCTGGACTGCGTTGATGAAGATTATCAGCGACGATGCTATGACCTCTGTGCACAGTGTTATCAGGATTACATTAAGAACCCGTTAGGGATCGAGAAAAACCGCCGAGTAGGCTTTAGTAAGAATTAAAGTCTTTCCCGGCTGTCATGATTTGAAGTGTGTAGTTGTCAGCTATGCATACGGGGGAGCGTATCGCCCCGATCGATGATTTCTGCTTCAGCCCGCGCCAGTTCCTGTAATCGTAATTTCACTTCCCGTTTCGAGCCAAAATCTTCAGCTAACTGAACATAGACCGAATAATGCCGGGCTTCCGATTTAAATAACCGGTCATAAAAATCTGACAACTCCATGTCGTCAATATGATGACGCAGCAGATCAAATCTCTCACAACTGCGGGCTTCAATCAAGGCTGCCACTAACAGACGATCGACAGCCCGTTGAGGCTCCTGAGGTCGAATCAGGTCTTTCATTTGACGACCGTAATTGCTTTGAGTAAGTCGCCTGAAAGTAATGCCGCGTTTCTTAAGCATCCCTAATACCTGATGGAAGTGCTCGAGTTCTTCATTGACGATTTCCGTCATCTTGATCGTTAGTTTCTCATTTTCCACATAGGATATCATCAGATTGAGAGCCGCGCGGGCAGCTTTGTTTTCACAATGCGCGTGATCAATCAGGATCTCGTCAAGATGATTGTCCACCTGTTCAAGCCAACGTTCCGGAGATTCAGTTTTCAGGTTGAGCATCATCGGAATCGGGATCTGTCTGACAGGCATAAAAAAACGCGGCACGCCCAAAGCGATGACCGCGTGTTTCATTTTAATCGTTCCACCGCGTCAGTATAAGTATTACAGGTTTTCGCAAACCAGATCACCCACTTCAGTCGTGGAATGACCCATACGTCCTGCGGACATGCTTTCCATCTTGGTACCGGTTACAGTCCTGATTGCCTTGGTAACCTTATCGGCTGACTCAGAGTGTCCGGTCTGTTCAAGCAACATTCCCATTGCCGCAATCGCAGCAATGGGATTGATTACGTTTTGGCCGGTGTACTTAGGAGCACTGCCGCCCATGCATTCGAACATGCTTGTTCCACCCGGGTCAGGATTGATGTTACCACCTGCCGCAACTCCCATCCCACCCTGGATCATTGCTCCCAGGTCAGTGATGATGTCACCAAACATATTTGTTGTAACAACAACATCGTAGTACTCGGGATTCTTTACGAACCACATGCAGGCTGCATCGATGTGATTATAGTCGGCCTCAACGTCAGGATAATCTTTGGCAACATCCTGGTAGGTTCGCCACAGCAGATCATGACCGTAAGTCAAAACATTAGTCTTACCGACCAGTGTCAGCCGTTTGCCTTTTGGATTGTTACGCTTACGTGTGTACTCGAATGCGTAGCGAATAATTCGTTCACAACCTTTACGAGTATAAATCGCAGTTTGAGAAGCAACTTCGTCAGCGGTTCCTTTTTTCAGGAATCCACCGATACCGCAATACATATCCTCGGTGTTTTCACGAATGACAACAAAGTCGATGTCTTCCGGTCCCTTGTTTGCCAACGGTGTTTCCACACCCGGGTAAAGCGTTACAGGTCGTAGATTTACGTATTGGTCGAGTGCAAAGCGAAGACTCAGCAAAAGACCTTTTTCCAGAATTCCGGGCTGCACGTCCGGATGTCCGATGGCACCCAGATAAATAGCATCTTTTTCTTTCAGTTCGTCGACTGCTCCGTCCGGCAGGATTTCACCAGTTTGCAAGTAGCGGTCGCCGCCAAAATCATAATGAGTCAATTCGTACTCAAAACCATCCTGTTCTGAGACTGTTTTTAGCACTTTTAGTGCTTCGTTAGTTACTTCCGGGCCGGTTCCGTCACCAGGAATGACAGCAATTTTCATTGGTGTGCTTCTTTCGTGAGAGCTAAAGGTGCTTATGCAGGTTAATAAAGTGTTGAGTTTCGGTCCTCCTTCGATTTCGCTCAGGTGGACAAGCCCTGTTGATCATGATCAAGAGGGCCGAAAATTCGATTCTATCATTGGATAGAAAAACGGGCTAGTAGCCAGCATTTAGGAGTTTTTATGGAATTTTGAACACCGCTTACGTTGCAACTCGATTCAGCACATAATGATGAGCATGATTCAGCTAACGATCGAAAACATCGAAAAATACTTCTCCGAAGAAGCAGTACTCGACGGTGTTTCTTTTGAGTTGTCACGAGGTGACCATGTGGCGCTTGTGGGTCCAAACGGTGCCGGAAAAAGTACCCTTGTAAATATCATTACCGGGACACTCGAGCCTGATAACGGAACTGTCGAATTGCATCCGGCGATTCATGTAGGCGTTCTGGAACAACAGCCTGAATATGCTGCCGGACGAACGGTTTGGGAAGAAGCTGCTACTGCTCTTGAACAATTGGCGAAACTTGCCGATGAGGCTCAGTCTGTCGCTTTGGAAATGGCAGAGGCAACGGGTCAGCGTCAGCAAGAACTTGCAGAACGGTTTGATCGACTGCAGGAACGTCTGTATCAACAGGACGCTTACAATATTGACTATCGCATCGAGCGTATTCTTAATGGTCTGGGGTTTGTTGAATCTGAGTTTCATAAACCGGTTGAACAACTCTCCGGCGGTCAGAGGAATCGTATGGCGTTAGCCAAACTGTTGTTATCAGAACCAGACTTTATGATCCTGGACGAACCCTCCAATCATCTGGATATTGACGCGACACAGTGGCTCGAAAAGTTTCTGGCAGCCAGTCAGGCGACAATTTTGCTGGTCAGTCATGATCGTTTTCTAATCGATCAGGTAGCTCATAAAACGATTGAGCTTCATCAGGGAACCATTGAGATTTATAAAGGTAATTATTCGGCCTACATGCGCCAACGAGACGAACGAAATGCGGTTTTGCGTCGAACCTATGAGAAACAGCAGAATGAGATTGCCCGCCTCGAAGAATTTGTGCGTCGACATATCGGTAGTCAGAAAACAGCTCAGGCAGAAGACCGGCGTAAAAAGCTGGAACGGATGGAACGCGTCAGTGCGCCGCGCGAAATAATCGCTCCCAGAATGGGATTTCCTGCTCCCGAACGAAGTGGCGATATTGTTCTTCGTGCTGAGCATATTTCAAAAGCATTCAATTTCCCACTCTTTGAAGATTTGACGTTTGATATCTTGCGTGGGCAAAAGTGGGGCATTCTTGGACCGAACGGGACAGGGAAATCAACTTTACTGAGAATCCTCAATAGTGATTTGGAACCGGATGCAGGTGAAATTCATGTTGGAGCTAAGGTCAAAACGGCCTATTTTGATCAGCATCTAACCTGTGTCGACAGCGAAAAAGAAGTTGTCGAAGCAATTCGTCCGGACCATAAAGAATTTGTGGAACGCGAACGGAGGGATCTGCTGGCACGTTTTGGAATTACCAAAGAAATGGTGTTTAAAAAAGTAAGTCAGTTGAGTGGTGGAGAGCGAAACCGAACGGCGCTGGCCTGGTTGTCCACTCGGGATGCGAATCTAATGTTCCTCGATGAACCGACTAACCACCTCGATTTGTGGGCCAGAGACTCTCTGGAGCAAACGGTGCGTGATTACCAAGGGACTGTTGTTATCGTTAGCCATGATCGATATTTTCTGGATCAGGTATGTGATATGTTGCTGGTTGTTGAACCAGAACGTTTTCGCGTTATCAACGGCAATTACTCAACCTATCAGACTTTGATTGATCGCGGCCTGGCGAAGGAGGCTCGGGTGGGACTTGCGACAAAGACTGAAGTGGCGGAGGAAACTGCTAAAGAGAAGGAATCCACCAAAGCATCTAATTCCAAACCACGACGGAAGCGGAAATTTCCGTATCGTAAGGTTGATGAAATTGAAACCGAGATCGCCGAAGTGGAACTTCGTATCGAAGCGATTTATTCCGAGATGGCCGTGGACGAAGCTTTGCGTGACGGTAGCATCATGAAAGGGCTTAGCGATGAGCTTGTGACGATGCAGCAGGCACTCGAACCGTTATATGCACATTTAGAGGAAGCGATTGAGTTGAATTAGCTTCCACCATCCAGTGGACCGTTCTGCCATTGTTCAATCCAGATTTGTAGTGTGTAGATCGTGATTGAAGTAGCAAGCCACAATACGTCAGTTGGTCTACATTTACTGTAGATAAGTCTACCAACGAATGTAAACAGTGTGGTCAACGCGATCGTAATGACGGCTGCCTGCCATCCCAGAATAGCTCCTATAAGCATCAATAATAGTGTGAAATCCCATTGCCCTTTCAGCAGTTTTCGCGGCAACAAGCGTGTGAGTAGCATCCCGCCAGCAAGACTGACTACCAGACCCCAGCACATTGGCCGAATACTGGCAAAGGAAGCATTGCTATCGGTTATTTCGAGGTGGTTTTCGGTGAAGGGTAAGGCCTGAGGCCAGGCTATGGAGGTAACGATATAGATGGTAAATCCAAAAACAAAAATGCTTTTGGGGAGAGCTTGTTTTTGGAGCTTGATCAGAGCGGCTGTCATTAAGATTAAGATGAGTGAAGAGTGTAACAGAAAATACCCGATGAATCGCGGTTCCGGTGCTGTCACAAATCGTTCGAAGGAGAACGTGATTTGGTCGGGCGTTGATTGTACATTGGCGCCAGCTCCGATTAATTCCACGAGTGCCAGAATACCGATAGTGATACAGGCCATAATTTCCACCATAAAGTAACGTCCGGCGATTTCCATCTCGCAGGTTCGGCATTTGCCTTTCCGCCAGAGCCATCCGAAGAGCGGAAAATTGTCCTGTATCTTTAATTTTGTATTACAGTCGGGGCAGTAAGAAGAGCCCCAAAGTGTTCGTCCTTGAGGAAGCCTCCAGGCGACGACATTGAGGAAGGATCCCAGGGCACCCCCGAAAAAGAAGAACCAAAAAATACCAGCAGTCATCAGAGAATATTTGGCAAATTGTTCGAGCAAATAGAATACTGTAGGCTCTAATTTTATTTTCTGCTGATATTTTAGAGCAGCCAGCAGGAGTGGAATGCCGACGAAGATTATCAGAATTACACTGATTGCGATTTTACGTCCGTGGTGTCGAAAAAAAATTTCGTTCCCTGGAAGATCAGTCCGAGCCCGAGAATCTTTATCTCGAATCGAATTTTCCGCGGGCTGATTATCTGTGTTACTCATGATTCGTATTATACCGAGAGATCAGAAATCAGGGTGAAGCAATTTTTCGAGCTCCCAGATTTTGATCTGATCGGTACCCCCACTGATAAAAGTCTTACCATCCGGGCTAAAGGCAAGGCTTTTCACGAATCCATTCTGTAGAGTTCGTTTCTTTTGACCGTTAAGAGCGTCCCATATTTTAATGGTTCTGTCATTGCTGGCACTAATCACTGTTTTTCCATCGGGACTGTAGATTACACTTTCAATCCAGCCGGCATGTCTTCCGGCCGGCAGTTTTTCCTGGCCGGTCCTAAGATCCCAGAAATGAATCGCCTCACCACCACCGCTGACGATGGTTTGCCCATCCGGGCTAAAGGCAAAACAATAGATTGCCAGCTGCTGATGCTTCAGGACGAGTTTTTCTTTGCCGGTGTTAGTATCCCAGATTTTGATAATGTCTGGCTCACCGGCACTTGCGACAAAGGTATTATCCGGGCTAAAGGCTACATGATGAACAACCTGATGTCCTTCAAGACTTAATCTTTCCTTACCCGTCTTTAAGTCCCAAATTTTTGTTTTACCGCCTACACATCCACTTATAAGTGACTTACCGTCGGGACTAAATGCGATGCTCATCACCGTATTATCGTGACCTTCGAGTGAGAGTTTTTGTTTGCCTGTTGTGGCATCCCAGACTTTGACCGCATAGTTAGCGTCATAGTTACTGACTCCGCTCGCAATGGATTCACCATCCGGGCTAAAGACCACGCTGTTTACAGTCTCTGGATGCTCAATCGCAAGTTGTCGTTCTCCGGTCATCACATCCCAGACTTCAATTGTTGGTCGGCCGATCGCGCTGCAGCCTGCCACAATCCTTTGTCCGTCAGGGCTGAAGGCTAAACTTTCGGTTCGTCCGGAACGTTTTTGGATGATCAGTTTATAGGCACCGTATTTGTCAGGATTTTCACAACCCGGGAAACTGATGCTTAATACGAAAGCTAGCAAACATGCGATTTTAGTGATCTGTTTGTGGCTCATGGATTTAAGTCCCGATCTTATAGCTAATAAGTATTTGCCAATTATCCGGAGGTTATTAAATATGTTCAAGTCACTGTAAGAAAGTGGTGGTTCATTACCTATATAGGATGTCTGATTTACAGAGATATAGAAGTAGAAATCAGCGCATAAAAAAAGCCACAAACCGCTACACGAGTCAGTATGACTCGCCACGGATTGTGGCTTAGCGACCCCGACGGGGCTCGAACCCGCAACCACCGGATCGACAGTCCGGTACTCTAACCAATTGAGCTACAGGGCCAAAAAGGTCTGATTAAGAATTTGATTTAGGAATAAATCATCAAAAATTGATCATATAATCCTGAATCTGAATCTATCAAAAGAGACAAAAAATACGAGCTGTTTTGTCTCCACTGATTACTAAAAAGATACATTATTAAAAAATCTGAACAACCCCCCACAGTCTTATCTTGAGTGGATTTTTGATTCCTTAATGAAGCGAGGCAGAGGGTATAAATCCTAGTTGTTGTATTCTCTCACGATCTTTTTTAGCTTTTGCGACTTGATGTGTGGCATCATAGGCGAGTGAACGGTGATAGAGCATGACAGCCAGGTTTTTAGCACGTTCCTGGCGCTGTTTTTTGACAAGATCTTTATCTGCGATTCGCTGAACCTCATTTTTTAACACTTCATCGAATTGCTTCAGGTCAAACTCGGTGGCTTCCACGGCAATTCGTAAATCGAGCAGTGCAAGATGAAGATTTCCTTGCAGGTAATAAATAAATCCACGAGTATCGAGTGCCATCGGAATAAACGTATGTGTACTATAGGACAACAATAAATTCCCAAAGTGAGCAGTTTCAGGGGTGAAGTATTTATTGTCCACTCCTAACTCTTTGGCAAGTTGTTGATCAGTCAGGCCATCACTCGAGGGCTTGACTGCCGGTCCGGCTTCCTCACGGCTAATTTTTTTCTCACAGGATGCACGAAATAGCAGGACGTTACCAAAGAGGATTTCAAAGTTGACAATGCGTTGAGCCAGTTGCTTTTTTTCAAATACCTTCCAGGTAATCGTCGGCAATGTGGCTTTGAGAAGCGTATATTGTCGACCGAGTTTGTCGACAGCCTTATTTAAACTTTCCATCGCCGCTCGGTAATCCTGCTGACTATAAGCCTGATAGGCGTCCTGAACATAGTAGATCGGATCATAGTAGAGACAGTAAATCTCACCACCGAAAGATTCAAGAGATAGATTGACACTTGCCAATGCCTGGTCGAGGTGTGAATGGCTTACGGCTAATTGATAAGCGCGGTTATTGTGAAGATTGGCTTGCTGAAGTAAAGGGAGTCGTTTCAGGCGTTCAGCCTGCTGGTACCAGGCAGAGATGATCTCCCACTGTTGCCATGTTTCTTCCGAAGGTTGTTGATTATGAATGGAGCGGCTGTTGAGGTGATTGCAAAGCTTTATTCGCATTGCAATAGTGAATGCAGATTCTCCACTTACTGTCAGATTATCTAATAGCGACGCATAGATGGCGATTGCTTCATCATAACGTTTGACTTCGGCAAGCCAGTCTGCACGCTCGGTCCGTAGTGTCGGATTATTAGCGTCCCATTCAAGGGCCTGTGAACTAAGTTCAAACGCAGTTTCACGTTCTTTGGCACTCCAGTGATTACGGGCATCTGCTTGCTTCCATAAAGCAACTTCAGACGGAAGCCACTGTACAGTAATTGGAACGACAATCAACGCACACATTAGCATATATGCCCAGCGCAGTGCCGACTTTTCGGAACCGTTACTATCTGGATCGCCGGTAGTCGCATCCTGCTCTGCGATGGTGTCTTGTACGTTTTTAGATGAACTCATCAGATTGCTATTGGTGATGTTGACTGGTTTACCATGGAGTCATACCACCGTTAACACAGAGGGTTTGTCCGGTTACGAAGGATGCTTCTTCGCTGGCAAAGTAAACGACCGCATCGGCCACATCACGAGGCACTCCCCAACGCCCGGCAGGTATGAGTGCCAGATAGCCATCCTTCTCCTGCTGAGGATCGTTTGCATGACGATCTGTAGGAATCCAGCCGGGTGCAATCATATTGACCGTTATTCCGCTATTAGCAAACTCAGTGGCCATACTGCGAGTCCAACCGATCTGGCCACCTTTAGCGGCTACATAAGCACTGAATTCACCGACGCTACGGTGGTAGACTTCGCTTACGATATTCACAATTCTTCCCCAACCCTGTTGCTGCATATGAGCCATGCCTCGCTGAGTCATTAAAAAGGGACTCTTAATAAAGAAGTCAATCATGTCCTGATAAAAGGCCCAGTCGTATTGGTCGATTGGCTTATGAGGTTGATCGCATGTGGCGTTAGGAACCAGAATGTCGGGGTTGCCAAGCTGTGATTCGGTTTCGGAGAAGAGTTTATCGATTCCTTCTTCAGTAATAGCATTGGCCTGGATGAGGCATGTATTAATACCGGCAGCTTGGTATTCTTCAAGTGTGTTTTGTGCCCGCTCCTGGTTGTAGCAGAAGTTAACCGGGACTTTCGCTCCGGCTTGTCCGAGTGCCATACCGATTTCTTTGCCGAGACCGCTGCTGTTACCGGTCACAATTGCTACATGACCTTCAAGGCTGAATGCCATACTGATTCTCCTGTTTGAACTGGAATTTCACGAAGGAACTTTAACTTGGTTCCTTATTTGTCAGTTTATATGTGCTAATGCGATGACACAATATATGGCAATCCGGGACAAAAAAAACCGGCTTTGGGTGTCATGCCCAAAGCCGGTTTGGTTTTGAAAGGTAGCTGCTGATACAACTTGATTTGATGGTCAGATTATTGCCCGTTAAAGTTTCCTCCGTTTGGGGTATAGTAACCGTTTGTCCCGCCGGTGCTACCTGGTCGATAGGCAGGCATCGGGGTGGTTGTGTTACCGGCCGGCTGAAAATTACCGCTATTAGGCTGGTAGTTTCCACCATCAAACTGAGTGTTCGTTGGGGCTTCTGAAATATAAGCTGCCGCGCCTTGAGATTGCTGGGGTTCGGGCGCACCGTAAGTAGGAACATTGGAAGCGCCCGGTTGATACGTTTCGGCATTAGCATTTGGATTGTAGAAGCCGCCACCGTTATAAATATCGGCTGTGTTCTGAAGCGTACCGGCTGTTGGGATATTTGGGTTATTCAAAACTGGCTGACCCTGAACCGGCTGGTTGTTTGCTTGGTGTTGCGTGCCGACGTTGAAGTTGCCTGTTTGTGGTTGATATTGTTGTGACTGAGGTGCGTATTGCTGGCTAGCCTGAGCCGGGTACGTCGCAGCTTGGTTGCTGTACTGCTGTTGGCCGTAAAACTGCTGTGACTGAGCTTGTCCCGGTGTCTGTTGTTGAGGCTGATTAGTTAGGTAATTGGTATTTCCAACTTTGGTGGATTCATACTGCTGGCCGTAAGTGTTTTGGGCATTTGCGTGATCGCTGTGTCCGTAACGTTGTGAATAATCCACGGTGGAAGCATTATAATCGTTGGCAGGTGTTTCCTGCTGACCGTAGTATGATTGCTCCGGCTTGTTATCACTGGCAAAGTAACTCATACCGGGAAGTTTACTCCAGCTAAAAGATTTACATCCTGTCAGACAGACAGATGATGCACAGATAACTGCGATGACGGGAAACCATCGTCGATTTGAGGAATTCATTTTACGGGTCCTTTCAAAACCTTATTTGCTGTCGTTTATAGAAAATCCCGGGTAACCGGTAAGCTACCTGTAAAAGGGATTCCTTCTCAGCATCGGGCGATAGTATCAATTGCACTCAAACGGGGTCAATATGGGTTTTATGATTTCATCATGAATTAATATTACGAGCTGAAAACGAAAAAAGCGTCATCAGATAGTTTCTGATGACGCTTTTTATTAGTACTTCACAGCTGTGCTGCGAGTTGTCATTGCTTAGGCAGTAGCTGCTGTATATCTTCGAGCAACTTCGTCCCAATTTACTACATTCCAGAAGGCTGCAATATAGTCGGGGCGTCTGTTCTGATAGTTCAGGTAATAAGCGTGTTCCCAAACATCCAGTCCCAGTATTGGAGTACGTCCGGCCATTAGTGGGCTGTCTTGATTAGCAGTACTTTCAACGACCAATTGTCCGTTGTCGACGCTAACCCAAGCCCAACCACTGCCGAATCGAGTTGCCGCTGCGGCTGAAAACTGTTCTTTTAGTGCATCCAGACTACCGAAAGCAGCATTGATCGCTTCGGCCAGTTCTCCGGATGGCTCACCACCACCGTTAGGACAAAGGACCGACCAGAAAAGTGAGTGATTTGCGTGACCACCACCGTTATTTTGGACAGCACCGCGTTTGTCTTCAGGCACGCCCGGTAAATCAGAAACGAGATCTTCGACTGATTTACCTTCCAAATCAGAGCCTTCAATTGCTGCATTTACTTTTGCAACGTATCCGGCGTGATGTTTGCTGTGGTGGATTTCCATAGTACGAGCATCGATATGGGGCTCGAGTGCATCGTAGGCGTAAGGTAATTCAGGTAGTTCGTATGCCATTTCTTTCTTTCTGGATTAAAAAAGGAAACGAGAAAAATTTGTAATCGAAAAAAGGGACGGTATTCAGATTGTGAGTAAATTCACAGCCTGAATGATTTTCTTGTTGTGACCCGTCTTCAGTATTAATACTCGAAGATAACCCAAAAATCGGGTTCTGGCAATTACATATAGCGGGTGACGAATCTTTAAGTAGTAGGCTGTCTTCAAAATAAGAGCTCGTAAGGCGTATTTTTGTCAATCAGATCGGGCGGAATAACCTTCCCTTTACCTTGATCTGACTTATTTGTTTAAGGGGGCGTGAAAAAGTCCCCTTTAATCCACTGTTGGGGGTCTGATGAGAACTTGTATGATCTGAAAATAGCGTTCGTCATCTGAGTGAACTGCTGGTGATTTGCTTTACTTTTTGTGGTTTTCCTGCCGAAGTATATAGATGGGCGTGCGCAGCTTGCTGCGCATTAAGAAGGAATGCAACCGGATTCAGGGACGGGTCTGACGAGTGGCACATCAAGCTAAAAAAGCAAACGATCAATTGCCTAAGCCTGCAGGACAGCAGTCTGAGCGGGACGGTGTACGCGAGTACTTTGAACAGGCCATGCTGGCGAATCAACCACGTCTGACAGATTTAATTCCT
Organism: Planctomycetaceae bacterium; assembly: GCA_002709045.1. Taxonomy (GTDB): domain Bacteria; phylum Planctomycetota; class Planctomycetia; order Pirellulales; family Pirellulaceae; genus UBA721. Next base: position 41,033 of record PAPJ01000006.1, on the reverse strand, counting down.
AAAAGTCTTTGGGCCTATCTGGCCATGCTATTAATGGGCGTTATCAGTATCTATGTTTGTCAGCAGGGATTTATTCATACCCGAGATTTAGAGGATTCCGGATTTCCGGTTCAGTTGTTTAATACGACAGGTCCTGGAAATATCGCCAGTTGGTGCCTGAGTGTGATGTTGCTGTTGCTAAGTGTGGGGGCAGTCTTGGTTTATTTGTTACGACGACATAAAGCAGATGACTATAAAGGTAGATATCGTCTTTGGCTGCATCTGGTTGTTTTCAGCGGGTTGCTGAGTTTTGATGCGGCCACAGGTGCACATCAGATTCTTGCTGTGCCAGCAGCTCAACTTCCCGGTCTCTGGAATGAAGCATCCGTTTGGTGGATGATGTTGGTCTTATTGGGATCGATTTACTTTTCAGTCCGCTTGCTGATTGAGTTTAAGTCACGACCGGGCATGCTGATGATGTTATCGATGGCCGTAATGGTATTGATCGCTGCCGGTTGTTCACGATTAGGAAGTGTGATTGGCGAGTCGGATCTGACGACCGATGTGGCTCAGTCTTCATTGCTGATGAGTGCGACGCTGATCGTTTGTTTGATGACGTGGCTTAACGCCCGCAGTGTTTATGTGGTAGCTCAGCGAGGCAGAATGGTTGCCGAAGAGCCGGTAGTGACGGAGACGGTTACCGTAGCGAAACAAACAGCCGTGCTTACGGAGGCTGAAGATCAGCAGCAAACGGTAGTTGAGCAGGACGTCGAATGGGATGACTGGGGTGAGCTTGAAGAAGAACTTGAAGAATCGGAAGAGCAGTACGTCGATTACGCAGAAGAGGAACTCGATGAGTTAGACGATTTGGATTATCCGGAACAACAGGATCAGCAAGTGGTCTACGAAGAAGTTGAATATGAAGCGGACGACGAAAATGAAGTTGTAGAGCAACAAGAGGAAATCATCTACTCGGCTTATGCTTCTGAGCCTGTAGCGTCACATCAACCTAATCCTATGACCGTCTATGAAACGCCTGCGGATGATTCCCAAGAGAACGGTCTTTTCATTCCATCTCATGACGACAAGATTGAGCTCGAGCCGTTTGATGAAGATGCATTTTGGGAGCAGTATGATTTAACCAAGATGAGTCGCAAACAACTGAAGACGATGCGAAAAAAACTCAATCGTCTGAAAAGAAAACACGCTGAACGCCAGCGGGCAGCTTAGCTTTTCTGATTGGTCCTGAGCCTAATTACAGCTTACAGCGGCCTAACACTTCGTAACTGGGCATTCCGCGTTCCATGAAGCTGGCATATGTGATGATTTCGGTGATATGCGTGGTAGTCAGGGGACCGGGACTATATAAGTCGAAGAGTTGCTGCAGCCTTTCATAGTCACCTTGAAAGTTCCGCATCCGACCCAGAGTAAGATGAGGAACGAAGAGGCGGTTTTCGCCGGAGTAACCCAGTTGTTGCGTGGAATGATCGACCGCAGACTGAAGTTCGCGAATTTCCTCCAGACCCTGTTCAACGCCCATCCATAGTGTGCGAGGACGCTCCTGATGCGGGAACGCTCCCAGACCTCCGCAGGTGATTTCAAAGTCGTCAATAGATTCGCAAGCTCTTTCCACGGCAGCACAGATAGCAGGCGTTTCTTCGACAAGTACTTCACCGAGAAACTTCAGCGTAATATGAAGATTATCGTTTTTTACCGTTCTGACACCATCATCAATCGCCGCCAGTTTTTTTAAAAGGCGACCGGCTACACGGCAGGTTTCCTGAGAGACATTAACGGCGATGAACGTGCGGAGTGGTTTCACAAGGTGATTCTTATTGGGGGTAGACTAACTGATGGCCAGCATTTGTTGGTATTGTGCGAAACGCTGATCCAATGCTTCGCGTTCTATCTGCTTCATTCGCTCAAGGCTGAAATCTTCAACGTTGAAGCTGGCAACGATCGTACCGTATACCAAAGCTCGTTTAATGTCCGCCGGCGCTGTTGTATTTTGACTGGCCAGATAGCCCATCATGCCGCCGGCAAAACTATCGCCGGCTCCGGTAGGGTCTAAAACCTGCTCCGTTGGGAAGGCAGGTAGCACATAGCATCCATCTTTGCCGAAATACATTGCTCCGTGTTCACCTTTTTTGAGCACACAGAACCCGGCTCCCAGTGCAAGTACCGCCTGCCCGGCTTTGACGAGGTTTTCTTCACCGGTCAGTAGCTTAGCCTCGCTGTCGTTGAGTACCAGTCCGTCAATTCGTTTGATGAGTTCAAGCAATTCGTCTTTTTGAATGTTAATCCACAGGTCCATCGTGTCAGCAACAACAAGCGTGGGATTGTTTATCTGATCGAGTACTTGTAATTGTATGTTTGGGGCACCATTGGCAAGGAAGACAAACGGCGTGTCTTTATAGCTCTCGGGCAGCACAGGACTAAATGTTTCAAATACGTTGAGATTAACTTCCAGTGTTTCCCGGTCGTTCATATTGGGAAGATATTTACCTTTCCAGGAAAAGGTCTTTTCACCTTCCTTTACTTCAAGACCCTCTGTGTTAATATTGCGTGACTCGAGAAGTGCCGTGTGGCCGTCCGGCCAGTCGTCTCCGACAACGCCCACGAGTTTTACAGGCGTAAAGTAACTAGCGGCATAGGAAAAGTATGTGGCTGAGCCGCCGATTACGTTATCGCGTCGGTCTGTAGGAGTTTCGACGCTGTCAAAAGCAATCGAGCCAACAACAAGCAGTGACATAGCTGCTCCTTCGATTCATAATGAAACTAGATTGAAGTAATCGTCGCATTATATTCTTAGACACGAATTATCACTACCAGGTAGGACGCAACAGAATGCTGTTAACATCACTTAAACGCAATGCAATTCAAACAACTTTGATACTTCTGGCGGTCTTAAATTGCTTATCGGCCGTTGCGGCCGATTGGAATCAATGGCGTGGTCAAGAGCGATCGGGGGTGGATCGGCAGAGCCCGGCATTGATGAATGCTTTGCCCGGTAAAGGGATCAAACCTGTCTGGTATGTCAGCGAAGATGATTTACCGGCGGCTGCAGCCAGCGGCTGGTCCAGTCCTGTAGTGGGGGGTGGTTCGGTTTATCTGTATACGCATAAAAAGAAAGCCTTAACCGAGGTCAAAAAATTGCCGCCTCTCAAATTCCCCTATTTGCCCCCGGAGAAACGCGTTGGGATGACTGACGAGGAATATGAGGAGTATGAAGTAAACCGACGTAATGAACAGGAAACGCGAGCTAAAGGGTTTAGGTTTGACGAGTTTATTTATTGTCTTGATCGCCGTAATGGAAAACTGAAATGGGTGAATCAGTATTCAAGCGTGTACACGAGATTCGCTCAGTCCGGATCGCCGACGGTGGTGAACGGAAAACTGTTTGTCTTAAGTGCCGGCAGAACAGCGCGGGCTGTGGATGTGGAAACCGGAGACACACTGTGGACGACTAAGATTCCCGGTGATTTCCGAGATCAATATTTGCAGTCGTCTTTTGCGGTCGAGCAGGGTTTAGCGATTGTTCTTTGCGACGGGTTGTTTGCATTGGATACGAAGTCAGGTGAGATTGTTTGGGAATATGAAGTTGAGGCTCGTAAGAATATTCACTGCAGTCCTGTAATCTGGAAATCCGATGTTGGTGCGCGTGTGATATGTAATGTTGCCGGAGGTTTGACGGTTTGTCTGGATGTCAAGGCAGGCACATTGGTTTGGGAAGTGGAGTCCGGTGCCGGCAATGCCACACCGATTATCAGCCGAGATAAATTACTTCTTTACGGACAGAGTCGAAAGTCAGGGTTGGTTTGTTACGAACTGAATCAGACAACTCCGGATGAATTGTGGCGATTTAATGGTGCAGCCGATTCAGGATCGACGCCCGTGGCGGTGGATGATCTGGTTTTTGTGCAGGGAGATCGGCGTTTAGCCTGTGTTGAATTGGCTACCGGAAAACAGAAATGGCAAACTATGTTGGATCTGAATCGTCCTCGTTACACGTCACTCATTGCTGCCGATCAAAAGGTTTTCTATGCATTTGATGGAATTCTGGCATTCGAAGCTGCAGTAAAGTACAAGCCTTTGATGCAGGCAAAGATAAACCGTGATGGTATCTTGGCGAATGAATCAGATTTTAGAGAATTGCTTGGAATCGATGACCTGGAAAAAACGGCAGAAGGACAAATAGAAGCAGCAGTTATTCTTCGTAAAGAGTTTAATAATGGCCCGTTAGTATGCACGACTCCGGCTATTTCAGATGGATTCATGTTTGTTCGCCTGAAACGTGGTATCGCTTGCTATGATTTGCGCGACGGATCAAAACCTTAATGCATAAGCAATGACCGTTTAATCGAGTCATGCTGCTGCGTAGATAAAATAACTGGAAAAGACTATTTTCAGTTTTTTTATTTTTTTCACTCTCTGTGACCAGATGTGTCACGACCGTTAGCGATAGTTACTGTGTCGCCGGCAGAGGTGATTCAAAGTTCCCCCAGTTAAAGCTTTGAGTTACTAAGTTTGACAGCGATACGGCAGTTGTCGGGCAATGGTTTGTTCGACACGACCATTCTTCTTACAAGGGGGCAATCAAATGTTACTTTTGATAAGTGTCATGTTCATTTGGAAGCAGGTAGGGAAAAAGGCAATACTTGAGTCTTAAAAGACTCTTGTTGTTGCATGGCAGTGCCGATATAGTGTATAAGTGTTCACTAGATGTCATTTTGTACACTGTGTCGGCATGTAAGACCTGTTGAGGTGATTTGTCACCAGACTGTCGGAAAAATACTTGATTGCAGTTGAAACACAATAGCTAGTTATCGATAAAGGAGTGCAGTAATGGTTGCTGTAAAGAAGGAATCGACAAAGAATATGGCAAAGAAGAAAGCAACGACAGCAAAGTCAAAGAGCACTAAAGCTAAAAAGTCAGCCTCGGCGGAAAAAGCAGATGCATTGATGGCGGGCAACGCTCATTTGAAAACAACACTTCAGCAAATTGAAAAACAATTTGGTGAAGGTTCTATTATGCCGCTTGGGAAGGAACAGCGACATAAGATAGAAGGGATTAACACCGGAAGCCTTTCGCTAGATATGGCCTTAGGAGGTCAGGGTGCTCCGCGTGGCCGAATTATTGAAATCTATGGCCCGGAATCTAGTGGTAAAACAACATTGGCGTTACATATTGCAGCAGAAGCTCAAAAAGCCGATGGAATTGCAGCGATTATTGATGCTGAACATGCTTTTGATCCGAGTTGGGGTAAAAAGCTTGGAGTGGAATTAGACACCCTATTGGTAAGCCAGCCGAATAACGGTGAAGAGGCGATGCAGATTACAGAGATGTTGGTAAAGTCCAACGCTGTGGATGTGATTATCGTGGATTCGGTGGCCGCTTTGGTTCCGCGCAAAGAACTTGAAGGTGAGATTGGTGATAGTCATGTCGGCCTACAAGCTCGTTTGATGAGCCAGGCGATGCGAAAATTAACCGGAGCGATTGCCAAGAGTAAGACGGTGGTGATCTTTATTAACCAGATTCGGGAGAAGATCGGGGTTATGTTTGGAAGTCCCGAAACCACTCCGGGAGGACGAGCTCTGAAGTTTTACAGTTCCTGTCGCATCGATGTACGACGTATTGCTCAGCTTAAAGATGGCGATCAGGTGATTGGTCAGCGTGTTCGCGCTAAGATCGTAAAAAATAAAGTTGCACCTCCGTTTCGTATTGCTGAATTTGACATGATGCATACGCATGGTATCAGTTACGAAGGTGACCTGCTTGATTTAGGAGTGAAGCATGGGGTGCTGACTCGCAGTGGCTCCTGGTTCAAATACGGTGATGTTTATCTTGGACAGGGTAAGGAGAAGTCACGAGCATTCCTTACTGATAACAAAGATGTGGCTGCTGAACTTCGCCCACTGATCCTTGCTGCCGGAGGTATGGGACTGGATGAAGAAGTCGCTGAACCGATTGAACCGACTGCAGAAGAAAAACAGGAGAACAGCTAGTTTTTTCCTCGCAGCAGATTTTGGTACTCACCTATCCCCATTACATTCGATTAGCGTTTCGCAATAGTGGCTTATCTATTTTTAGTCAGTGCGTCATTCTGTTTGCCGCATTCTTTGGCAATCGTTATCCTCTACTACTGCTTCTCGCTCAACCAGCGTATACTACGGGAAAGTAAACAATCTCTTAACTCATCAGTATTTTAAATACGAGGATTTATTATCATGTCACGAAGCGGCGCCATTACTTTCAAAGGCAATTCTATGACACTGGCCGGCGAAGCTGTTGCTGTTGGACAGTCTGCTCCAGCCTTTACTGCGCATTACTTCAAAGATGGTTTCCAGACCCTGAGTAACGAATGCTTAAAAGGTAAGCCAAGTCTGATTAGTGTTATTCCATCGATTGATACGGGCGTCTGCCAAACTCAGACCAAAAGATTCAATGAAGAAGTTGCTGCTCTAGGTGATGCTGTGAATGCAGTCACGATTTCACTTGACCTGCCATTCGCTCAGAATCGTTGGTGTGGAGCAGAAGGTGTTGAAAATCTTCATGTCGTAAGTGATTATCAAGATCGTTCCTTCGGAAATAACTGGGGAATGCTGATTGAAGAACTGAAGCTTTTGGCTCGTGGTGCTTTTGTGATCGATGCAGAAGGTGTTGTTCAGTATGCTGAAGTCGTTGGTGAAGCTACAGAAGAGCCAAATTACGATGCAGCTTTGGAATCTCTTAAAGGACTTCTCTAACGGATTCAGCGAAAAATCGATTTATCAGATTGAAAATAAAAAATACGCAGCGGTCTTTGGTTCGCTGCGTATTTTTATGTAATCGTGATGGAGAGCAATTTTCAGGAGAGCATTTCAGTAATCACCGCCACCGCTTTTTCGATGGCAGTGGGAATCTGGCTGGCATCTTTACCACCGGCCTGAGCCATATCCGGTTTTCCGCCACCGCCACCGCCAACAACAGGGGCGACTTCGCGAACCCAATTGCCAGCATTGGCTCCTTGCTCCACAAGTGCATGACTGATCCCGGCCACAAGTACAACTTTGTCTTCGCCCTGAGCCGTCAGCAACAATACAGCTGATGGTTCGACCTTTTTACGAATTTGGTCAATAAGTTGTCGCATTAATCCCGGATTTGCACCCTGAGCCTCCGCAACCACAATGGTCGCTCCCTGAATATTGAGAGCATTTTCCAACAGTGAATCTGCTGAAACGGAATCGGCCGATTTTAATTGTTCGAGCTGTTCGACAAGCTTGTCTTGCTCGGTTAAAAGTGCATCAATGCGTTCTAACAGGTCTCCGCTGGAAACATTTAACTGCCGTGCCGCCACTCGAATCTGAGTACGTTGTTCCACATAAGTCAGCGTTGTTACATTGCTTTTTGTTGTTTCCGTGGGAACCTTTGCGTGGGTGCTTCCACTGGAGAGATGTTTCTTTAATTCCCTAATATTTCCTCTTAATGCTTCAATGGCTCCGTTTAGATCACCGTTGGATATAGATAGTTTTTCAGCGGACTGTATAAATAAATTTTCAATTTCGGTAATGTATTCTGCTGCTTTGGCACCTGTTAGTGCGATAATTCGCCGTGTTCCGGCAGCGACCCCTTCCTCGGATATAATTTGGAAGTCACCAACCTCTGTTGTAGTGTTTAGATGAGTACCACCACACAATTCCTTAGAGAATTCTCCTATGGAGACCATTCGCACGGGATCTGGATACTTCTCGCCGAAAAGCATCATCGCTCCCTCGGCTCGAGCCTCTGCCAGCGGCAGAGTGTCCCATTTAATGGGATTTTTGCAAGTGACTAATTCCTGTACCTGTGATTCGATACTAAGAAGTTGTTCATCAGCCACCGGTTCCATATTGGTAAAGTCGAACCGTAACCAGTCTTCATCCACTTTTGAGCCCTGTTGCTGTGCATGTGAACCGAGCGTGTTTTGCAAAGCATGATGCAGAATATGCGTTGCCGAGTGAGCCCGACAGATTCCATCACGGCGTATAGTATTAATTTTAGTCTGAACTGTCTGACCTTGAGAAAGTGTTCCGCTAGCCAGATAACCGTAGTGCAGAAACAGATCCCCATCTTTTTGAGTGTCTTCAACGACAAAGGAGGCATCACCGGACTCAATCGTACCGGAATCTCCAACCTGTCCGCCGGACTCTCCATAAAAGGCAGTGGTGTCTGTTACCAAGATCAATTTGGCATCTCCGGCATCCTGACATTCAGTCTGGATATCGTCTCCTTGATCGATTTGGACAATGATTCCTTTAATTTCTGCTGATGTTTCAGTTTCGTCGTAACCTCTAAATTCGGTTTCTTTGAGTGTTTCTTTGAGCCCTTCAATAGGACCAGTTTTGAACAGTTCAAATTGTGTCTTTCCTGATTCCAGGCCATGCTGTTCCATCGCCTGTTTGAATCCATCCCAGTCGAATCCCAGTTCAAGGTCTGTGGCCATAGATTCCACAAGTTCCGGAGGAACTCCGAAAGTTTGATAAAGATCAGCCGCTATGGTACCGGGAACCTGTTGTTGTCCGGATGATTTGAGTTCACCAAAGGCCAGATCGATGCGTGCCAAACCATCATCGAGAGTTGTCAGAAATGCATTTTCTTCCTGCTTAATAACGCTTTCAACACGATCTGATGTTTCACAGATATCAGGGTAAGCTGATTTCATTTGTTCCGTCACAGCAGCCACCAGTTGATAAAGAAACGGCTCACGCATCCCCATTTGATGACCGTCAAGTACGGCTCGCCGGAGCAGTCGGCGGATAACGTATTTTTCCTTATTCGGTCCTGGATAGACATTTTCATGAACAGCAAAGGTGCAGGCACGTACGTGATCACAAATTCTACGAAGGCGTCGACCATTTTCGTCGTCAGGATTGTAGTTCACACCAATAATTTCGCCAACAGCCTCCACGATCGGAAGCAGGATATCGATGTGGTAATTAGTATCCTGCCCCTGCATAACCGCAGCGATTCGTTCGAGTCCCATCCCGGTATCAATATTCTTGCTTGGCAGCGGGTGGAGGTTGTCCGGTGGATCACCGATTCGATTGAATTGAGTAAACACCAGATTCCAAATTTCAACCTCTTCACCTTTTGGATCGAGATAGAAGATTTCGGAGCAGGGTCCACAGACTCCGTCAGGTCCTCCGGAAGGTGCCCCGGCGGGCCAAAAGTTATCGTCTTCGCCTAGGCGAGTGATTCGACTGGTTGGTAAACCGATCTCATCGTGCCAGATACTGGCAGCTTCTTCATCGTCCAGATAAATCGTGACGTTTAATCGGGCAGGATCCAGAGCCAGCCAATTGGAATCGGTAAGAAATTCCCAGGCCCAACTGATAGCTTCTTTCTTGAAATAGTCGCCAAAACTGAAGTTCCCCAGCATTTCAAAGAAAGTGTGGTGATAGGATGTGCGTCCCACATTATCTATGTCGCCGGTTCTCAGGCATTTCTGACTGCTGGTAGCACGAGTAAAATCAAGTTTTACTTTGCCGAGAAAGTGATCCTTGAAGGGATTCATTCCGGCTGGAGTAAAGAGAACGGAAGGATCCCAGGTGGGAACCAATACGTCACTTTCACAACGTGTATGCCCTTTGGTTTCATAGAAACTTAGATACTTTTCGCGAATTTCGTCGGTCTTCATTGGTTCGTCGTCGAAGGCTTTTTTTTAGAAACGATGAAAAGATTCCCTGATGCAATAGGCATGCATAGAGGAACAACTCGTTATCATATCCGCGACGCTTAACACTTGGAACCACTGAAACGCAATGAGTCGTACCTGGAAAACTCCGCATTGACGGTGAGCTGTCGATTTTATTAGTATTCCGGTCACTTTTCTTTAACAGCAAGAAGATAGCAGAATTAGAGAACGAGATGCAGGAAATATCACCAGGTTGGACCGTCGATTCTCATCATCAGGGTGACTGGTTGTGTTTGACTTTGGATGTACCCGTTGATGACATTGCTGATACGCCCGTCGACTTAGCAGAGTTAATTGATGTGATTGTGCGTCGCTCATTTTTTATGCGTGTCATAGTTAACCTGGAATTAATTCTTTATTTACCGGCAAGATTGATGCGACAGCTGATACTGCTGAAAGACAAAATTGAACAAAGGGGTGGTCGGCTGGCTTTATGTGCTATGACTGAGAAAGCCTATCAAAGCGTGACAGCACTTGGTCTTGAACAGACCTTCCCCAACTACAAGGGGGTGGGTTCAGTGACTGCCAGCTTTCGTCCTGTTAACCCGCGGTAGTCTGACGGAAGTTGTCACATGATTTAGACCCAGGGTGGTTTTTCACCAGCCGAGGGCAATTCGATGCTTTTCACCGAGGTAATTCCTTCTTGGGACGCCAAATCAGCTGTTACTTCAGAGGTAGGGATACTGTCCAGATTGAGTACTCCAATAGCATGTCCTCCAGGTTGTGCTGTAATCGGCCGTCCGACAGACATTTGAGCGATATTAATCTTATGGGTTCCCAATGTAGTTCCCATGTTTCCGATAATTCCCGGCAGGTCGTCGTGTACGAAAATTAACATATTGCCGTCCAAGTAAGATTCAAGACGCATGTCGTCGAGTCGAATTAAGCGAGGCATATTCTTTCCAAAGACGGTACCGCCCGCCGTGTATGTACCTTTATCGGTTTTGAGAGTCACCGTCATCGATGACGCAAATGCACCCATTTCACTGGAATGGAATTCGCTAACTTCAATGCCTCGTTCTTTTAGGAGTACCTGAGAATTAACGATATTGACCGAGGCGTCCAGAGCTTCTTTTAAGAGACCGGCACATAGGGAAGCGGTTAGTAGTTTAGTATCCTCTTCGGCGATATGACCACGGTATTCAATTTTGACAGATTGCACTCCACCTTCATCCCATTGGTCAAGGAAGATTCCCATTCTGTAAGACAGTTCCAGATATCCAGCAAGGGACTTTAACGTTTTAGGATCCACTGTGGCCACGTTGACAGCATGTCTGACAGCCCCTGTCGTGAGGAAGTTAACAGCAAGTTCTACCGCTTCCACCGCGACTTGTGTTTGAGCCTCTTCGGTCGATGCTCCCAGATGCGGAGTACAGATAACCCCGTCTTTGTGGAAAAGTGGACTGTCAGTACAAGGCTCGGCTTCAAACACATCGAGTGCAACTCCGGCCAGAATACCCTGGTCCAGTCCCTGTGCCAGAGCAGCTTCATTGTAGATACCTCCACGAGCACAGTTAATCAGGCGTGCTCCGGGTTTTAATAGTGACAACTGTTTGACGCCGATTAGTCCTTCGGTTTGCGGTGTAAGCGGGGTATGTACAGTGAGATAGTCCAGGCGGGGTAACATTTGGTCGACCGTGTCACACAATTCAACGCCTAATTTGGTTGCTTGTTCGGCAGTGAGGAAGGGATCAAACCCCAGAATGTTCATTTGAAATGCCTGCGCCCGTTTGGCAACTTCCTGACCGATACGCCCCAGACCAACGATGCCTAGTGATTTTCCGGAAAGTTGAGAACCCATATAGTTTTTACGATCCCAGCGGCCTTCCCGTAGACTTTGGAATGCCGGTGCCACGTTACGGCTTAGTGCCAGCATTAAAGTCATGGTATGTTCGGCGGTACTAAAGGTATTACCGGTTGGGGTATTCATTACGATGATCCCCTGACGAGTCGCTGCAGATTTGTCGATGTTGTCAGTTCCTACACCCGCCCGCACGATGACTCTTAAACGGGTGTTATCCTGCAGTACATCCTCAGACAGTTTAACTCCACTACGACAAATAGCCCCGTCTGCTTGTTGCAGTGCTGTTTTAAGATCTTCACCTTTTAGACCGGTTTTAACAACAAATTCGATGTTATCGGAATGTTCTAAAAGGTCGAGACCTTCCTGCGCGATGTTATCGAGAATGATAATTTTAGGCATAGTTTTGATTGAACTTATTTTGAAACTCGATAAGCCCGAATAGATTTGTCAATTCCAGGCCTGTGATTCATGAATTAGCTATTTTGAGTATAGAATGACTTCATGAAATCGCGAAGAGCCAGAACTCCTTCTCGCGGCATAGCATTGTAGAGCGAAGCACGAATACCTCCGACGCTGCGATGTCCTTTTAGACTCATTAGTCCTTGTTGCCCCGCCTGATCGATGAATTTAGTGGTCAATTCTTCATTAGGAAGGTTAAATGCAATGTTCATTTTTGAACGATGTTCGCGTTCAGCATGCCCCAGATACATTTCACTGCATTCATCTATGATGTCGTAGATGAGATTTGCTTTGCCCTGATTGTATTCAGCCGTTTGCGATAACCCGCCCATATCATTCAGTAACCACTTACAGATCAAATCAATGACATAGATTCCGAACGTCGGTGGCGTGTTAAACATTGATTTTTGTTCAGCATGATTTTTGAAGTTTAGGTATCCGGGAAGGTCATCTGAACTTCGGTCTAGCAGATCTTTGCGAACCAGTACGATTGTGACTCCTGACGGTCCGGCATTTTTCTGAGCACAGGCATAAACAATACCATGACATTGCATTTCGATCGGTCTGGAAAGAAAGTCGGATGAGGCATCACAAACCAGTGGAGTGTTATTTACTTCAGGTGGTTTGTGAAATTGAATCCCATGAATTGTCTCATTCGAGGCGTAGTATAAAAACGCTGAATTATCTGATAGCGATAGGTCGGCCGATGTAGGTAGCGTAGTAAAGTTGGACTTTGCTCCGTTCCAGATAAGATCGATATTACCGGTGGCTAACGCTTCGTCATACGCTTTCTGACTCCACGCCCCGGAGACAATGTAATTAGCTCGGTCTTCGCCAGTCCGCAAAAGATTCATAGGGATCATGGAGAATTGAAGACGGCTACCACCCTGAAGGAAAAGTACTTCGTGCGAGTCGCTAATTCCCAGCAACTGTTTGATTCCAGCACGAGCGGAATCGAGGACTTCGATAAAAGTGGCACTGCGGTGGCTGATTTCCATGATGCTCGCACCACAGCCGTTAAAGTTCAGTAACTCCTGTTGGATTTGCTGTAGTACTTTGAGCGGAATCGTGGCCGGGCCAGCACTGAAATTGTAAGAGCGGTCTGCTGTTGTCATCGTTAGGGGCTTACAGTAAGCGAGGAGAATCCATCTCGGTTAAACCGCGATTTTAGGCCTAATTCGCCACTCTGTATACACCCGAAAGTTTTGCAGCTTTGAGGAATTTTGCGGTTTAATAACGTCCGCGAGAGATATTTTGGTTTGCAACACGTGGGTTGGTGTTAACGTTCGGCGAACTAACACCTGTACGAATTTGTTGGTTAAGTGAGGCAATCCGACCAGGTAGCTGCGTTTGCTGATTATCTAGTAAATATGATCGTTGGTACTGAGCCAGGGCAATCTCAGTACGTCCTTCGGATTCATTCAGGGCAGCCAGTGCTTTCCAGGCACGAGCGTCATTTCTGTCGATTGAACATGCTTTTTCCAATTGAATACGAGCAGTTTGTATATCACCCAACTCCTGATGCAGTCTGGCAAGCTCTACTTTCGCAGCAGACAGATGTGGTTTGTCCTGAGCCCAGTTATTTAATAGAGAAAGGGCTTTGTCTTTGCGATCGGTATGCGCAAGTAAGACGGCGAGACCACGATGGCAGTCGGTATGATCTCCATCAAAATCCAGACACCGGTTGTAGAGAGCTTCAGATTCGGTCAGGAATCCCTGATCATTACTTTTGAGCCCCATCTGATGGTACGTGACTGCCATATTGTAATAAGCATCAGCATTCTGCTCATCGGTGCCTAACGCATACTGAAATCGCTCAATTGCTTCGGGAAAGTGTCCCGTTTCATATAGTTTAACACCTTCAGCATTCCAGCCATTGGCGGTGATGCCACAACCGGTCTGCAAGAGTGATAACGCAATAAACACCCATAAAATGGAGCGGTTTGTGATGATAGTGAATAATTTTGTACTATTTCTACGGGGGTAATCCATTTGGGCAACCTCTTCTAACCTATCCAGATTTATTTCTCGATAAGCACTCCGAACTACCGCAACGAATGCAGTTGGAGTGGAAGATTAGCGGTTTTATAAGGCTCTAACAAGGTCACTTGGATTATTGTTTCCTTGTTTCTCCTTTTGACAGACAAGCAAATCTAAACGTAAACGTCAGTAATAATTTGCCGGGCAGTTTTTTGAGAAGACGGACGTTGTTTATTGCCGACCAGATGGGATTGAGATTTTCCGGCGTAGTCCTCATCAGGATATAGATAGCATTATCTGCTGTAGCCCAGTCCGCGTACTACTTCCAGAATTTCACTACAAGTTGGGAAGTTACGTCCACTCTGACGCTTGTACTGTTCCAATGCCTGCATGAATTCACGCTCGTCATTTGAATAGTCACGTTCACATGTTGTAGGGTCGATCTTTCGACGCCGACTTTTCTCTTCCATTACGGTTGCTGTGTCATTGCCCAGCATATCTTTTGTATCTGTGTAATTCATTTGACTCTCTCCCTTATTTATATTTGATAGGATTCGCTTTGTACCCGTCAGCTTTAAGCCTGTGAACTGGCGGGTACTCAAATGATTCCACATGTTTTCCTGTTAGGTAGGACAGATAAAAAAGAAAAACTGTACCGGTTAGGAAAACTGGATGGTTTTGTCAAAGTTTACGTTTTGAGCAAAGATTACTGTTTACGGGATATTTCCGGTTATGACGTTACTTTTAATATCAAAAAACGCGCATATGCAGCCGTTTCAGAGTCCAAGCAAACAGGGACAAAGCGATTTCTAGAGAATTATCGATTGAAGTACCGACGAAGCATATCGGAAGCAGCAGCGGTGGAATCCTCCGATTCTTCTTTCATAGCGATTGGTTCGGGAAGTTTTATTGCTTTGCGTTTATTAGATTTTTCAGAGTCTTCCGGATTCTCAGGGTCTTTCAATTCCTCCGAAGTGTCGTTAGTTTCAGCTGAATCTTCAGATTTTTCAAAGGTTCCCGTGTCTTCAAGAACAAACTGTCGTGTTACGGTGTCTGATGCATTCATATCAGAATCGGCAAACAGTGATTCCTCCAGCCAGCCTGCAATACTATCATCGTCCTGGCTGTCAATTTCTCTTGCTTTACCAGCACTTCGCTCAGCAACGTCTGCTATACCCTGAATTTTCGGCTTTTTCGTTCCACCTAAGCTATGGTCAAGAACGACTTCAAACGAGAGTGGGCCAACCACCAGTTGGTCGCCATTATTGAGAATCGCTACATTCTCGATCCGTTGATTATTTAAAAAAGTTCCGTTTTTGCTTCCAAAATCTTTAATTGCAACCTGAGAATCAGAAACAATGATCGCACAGTGATGTCGGCTAATGGCATCACTTTTTGGGCGCAAATGACAATCTTCCCCGCGGCCGATAAAGAATTTGGCTACAGGAATGCTTATTTCTTTGCCCTCACTGGGGCCTTTAAGTACTTTTAATTTGGCCTTCATCGATCACCAGTTAATAGATTTGCCAGATAATAATAAAAGTCCGAGTCGGAATATGGCTTATCAATTTCAGTATGATCGCGAATATGGTTTAATTACTGTGGTAATTATTCGCTCACTACAGTCCTAAGAAAATAAAAAAACGACTGTGGTGAATTTATTTCAAAATTAGCGGACAATTTGTAGTTAGTATTTCAAATCGCCTACTCTAATTTACTTATATAGTCTTTTTCAAATAATCTGAGCAAAATTACATTTGCCTATCACTCAAACCTATCAGAACCCACCCTTAGGGTCAAATATCACCCCCTCCCCTGAGGGGTGTTTTTTGGGTTTATCTCTTATCGAGCCAATCCGGATTTAGGAAGCGGTTGGCTTCTATTTTGTGTGCGGCTTTAAGTTGACTGTGTGAGAGTGCATAATTGGACAGTTGGCACCGGAATCTACGGGTGAGTTCTTCCAACCAATCGTTGACCCAGGATAGTGAGGTAAGGTCTACACCTGTGAGTTCAAGAATGCCGGGTAATTCGGGTGCAAATTTTGATTTTTTAAGCAGAATACTACCATGCTGTAGTACCTGATTTCTATTTCTGCGTTGGGCACTTCCTACGATTTTTGCATTATTGAGCAGAACGTCACCGGATGAGTGTCTTAGAAAACAGAGAAATTCCTGATTTTTTATATCGACTTTTGATGGATCCAGGCATTTTCCGGCATGGATCCCCAGTTTTTCAAAAACGCTGATGAGTGAGTCGTGAAAGAGATCGTAGACTCCGCTAATTTCAGAACTTGTTAATCCCAGAGACGGAAAAACAAAACTATAGGTCAGTTCCTGGTCATGGATAATTGCTCCGCCACCGCTGGCACGTCTGACACAATCAATATCACTGGATTCTGGATGGTCTTGACGCTGTTGTGAAGACTGGAAATAGCCTAGCGAAAGGCATGCGGGAGCCCACCGGTAGAAGCGTAGAATTGCAGTCTGTGTCGGCAATGTGGAATCGAGCAACGCATCATCGACGGCCATATTCCACGAGCCAGTCGTTGGTGCATTTTCTACCAATAAGATCGACTTAAGATTTAGTCGGCGGTCTTTGTCCATTTCACTATTGGTTGTCTGGCAGCCATCACTTCGTCGGGGCGACGGATACCTGTAGTATGGGGAGCATTATGAAGTGTCTCAGCTGATTGCTCAACAATGGCTCTTAGCGTTTCAGCAAAGGCATCTAGTGTTTGCTTGCTTTCGGTTTCGGTTGGTTCCATCATCATTCCTTCGGCTACCGTTAGTGGGAAGTAAACGGTAGGAGGATGAAATCCGTAATCAAGCAATCGCTTGGCAATATCCATGGCCGGCTGTTTCAAACCAGTTGCTTCCCGAACCGGCATTGCGCTGGCAACAAATTCATGCATACAGCGGTCACCATGAGGAACCTCGAGAAATTCCTTTACCAGACTAAGCAGATAATTGGCATTAAGCACAGCGGTTTCAGAAACCCGTTTCAAACCATCCGGACCATGCGTTCTGATATAGCAGTAGGCTCGTACTAAAACGCCAACATTCCCAAAAAATGAACGTACTCGACCGATCGATTTTTCGGAACCTTGATCAAGATAGTAGGTCTGAGTTTCCTCGCAGAAAGAGACGGCAGGACTGGGTAAATACGGCCTTAATGTTTCAGTTACACAGATTGGTCCGGCACCAGGACCACCACCTCCATGAGGTCCACTAAATGTTTTGTGAGGATTGAAGTGCATCATGTCCGCCCCAAAATCTCCCGGACGTGTAATTCCAAGAATTGCGTTCATATTTGCGCCGTCGAGATAAATTAATCCTCCGGTATTGTGCACAAGCTCTGCGATCATTTCGACCTGATCATCAAACAATCCCAGTGTGCTGGGGTTTGTGATCATGAAGACTGCGGTATCGTCACCTAGATTTTCCTTTAAATGCTCGAGATCTACTCGTCCATCAGCCTGACTGCGAATAGTGATAAAATCGAATCCGGCCATTCGAGCACTTGCCGGGTTGGTTCCATGTGCACTGTCAGGCGCTAATACCTTGGTTCGTTTTTCTCCAAGTTCACTGAAATAGGCAGCAGCGACCATCAGGGCGGCTAACTCACCGTGAGCACCTGCAGCAGGTTGCAGAGAAACAGCGGGTAAGCCACTAATTTCAGCAAGCATTTGCTGTAAATCACAGAGTAGTTGAAGTATACCCTGTAAGGAGCCTTCGCTTTGGTAGGGGTGTAGTTGTGCAAATCCGTCCCAGGCCGCTATACGCTCGTTTCGTTTGGGGTTGTACTTCATAGTACAGGAACCGAGCGGATAGTAATGTGTATCAACGCTCATATTAAGCGTTGAAAGATTGGTGAAGTGACGTATCACCTCAGGCTCGGTAACTTCTGGAAGTGCTGGTCTTTGGGACTGCAAGAGTGAGGCGGGAATAAGCTGTTTAATATCCTCAACCGGAACATCGCACTCGGGCAACACGACTCCGCTTCGGCCGGTTGTGGAAAGTTCAAATATCAACTGCGTGGCATGTTTGTTTCTCATGATCCAAGAATCTCCACCAATTGGTCAATTTCGCGGACTGTGCGTTTTTCAGTCACTGCGATCAACAGACAGTCCTGCAGTTGGGGATACCAGCGTCCTAAAGCAACTCCGGCCAGCATATTAAAATCTTCAGCTTTTTCCAGTAGTCCGGCAACGTCATTCTGTTTATCCCGAATAACGAACTCTTTGAAAAAAGGTTGGTCATTGAGAGTCTCGAACCGCTCCAGATTTGTCAGTTGTCGTTGAGCATAGTGTGCCTTTTGCAGACACAGACTGGCGACATCCTGCATTCCCTGTGGCCCCATGACTGAAAGATAGATAGCGGCGCGTAAAGCAAATAGCCCCTGATTGGTGCAAATGTTACTTGTAGCTTTTTCGCGGCGAATATGTTGTTCACGAGTCTGTAGAGTTAATACCCAGCATCGTTTTCCATCCTGATCCACGGTTTGACCGGCGATACGACCGGGAAGTCGTCTTACAAATTCTTCGCGGCATGCCATGATTCCCAGATAAGGACCGCCATAAAGCAGGGGAGTACCTAAAGATTGTCCCTCTGCCACAACGATGTCGACTCCGGCATCTCCCGGACGTTTAAGCAACCCTAAACTAATGGGATCGACGCTGCATACCAGTAGTGCGCCAACTGTGTGCACTTGCTCGGCAATGGTTGCGACATCTTCAAGATTGCCAAAGAAGTTTGGTGACTGGATAAGAACGGCGGCGGTTGTTTCATCCAGAGCATCCAGAAGCTGACTTTTGTCTGAAACAGATACCACCTCTGTACCAATTGTGGCGAAGTAAGTTTTGATAATTTGTCTGTATTCCGGATGGACAGACTCTAAAACAATCACCCGTGACGTTCTGCGAGTGATGTTAATTGCCATTAACATCGCTTCGACGGCTGCTGAGCCTCCGTCATATAAACTGGCATTGGAAACATCCATTCCGGTTAGTTGGCAGATCAGTGTTTGGTATTCAAACATGACCTGTAAGTTGCCCTGACTTACTTCCGGTTGGTATGGAGTATAGGAAGTATAAAACTCGCCGCGTGACGCCAGCGTGTCAATCACTGCCGGAACAAAGTGATCGTAGCTACCAGCTCCTAAAAAGCACGTATTGTCGGTGATGTTCGTGTTTTGCCGAGCCAACTCCTGCATATGAGCAGTCAACGCAATTTCTCCCAAAGCTGGTGGGATATTTAGAGGACGCCCAAGCTTCACTGAATCGGGGATTAAATCGAAAAGCTCATCAATCGAATTGGCACCGATTGACTGCAGCATCTCTTCCTGCTGAGCTGGCGTATTGTAGGTATAAGGCATGTTATCAACCCGCCTTGGAAAATGGTAAGAATGATTTAAGCCAACGGCAGTTGATTAACTAGCCTCGCCGCACTGTCGTTGATAAGCAGTGTAATCTAACAGTTTGTCAGACAGATCTTCGCTTACCGAGACTTTCATAATCCAGCCGGCCTCATACGGGTCACTGTTCAAAATTTCGAGATTGTCAGGGAGGCCTTCATTAACCTCGGTAACCGTACCAGTTGCAGGACTATATAGCGGGCTGACTGCTTTAACCGACTCAACTTCACCGAATTCTTTACCGGCAGTTACTACAGTTCCGACCGATGGTAATTCCATGTAAACCAGATCCGTCAGTTGTTCGACAGCGAATGCCGAGATCCCAACGGTGGCGATTTTTTGACCATCTTGTTCTGAAACAAACACCCATTCATGAGTGTCACAATAAAGTAAATCTTCAGCGTTCACAGCTTTGATCCTAATCCTTGTAATAACTTTGTGAATAAAGCAACTATTATATTCTTTTATAAAATGGAAGATTGCAAACCGTGGCAGGAGTCAATTTCCCGCGGATATCCACTTCCAGTTGTTGACCCGTTGTGGCATATAAGGTTGGTAAATACGCCATGGCGATCGGTTGTTCGAGCGTTGGTGAATAAGTCCCGCTGGTGATGATGCCGACTTCTTTTCCATCACCGAAAACTGCATAGCCTTCACGAGCGGGTCGTTTGCCATCAGTTAATAATCCTACACGTTGGCGCTGTATTCCCGTCTTTTTGAATTCAGTTAGAGCTTCGCTACCGATAAAGTCACGATTTTTTCCATTGGTATCGTTCCAAGATACGGCAAATTCGAGACCAGCTTCCAAGGGATTTGTGTTTTCATCAAGTTCATGCCCGTATAAAGGCATTGCTGACTCCAGCCGCAGCGTGTCGCGGGCTCCCAGACCCGCTGGTGAAATTCCAAATTGCCGTCCGGCAGCTAGTATGTTTTGTAGGATTTGGTCTGTTTGATCTCTACGGATGATCAACTCGACCCCATCTTCACCGGTATACCCTGTCCGGCTGACAATACAGGGCTTGTTCATCTGATGAGTGACCTTGGCGCGAAAATACTTCATCTCCCCAATATTGATACTAAGCAAAGGTGCGACCGTTGCTATGGCATTGGGTCCCTGAATGGCAAGCATTGATGTTTCTTGGGTTCGGTCACAAAGCTCAACAGCCGCTTCGTCGGGCCACTGAGCTGCAATCCAGTTCACGATTTTCTCAAGGTTGGAGGCGTTTACAACCAGCAGGAAATATCGAGTGCCACTTGGCGTCTCCAAATGGTAAACCAATACATCGTCAAGGATACCTCCATCATGATTGCACATTAAAGAATACCGCACCTGTCCAACCTGCATATCGGTAACACTTCGGGTTAGCATGCGATCGAGCAGAGCACCAGCTCCATCGCCGTTAAAGCGAAGACGTCCCATATGAGATACATCGAAAATGGTGACATTATTGCGGGTTGCTTCGTGTTCCTGCACGATCGAGGTGTACTGGATTGGCATCTGCCAGCCGGCAAAATCCACCATCCGTGCATTCTGTTCAACATGCCAGGAGAACAGAGCGGTCTGAACGTCCCCGTTGGATTCAGGCTGAGCTGCGGCGTTGGTCATAAGCGAACCAATTTCTTAGGAGAATGAGAATAGAAGGATAGAGTAAAGTTCGTAGGTATTGTATCGAACCTACTCAATTAAGAATAACTAATCTCAGAAAAAGCCCCAACCAAATCAGAGCGAAATTATCGGCGACGTTTGCGTTTTTTGTTGTGTTTGGCCAGGGCTCTCAGTGTAGATCGTTTTTTAGGAGTTCTTTTTCTCTTGCGATGGCCACCTCGGCCTCGATCGCCTGCATTTGGACGCTCTAATGGTGGTCCGCCAACGGAGATCAGTTTCTTCACAAACATTAAGTCGACTTCACGTTGATCCATATCGACATGATGAACTTTAACGGTCAGAGTATCACCTAAGCGGAAGTCATTTCCGCTACGATGCCCGACCAATGCATGCGCACCGGTAACCATTGTATAGTGGTCATCCTTGAGCGCGGTAACCGAAATGAGTCCTTGAAAAGGAACTTTGACTCCCTGTACGAACAGCCCAAATTTCTCCACTCCGGTAACGACAGCCACGAACTCACTGTCTGCGTGATCTTGCAGATATTTCAAAAGCTTTAGGTTTTTCAGTTCCTTTTCCGCTGATTCGGCATTTCTCTCACGATCGCTGCAGTGGTTGCCTAACTCCACAAGCTTAGGGAAATTCTGAACCGGAGTTTGCTGATCAATCAGTTGGTTGCAAAGTCTGTGGATGGTGAGGTCAGGATAACGTCGAATCGGAGAAGTAAAATGTGCGTAATGCTCAAAATTGAGAGCGTAGTGTCTTTCTGCTTCCGGCCCGTAAACAGCTTTCTGCATACTTTTCAAAATAGCCAGTTGTATTGATTGCTCAAAAGGCTGTTCCGCAATTTGGGAGACGATTTGTTTGATCTGGAAGCGGTTGGTAATTTCTTCTGTTTTCACTCCCATATCCTGTACGAACTGAGTCAACTTGGACAGTTTACGTGGAGTCGGGTCAGGATGGATCCGGCGAAGGAACTTCAATTCACAATCATTGAGTTTTGTGGCAACGGCCTGATTGGCAGCTAGCATAAATTCTTCAATGATTTGATGGCTTTCAGTATTGATGACCCGATGAGCGCCGCTAACCTGTCCTTTCTTATCAAGATCGATTTTGATTTCAGGCAATCCGATCTCGAGTGAGCCGTTCTCCAGGCGTCGTTTACGAAGTATCATTGCCAGAATGTACATGCGATCCAGTAAGTAATACACCTTTTCATTGAGTTGTTCTTTCCATTTGGAGCGGTTGCAGAGAAAATCATCAACTTCTTCGTAATTAAAACGCTGATCGCTGTTAATTACGGAGCGTTTTATATCGGTACTTACGGGGATCCCCTCAGCGTTAAATTCGATGAAGACTGTTTTCGCATAACGATTTTTATCAGGTTGCAGACTAGCCAGATTATTAGAGATAATCTCGGGCAACATGGGAATCACCATATCCGGGAGGTAGACGCTGGTTGCTCGAACAGTCGCTTCCTGATCGAGGAGGGATCCGGCAGGAACGAAATGAGCAACATCCGCAATGTGGACCCCCAAAATCCAATGCCCTTTTTCGGTTTGCTCCAGACTGATGGCGTCATCAAAGTCACGGGCATCGAAGGGATCTATCGTCAGTGTGGTGGTTTCGGTTAAATCTTCACGGTTGGTAAAGTCATTTTCATCAAATGTTTCGGCCTGTTTTCGGGCATCCTCCAGAACGGCTTGCGGGAATTCCACGCGCAGACCAAATTCTGCGATAATCATTTTGGTGTCGACACCGGGTTCACCACGTTCGCCAAGCACCTCTGTAATAACAGCTTCTCCGTCGTCATAGGCAGACGGAAAACGTACCATTTCAATAACCACTTTGAGGCCGGGCTGAGCACCTTTAGCACCTGGATCACCTACGGGGACAGATTGCTGAAAATGAGAGCCATCAACGCGGACAAAACCTTGCTGGTTGAGTACCTGGTAAGTTCCGACGAATTGATGACGAGCTCGTTCAATTACTTCTACAATACTGGCACGTGATTGCCCCTGTTCCCTTCCTCGTCGGCGGTCTCCCGCTGCAAGTCTGACTCGGACTGTATCTCCGTGACAGGCATCAAGTATTTCATGAGCCGGGATGAAAAGATCGGCATCACGTCCTGCAGAGGCCGGGGTGTTTTCAGGACGTACAAATCCAAAACCTCCGGAAGCTTTAAAGAAGTTTCCGGTGATCGTATTTTTTATCTCGGTAGACAGCGACGAATTTGCCGGTGCTTTAGCTTTGGCAGTAGAACCATCCGCTGCTAAAACTAAATGTTTAGCACCAAATCTGGCGTGACCTTGACGGATTAGACTTTTGACTGCGCGACGAACTGAGTAACGCTCATCGGGTGAAAGATGCAATTGTTTACAAATCACCCGCGGTTTCACTGGTTGGTAATTTTCATTCCGGATATGTTCCAGAATAAGTGCTTCCAGATCTTGAGGCTCCATAGCGATTCCCTTGCATTACCTTTGAATTCAGGTAGTGTTTGTTTCTGATATTTGTGTTAGAGAAGCGGTTAGCCTCTCTTGATTGCTTGCCACGGCTGACTAACGATAGACCAGAATCAGTAATAACGTCGATCTATTATGACAAATTGATTTGCTTCAGCGCTTATTTTTTGATGCGATGTACCAAAACTACGATGGCTGATTGCGGTCTCGCATTGCTTTTTTATAGAGTTTTCGTCCCAGAGAAGGAATAAATGGCGTCCAGTTATCACCTGGATTAGCTTCGCTGTTCATGGCATGTGAGAATTGATGAACTTTGGCGTCCAGATTATCGATTACGTGAAGTACTAATGCTTCTAAAGTCATTGGCAGTTTTGGGCTACCAAAATCATACTGCCCGTGGTGGCTAATAATTAAGTGTTTGAGCTGAATTGCTAAATCATGTGGGAATGTTTTTTCATTGGCCGCTTCCCAAATCTCGATTTGTTTGCCGATCAACTCAACACCCATGACCAGGTGGCCTAGTAGTTGACCTTCGTCGGTGTATTCAAGACTTCGCTGATAAGTCAATTCATCGGTTTTGGATAAGTCGTGCAGGAGTACTCCTGCAAGCACGAGATCCCGATTTACCTGTGGGTAATGACGTACTACCGAATCAGCTAATTCCATGAGTGATACTACATGATGTAACAGCCCGCCCTGATACGCATGGTGATTCTTTATACCTGCAGGCGCTTGCGTAAATTTATCCATGATCGCCGGAGTGTCGAGGTATTGTTGTGAGAGAGAACGTAGGTGGTCATCGCTAACGGAGTCAACAAACTGGCGTAGTTGAACGATTAACTGACCGACGTCTTCATTGGTAAGTGTGTGGAATTCGGATTCATCAATTTGAGTATCATCCGTCTTCTTGAGTTGCTGAATAATGATTTGCAGATTTCCATTGAACAGTTGTGTTGTACCTTTGATCAGCACGTAGTCACCATTCTCAAAACTATCATAGACGCTTTGGTTGGCATTCCACTGCATGGCGTTGACGCTTCCGGACTTATCAGAAAGTGAGAGTTGCAGGTACAAATTTCCCTGTCGATTCGGGCGAAGTTGTTTACCGTTGGCAATAAAGACCTGATTAATGGTCTCACCTTCGCCGAATTGATTAATATACTTGCGACTCATGATTTTTCGTTTCTCAGCTGGAGACGTGGCTTAAATGGAAATGCTTTGATGTTCAGAGGCAATCTAACTGGAAAACTTTGAAGCGACAAGGTGACAAATGTAATTCTCTGGTTGTCGCACTCGGTAATGCTGACCTAAAATAGGGGGCTACTTAGCAGGCGACAGTCAGCATTCCAACTAACTAAATTCTACAAATGTCGAGAAAGTTACCAATGGGTAAACAACATCGTACGGCGATTAGTCCGACTCGTACTGAAGACTATCCGCAATGGTATCAACAGGTTATTAAGGCAGCCGATTTAGCCGAGGTTTCTCCGGTTCGCGGTTGTATGGTAATCAAGCCCTGGGGGTGGTCGATTTGGGAGAACATGCAACAAGTGCTTGACGGTATGTTTAAGGATACCGGACATGTAAATGCATATTTTCCACTATTTATTCCTATGAGCTTTCTGGAAAAGGAGGCTGAGCACGTTGATGGATTTGCTAAGGAATGTGCGGTGGTGACGCATCATCGACTTGAACCAGGTCCTGATGGGGGGTTGGTACCAGCCGGACCGCTTGAAGAGCCCTTGATCGTACGTCCTACCAGTGAAACGATCATTGGGTCGATGTATGCCAGATGGGTTCAGTCATATCGTGATTTGCCTATTAAGATCAATCAGTGGGCTAATGTGGTTCGTTGGGAAATGCGTACTCGTATGTTTCTTCGAACAGCAGAATTTTTATGGCAGGAAGGACATACCTGTCATGCAACCAAAGAAGAAGCTCTGGAAGAGACTCGTCTGATGCTTGATGTCTACGCAGACTTTGCAGAAAATACTATGGCGATGCCAGTGATCAAAGGTGAGAAAACGGTTGATGAACGATTTCCCGGAGCCGTTTCCACATTAACTATCGAGGCAATGATACAAGACCGAAAGGCTCTGCAGGCCGGAACGTCTCATTTTCTGGGGCAAAACTTTTCCCGTGCGCAGGAAATTGTTTTTCAGGATCAGCAAGGCCAACAGCAATTTGCCTGGACAACGTCTTGGGGTGTTTCAACAAGACTCGTTGGTGCTCTGATTATGACTCACAGTGATGACGATGGATTAGTGCTGCCTCCGAGACTCGCTCCCAAACAAGTTGTTATTTTGCCAATTATTAAGGAGGATGATACGCGGCAGTCGATCCTTGAATATTGTGAATCTCTGAAACAGGATTTGGAGTCCCGGTATTACGCTGATGGAAAGATTCGGGTCATGATCGATGATCGTGAGATGCGAGGTGGTGAAAAGAAATGGTATCACGTAAAACGCGGAGTGCCGTTGCGTGTTGAAGTTGGGCCACGTGATATTGAAAACAATCAGGTTTATGTTGGTCGTCGTGATACAGGTGAAAATCAGTCCATTGGACGGGACGAATTTGTACAGGGAATTGTTGAGACACTTGAACAATTCCAACAGGCACTTTTTGACCGGGCACTAAAATTACGGGAAGACAACACGAAAGAAATTAACTCACTAGAGGAGTTTGAAGAATATTTCTCGGAGAAAGATGAGCAGCAGGGAGGCTTTGCGATTTGTTATTTTCAGGAAGGCGATCAGCAGGTTCTCGACAAGATTGCAGAGTATAAAGTGACGATTCGTTGTATGCCACTCGATAGCAACGATCAGGAAGGTACGTGCGTCTTTACAGGACAGTCGGGTGCTCGCCAAGCAATTTTCGCCCGGTCGTACTAAGTCATTAAAGGAGATTAATTTTTTGCCGGTTGATCGAATCTACAGATAGTGTTGACAGTCATCATTAATGCTTAGGAGCAGAGTTAAAATGGGAGATATTCGCTTACAGCGTCCCGCGCTTCTGGTGATTGGAGCCTTTGGACAGACAGGAGATTCTCTGGAATTTGTTCGTACCAGAGTTATGAAACAGTGGGGTGATGTACAGTTGGCATCAGATATATTTGACTTCGATCAGACCAATTATTATTCCCCTACAATGGGTTCAGGCCTGAAAAAGCAGTTTTGGGCGGTCAAAAACCTGATAGATAAGGCCGAATTGCCGAAAATCAAGCATCTAACAAATGAATGGGAAGTGGAATATGCCGATAAAAGTAAGAGTGAACAGGTCGTTCGTCCGGTGAATATCGACCCTGGTTATTTGACAGAGGCTAAACTGGTTTTGGCCACTACCAAAGATCGGGACCATCGGTTGTATTTGGCAGATGGAATTTTTGGAGAAGTGACGTTGTACTATCAACGTCAACGGTGGCGAGTTAGCCATTGGACTTACCCGGATTACCAGACTGCCGAATACCACCAGTTTTTCAGCGACTGTAGAAACTTCCTGCGTGAACAGTATCAGGATTAAGCCGTAGAGTAATATTCAGGTGGCCTGACTTCTGATTCCGTTCTCAAGGTTGCCAGTATGATTACTTTGGTTCGGTGATGGACGCTGCAATTGCTTATTGGGTACTGCCTCTTATTTTGATCCCCAGCATGTTAATTAGCTGGCTGTCTATTTACGTGGTGCGCCGTTACGCCGACAGATGGGGGCTGATCGATCAGCCGAATGGTCGCAAGGTCCATAACACACCAATCCCATTGGGCGGAGGTATTGGTATATGGTTTGGCGTAATAGCCACTTTTTTAGTGGGGACGATTCTGGTCACAATCAATGGTTCGGTAATGCAATTTTTACCGGAAGATTTTAAACCTTATGTCGAGGGAATTGAAACGCAATTAGGTAACCTATGGATTCTGTTGATTGCCGGCACCGTCCTTATGATCGTAGGTCTGGTGGATGATATTCGCGGATTGAGTTGGAAGTTAAGACTGATAATTCAGTTTGCTGTCGCCACCGTTTGTGTTGTTTGGCAGCAATGGTATTTTACCGCCTTTATTCCCTATCAAATCATCACGGTTGGCTGCACGGTTTTTTGGATTGTAATGCTGATCAACTCCTTTAATATGCTTGACAATATGGACGCAGCCGCCGGCGGCGTCGCCGTTATTTGTTCGATCATGTTAGTGCTGTATGTGGTTTTACCAGGCGTCACTACCGAAGGGCCGCAGCTATTTGTCGCGGGGCTTCTCTTAGTCTTTGTTGGCTCATTGCTTGGATTTCTCTGGCATAACAAACCGCCGGCCAGAATTTTTATGGGAGATGCCGGTAGTTACTTTGTCGGATTCTGTATCGCGATTGCCACAATTCTTACTACTTATACTGATGGTGATAAGCCGGTTGTGCACGCTGTTATTGCTCCGGTCATTATCATGGCTGTGCCGATTTACGATTTGTGTACGGTGCTTGCTATACGAATTTCGGAAGGGCGCAGTCCGTTTAAGCCCGATAAGTCTCATTTCTCACACCGTTTAGTTGAGTTGGGAATGTCTAAACCCCGCGCCGTACTCACGATGTTTTTGGTGACCGCCACGACCGGCGTCTCCGCTTTGTTACTTCCTCAGGTTAGTCTGTCTGGGGCAGTGCTGATTGTATGTTTGACATTTTGCGTTTTGCTATTAGTTGCAATCCTGGAAAGCACGGCACGTAGTAAGATTAACAGCTAATCAGGAGGGCATTGGCATCGTGGCAGAGAAAGCTTCGCAACAAACTGATTTTGCTAAACCTCAAACCAGGTGGTTTCAGGCACTACAGTTTATGTTGATTGCTTTGCTGGCCATCACCTTGTTTTTAACAGGTGATGCCACTGCAGTTGCTGATGGAATGACGACTTGGTTAGTCCTTGGATTTACTTTGCTTGGTAGTATTTGGGGAATTTATCAAATCCGTTTTCCGGCAGTAAGATTTTACAGACAGTGGCCGGGATTTTTATTTTCACTTTCTGTCGCGCTAATGCTGATTCCCGTGTTTGCGAATATGGGAGATGGGGACTTTAGAGCATCCATTAACAGTTGGTGGCAATGGGTTGCTTTTGCTGTTGGTTTTACTTTGATCAATCAGCTTTTTCATACCCAGAGAATAGCGCGTGGCGTGGTTGCCGTAATGGTGGCTGTAGCCGTGGCGCTGTCATGTATTGGAATCTATGATTCACTCGTAAAGATTCCTGAATTGAGAGTGGAGTACTTTACCGGGAATGTTCAGCAGAGAATGGAGATGCTGCAAAATGCAGGTATTTCGGATACCAGAATAGGATCACCCGGGCGTTATCATTTTGAAAGCCGAATTCAAAGTCCTGAACCTCATGTAACCTTTGCCTTAGCTAATTCGTTTGCCGGATTCTTGGCACCGTGGTTCATATTACTGCTGCTGACATTGCTCAACCCGGGGCAGAGACTTTCTAGGAATAAACAGTTTCCTAAACTATTCGTGTTAACAGGGATCCTTGCTTTTTGTCTTATTCTGACAAAAAGTCGTTCGGCCTGTTGTGCAGTTTTCTTGAGTATTTTGATGGCTGGTGTATTGCTGAAATCTTTTAGGAGGATAGCCCTGAAAGCGGCAGTGGTATTAGTAGGGATTGGTGGTGTCGTATTTTTGCTGGGCATGGTCACTCATCGGCTGGACACCAAAATCCTGACCGAAGCGGTTAAGAGTTTGAATTTTCGCATGCAGTATTGGGAAAGTTCAACGGCGATGGCCAAGGATAATCTATGGGTGGGAGTGGGACCGGGTAATTTCCGAGACAACTACACCTTGTATAAGAAGGCAGCGGCTTCAGAATCTATTGCAGATCCTCATAACTGGCCGCTAGAGATTCTCACTAATTTCGGAGTTCCGGTATTTCTTTTGGTCTGCGGTGTCTTTGCAACAGGCTTATATCGGTTTACGGTATTAGCTCAGAGAGAAAGTGAGAGCGACGGCCAAACCTTCACCCATTACCCGTATCGCAGATCCGGGTCAACGCTGTTCCCCGATTTGTCTGCGAACCAGATATACTTGGCTGGCGGAGTGGGTTGCTTGGCTGGTCTTTTGATCGATCAACTTAGTTATGCCTTAATCCCCACTTCCGTGTTTTATGTAGCCTTGCCGATTTTCGCTGTCGTCATTTTCCTTTTGCAGGACTGGGTAGACCGCGGAGAGTTGAATCGTTATCACCTTTTAGTGGCATTGATATGTTGGTTGCTCAATCTGATGGTCGCTGGTGGTATCTCTTATCCTGGTGTTGGGTTTACCGGATGGCTTCTGTTGGGATTAGCCGTTACCACTCAGCAGGTATTACACAAACCAGATGAACAAGTCGCCATGTCGAAGTCACAACGGCAGGCAATTCTTGCCATCACCGTGAGCCTGCCATTGTTAGCCTTTTTGACTTCTCATCGTCCGGTAACATTATCTGACTATCATCTGATGAATGCCAAATTTTATTTGAGTCAGGATCAGTCATCTCAGGCAACGGAACATCTTCAACAGGCGATAGAGGCTGATACTTACGGGACAGATGCTTATATTCTTTATGCCAATGTGTTATTTATGCGTTTAAGTGATTCAGTTGATGCACAGGATTTGAGTGAATATCAAACATTCGTTTCTCAGGCTTTGGCACTTAACACCAAATCACAAAATACCTATGAACTGTTCTCACAACAGGCACTGTTACTTTATCAATATCATCAGATATCAGAGGCACTTGATAGAGCGTTGGAGTATACAGAACGTGAAGTGGCACTTAATCCGCAAAACGCTTATCTTTGGGCCAGATTGGCAGTTTGTCAGTATTTTTCCGGTCAGCCAAGTGAGATGGCGGCGTCGATCGAACGTGCAATCCAGCTTGATAAAAAAAATCCGCATATAGAGTTCAAATTAAGTAATCGTCGGCTTTTAGAGGCTGAATTTTCCGGCTGGAAAGGTCGAAAAGTTTATTTTGAGAAAAAAGATGAATCATTAGAACAAAGTCTACAGTATCTCCGTAACAAGAGAGAACAACAGTAACTCCGAAAATACTGCAATACCCCGTGAGGATCGAGTCGGTCGGTTTTCACGGGGTTTTTAAGTGGATGTGGTAGACTTAGGATTAATCAACAAATGTTCTGGTTAAAGCTACTATTTATAGGTATGTCATGCGTCTAATCACAGTTTTAGCACTCGCAGTTGTTACCGGTGGTATTACAGGAATGCTGCATAGTCAATGGAATTTATCTGGTATTCGAGAGCAGTTGCGACCGATTAACCCGGGTAGTGTTTCTCAATTTATCGGTCAGTTTGACAAGACAGAAACAGCACAGATTGATGGTCCGATTGCTGTCGTTGTCGGCTCCACAGAGTATGATTTCGGAACAATGGAGCGTCAGGGTGTTCGTACTCATACGTTTGTGATTCGTAATGACGGTACGAAACCTCTGACGCTTGAAAAGGGAGAGACCACCTGTAAATGCACATTGAGTTCTTTGGCCTCCGATAAAATTGAGCCCGGGAAATCGGTAGAGGTACGGTTGGAATGGACTGCACGTGAAGTGACTCCATCTTTGCAGTTTGCTCAAACGGCAGACATTATCACCAATGATCCAAATAATCGAACGATTCAGCTTGTTGTTAAAGGGCAAATTATTCAGTCTGTGATGCCCAGACCCGGTGTACTTACTATGAATGGTTTGTCTTCAGGTGAGGGGATTACCGTTAAGGGTAAGATTTTTGCTTACAAAGAGACTTCTGAGCCACTGGAAATTGTGGACGTGGTATTTTTTGAAGATACTCCAGAAGACTTGATTGACATTTCCTTCTCAGAATTGACCGGGGAAGAAGTGAAGAAAGAGTTGAGAGCTTATAGTGGATTGGAGATGACGGTGAAACTGGCACCGGGATTACCTCCGGGGGATTTTAGTTTTCCCGTAAGATTAACCACAAATCTTCCTGATGCACCAAAGCTCGACGTATTTCTTAATGGATCGGTGGATCCTGACATCGCGATTTTTGGGAAAGGATATCGATCTGCTCGTGAGCCTGGTAGTCAGCATATCGGGACCTTGGACCTGAAAACCGTTTCTGCGGAAGAGGGATTGGAAACCAGTATTAATCTGGTGGTCAAAGGTGCCTACCGGGAAGATGTTACGTTTGAAATGAAAGAAATTGACCCAGCCTCTCATTTTCAGATTAGTCTGGCAGAGCCGTTATCTATTGGTAATGGGAAGACGTTCCATCACAAACTTTCGATTAAAGTTCCACCCGGGGTAAAACAGATCAGTCGCCGGGGCGGTAACTTGGGCGCACCAGCCAGAATTGTCTTGACTACCTCACATCCTTTCGTGAAAGAAGTATCGTTACAAGTACTGATATCGGTCACTAAATAGAAGCAGTATTACGGCATATGTCAGATAAGATTAGATACTTTCAGTTTGCGCTCTTGCTTGGTGTGCTCGGTATCGGGTGTCTCGTTTTAAGTGGATGTGGAGATGAGGCACCTAGTTACCCTAAAGCAGGGGAAGCGTCGTCATTCGGGCAGAAAACGACTTTAATTGATGAGCAGACAGATACTGCCAAACAGGGAAAATCTGGGTCGCAAACGGACCTGCCAGGTGACAATGTCGCCGCGATTCAGCCAGCAACATTATTTGCCGGTTGGGAAAATCCTAAAGATGTCATTGTTTTCACAGGACGTCAATTTGGATATATCGAACCTTGTGGTTGTACCGGATTGGAACGCCAAAAGGGTGGCCTTGCTCGTCGTCACTCGTTTATTCGTGGATTGCAGGAGAATGGCTGGAATGTAGTTTCTCTCGATACCGGAAACCAAGTGCGACGTTTCGGACGTCAGCCTGAGTTGAAATTTAATCTGACCTCTGAGCTACTGGGAACGATGGAGTATCGGGCAGTTGGGCTTGGACCAGATGATCTCAAATTACCGGCGGGTGAATTGTTCGCAGTGGCAGCGGTGGATGATCAAAATGAATCGATGTTTGTTAGCTCCAATGTGGCTATCCTGGATCGTGATTTCACACGTAGATTTCAGCTTATAGAAACGGATCATCAGAAGATTGCAGTTGCAAGTATTATTCAGGATGACTGGCTCACATCTCTATTTAATGATGACTTGATTATTGAAAATACCGCGTCCGCTTTAAAGGTTGTTGCGGCTGACGAATTGTTTCAACAGGCATCACTCAAAATCTTGGTCATACATGGAACACTGGACTATGTACGTGAGTTGGCAAAGTCTCACGAAGAATATGATCTGCTTGTTTGTGCCGGGGTTCCTGGTGAGCCGGCTTACGAATTAGAAGAGGTGAAGGGAGCCAAGCCTAAATTGCTTAAAGTTGGTGAGAAGAGTATGTTTGCCTCGGTCGTGGGCGTGTTCGATAGCGAAAGTGGTAAACCAGTTATGAAATATCAACGAGTGCCATTGGATGCGAGCTATACCGATTCGGCAGAGGTGCTGGCAATGTTCAAACAGTATCAGGAAGAACTTCAACGAGCGGGTTTTTCGGGACTAGGAATACAACCGGAATCTCACGTGTCCGGATATCGGTTTGTAGGTAGTAAGACATGTGCTGATTGTCACCAGGAAGAATTTGAGATTTGGGAAAATTCCTCACATGCTTATGCCACACAGTCGCTGATTGCTCCACATGGTCGTGCAGAAATCCCGCGTCAATTTGATCCCGAATGCATAAGTTGCCACAGTACCGGATGGCAAACGCAGAAGTATGTACCTTACGAATCAGGTTTTATGAGCCTTGCGGATACTTTGAATCTTCAGGGTAATGGCTGTGAGAACTGTCACGGTCCGGGAAGCGAGCATGTACGTCAGGAATCAGATCCCAACAGTACAATGGACTCGCTAACGCAACTGCGCAACTTTCTTCATCGTGATCTTGAAGATGCTAAAACATCTTGTCTGGGTTGTCATGATCTGGACAACAGTCCGGATTTTCATCATGACGGTGCTTTTGAAGAGTACTGGAGTAAAATCAGGCATTAAGCATCATTTTGTAACTCGGCAACGACTTCATCCGAAAGACTGAAATTGACTGAAACATTCTGGACATCGTCATGATCATCCAGTGCCTCCATCAACTTCAGTACTTTTCTTGCCTGCTCAACATCCAAATCGACGGTGTTGTTGGGTATTCGAGTAACCTGTTTTGAGGTGACAGTAATCTCTGCCGCGGCCAATGCTTCAGCAACAGCAGTATATAATTCCGGTTCACAAATGATCTCGTAATGCTGGCTTTGGGCCTGAAAGTCATCCGCACCGGCTTCCAGAGCGGTTTCCATGACGGTTTCCTCATCCGAACCTTCCACAGGAACGAGGAACAGTCCTTTACGGTCAAATAACCAAGCCACACAGTTGGTGGCTCCCATATTTCCACCATGAATTTCAAACATCTTGCGCAGTTCCGGAGCAGTACGATTACGATTGTCGGTCATGATATCGCACATGATTGCGACACCATGAGCGCCATAGCCTTCGTAGATGATTTCTTCAACATTACCCCCGTCCAATTCTCCCGTCCCTTTTTTAATGGCACGAGAAATATTGTCTTTCGGCATGGAAACATCTTTGGCATCCTGAATCGCCTGACGCAGGCGAATGTTTGTAACAGGATCTCCTCCGCCTGTTTTGGCAGCGATGATAATTGCCTTTGATAATTTGCTCCACAACTTACCGCGCTTATTGTCAATTGCGGCCTTCTTGTGCTTAATACCTGCCCAATGGGAATGTCCTGCCATTTTGAATTCCGTAAATGCCTGGTTTTGGAGGGATTAAAAGAGTGTGTATTCTAACCAATGGATTCTATGATTATCAGGAGTCAGATATTGAACAGGTAATTATCTTAGCTGTTCTATTTTTTTTCGAATGAGATCGATTTGTTTGGCATCTTTTTCGGCATCAAGTAGTTCCAGAGCTCGTTGCCACATTTTTTGAGCCTGTTGTTGATCTCCTAACTGCAGTTGTGTGTCCCCTAAATGGTCATAGATGATACCATCAGAATCGTTCAGTTTGCGAGCTTCTTCTAGTTCAGCTTTGGCCTTTGTGAATTTTCCCAGTCGATAGTAAGCCCAGCCGAGACTGTCACGGTAGGCAGAATTGTCAGGGTCTGCTGCAACGGCTTTTGTAGTCATCTGCTCAGC
This sequence comes from Planctomycetaceae bacterium, assembly GCA_002709045.1. Lineage (GTDB taxonomy): Bacteria > Planctomycetota > Planctomycetia > Pirellulales > Pirellulaceae > UBA721. Next base: position 6,440 of record PAPJ01000006.1, on the reverse strand, counting down.
TCGCAACAAATGTTCGTTGCGTTCAGCCCAAAGATAACCTAGATCGTTAAGGGCTCCCGGGTCTTCCGGGTCTGTATCTAATACCTGCTCAAGCCATTCCACGGCGTCGTCGGATTCTCCCAGTCGTTGACAGATGGTCGATAAGGTTAGTCTAGCGTCTCTGGCAGTACTCGCTGTGCCTGGCGTAGTCTGCAGATTCATGAGCTTACTTATCAGCTGTGTGTACTCCTGTTGAGCCTGCTCGAGTTGGCCAGTGTGATACAAGATCCATGGATATCTGCTAAGTAACCGAGGGCTGTTATTTGCCTGTTCAGCAGCGATCTTTGACGAGTTAACAGCTTTTTCATTTTGGTTATTGAGCAGATAGGCGCCGGATATCAGGAAGTGGATAGTCGCTTTATTTCTGACAAATTCACTATTAAGGGCCCTTTCCAACGTCTTGATTGCCGATATTCGTTGATCATTCATCAGTAATTGGGCTCCCCAATTCTGGTAGACTGCTCCACTTTGTCGTGGTGCCTCGGCAATCGCCAGTTCAAAAAACTTCTCCGCCTGTTGCCAATCTTTGGTATCCGAAAAAAGCAAGCCAATCGCGGCAGCAGTGTGACTGGTGAAAGTCTTTAGACTGATTTTGGTGTCTGCAGGAACCCGATCATCGACGACGTATGCAAAGGCCACTTCCTCTAAGCGACTTAGTAAGACCTTGTCTGATGTAATTTTGGCAATACGTTGTTGCTGCAATGCAGCCAATGAACGGCTGCGTGAGTAAACGTGCCCCAATACCCATGCCAGTTCCATCGCTGCTGATTCAGTAAGAGGTGTATCGTTTGAGTGTTGTAAAAGTATTGCGTCAACGGCATTTTGATAGCCACTGAGGATTGGCTGGATTGGTAGGTGCTTACGTAGCTGCTCTATCGCGAGATCGGCATTACCTGCGGCTAATGCTAATTCCGCCAACGTATATCCGATATAGTGATTCGATGTTTGTGTTTGTTGAATACCAAGCAGTTGTTCAATACTGCGAGTGTTGGCTTCAGCTACATCTGAATGTTGAACTTCATTGATTTTGATAAGCAACCGGTAGGGATCAGCTTTGGCCTCCAGAGATTTGGAATCAAAGTATATTTGTAGTGTTGTAAGAGCTTGCTGAGGCTTTGATTCGGCCAACAGAAGGCCAGCTAAACGTAAAGCATACATCGCAGCGTTAGGGGCAACCTGCTGTGCCTGTTCAATAGCATTTCGGGCCTTAGCAAACTGCTTGGTGGATTGATAGACTTCGTTCATTGCCAGAAAGATAGCACCAGTAGATCCCTTTAGCTGCGTAATATGTGCAGGCGTTAATCCTGCTTCGTCTGGATTCTGTAGTGCTGCGTTTGCATCATCGAATGCTCTAGCAGCCAAATCATTTTTCTGAGCCAATAGGGCGGTACGCCCTAATTCAGCAGAGATCAGTGCTTTCGGAAGTTGAATTGAGGAATCATCTTTACGAGCAAGAATCATTTGATAGGCTTGAACAGCTCTTTCATAGCTGCCATTGCGTGTTAATACGACAGCCATCCGCATTAGCGTCTGACTGTCCAATGTTTTTTCCGTAATTGCCAGACTGGCGTATCTGGCTGCTTCCTCGCTACGTTTGAGTCCCATTGCGAGGGGAATAAGTTCGTTGGAAATCGAAACGACTGAACGGTCGTAACGCCAAGCACGTTGATATAGTTGCAAAGCATTGGCAAATTGACGACGTCGTTGCTCGAGACGAGCCTGGCCAAATAGAGTAGTTGCGTATAATTTGTCAGTCTGCGATTCAGATAAGTAGACCTGTCCAAGAGGCTCGGCTGGAATTTCAGGTATCGTAAAGTCACTAACGTCGTCACCAATAACTGACATCGTCAATAATAAAACAACACTAATCGTAATTGAAATTTGCACCAAATATTCACTTGTGCCATTAGAAATTGCGTTAGGGAAACCTGAATATCAGGCCTGCATTCTAGCAAAAGTTGGAGCCTAATCGAACGTCGTTTTAGCGAGGCTTTTTAGGACGACCTGTTTTTTTCTTAGGAGCAGTTTTCTTCTTAGGAGCAGCTTTCTTCTTAGGAGCAGCTTTCTTCTTAGGAGCAGCTTTCTTCTTAGGGGCAGCTTTCTTCTTAGGGGCAGCTTTCTTCTTAGGGGCAGCTTTCTTCTTAGGAGCAGCTTTCTTCTTAGGAGCAGCTTTCTTCTTGGGAGCAGCTTTTAGCTGTTCAGTGTTACTGGAATCATCAGATACATCAGTAACGCCTGATTTCTTTGATGGTTTTACCGGTAAGTTGTCAGCACAGTCTTTATTTATCTTGAGCAGGATATCGTGCGTTTTCTTACTGTATGGTTCAGCGGCGAGTTGTGTGCCGAGCATATGTAGCAGGGCACCAAATTCAACACCCTTGTTCTTGGAAATGGTTCTTTCAAGTCCGGCCACTTTACCGGATTGTCGCCCTTTGGTTGTTACAATGCCGAGAATCTCCAATGCTTCCAATGCGCTGTCACTGAGGGGTATAGCATGTCCGCCTAAACCATTTTGAACCGTGTAATTTACTACGAATTTTGGAATTTCATCGTAGTAACCACGGATTATGGCGGTCACTTTGCTGAGTCCTTCTTTCTCCATAAAGGAGAGGTCAAAAGAAAAGTGAGTTTCATAGACATTGAACAAAACGCGACGAAGATTCCGAGCTGAATCAGCAGCATGTGGCAGGCAACCCATCACTTCGGTTAATTCAGAAACGGTGGTGACTCGAACTTCATTCCAGTCAACGTACCGAGTTTGAACTTTACTAAATGCTTCCGTCGCCTGGTCCGGAGTGGCATTTTCCAGACAGCAGGCATACAGTAGCTGTTCCAGTATAGGACGGTCTTTGACAGGCAATTGCACTTTGGTAAATTGCTTTTTCAAAACCCTGAATGTTTTGTTGATTAACGAAGCTCGTTTTGCTGCGCTCATAATTCTGTTTATCTGTTGAGGTGACCTACGGGTAACTGTTAAAAATCTTCGAAGTTTTCCGAGGTGTGTTCCAGTTTGTTTTCTGTTTTACTGGGCGGTAAAACTTCATCAAGTATTCGGGTGACTTCTAGTGAGTGTTTTAGCCCTTCATCTAGGACAAATTGAAGTTTGGGAGTGTATCGAGTATCGATTCGGTTTGCAACTTTACGCTGTAGAAACCCTGAAGCATTATTTAGTCCTTTTAATACCTGTCGGCTATCAGTTTTTTCACCCATGATCGATACATGGATTCGGGCATGTCGTAAATCCCCCGAAACTTCGACTCGAGTTACGGTGGCATTTTCGATGCGGGGGTCACGCAAATCTGTGATGATGGCCGTACTAACGACCTCACGAATAGCCTGAGCTGCTTTCAATACTCGCCGAGAACTCATGGATTATTAACTTGCCTTGAAATCAGAGGTTTAATCTGAAAATTACGATTGTCTGAACTACAGCGTACGTGCGACTTCTTCGATCTTATAAGCTTCGAGGATGTCTTCCTGTTTTATATCGTTAAAGCCGGCGAGTTTGATACCACACTCCATATTCTCACGTACAGACTTTACATCGTCTTTTTCGCGTCTTAAAGAATGCAGAGCGTAATCGCCGATGACACGTCCGTCGCGAATAACACGAATACGGCAGTTACGTTCAATGGTTCCCTGAACCACTCGACAACCGGCAATTGTACCAACTTTGCTAATACTGAATGCCTGTTGTACTAGAGCGTGCCCCAATTCGACCATTCTTTCTTCTGGTTTCAATTTACCTTCGAGCATCATACGGATGTCATCGGTGACTTTATAAATCACGTCATAACGTCGGATTTCAACCTGTTTTGCATCCGCCAGACGACGTGCGTCATTATCAGGGGCAACATTAAAACCAATAACGACTGCTTCCGAGGCATCTGCCAAAACAATATCCGCTGCAGTAATACCTCCGACGGAAGCCTGTAAAATCTTCACCTGAACTTCGTCATGTTGCAGTTTTCCAAGTTCTTTCTGAATCGCTTCAATTGAACCCCGAACATCCGTTCGAATGATCAAGTTCAGTGTTACAACCTCACTTGGTCCCAGGCTGCCTTCTGCCAGTCGACGTTGGAAATCATCAAACGAAACCTTGATTGTGTTACCGGACAGATTAGTAGTACGGGAACGATCTGACCGCAGTTCTGCGACTTCACGTGCGTCAGAAATTTCGGAAACTACATGAAATTTGTCACCGGCATCCGGAGCTATATTCAGCCCAGCAATATTGACTGGCGTACTTGGGGCGGCCTCTTCAATCGCTTTGCCAGTAAGAGTATCGTACATGGCTTTTACACGACCATGAGCATGACCGCAAACCAGTACATCGCCTACATTTAATGTGCCATTCTGAACGATCACTTTGGCGATTATACCCCTAGCAGTTTCTTGTTCCGATTCGAGACAGACACCCATCGCGTCACGATCCGGATTGGCTTGATATTCGTGCAACTCGGCGATGCCCAGAATTGTATCACGTAGTTGGTCCATTCCGGTACCATCGATGGCGCTGGTGCGAACCACTTCCACATCACCGCCCCATTCACTGGGCGTCAGGTCGTGTCCGGGTAATTCACCCAATACGGTGTTGATTTGGTCTTCAGTGATACCCGGCAGGTCGATTTTATTGAGGGCTACGATAATCGGCACTCCCGCCGCCTTAGCGTGACTAATCGCCTCCTCGGTTTGAGGCATCACACCGTCGTCGGCGGCAACCACCAGTACGGCGATGTCTGTGACATTAGCACCACGAGCACGCATCTCAGTAAACGCTTCGTGACCAGGTGTATCAACAAACGAAATTAATTGCTGATTATGATTTGTCTGGAATGCCCGAATATGCTGTGTGATTCCACCAGCTTCTCCGGAGACGACGTCGATACCGATCAGATAGTCCAGTAGCGAGGTTTTTCCGTGGTCTACGTGGCCAAGGAAAGTGATAACCGGTGGCCGCGATGACAGATCCTCCTCCGAATCAATCTGAGATTCAATTGCTGCGATCAGTGACTCTTCAAGTGACTCAGGCTGCTTGAATTCGATTTCAACGCCAAGTTCGAGAGCCAGTACTTCTGCTAGTTCTTCATCAATCAGATCATTGATGGTAATCATCTGCCCGAGTTCCATCAGTGTCATTTGAACATTACCGACTGGTAAACCAGCGGCTTCGGAGAAAGAACGTACAGAGCAGGGGAGTTCCAGCGAGACTTTGGATTTACGCGGTGCAGCAGTATTTTTACCCGTACGAGTAAGGGTTCGACGACTCGAACGTCGACCACCACGGTCGTCGTATCGAGTGTTACCGCCGCGTTGTTCACGACGTCGCTGCTGATTTTTCCGATCAGCACGGGCCGATGCCATACCCGCTAAATCACCTTCTTCTCGACCCCGTCCTTTCCCCTTTCGTTTTTTGCCCCTTTTGCCAGTTTCCTGTTCAGGAACGACTTGAGGCTCATCCTGATTTTTAGTGAGGTGTTGCAACGGACCTCGTTTCCCGACTTTAGTTTTGAGAGCGTCGGAGAGGGACATGGCCGGTTTGACAGTTTTTTCCTCTGGTTTCTTTGGAGCAGCAGGCTGCTTAGATTTTGGTACTGAAGCTAGTTTGATAACCGGGTCTCGACGTTTCTGTTTCGATTTGGGTTTTTCAATTTCACCAGCACCCTCACCTGCTTTGCGGCCGATAACTTTGATCTTCGCTCCGGGACTTACCAACCCACGTCTTCGAGGACGATCAGTAGTTTGCGTGGGATCGGTGTCCGCTGTGGAATCCAACTCTGTTTCTTCGTCAACTTCTTCAGGTAATAATTCATCGCCATCGTCAGACGCTTCTATACTATCGTCGTCAGATTGTTTGCGCGGAGACAGTGGGCCACTTGGTTTTTTGCTGGGCACCACTTTAATAGGACCACGACGTTGCCGGGATGGTTTTTGCGGAGCCTTAACGTTTTCCGATTCCGTATCTGCTGAAGCCGGATCTCTGTTTAGATAATCTTTTAGTCGTTGAACTTCATCATCGTCAAGACTGGCCAGCGCAGAACCCTTGCCTGTGATACCGGCTTTCTTACAGATATCAACCAGTTCTTTACTGTCGTAATTCAGCTCTTTAGCTACTGCGTAAATTCTTACGGGCACGGCGCCCTCCAAAAAACTAGCTGTTATGTTTTGCTGTTCCCCGTTAAAAGATCAGCGTTTGATTATTACTCTTCTGCTTCCGGATCAGCCGGTTTTTCCGCTGATTCTTCGGCTTCTGCTTCCGCTTCGGCTGGTTCTTCTGCTGCTTCCGCTTCCGCTTCGGCTGGTTCTTCTGCTGCTTCCGCTTCGGCTGGTTCTTCTTCTGCTGCTTCCGCTTCGGCTGGTTCTTCTTCTGCTGCTTCCGCTTCGGCTGGTTCTTCTTCTGC
>PAPJ01000005.1 GCA_002709045.1 Planctomycetaceae bacterium | reverse complement strand
GCATCTTCTGCAGAGTTGTCAGGGATGCCATCTTCAAAGGTTGGATTGACCGGCGTTGCGGCAATCAATGATTCAAGATTGTTAGGCAGTACACCTTCTGTCGCCTGAAAAACGGTAATAGCATTATTAATGCCCGATAGTGAGTGAACACCCGTACTTGTTGCTGCTTTTCGGTCAAGCCCACTGTAGTTGGTAATGATGGCTCCACCTACAATCGCTAACATGGCGACGACCATCAGTACTTCGAGTAATGTAAAACCTGATTGTGTTTTGTTGTTGTATTTCATTGTAATTCTTTTCGCTTTGATTGCTTAATAGTTTGGCTGGCTGATCTTCAGAGAAGTAGTCAGTGGCCGTAAGTTTTCCCTGAACACTTCACAGCGTGGGATTAATTTACGAGTTCATAAACATGCGGTTTATGAGAGTTGCAAAAGAAACACGGGGGGGCCACGCACCAGAAAGCTATGCGTTTTTACCTGAAGGGGAAAATGCTCGTACGTAGTTGAAGCGAAATAAACGATACCATAGTTGGTTTCGAGAGTGATTTCATAAGAAGTATTGCCTGACTCAGAGAGGACATGGCACGTCCAACACTCGGATGGGTCATGCGGGGCTTCTCTCGTGGGATATCGTCCCTCTGTTTGATGATAGGTCGAATGGCTGTGTCGACAATCCTGTTCGGTTTGTCTGTCTGAATTACAAAATACGCTATCACTAGCCGCCGTAGAGTCCGAGGCATAGTGTCTGTCGCAACCGCTTAAAAGGTGGAGCGTTTCACCACACATGACTCGTCCAAGATAGACGATCAAAATAGTTGCGATGAATGCGTGTTTTCTAAGTTGCATAGGAAAAAAATTTACTTCAATACTGCTGAGTTATGTGCGGTACCTGAATCTAAGACAGGGCATCAAGTAATTGTCAAAACAAAATACGATTTGGAAAATATTTTATTTCGCGTTTTCGGTTGGGCAGCAATTACAGGCACATCCAAATCGTTTATTGAGCAAATGACCAAGCACTAAAAATGCTCCACCTAACGGCGCTATCCAGAGGGCAAATTGTGATAACAATTGCTGAGCCCTGGTTGGTTCATCGAACTCCGCTGTTATAGCCTGAAACAGAGGCACGTTAGTGTCAGTTTCGGCGTCATCGGTTGCACAACAAGCAGGAACCGTTGCATCATCTTCTAAGTTTGCACAGCAGTCATCTTCGACGCCGAAAGCTGCGACCGTAATAAACATTAGTCCCACGGTACCGAACAAGACTGGTGCCCATTTACGATGTTTTATCAGTCCGGGGATAAATGCATAAATGGCTATGAATAAACAGATAAATACCATTACTTTGTGAAAGGCTTCGTCGGCTAGAAAACTGAGTCCTAAGGCCGGCAGATATGAAATCACGAATGGCATGGCGGCACAGTGAATTGCACATGCTATTGAAGCACAAACTCCCAACCAGTCTCTGCACGAGGAAGTTTTCATCGATTTAATAATAAAATTCGCCATAAATGCTGTTCAAAAACCTATTAAATAAGCCACGAACCATGCGTCCTGAATAACAGACCTTATTGGTTTCGGAATCCAGTAAACGCTACCGTTAATCAAATTGTATGTAAATGCAATTGAATTGCAACAGTGCAATTTAAGGAATTCAATTAATAAGGTATGCTAAATTGATGTGACGGACTAGATTAGTTAGTGCTAGACTAGAGTTAAATTTCAACTTTGATTTAAGAAGTGCGATGAACGACGTTAACCCGGCCGTGATAAAAGATTTGTTACGACAATCTGGCTTGCGCGCTACACCTGCTAGAATTGCCACACTCTCTCTAATGTCGCATTCTTCTAAGCCTTTATCGCATTCTGAGGTTGCCGTCGAATTGCAAAGCCTTGGAGTTGATAAGGCTACTGTATATCGAAACCTTAACGATCTAGTAAGTGTAAATTTACTTAGACGGGCTGAATTGGGAGATCATGTCTGGAGATTTGAATTTGTTCATACTGGCGGACAGGAGTGTTCGCCCCATCCTCATTTCGTCTGTATTGATTGCGGCACTGTTTCCTGTATTCATGAAAATTACGTTCAAGACGCAAGATTGATTTTAGATAACGATATTGGAACCGTTACTGAGGTATTATTTCGCGGTCACTGCAATAATTGCTGAGAAGCAGAATCCTCGCATTCCTGCTATCTTCAATCTGAAAACAGAAAATCAGGCATGCTAACAGTTTGCTTGAATAGTTTATCGGTAGACACCAGATTTTTCTATTTCCCCGTGCGAAATTGTTGACGACAGTTTCGGTGCATTTTTTCAACATAGTCAATCAGGATTTTGGCCTCCTTCTGTTTACCTTGTAAAAGTGTTGTTTCCAGCGTTTGTAAACTGTAAAGCACATCGTCAACGCTATCACGCTGTGAATCAGTAACATCCCCGGTACGTATTAGCAGACTGGTGGGTAGTTTTTCGACTCGTAACTTCCATTGCGCGGATCGACGACGGGTTTCCTCAATATCACCTTCGGTGACGGCCGAATAAAGTTCTACGCGTATTTGGGTGATTTCGTCCAGAACCTCATCAGTAGCGGGGTAAAACATGTACAATCCCATGATCGCAAATAAAAGAACCCCGATTACACTGACACATGTCAACTGAGTTGATGAAAGAACGGGATCCCATTTTTTATTAGTTCCTTCCGCAGTTATATCCGGACGATCCACAAGGAATCTCTCCATACTCACCCGATCTCCCAGCAGAGCGAGGGTAATCCCCGTCAGCATAACGATTCCCAGTAATGCCAACCCATATTTCTCATCGACACGCATTTCCTTTTCAACCCGCTCGGCTACCCAACTCATGTTCGCTTCGTTCGGCCCGATTCGGTGCAATCGGGTAAACGGGTCAAATGCGTGAGTGTGATCAGCCGTAGTTGCCTGACCGTCGGTAATGGTTCTGTCAGCGGTAAGGCCGATTACCAATGTTGATCCGATAAGTAGTGTAACGAATAGTGCAACGGACCGTCCGCCGTAATCTCTGCGCAGCCAGTTTGCCACACCGACATTGGCACCAGCCCCGAGAATGATCAGTGCAAATGCAGCGCCCAGCGAATAACCATCCTGCACAATATGTCCAAAGTGCATCATGACATCGGTGGGCGTTACATAACATGGAATCGCCACCACTCCCATGATAATTGGGGCGAAAGGATTATCGCGGGTTAGTCCGGTTTGTAACACTCCATGGGGCAGGAAGGCACCTAAAAAACCAACCGCTAATAGAGCCAAGCCATAATCTATAAATGCAGGGCCCACCAAACTTCTGGCAGCTGCATCACCGGCAACAGCCATGCGGGCCACCCCATAACGTGGAACCTTTTCCTTTTCCAGGGACTCGTTGTCATACTTACTGGAGATTTGTCTGTTCCAGAGAGCACCGATTCCCACCGAAACAATGAAGGTTCCCACTGCAAAGTATCCCAGAGTACTGACAGCAATATGACTTAGACCGTAGATAATGGAAACCGGGTTCAGAACGGGAGCCACTAGTACGAAACTCAGAATCGTGCCACTGGGTACCTTTGCACGCTGCAGTTCGCGAGCCACAGGCAGAGCACCAAGCGAACAGATTGGAAGCAATACACCTAATCCCCAGGCGCGAAAAGGCCCGCTCCAATGACCAACACCAAGCATCCTACGCAGGCGTTCCGGACCAATTAAGCCTCTCATCAAGCCGGCAACAACGGCACCGGTCACTAAAAAGGGCGCAGCGGCAACCAATGCTTCGGCAATGCGTAGAACGGCACTCCAAAATGTCGTGTCAAAATCAGAAAGGAAGGATGTATAACCGGGGCCGGTTGCAATTAAATTCCAGGCGTTCACTCTACATCCTCATTGGTCGGATCCGCGTTTTCATCAGCATCGGCAATGGTCGCAGAATCGTCATTGGAATTATCACTTTGACCGGGTATTTTTGAATTTTCTGAATCGACTTCAAAACCAAAGTTTAAACGTTCGTTTCCAAAGGTTAATTTGGGAACGATAACTGAAAGCCGTCTACTATTGCTAAAGTCTGCCGGAATCGAAGCACTCAGAAATAATACTGGCTCTCCGGTATCTTTAATTTTCAGAATAACTTCTTTCGTGACGCTCGTTTCCTGTTCTGCGTCGGTGACGTAAGCCATAAGTTCGGTTTCTTCCATCGACACTGAATGCTCTTTACCTGTTTCGTCTGCAACGGCAACGTAGAGACTCATGGTATTGTCTGCAACGGGTAAAATCTCGGCATAATAAAAAAGTAATCCGTTCGCTCCGTGCGTATGACCAACGTCCACTATTTGTCCACCAAAGGCGGGTTCGGCATGGACGTGACCGTGGTCGTGATCGTGGTCGTGAGTATGTTCTGCACCACGCTTTGACGTCGTCTGTTGTTGTTCACACCCTGCAACTAATAAGGTTAAAGTTAGAATGGAACAAAAATATCTTAGATAGACTTGAAATGAAGCACTCATAGATGAAAACCCTATTGATTGTTAGTTTGGGATAATGGAACCGAGACTGAGTCTAGGATTTCTGAAACATTTCTGACCGAGGACTCTACGTCACCGCCCATTCGGACATCCAAAACGGGAAGTGCCACCTCCTGCACGTCATCTGGAGTTACAAAATCGCGACCCTTGAGATGGGCAAAGGCCTGTGCTACGCGTTGCCATATGATTAGTCCACGAGGGCTTAAACCAAGCGAAATATCAGGATGTGCTCGGGTGGCAGTAGCAAGATCAACCAGATATTCACGTACCGGGCCTGAAACTGCAACTTCGGAAACGTGCCCCTGCAGGGTCTGCAACTGTTGCGGATCTAAACTCGGTTCGCTGTCGGCTGCCAAAGTCTCTTTTTCACCCACGTTGGCTGCCAGCATTTCCATTTCGTTATCACGGTCGGGATAGCCGATGCGAAGTTTCATCGCAAAGCGATCAAGTTGTGCCTCCGGTAGTGGGTAGGCCCCATGCATTTCAACAGGGTTTTGCGTGGCGACAACAAAGAATGAATCAGAAAGCTTNCGACGGGAATTGTCNATNGTTACCTGACGCTCNGCCATTGCTTCAAAAAGTGCGCTTTGTGTACGNGGTGTCGTGCGATTAATTTCGTCTGCTAGCAGGACATCNGAAAAAACCGGACCTTCTAAAAATTCAAAAGAACGAGTCTTNTGNTTAAATACATTGAATCCTGTAATNTCACTGGGCAATAANTCGGGGGTNCATTGNACNCGGGNAAATTTTCCGCCGACGGCTAAGGCAACTGANTTTGCCAGCGTGGTTTTNCCCAGACCGGGAAGNTCGTCAAAGAGTATATGNCCCCGNGCCAGNAAGCAGACAAGCACCATCTCCACNACATCTTCNTTGCCNAACAATGCCGTATTAAGTCTTAGACGCAAACGATCAATTGCCTGCTGGTGTTCACAGACAGGTCCGCCGTCGTCGTGAATATTGTTATCTGTCGCCATAGAGTCCTCAGTCAGTTTTACGAATAGTTCCTGTAAGATGCAAATCAGAGGTGGTACGTTTCATTCGGCGCGAGGTCCATGTACCGAGTAATTTCCAACAGGCGCCATATACTCCTGCCTGCATATTTAAAAATTGATTGTGCTCAATAGACAATGGCGCATAAAAAGCACGGTTCGCTAGTATCAGCACCTGTTCCAGCGTTTTGCGATGATACTGCAATTTTGGGTTTCCGCTCGCTAGAGAGAGATACCATTTTGAAAGCGTTGTCCCCACGGGTCTTGCATGGCCTGCCAGTTGAGCTCGTATTTCCAAAATTCGTACGGTCCAGATGATGCGTCGTCGGGTTGAGCCAAACCAGCCGGCTCTCCAAAGCAACAGAGATCCAACATCAAAAAGCGTATGGCGTACCGTAATGACGACTGCTAGAACACTGAGCACAATGGTAATCAATATCCAATGGTCAGTTAACCATGTTAAGAACCCCTGATATGCCAGCGCGATCCAATCCTGCCATGAAAGCCAACTTTGTGGTGACGCGTAACCCGGCGTCGGTTCGATAGGAATCCACAAATTACGGTCGACACGGACTTCCGTCCAAAAATGGAGATCCGCGGATTCGATATTCGTTTGCTTTGTCTGTGAGTCATAGTCTTTGGGGTCCGCATAGAATCCCATCACGACTTGCGTATCGTATCCCAGTGTACGAAGGATCTGTGCTGCTGTTGAGGCAAACATATAATCCGGACCGCTACGTGTATTCAAAAAGTGCTCGACGATGTCTGCGCAATCTTCAGGAGCTGTTGCCAGGCGGTCGTGCGTGAAGTTATTCCGAAGGTATTCATTGACGGCAACGACCTGTGCCCACCCCGGTTCGATATTCTGAGTCCAGCTTTCGGCTAATTCGCCAACGGATTTGTCAGGTATCCTCTGAGTTGCTTGAGCCTGAGTTGCCTGAGGATAGAGCCTGCGGAAGTCCCCCTGTGAGGTTAAACCACCCTCCGAGTGAATTTGAGAGGTCAGATGAATTACGGTTAGTCGAGGTATGAATTCCTGGCCGGCTAATTCAAACAAACCATCAGTCGCTATTGTGTAGAAATTTTCCCGATTCACATCTGTAATGTGTATGCCGGATAAGTGGCCCGGGCTGGGAATCTTCTTGGATTTTAAATTGATAAATCGTAATGTGTGTGATTGCTTTCCACGCAGAATGTTACTCCTGTTACGAACGATTTCCAACCAAGGCTTCCCATCTACAGAGATCATAGATGTTTTAACTGCAGCTGTTTCGTTTCCGCTGTGGGTCCAGTCAAGACCGTCAAAGGTATCGAATCGGTGAGTTGCCAGATGCAAAGGAGTGATACCGGCAACCTGAAATAAGGCCGTTGATGTGCGTTCTCCAGGTGCGCTGCGCCGTTGGTCGGAAAGGCGTCGTAATGTACTAAATTGTCGGGACGCCTGTTCGGAGTTTACAGTCTTTTGGTGATTATGACGCAGACGGTCTGCGGTTAGTGAAATGGCTTGACTGAGTTCTTTGTTGATTTGTTTTTTTACTCGTGCCTCGCCATACTGGTCACTAGCCACGTCATACAAGCTTGGCATTGTTGACTCTAGCAGTATGTCAGAATCTACCGGTCCAAAACTGAAGGCGCTATCCTGAGCTGCGATCATCATGTCCCCCTCACCTACACCGGAACGCGCATAGTTGCCCTGGTACTTGTCGCCTCCTGAAGTCGGCATGAAACCAGACAATGCAACTAGTGTGCGAGGGATGCCAATCGTGGATACCACAATCGTACCGAGGCCTAATAGGAGCGTTAGAGAAAGAATGACTGGCTTCAGCGGAATCGTCCTGTTCGAAGACGACGCAAATTTTGTTTCCAGACGCTCCCAGTAGCTACACATTAGCCACCATAATCCAAGCACCGCAAATACCACACTTGCGCACCAAATCAATACAATTTCGGTCATGGCGGTTACAAACAGGACAAGAAATCCGCTAAGTAATCCGGAGGTTCGAATGGTCTTGTGAGAATAAGGGATGGCAGCAAGTGCAAAGGTAATATTCTGGACGATATTAAGCAGAACAAGCTCGTTCGGGTCACCAACGCCTAGCATACGACTAACGGCCTGAACCAGAATTGGCAGTGCTGCCATCACTGTCAGGCTAATAAAATGAGGTTTTACCGAGTTGTTCAGATCTATTTGGCGAAAGCGGAAAAAATGGGATAGACCGAAGAGCACCAATAGTGTCAGTATGCCTTCAGCCAATACAACCCAACGGCTCAGGTGGCTTGTATAGCGGAACGTCTGAACGATCAGCATCGCCAAAGCGGCGAGTAAAAAAGCTGACCAGTCCCAGGCGGGGTTAGGTCGCGGACCATGTGTCATGGCATAACCTTTCCCATTGTTTTTGAAGTTGTAACGGAATATCCTGATTGCAATTTATCGTTAACCATGAGTTTGTACCAATAGCACTGTCGTTTGTCTGCAATACCACGAATTTAGTGCCATGATCGATCTCGTTAAGTTGTTGTAATTTCGCCATTCTTACCGAAGTCGTTACGGCGATCCGCATTTTATTTCGCGTATTAGGTTCTGAATGATATTGACCAAAATTATTGCACTCCACCGGTTGAAGCATCGCTAGATTATCGAAAGTCGATTTAAGGCTTAGCGTATTTGCCGTAGTGCGCAGTGAATTGCTGTCGGTTCTATAGGTGACACTCCACCCATGCTCATGAAACTGGCGAATGAGACTGGCGCCGACGCGAATATTCCATTCAAAACTACTGTCCGCATTATTAAATTGATGGTTGCGGGGGTCAGTGTCAATAATCACTTCCACCAAGCGATGCGCAGCGGTTTGCCGTTCGCAAACGATGAGCCGGCTATGACGAGCGGTCTGTGCCCAGTGTACGTGCTTCAGTGCATCACCACGGCGATAAGGTCGTACTGCAAGTACATCGCCTTCTTGGCCGGCCTGATTGATTAAAACACCGGTTGATGTAAGCTCATTACCCTTTACAGCGGGAACCGAGGCAAGTTTTACCGTGCGCGGCCAGACAATTAACTCTGAATTAGTTTGTATGTCGTCACGAGCGTACCAAATGCCAAAAGGGAAACCGCTGGCCAGTTGGGAAACACCGGATGGATATAACCCGCGACGATGCGGTTCGAAATCCCACTCAAAGTCGGTCGTTGTCCACCCAGGAACTGAAGCCAAGGCAACTGCAGTCGAATCTCCATCGATGGAAAGCTCCTCCGAAAAAAAACCACCTTCTACTGCGAGTCCCCAGATGGGCCAGGGAAATGAATTTCTAATGGTTAAAGTTACCTGAACACGTTCATTCTCACTGGCGCGACGCCGGTTGAATGACAGACTGCAATGCACGCCGCGGATCGCAATCCATGGCCAGATGACACCCAATAGAATGACAGCTGCAAGAGCTGCAAACATTACCCACCCCTGAGGTGCCAAAAATATTCCAATCAAGGCCGCAGCGGCCGCAGCTACAATCATCCATCCGATCGGTTGTTTTAACCAGTAGACATATTGGTTTGCCCAAGGACAGAAATCTCTATTGGCGAGATTGAAGATCCGTCGGCTAAGATTGTCATCCGGAGTGTGGGAATCTGGAAGATTGTTAGATGAAGCCATCGTATTTCGTGTTTATTTGAGTCTCATAGAAGCAGCGGCATGTTATCACAATTGAATAAATAGCTTTACGTGTCATGTCATTTAGAATACAGCATGCTGTTGTTAGACTCGTAAATACACAAAATCCGGTCTGCTAAGGTTTGAAGGTAGAGACCTGAGGAAGTTGTCCCGAGTGGGCTGCCACATGCCCATCACATTCCGTTGGTTTAAAGGTTGTTGTGATTAATCAATAGAATCAGGCGACTTCGGGCGGTGCCCGTGTATTGATGGTTCTATGCCCTGAGCAAAGATAAAGAACGGGAGATGGGCTAATGAATAAAGGTAAGGCTTGCGAAGACGTAGCAAACACAATCGCTGTTGTTGCTTGTTGAGTTTCCCCTAATACGTGACAACCCCAGCAATTTGCTGAATCATGACGATGGTTCTGCTCATCGTGATTCCGATCTTTATTGTCGGTTACGGGAGGAATACTACAGGCGAGATGCGCTGAATGTTTGTGCGTTATGCAGTCGTCGGATTGGTTGTGGGTGTTTGCGCCACAATGAGAATGATCGGTAGAACATTCGGCAAGATGCAGCGCCTGACCGAAAAGGATGCGACCAACATAAACGGTCAGTAGAGTTGTCAGGAATATTAGTCGTTTAAAGTGCATAGCCGAACACAAAGAACCTACGATTATGTAATTTAGAACCTCACTGCTTTATTGTCGTTATTACGTAGTAATACGACAATATGTTCTTTAATAACAGCGACAAAAATATTCCTGTTAAGAGAAAACCCTCAGTCGATCGTTTAATAATTGTTGTCAAACCGCAACCAAATACCAATTTTGTAAACGGGCCTGTTGCAATGGCCGAGATTTCCCCGGCATTTATTTTGATATCCAAAATGACTTGCTGTCACATCTTCCGACATTCAGTGGATTGGAAAACTAATATTACCTGTCACTTAGCGGGTAAAAATATCGATAAAGCCCCTTGTTGCAATTTAATTGCAACTGTAATCTAATTGCAAAAGGAGCGGGCTGTATGTCGGGTAATGACCGACGGGCAGTAACTGTTTCTTTCCGGAAAACAACAAACTAAAGGGCTCGCGATTTATGAATACATCGGAATATGACGTCATCGTCGTTGGTGGCGGAGCCGCTGGGCTGGGTGTTGGGGTCGCCCTTAGGCATGCAGGTATCGATAATTTCATCGTGGTTGAACGGCAAATAATTGGGGCATCGTTCGCTTTGTGGCCGCGAGAAACTCGATTTATCACTCCTTCCTTTCCAACCAACTCGATTGGCATGCTTGATTTAAACTCAATCGCGATCGGCGTTTCTCCAGCGTACAGCTTAGAGGTGGAACATCCCACCGGAGCTGAATACGCGTTGCACTTGCAGGCCGTCGCGGCTTTTTTTGAAATTCCGGTGCAGGAAGAGACAGAGGTTAAAAGGATTACAAAGATTGGAAATGATTTTGTCGTCGACACAAATGAGTCAACCTTGCGCGCCAAGCATGTCATTTGGGCGGGGGGTGAATTCCAATTTCCAAAGACTGAAGGTTTTGAAGGTATAGAGCTCTGTCGTCACACTGCAACAATTTCAAGTTACCAAGGACTTGAGGGTGAGGACTTCATTATTGTCGGTGGCTATGAAAGTGGTGTCGATGCTGCATATCATCTAGCGAGTCGTGGCAAACGTGTTCGTCTGTTTGATAAAGGTTGTCCCTGGAAAGAAGAGACTTCGGACCCTAGTATCGCTCTATCTACGTATTCCAAAGAACGAATGCGAGAAGAACGGTTTCAACAGAATGTGGAGTTGTTCTCAGATACGCTGATCAAATCCGTGACAAAAGTGGATGATCTGTATGAAGTTACTACTCAGAGCGGACAGCTATTTCAATCGCCCGTCGCGCCGTTAATGGCCGGTGGGTTTGATAGCAGTCACAAATTGGTGACGGATTTGTTTGATAGACGCGACGATGGATTCCCACTTTTGAATGAGGATGATGAGTCGACAATTGTTTCGGGTATCTATCTTTGTGGCCCCACAGTTCGTCATGATAATCATGTATTTTGCTTTATCTATAAGTTTCGACAACGTTTCGCAGTTGTTGCAAAGGCAATTGCCACCTCGCTTGGATTAACTGCAGAGGAATTGGAAGCGTATCGGGAATGGGGTATGTATCTGGATGACCTCTCCTGCTGTGGTGAAGAGTGCGCGACATGTTAACCACGGATGACCAACTATCGGCTCCCGACGGGGATGAATCAGATGATAAAGGGTTCACACCCCAGTTGTTAACTACTGATCTTCCGAAGGAGAGTCGGCAGCGAATTTATAGTGTCGAGTGGTTGGGGCAAAGTATAGCGAGCCTCTGTTGGATTGGTAGCGTGTTGGCTTACGGAATCACTACCAGCGGTGATTGGTTACAGTTGTGCGCCGCTTCATCCTGGTTGTTGGCAAATATTGCATCTGCCGTGACGGCCAAGAATCATTAAAATGCTCGCGAGGATTCTAGGAAAACATTCGTTGATTTCGGACCGTGGCCTGATTGATCGCGCGATTCTTCTTTTGAGCCAAGAGATCTGGTGCTGGGGACGAGATATTCTTCGGCCCGAAGGGAACTGGCTGCAAGAGATCGGTTTCCACCGAATTGAACCCCCTGAAGGCCATGATGAATGTTCCAGTGTTTATTCGCTGGACTTGCCCGGTGACAGGGTTGTCGTGCTCCGTGGCTTTGGTGTTTTTTACGGGGATATACGACTGGGTGGTGTTTTTCTGCATCGTTATGAATTTCTTCCGCAGTATACCAAGCTCGCAAAGTTGGACGCCCAGCCCTGGTTGCATGCCGATCTGCCGGACATGAATCCACCTACAGAACGGCAGCGAGCAAGTTGCGCTGCACTGATGTTAGATCTGATTGATTGGATAAGGAGTTACGAAGTAAATATCGCGGAGTTGTTAGGGGTTGGATATCGCCGGTCAACATTGGTTAAGTGGGACAATGGTGAGCGGCCGATCATACGGGCGGAGGATATGCCTCGCGAGTGGTGTTTGCTTGGTATTGCAATGGCTGCGGACTTTCGATCGGTTCTCCCGGACGGCGACAAAGACAGGATCCAGTACCATGATTAACTCCGCCAATGAAAATACTCGTAGCCGTAAATCGCCCCGTGCTGGACAGGGATGGTGTATGCCCCAACAGGTTTTGCGATTCGGAGGCCGGTTAATGGAGCAGCAACTTTGGTGTTGGGGAAGAGACGTGGAGCGTCCTCAAGGGAACTTGTTGATGGCATTCGGTTTTGAACGCCATCGAGACTGCGAGTTCGATCCTCAATCTACGTGTTACCGATTGGATCGGGACGAGTTGCATGTATGCTTGTGGGGATTTGGAATGTTTTTTGGACGACGAGATCTTGGAGGTCTCTACGTTAACCGTTTCGACTTCCGTCCGAGCTGGGCTCCGATTGAGTCGCTAGCCGAGGGGATCCACTGGCCCGAAGAACTGCCGGCATTCACGAGACCAAAAGGGAGATCGCAATGGCAGCGTGCTCGTGAACTCTGGTCCAGTTTGTTGTGTTGGATCGGGGACTATGAAGCCTGGGTGCAAGAGGCCGGTGGTCGAAGCTATCGTTGCGAAACCGTAGAAACATGGCTACGTCCTTTCGTCAGAGCGGACGAGATGTCAGCCGCATGGAGATTTCTTAGTAGTCAAGCCTGGAATCGGAGGAGTAAGCCACTAAATAGTTTGTTCAAACGCTACACGATATCCAAAGGTTACTAATGAAGTAACTTCCCGTCACGATACTCTCTGGATTTCTTGGAGCTCGAAAGAGCACGCTTCTCAACCATGTTTTGGTAAATCGCAAAGGGTTGCGTATTGCCGTAATCGTCAACGAAATGAGTGAGGTCAATATCGATGCGCAGCTGATCGTGGGTGGTGAGGCGGCATTAAGTCGAACAGAAGAGAAGCTTGTCGAGATGACGAATGGCTGTATCTGCTGCACACCGCGTGAAGATCGGCTCGCGGAAGTTGCAGACTTGGCGGCCGAAGGACGATTCGACTATCCGTTAATAAAGTCGACAGGTATTTCCGAACCCGCGCCTGTCGCGGATACGTTTACGTTCGCAATCGGTGATGGTACCCCGCCCTCTGGTTTACAGATATCTGGTCGTTTGCCAGAATGGAGAAGGCACTAAAGTGTGGGAATGCTGCCGTTCTGTAAGTAAGGTGCGGCAGCCCAAATGCCATCCAACGGAGGGGTAACGTAACCTTTCGGATCAACAACGGTCTCTTGTTCACCTTCCTCATTAGCGTGAGCAAGCCAACTGCCGGAATATTTGCGCCGCCCCGCGACAAGAGGTTATTCGCAAAGGACAAAACGCCTCCCAAATTGGCAACTGATGCGTCATTCCGATGCTTGCACTCATCATTTTCAGTTGACAGCAGATGGTAAGGTTGCTGAGGCGTTATGCTACGGCTTGCTCTCCATTAGCTTATAATTAACAGACCGTTCTATAACTGATGTATTGGAAAATGAAAAAACCTGAGAGTTGAATATCCGATGTTCACAAGAATCCGCAGCGCATGGCTTCCCTTTTTTCTGGTCGTTGTAATAAATTATTCAGTCACAGCAGTGGAACCTACCAAGACGAATTGGCGCAAGCATACGATTAACGATCGTTCACCGTTCGAAGCTGTTGGCGTAGCTGACTTTAATCGCGACGGAAGATTAGATGTTTTTAGTGGCGATTCATGGTACGCCGCTCCTGACTGGAAGCGTCATCAGGTTCGGCAAGTTAAACCTGGTACCAATCCGCATTATTATGAAGACTTTGCTGACACGCCACTGGATGTCAACGGAGAC
The DNA here is from genome assembly GCA_002709045.1 of Planctomycetaceae bacterium. Taxonomy (GTDB): domain Bacteria; phylum Planctomycetota; class Planctomycetia; order Pirellulales; family Pirellulaceae; genus UBA721. The sequence continues at coordinate 17,788 of PAPJ01000005.1, read as the reverse complement.
GGTCGCGTAGACATCTTAACCTGCGCCTATTTTAGTCGGCGTATTGCCTGGGTCGAACAACCTCAGGATCCAACTACGCCGTGGACGGAACATCTTATTGATCTTCCGGGATCTATGGAGACTAGCTATTTGGTCGATTTATATGGTGATGGCACCCCGGTCTACCTTCCTAATGTAGGTGGACAAATTGTTTGGTATGAATTGAAAACAGGTGCTGCTGAGGTAGCGTGGACTAAACGACAGCTATCCCCGGCAGGAGCCGGTCATGGCATTGGTCATGGCGACATCAATAGTGACGGCAGAATCGATATTATTACGCCCCGAGGCTGGTACGAACAACCAGCCGACCGGGATGCAGACTGGAATTTTCACGCGGAATTTGAAATCGGTCATGCCAGTATTGAAATCATCGGACATGATTTCGATGGTGACGGCGATACGGATATCGTGTGGGGTATGGGGCATGATTTTGGCTTGCATTGGATGAAACAATCGAGAGATCAGAATAAAAAAAGGATCTGGACTAAGGAAGATATTGATACAACCTTCTCTCAGGTGCATACACTTCATTTAGCGGATTTCGATGGTGATGGCGAAAAGGAATTTGTGACAGGAAAACGGATCTACGCCCACGCCAGTGAACCCGGAGCCACCGCACATCCCTGTATATTTATTTATCGTTTTGACCGTAAGTCAGCTAAGTGGGAGAAGACCATGGTCTACCGAGGTTTCCCTGCAGAGAATGCTCCTGCTGATGCCGAACAGCGTGATGCACTCAAGGATTTCGCGCGGGGTTCCGCCGGAACCGGATTGCAGATGGCCGTTAAGGACATGGATAATGATGGCGATATGGACATCGTTGCTCCCGGCAAGTCAGGGCTTTACTGGTTTGAAAACCTGCGAATTATAAAATAGCAAACTTAATAAGAAAACTGAGGCCCAAATAATGACTCAAACACGACAACAATCATCGAGGCGTCGCTTTCTGCAAACAGCGGCCACGGCAGCAGGCAGTGCGATTGCCTTGCCGACAATCATCCCTGCCTCGGCGTTGGGGCGTGATGGTGCTGTTGCGCCCAGTGAACGTATCGTAATCGGTACAGTAGGTAGTGGTGGGCGCGGTACCTATGATCTGGGTATTTTTCTTGACCAACCGGAAGCACAGGTTGTGGCGATCTGTGATGTGAGAAGTGAACGGCGGACCGCTGCCAAGAAGATTGTCGACGATAAATACGGTACGACAGATTGTAATACGTATGCTGATATGTTCGAACTTTATGAACGTGATGATGTCGATGCCCTGCTGATAGCGACGGGCGATCGCTGGCATACACTGGCATCGATCCTGGCTGCCAAAGCAGGTAAGGATATCTATTGTGAAAAACCCTGTTCAATGACGATCGCGGAAAGTCGCGCACTAGCAGACGGGATTCGGCAATACGGCAGTATTTATCAGGCAGGGACACAACGACGGAACATCGGTAATTTTATGCATGCGGTCAAGCTTGCTCACAGCGGCAAACTCGGGAAATTACATACAGTTCATGCAAATACTCTGCCGCCAGCCACGCATCACCAATGGTTGCCGGCCGAACCGGAACCAGCGAAGGCTGTTGTTGACTGGGATCGCTGGCTGGGGCCGACACCCTGGCGACCTTATAACTCTGCTTATGTCGCCGGACGCTGGCGCAACTATTTTGATTTTCACGGTGGCGGTATTCTGGAATGGGGGGCACATACGATCGACCTGTGCCAGTGGGCTAATCAGGCTGACGAGACAGCGCCGGTATCTTATGAACCTAAAGGCAACTCGGTCATTGCTAAATATGCCAATGGGGTAAAACTTGTAATGCGTGATACAGGTTGGCTGGGAATGGGAACCTGTAGTGTTCGCTTCGAAGGTGATCAAGGCTGGGTGGAAACAGGTGACAGCGGAGCAATGCTGTTGGGGCCGGGTAAACTGCGAGATGAATACCGCGAATTCGTCGACGTTGGTACCGATCCCACTAGCCATATCAGAGAGTTTTTGCAAAGCGTCAAGTCGCGTGCTGCTACTGCCGCCAATGCAGATGTCGCAGCACAATCTCATGTTGCTGCGCACGCTGCTTATATTGCCTGGCAACTGGGCCGTCCGTTGAAATTTAATCCGGCAAAAGAGGAATTTATCGAGGATAAACAGGCTAATCGGATGCGTTCTCGAGCTTACCGCGAGCCATGGCGAGTCTAACAGCTATCCTAATCGATCAAATCCGGAGTCGCTCAGTTTCCAAACCAGCAGGCTTACTCAGTCAAATTAACAACAGGACCCGTTCTAATGACGTCCAGATATTTACCGTATATTTTTCTTCTCCTTACCGGAGTGATGCTACAAACAGTCAACCTGAAAGCAAATGAGCCTACTGCCGATGAACTGGAAACATTACACAATGTTTTAATATCGAATGCCGGTTTGCATGCCAAAGGACTGGCATGTCGACGACTAGCGGTTGTTGGTAACCATAAATCAATCCCGATTTTGGCCGGACTGCTTGCTGACGAGAAACTAGCTCATTTCGCGCGTACGGGTCTGGAAGCAATCGCAGATCCTGCTGTTGATACAGCATTTCGCAGCGCACTTGGAGAACTTAAAGAAGCTCAATTTATTGGTGTCGTTAATTCCATCGGAAATCGGCGGGATACTAATGCTGTTGAGCCGTTGATTGCAAACTTGGAGGCTGCCAGCGAAAACGGAAAAGCCGCTATTATGTCGGCGCTGGGAAGGATTGCCAGCCCGGAAGCGGCTGCTCATCTGCATAAATTATTAGATAACACTAGAAACGCGCCGCCGGTCTATCTTTGCGATGCCTGTCTGCAATGTGCTGATGCGATGATGAAGGAGAATCGTTCCCAGGAGGCTATTGTGTTCTATGATGCTGTTCGAATCTCGTCTACTTCTCCCATTATTCGTAGTGCTGCCACTTTGTCCGCGATGCAGGCGCGTGGTGCGACTGATTTGCAATTGTTTGAACAACAACTTGGGAGTCATGACGATAATTATTTTGCTATTGCTCTGCAGGCGTCCCGGCATATTGCCGGTAGCGAAGTGGCTGAAATGATTCTCGCCGAACTCAGGCGGGCAACACCGGAGCGGCAAGCCTTACTTATACCAGCACTGGCCGACAGGGGCTTCAGACCGGCACTGCCTGTGATTATGAATATCCTAAAATCCAAATCCGCTGCGGCAAGAAAGGCGTCCATTCTTGCATTGGAACTATTAGGAGACGTAACAGTCCTTGAACCACTGCTGGCAGCAGCCGACAGTGACGATCAGGATCTTGCTAATGCTGCGATGAACAGCCTAACAACTCTCGGCGGTGAAGAGGTGGATGCCGTTATTATCGAGAAACTAAACGCGACCGATCCATCGCAGATGCAGATCCTGTTGCGACTGGTAGGTAGTCGCCGCATTATCTCGGCGATACCGATCTTGTGGATGGCGTCCAAGTCGTCAAATGCTGAAATCCGACGGGCAGCACTGCAATCGCTGGGTAAGACGGTAAAGGATGATGATCTGAATAGACTTATCAGTCGAGTGTTGGAAACTCCGTCAGAGGATCGGGGTATTGCGGTAAAAGCATTAACATCCGCATGTCGCCGGGCATCGGATCCCGATGGACATGTCGCTCGGATTGCAGATCAGTTTTCCAGTGCATCATTGGAACTTCAGACACAAATGTACGACATTCTGAGTTCTATTGGCGGGTCTGCTGCACTGCGGCATACTATTTTAGGCGCGACGGACGAGCGGGATGTTATTCAGGATTCGGCTACGCGTGTGTTGGGTGAATGGCCTACCGCAGATGTAGCACCGGAACTTTTGAAACTGGCAACGATATTGAAAAGCAGCAAGTATCGTATTCGCGCAATTCGAGGTTATATTCGTGTGATACGACAGTTTGGTTTACCTGCAGATCAGCGATTGGAAATGGCCCGCAAGGCGATGGGTGTGGCCACACGAAACCAGGAGAAAGTTCTCGTACTACATGCTTTACTAAGATTTCGAAACGTTGAGTCCATGAATATGGCGATAGAATATTTAGATACACCGGGCTTGGAACCGACGGCCGCGCAGGTTGCGATTTATATCTCGGATCAGATTGGCGATATAGCAGAGATTCGTCGCGTCATGCAGGTGATTGTTGAAGCGGACGTTGGTGAGAGCTATAGCAAACAAGCGCGGGAAATTCTAATCCGTATCAGTGAGTGAATTCCTCGAAAGACATTGACTTATCGTACTCCTGAATCTGACTGTCATCAGGCAAAGATATCAAGCACAGGTTTTCCATGGCCGTCCCGCGTTGCGTAAAAAGGCCGTTTTTCGACTTCGTATGCCGTCTGCGGGCTGATTCCCATTGCGGCAAAGATAGTAGCATGCAGATCCATCACAGGAACTGGGTTTTCCACAGCCAGTAGCGGTCGTTGATCAGCAGTTTTCCCATAGAGATATCCCTTTTTGGTACCACCGCCGAACATGGCAACGCTTGTTCCGCCGGTAAAATGGCGATGCAGGCCGTAATGCTTTGGCTCTTCCAAGGTCTTACTTGGAGCTCGGGATTGATCTCGTGCTGTTGATCCGGGTACTCCTTCAATCATCATATCGCGGCTGAATTCACTGGCGATAACAACCAGAGTTCGATCTAGCAGCCCTCTCGCTTCGAGGTCCAGAATTAACTGGGCAATAGGTCGATCAATTTCTTTTTTAACGCGGGCCACAGTGGAATGGCCGTTTTCGTGTGTATCCCAATGTATAAACGGAATATATTCGGTGGTGACTTCGACAAACCGAGCTCCTTGCTCGACAAGGCGACGTGCCAATAAGCAGCCGCGACCAAAACGACCGGTGTCATAGCGTTCAAACGAGTCCTTCGGCTCGCGTGTAAGATCAAAGGCATGCTTTTCCTTTGACTGTAAAAGACGATGCGCGGCATCCATCGATCGCAACATTGACTCCTGTTGGAAATCACTCATCAGATCACGATTTGGATTCTGTTCAATTAGTTTGCGATAGTGCCGATAGCGATTACCGAAACGACCCGGCTCCATACCCCGGGGCGGTTGGACAGAACGTACCGCATCCTGTGGAAAAGGTAAATTCATCGGCCCAAACTCAGAACCAAAAAAACCTGCAGTGGTAAAGGCTTTGAGTTCTTCTTTTTCACCGACGCCTTCCAGGCGTTGCCCAATATTAATAAACGGCGGGACGACCGGATTTTTAGGGCCGAGTACTTTGGCCATCCAGGCACCGATATGCGGAGCGGCAACGGTCAGCGGTGGAACGTAACCCGTATGCCAGTGATATTGGTGTCGCGAATGCAGGATACTACCGAGATCGGGCTGGACTGCCGAACGGATTAAAGTGCCGCGGTCCATGATCTGGGCCACATTTTCCAGACCCGCTGTAATTTTTATATTGTCAACGGAGGTATCGATTGCCGGAAAGGTACTGAGAATATTATCTACAGCCAACCCCTTCTTAAATGGTGAATAGGCTTTTGGGTCGAAGGTATCCGGTGCGGCCATACCACCGGCCATCCAGATTAAGATACAGGAATCAGCTTTTGCGGCGGGTTGCTGAGTGCCCTGTATATTTCCCAGAGCCCGCGTCGCATTGCACGACAATGCTGCGAGCGAAGCAGTACGCAGTTGTTTGAGAAACTCGCGACGCGCCAGTTGTTCCTGGATAGTCATGTTGGACTCCTATCGGACAATTTGGAATTCGGGTTGCATAAAAATGATCCACAACAGATCTTCGATAGCAACAGGATCTTTACCATCACCCAGAACTTCGATTAGTACCGTTCTTTCACCTGTTGTTGGCTCACGTGATAAGGCATATACGTAACACCAATCAATTAATTCGTCACGCGTCCTTTTTTGTCCCACGATGCGTTTCGCTCCGTCGGAAAGGTAGTTGGTAAGGATCTCATCGTTGGCGAGGTCGATTGCCTGCAGTGTTGTTAATGCGCTCGGCCTCGTGGTCACAACCTGATCGCGGTGGGGACGACCTAGCGACCGCATCAGAAAGTCATTCTGCATTAGAGCGGCACGCACGGGTGGGCCGGTAAGATCAAACGAACCGGGCGTGACAGTTTTGCCGTCCAGTATTCGTCCCCACGGGCCGTTCCCATAGGCATGTACTTCAAGTGCAGTTTGCCATGCGTCATCAGCTTTCCGCACCTGCCAGGTTCTGTCGGTGTTGATAACGCGTTGGGTATCAGGATGGTTGATTATCAATTGGCATATAAATCCAGCGCTGCCACCGAACATTTCACCGGCTACCTGGATGCTGTTTTCACCTTTAATCAAATGGGATGCAATGTTGAATCGCACTGGGGCCTGCCAGTCATTGGACGTCGCGACCAGTTTCCCATTAACCTTCATGGTAAATGCATTGTCACAGGTTGCCAGAACAATGGCAGTATGAGGAGTTTCCTTTAATGAAAATGTTTTACGAAGCTCGGCCTTCATACTCCCCCTACCATCGTGCCATATCCATTTCGCGGTTACCGGCACCGGTTTAACGAGTTTGGTATCCTGTGCCGGGTCGTGACTCGGTTTGGCTAACCGCTCGGCGCGGTCTACCTGAGCCGTAGGTGTTAGCGGTTGAGTGCCGGTGATCTGCCAAATCGCATCGAGAAACTGCTCTGCCGTCATGCGCTTGGCGATCGGTCCGGTGTAAACGTAACCTTCTGTCGGTTCTGCCTGTTGTATTACAGTGCGGGCTTGATAAGCCTGTGAGGTCATGACGAAACGCATGAACTTACGCAGGTCGTACCCGTCCTCGGCGAATCTGACGGCTAGATAATCAAGTAGATCCTCGTTCCAGGGTTTGGTATGCATGGCGTCGACAGGATGAACAATACCCCTACCCATCAATCGATGCCAGATACGATTGACCACAGTACGCGTAAACCGACCGTTATCCGGATGGGTCATCAGTACTGCAAGTTGTTTAAGTCGTTCAGCTTTGGGTGCTGCCGGATCGATATCACCGATCTCCGGGAACATCCATTTGGGTGTCGCTATCTTGCCGGTTGGTTTATCGCACCGATTCAATTCGAGTGGTTGTTCCGCATAAATAGCTGCAAGATTGTAGGCCTCCGATAACGTCCAGCGATCAATAAAGCTGTCATGGCAGCTAGCACACTTCATATTGATGCCCAGAAACACCTGGGAGACGTTTTGGGCAAACTGAATCTCGCGGGTCTGACTGGAATTAACCTCACCACGCCATTTTATACCGTCGATGAAACCGGCAGATTCTGCTGTGGGCGAAATTAACTGCTGGACGAATAGATCATAAGGCTTGTTGGTTCGCAGGGATTCATAAAGCCACGTGGTGATTTGGTTACGCCCCTTGGTGATGAATCCAGTACCTGTGTAGTCGTTGCGTAAAAGATCGTTCCAGGTGGTAAGCCAGTGATCGGCGTAGGCGACGTCTTGGGCTAGTAGTTTGTCGATTATTCTGACACGTTTATCTTCCTTCGGATCATTAAGAAAGGACTGTAAATCCGTGGGTGAAGGCAGTAACCCAATGGTGTCCAGTGAAACCCGGCGAAGGAATACGGAATCGGAAATAGGTGGTGGAATTGGCAGTCGGCGTATCTTTAGTCCGGTATCCAGTAGCCGGTCGATTGGGTGGGAACGGTCTTTGATTGGCGATGGTAATGTGATCAGGCGGGGTTTGAGAGGTGGCTCCCAACTGGAATTCCCAAGGCTGATGCCCTGCTCCCACGGCAGGCCCGCCTCAATCCACTGTTTCAGGACAGTGATTTTCTCAGGTGGAACCCGAGAACCCTCAGGCGGCATCCGTGTGAATTCATTCCTGGTGGTGATTCGTTTGAGAAACAGACTCCTGCCAGAGTCGCCCGCGATAATTGATTTACCGTTTTCACCGCCGGCTATTAGCTGGTCTCGAGTGTTCATCGACAGACCACCCTCTTTTTTCTCGCCTGTATGACATTTTCCGCAGTATTGTTTCAGGATTGGCATCACATCATGTACGAAATCCAGTTGCTCAGCGGACGAGGAGCAAGACAACAATAAAGTCAGTGACAGGACGCTGATAAGTCGAGTTGTGTGACGCAAGGTAAACAGTGCTGAAACTCTCAAAAACGGCAGCCATTGTTTCAGTATAGTTGTAGTTTAACTCAAACACGCCAGATATGCGAAGGTCGTAAAAATACAATTGGTATCGGCTAAAAGTTCTTTGTCTACCACTGCATCAACGGGAGAATCTTAGATGGGAATCCCCTCTATTATTAATTAATTTCTTTCCATAAACTAATAATTCAGTCCGCTATTGAAAAGAATGCTGTGGTTTCCGAGTTTCTCGTTAGTCATAAAATGCTTCAGATTGTAGGACACTGCTATAGAAATATTGGAACTTAAAGGTCGGTGGTAGTTGTGAGCATATTTATGGAGAATCAACGCACCAGATTCTCATTGGAAAAACTATTTTTATTGATTCTATTTGGTCCTCTTCTAGCAGGTTGTAATAACCAACAGGCAACGAACGAAAAAAAAGAGAGCGTACAGGAAATAGAAGCGATCCCAGCAATCGAAGTGGTGACCGGAGTGCTCATGCATTTTCCGGAAAATGTGCAAAGCATACAGGCCTGGTATGGTCATAATTATATGGTTGGAAACAAACCTGTAATCCCGACGGAGGAAGTTCCTGAAGACGTTCTTAAGACATTCGTTGGCTTAAACGTGATTGTTCAGGGAATTTGGTATCCGGGAGAAAAATGGAGCCCTGCCGAGGAAGAGCAACTATCGAGTGCTAGGCCCGCAGATAGTGTTCAGGATGAAACGTTTCGTGGTGACGGAATCATGATTTCGTCAATCGAAAAAGCCGAAGAATAGAATGCGGAACACGAATAAATCAGTTCTTCGCTAAAGAAAGATGGACTAATCCAATCCTCTACAGACGGAACACGCTCCTTAGCAAACAAGTACGAATTTAGACTGACAGAGATCTAAGTTTTACTAATGGCATACGTTTCCGTATCAAAGTATTAGGGCCATCCAGATTAGACTGACACTCTTAGCACATCGCAACTGCCCTGTTTATGAGCTATGAAGTGGCTGACTGCTCACGCAAAATCTTATCGTTACCGGGTCAAATTTAATATCACGCTCGTTAATTCGCCGCTGGAGGATTTTATTTGTTCGGAGTGTTCTCTTGCTGGTCCGTCGTATCGGCCGCCGCTTTCTTTTTAAGAAATTCGATGATTTGCTCTTTAGTGGCACCACTGCTTTTTATTTTTTGTCGGATAGCTGGATCCGACATCAGTTTTTCATAGGCTGCATCCCAGTCAGTTCGAGATGCATTCTTCATCGGTTGTCCGGCAGTTTTTTTAGCATCCGCTGCGTTAGGACGGGTGTTTGCGTTGCTGTCGGTATTCTTTTCCGCACTTGGATATACATCAGCTGCAATTTGTTTTTGCGTACGCCGATAGCCATTTGCGAGACAATACAAATGTGTGGTTGAGCGAAGTATTAGTGATGAATTGGAAATAGCGGGTGAAGCAATAAACATTGCGTTTAAGCGGTTCCGCGAAATGACTTGTAATTCCTGTCGGGATGATTCAATTACCGAGACTTCTCCCTGCTTACTGCTGAAATAAAGTTTACCGTTTGTGTAGACGGGTGAAGCCCAGTGGTCACCCCCAAGTCGACCTTTCCAGAGTTCTATGCCCGAATTTGCATTTAGGCACCGTACGATTCCACCGCGGTCGGTGACCATAAAAAGTAAATCGTTAACGATAACCGGTGAGGGTATGCTAGGTGTGCTTTTCATCGTCGACCAGACAACGTGCGTGTCCGAGACATCTCCTGTGCCGTCGGGACGAATCGCCATTAGTATGTTATTTAAACCACTGGTGAAGACGTAGACCAGACCGTTTGCGTAGATCGGTCGTGCCGCCACGTTGAACCCACCAGGATGGACGGTCCGCCACAGTTCTTCCCCAGTATCAGGATTGTAGGAAATAATTGCCTCTGCCCCCGGAGCAATTAGTTGGCGTTTCCCGTGCACCTCGATAATCGTTGCGGTTGCAAAGGACTTTTTGTTATCGTTCGGTTTGCCGCCCTTGTCACTGGATATACCACGTTGGCGAAGAGTCTGCTTCCAATCAGTGTTGGTTTCGCGATTCGTTTTCCAGTCTGTTTTACCTGTTGTTTTATCAAGGGCGATAAAGAACTGTTTGTCTGTTCCGTCAAAGGCAACATAAAGTCTTTTGTCATCAACGATAGGCGACGAACCCTGGCGCACCGGTTGGTAGATACGCAAGTCTCGTCGTTGCCAGACTTGCTCACCGGTCTTACGGTTTAAACAGGCAATTCCCTGCGAGCCAAAACTAACAAAAACATGTTTCTCGTCGATAACAGGGGTTGGTGTGGCTGGACTGTTTAGATGTGGAGAATCATAGATATAGGCTGGATCAACCTCCCGTTTGATCATGTCAAACACTTTAATGTTATGCTTGATAATACCGGTATTAAGATCGATGCATATGACGCGCAACTCTTTCTTTTCATCGCTTCCACTGGTTACCCAGATTTCGTGTTCCCAGATAACGGGAGAAGACCAGCCGGAATCTGAGATCAGCGTCTTCCAGCGGACGTTTTTCGATTCATCGAATTCAATCGGTAGATCGCTGTTCGCATAAATGCCATTTCCACCCGGGCCGCGGAACTGATTCCAGTTATCGTGAGCGGTTAATTCGAGACATATTAATAAGGCTACAAAAAACGAGGCAAGATTGGCGACGCGGGTCATAGGGTGTCCTTTGGAGGGAGCCGGTGATCGGTTAGCGAAACGTTGTGGCACTATTGAGTATAAATAAATTCGGTTGAAGAAAGTTACAGGTGAACTAATGTATAAACGCATAAGGCTGATCATTTACCCATTATTCACCATCCTACTGTTATGGATGTATTCAGGGCACAAACGGCAGGTCCCCGGAGATATCGAAATAACGTGGCAATGGATATTTACTTTAGTCTTTGCTGGCCTTTTACTTTGCCTGTTTGTTTATGACATTCTTTACTTTAGCCTCCGTCGTAAAACGCAGCCTTGCATTGCCTGTGGCTATGAACGTGAAATGAGACCATTTAGGATTTATGGACGTTGTCCCGGTTGTGGCGGATGATCCTGATTTAGACGATTCCAATACAGGTCTTATCTAACGGACGGTTACCTTACACCTTCGGGCGATTGGCATCAGTACTTGTTTATTAATGCGAACTGATCCGGATTTTCTGTCCTACAGTCGTGATGTAACCTTTGAGCATCTAATCGTGGAAGGATTTGAATTGGCTTTGCGGAGCAAGAGCGAGCGTTAAGAGGTCGTTTTAGGGAGTAAGCTACTCCTGTTATCCGCTATGATATTGAAATCTTTAATTCTTAAAGCTCTATTCCGATAATCGGCCAGACAATTTGCCGTAGAAAAGGCTGGTGAAATAGAATCGGTAACGGCAGGAGAATCCAACTAATGGTCCATATTCTGCCAAGAACAGGTTTCCGTGAAAATGCATTTTCGATCCAAGGAATTTGTGTTTCTACCAGCATAGCCGCGCCATGCATGGCGAAATATGTAAGTGGCAATCCGTAGCCACTACGCACCGGCAGGCTAATCGCAAGTTCATGTAGGAGGCCTGAAAATAGGAATGCCAAAAGGGTTGCCGGCAACGTACCCCAACGTGCTCGTATTGGCCGGTATAAGGCAAGCGTCGTCATTTCAGAAAATGCCAGATTCCATCGCTTACCCCAAAACTCCGATAGGCTTCGGGATTTTATAGGCTCCCGAAAAATCATATTTGCATCTGCACCTAGATATCGCCAGACACCGGTCAACAGATTAAAGAAGCCGAAATGCATTGTCAGACTGATTCCCGGCAAGAGAAAGCAGGTGACAAGAAAAAGCTTGTATGGTTCATACCTGATGATGGTTGTATCCCAAGTTAATCGTGAAACGGCGATCAGGATTAATCCAATAAAGATGTTTCTAGAACCCTGCCTCATGAAACGCAGGTGATCTGGGCGCGGTGAGCGGGGAACCTTGAAAAATAGCGCTGGCCGCATTCCTACCCAGAAGCAGGCAAAACCGATCCACTGGAAGAACCCCAGGCGTATTTTCTTTGCCTGCTGTACTTCGCAAACAACAATGGTTTTCATGGTAAAGAGCGTGATACCAATAATGGCTATCATGCGAAAACCCGCCGGCTGATCGATCGTATACAAGTGCATTGCTGTAATCCCTCCGATTGCCAGCAACCACGAAAGGATCCGTGCGGCGATCAGCGATGAGATTCGACTAATATAAAAACCAATCAATAAACTGACTGGCAGGAGTATTTGCGATTGTAAAGCGTTTGTAAGATCGTTGGGGAAATAGCTATTCAAGAAGACATTCCTAGATTGTTCCATGCAGAGTAACTGTAAATGATCGTTAGAAATATGAATGTCGTGACCAAAAGGATTTCTGCTAGAGTGTATTTCATTCCGCTGGGAGCATCACTGCGGTCAAAATACGTGAATTGAATAACGACCCTGGCGCCCCAGTAAACAGCGATGAATAAAGAAAGCGCCATCGCAATATTACCTCCGCTCGTAAGTTCCATCGGAAACGAAATTGAGATGATCCCAAAAAAAATATTCGTTGTCCAGATATACGCGGCATAAGTCCAGAATACCTGCCGGGTTAATGGGCGCAATTGAGCAACGTCGTTCGCCCAATTTAAGGTGGCCGGAATGGCTAGACTGCCTATTGCGATTGCCAATTGGCCGAAACCGGCAATAAATATTAGTTCTTCAATTTCCATGCGATAGCACCCTTCCCGGAAAGTGTATTGTAATGAGAGTGTCCTGCCGCTTGTTGGTCAGCGAAGAAACTGTTGTATTTCGTAATTCAGATCTAGTGAATATGAAGAATCAAGAATGATAAAGCTTTGTTAGAAACAGAGAATCTTTAATTCCTCGTTTCTTATTGTTTGGAATTGTACTTTATAGCTCAGTAAATTAGCACCCTGCCCCTAATTTAAGCATGTTTCTTATTAGACCAGTAAATGAATAATCTAATTCGCAACAGCTAAACCAATCTATATAAGGTGAAAACAATATTTTTGTGACAGATGTTAATAAAAGTTACCATTGGCACAAATATTGCAGAGAAGAGTATTAGTAGGTACTCCGAAAATCCTACAGATTTCACTGATTTAGGGGGGTGATACGGCGCTACACTATCGCCCCCCTGATCAGTGAATTAGATATAAGAAGCTGTTTGCATATTGGAGGGTTCCAATGCACTTTGTTGATCAATCGGTCACCAATTTCTCCGGCCATCTGCGTAGCATTCACGTAAATGACAATTTATGTACGTTAAGTTTCAAACTTGCTTCGGAATTCGGTGCACATACGTTTTTCGTGATTACGTTAAGGCAACACCCGAATCGTCGAAAAAAGGGTACGGTAAGCGGTTTCAGCAGGAACTTAGCAACGCCTGGTTCATCTAAAGTTAAGTTGAACGGAGCATTTTCGCGACGAGGCGAAAATTTGCGGGTGTATGCCTCGGGAGTAAATGATTCCTTTGGCATGACTTTGTCGCACATCGATTTAGATCTGGATAGTCTTGCAATTGATTCTCAAGCCTACCATCTGACTTAGACTGGTTTCTCAGCCTGATATTGTTCCACATGTTGTCGGCTGTATTGAAAAGTCAGAATAGATGCATCTACTGCAGGACTTGATTGAGTACCAGTTCGCTGTTTGGAATAAGCCCGATGCTTTTCCCATAGTCTGCTAATGTTTCATGTACTTCTGCAGGCTGGTAGGCAAAGCGATCTAGGTCTTCCAGCCGGGTACCGCCAGATAACACCAGAACAGCATGGAAGCCAAGTTGTACCGCTCCAAATATATCGGTTTCCATCATGTCACCGATTACCACCGTATCCTGAGTGTTTAAGTTCAGATCCTTTCGGACCATTCTCATCATGATCGGATTGGGTTTCCCGATACTAAATGCTTTGAGCCCGGTGGTAACCTCAATCACCGAAACCATGGCTCCACAACCTGGCCTGCTACCCTTACGAGTCGGGCAATTTGGGTCAGGGTTAGTAGAAATTAATTTTGCACCGGCATTGACGAAATCGACTGCTTTTTCAACCTGTTCAAGATTGAAAGTACGTCCCTCGCCGATAATTACATAATCGGGTGATTGATCATTGATAGCGATTCCGGATTGATGTAATGCCGTTAAAAGTCCACCTTCTCCAATGACGAATGCAGTTGCTCCCGGCGTTTGACGAGCTAGAAAATTGGCGGTGGCAATAGCACACGTGAATACATGTTTTTCCTCTACAAAGATTCCCAGGCGTTTGAGTCTGCCGACAACATCCAATCGCGTCCGCTGGCTATTGTTTGTCATAAACCGAAACGGCACGTCTTTTTCGATTAAGCTATTGATAAAATCGTCCGCACCATTAATCAATTCGCCTCCGCGGTAAATGACACCATCCATATCGATTAGATAGCCGATCATCTTGTGAGTTCCTTTTAATATGAAACTGTAGTATGAAATGTTTTAGACCACATAAAACTACCCTTCACTTAAGATTCATTAGCGACATCAAAAAAGTCAGTGAAGGGTAGCAAGAGCAAAATCACAGTCACAGATAGTTAGGGACTGTGACGTTATGCCAAAGTATCCGTCAGGTAAATCCACTCCAGGTTCGGTTTTGAAGACTCATTTCCCTAACATCCAATCCTAAGATGTGTAGAAGTCTCATATCGAACGTCCTCCCTTTATTAGATAACGTTTTTCAGCCTAATGAAAAAGCTAAAAAGAACTAATGCAACTGATATGCCAAACCTGCTTAAACGGCGGATGTTGAATGAAAAATGCCGGGAAAAATCCTAAATGCTAGCCATATTGAGCTGGAAATGATCGTCTTGAATATCCGAATAGGAAAGAAAAATCTTCCGACCCGGATAAAACTATTTTGGCGAAGTAGATTGCTGCAAATAAAACAGGCAGCCCTGCTACTTAAACCAGCGAACATTTCAAATTCATTTGGCTTCGGCTTGAAATAAGGCATCAGAGTTCAAAAAGCTTCATGGACTCATTGATCGTTAATAAATGGTCATCGAGATGCTAAGAAGCTACGGGCAAATAATTTACACTGCTGATCGGCGACTCATAATCAGCAGACCTCCGATTAGCTATCGTCGATAATCGACTGCAAAATTCCGTCCCACAAAACCTTTCGGCAGGATAATGTTGATTTAGCAGCTTCGGCGGCAGCAGCCCATTTGTCATCATCTGTTCCACAAAGGTGACACAGCAATCTCTCCGCCATCGGCCCATGGTGGTCATCGTCGAGTTCAATGTGTCTGTGAAGATAATACTCGAAGATAGAAAAGTCATCGCTGGAACTCTGGTTAATTTGTCCAACGAGACCGCGAAACATTTCGGGTATCAAATCTTCCCGTCCGAACAGAAAGATTGCGGCTAATTGCTCAACCGTTGAATCATGAATGGCCTGAAATGTCGCACCGACAAAATCCGTCAGGTGTGTTGGTATACTGGATGATTGGAGTACCTTAACCAGATCATCATCAGCCTCTATGCCGGCAATCACAGTATCAATATCTACAGTTGATGCGCCACACTGAATCATTGCCATTCGGTACATATCGAAATGACTTACGAACTCATCATTTGGACCGGTATCTGATTCTTCGGCCAATACAATTTCATTGATCAGTCTTACAGCGAGTGGGTGATTGCGTTCTGGTCGCCAGGGTAATTCACACCCGCAAAAAATCTGCTGGAGTGATTTTAATAAAGACATGAAATCCCAGACAGCAAATACATGTTGAGACATAAAAGTCCTTATGTGTTGCGGCTCCTTCATGAAATCATAGAGAGGATGTTGAAAGATGGTGTTCCTGTAGGGAGTTAAACCGTCTTTGAGATTTTGTAAATGGTCTATCATTGATTTAATTAATAAATGGTACGTCTGGAGGTTGGTTTTCGTAGTTATTGTTTCACTGTTGATAGATTTCGAAAAGTTCAATTAAACGTAAACTCAAATAAAAACATGTTATTCAGGCGTAATATTCACGCTGGCAAAGTAGAGAGGTAAGCAGTGGACCAATAAGACCGTTGATAACGGCTCGTAAGCAATTTAAATAACACCTTTTCACGACGTTGTTTAATATCAGATGTTACGGTGTTGAGGACTGAAGATGTGAGTCTAGCGTTCTGAGGATATGCAGAAACCTTTAAATGTTAATGCATTCATCTGAATGATTAGGGAACCCAAAAAGCCCACACAAGGACAAGAGCGATTAAACCGAAAAAGGTAACAATCAACCCGCTGCGGCGGCGTTTTTTGAGATAGAACAAAAGTACCAGGCCGGTAATTGAGACTAAAATCATCAAGATGGCAGAGATATCGATCACCCAGGACCAGGCGATTCCTGAATCCCGGCCTTTGTGCAGGTCGTTAAGAATCGCCACAGCACCGGTGCTGATTTGCGTCAGAGTATAATCGCCCGAGTTTCGATCAATAAAAACGTCGGCAGCGTATCCCGGTCCCTTAAATACAACCATGCATTCAAATTCATCAGAGACGAATTCCGAAACGGCACCTTTGAGATTGTGTTGCACGCGTAGTGACTCGACAATGGCCAAACGATCTATGTCTCCACTTATCCAGTCAGTATTAATGCTTCCCGATTCGTCAGTAATAAATTCCTGATCAGCCCCGAACCAGCCCGGATGATTTAGTGTGATCCCGGTAATAGCAAAAAGCATCAGCGTCGCAAAACTGATCATAGACAGATATATGTGAAGCCAGCGGAAGAAACCTGCGCTTTTTTTAATCCAATAACGCCGACGTGTTCTTGTCGGTTGATCCACTGCCATTAATTGGCCTTTGAAGAGGGCGGAGTATATTGATAGGAGATACCTCCTACCTCGACATTGCCGGAGATCTTAGTTAGGGGAATTGCCTTCGGTCCCAACATTATGGACTTACGTATGATTTGATACGTTCCGTGTTCTCTGGCCACTTCAATACATAAAGTATAACGTCCGGAAGCCAAAGGTTTACCGGAATTATCGTTTCCATCAAAACGAGTTTCATATTTCCCGGGCCCTCTGGTTGCGCCGGCAACCGTTTTAATCAAATCGGCGCTTTCGACTAATTTTCGAGCACGGTCATTACGGTACCAACGAGTTAAATCACGATGCCATCGGGGACCGGGCTGTTCAACCTGAAGCCACAAGAGTGCCGTTTTTACAGGAAAACCGTCCCCGTCTTCGAGCCAGATTGCTACGTAGGGACGACGATAACGCCCCTCCTGCGGACGATTGAGGGAAAATGAAATCCTTAATCCTGTTTTTGTATCTGGTTCCATGGAATCAACATTGGACAGTTGGTGTTTAGCCAATCTAAATCCGGGCCATCCTGATGATGCCACTGCTCTCCCATTAGCAAGAATCAGTAAGCATTCTACGTTTTTAATTGATTCGGTAAGTTCTATAGTCTGTTGGACAGGTAACACAGAAAATGATGTTGCCAAAGCATCAGCATCCATAGCCGTGGCGGCCAACACGGTAGCACTGCGGATTTGTGAAGTTGGTAATCCGGTGCGCGGGTCAATAATATGAGAATGCAGGGTATTCTCGATTGTGAAACCCCGTCGGTAACTACCGCTGGTGGCAACGGCCATCGGCTT
>PAPJ01000004.1 GCA_002709045.1 Planctomycetaceae bacterium | reverse complement strand
GTAAGCACGCCATTTGTTATCAGCATAGTTAAAGTCAACTGCACTGCCGTCGTTGAAGTCCACCTCCAGCGGTAAAGCAGCTGCTACCGTGATCAATACATTCCCCCGGTCCTGCTGTCCGTTATTGTCTTTGACTAGGTAATCAAAAGAGGTCGTGCCGCGGAAATCATTGGCTGGTGTAAAGGTAATCGTATCATTCTTGCCATCATCATTCGTATCCTTCAGCGTGGCTGTGCCGTTCTCGACCCCCGAGACTGAATCCAGATAGATAAAGGTGCCTTCGGTCTCATGACCGTCATTGGTGAGCACTGTAATATCAACCGGAGTATTCACTACGGTCTGCACCGAATCATCCTCGGCGACCGGAGCCGGGACAAATTCCCGAATTTTGACATCGTCAACAACCGCTTTAGAGCGATTCGCCCCTAAGCCAAACAAACCGATATTCGGTGCAGCATCATAAGTTAAAGCCATGGCAGTATCATGCAACATGCCTTCAGTGTCGGTAATAGAAAACTCCAGATTCTTGCCGCGAATAACCAGAGATAATTCATACTCTGTGCGGGCAATCGTAGCTGCCTTAGTCTTAACAATCTGACGCTGACCATTAACAACTTCGCCCAAATACCACTGCTGACTATCAACACTACCACCAGCAAACTTATAATTTCCTGCATCAGCCAAATCATAAACCAACTCTACATTCGACTGATAACCATTAACACGCGGCATGGAAACCATTGCCGAGAACTCTGTCTCTGCCGGATTTTCCACTCCGGTACGAATCTTGGCTAGTGAATATCCGTTACGATTCTGCGCCACATAAGTTTCATCAATAACCTTCCAGTTACCAGTAACGACCTCAAAGCCGATAGGGTCTTCTGCACTAAAGTCTTCCTCTAATGGAATACCTGCCAAGACACCAACTAACACAGATGTCGAGTCGGTTTGACCATTAACGTCGCCAACAACGTAAGTAAACGTCTCTGAGCCTGCGAAATTAGCATCCGGTGTAAATACCAAAACATCAGCCTTATTGTCCTGATTAAGATCACGTAACTCCACGGTCGCATTATCAACACCGCTGAAAGACACAACATGCATCGCCGTACCATCTTGCTCATGATCATCATTGGCCAACACATCGATCGTGACTGCCTGCCCAACCACCGTCTCAGCAAAGTCACCTTCCGCAATAGGTATGGGGAGAATTTCCGAAATGTGCACATCGTCAAACCGGCTGTTGGCTCCAATAGCCAGCAAACCAAATTTACCTGTATTGAGGTTACTACCAAAGGTGTGACTTAAGACGCTATTTCCATCGACATTAAGCGTCGCCAACTTACCGTCAATCACCAGTTCGAGTTGATAGTTTTTGTTTTCAACCGCGTTGGTATTACCACGGCGCAATTCTCGATACTGTCCATCATTAAACTCACCAATTACCCAACGTTGAGATTGGGCATCGAGTCCGGCTATCTTGTAGTTATCATTATCCTGATAAGCAAAAACCTGATATGCGTTACGCTTAAGCCCACTCGCAAATTCAAGATTAACCGTTGACTGGAATCGAGTCTTTGAAGGAATATCCACTGTAAGGTCAATCACCGTCAATGCCCGCTCATTCGAATTGGACGGCGTTGAGTTGTATCTACTGTTCTCGATGACAAATGAGCCTTGCTGTACGGTCATCGCATCAGCCGACCCATCATTAAAATCTTCGTTATAGGGCAACCTTCCCGCATCGCTTATTACAAGCGCATAATCCACGATAGAAATTAATGATTCAGGGACTTCATCATTATTACCATAAACAAGCACCTGATGAGCGGGCTTAATATCAGCGTGATTACCATCGAAAATCAGCGTACCTGCCGCCGTTGCCCGCATGGGGACGGTAAAGACTAATCGCTCATCCGAACCAAGTTCTGATAATCCGGCCATACCACCGACTTCGTCAATCAATCCGGGAACATCTATCGAACCTGATTTGAAGTTCTTATAGGTATCAGCATGAACAATAGAACCTGCTGTCTGAACGAGTGAATTATCAAATTGGACATCCATAAAAGAGGTAAACACCCCTTTTGCATCAGCCCGCATATCCTTCACATATCCCTCCAAATTAAACGTCTGATGGAGAAGGACTGTATCAACAGGCTGCCCCTGTAAATCAGTTGCCACCAATCGCATTTGCACGTGAGGATCATCCTCCCCCTCAGCAATATCGGCAAAACCTCCTGCTATATTTGCCGCCAGCAACTCTCGACGCTCAAGGGTCTCTACAGAGAGTTTGGTCTCTATTTTCTTTTTCAGCCATTGACGATCTTTTTTGGATAGCCCAGACATAGGTTTGCGTCGCAATTTCATTGATCAATTATTCTCTATTAGTTGTTCAAAAGAGTTCCCTCTGAATTTATTATTCAAAGAGAGTCAAACAAAAAGGGAAGTTTAGCAGATTAAGAAGCTGTTAATACAAAGTCGCTCAGCGAACGTAACATATTCGTTAAATTAGCACCACTTTATAGTCTTAAAAACAGCAAACTCAACCTATTAGATAATAAGAATCTTTATAAACCGCCAAATTGAAATTATTAGCCTATCTTACCCGCATTTACTATTAAATACCAAGTACCGATCTTAAATACCGCAATACAAAGGTTCAAAAAAACAAAGAGGACACATGGTTTTTGCCATATATCCTCTTAGCAACTTATAAAACGATGTTTGGGAATGTTAAGCAGCATTGGCCTGAACTGTATGAACCTCCAATCGAATAGCTCCGTTATCAAAGTTTCGTTCGAGTGTTTTTAGACAATCTTCAGCAGTGGCCAAAACTTCGGTCCACTTAGTCAGTTCCTCCTGAAGATCTGAATGTTCACCGATACCCACTGAGTGGTTAAAATACAAATCCAGATTAGCGAGGGCTTCTGCTTTCCTAGATCGATAATGCGCCAGCGTTGCGTTAAAAAGTAAATTCATCAAATGGTTCCTTAATTTATTCTCTAAATAGATAAAACTCATGAATCAGGTGAATTGAGTTTTTCCATTATTGGGAAAAAACAAGGTGTTTCAATGGCGATAATCGCTGGCTGATTACTGTTGAAACCAAGTATCAAAGCGATCCGAAAGAAAAGGTAATAAGCTTGAGATTGATTATCACATACTGTCTGATTTGAAAGTCCTGAACATCGCAACTAAAATTTTGATTTAATCGTTTAATGCGACATAGTCTCAGGCGGTTTGGCTATTTTTTGTGGTATTCCAGATAAGATTTAGAGATCAAAAAACAGGTGACTTTTTTGATAAAAAATCAGAATCACCGAACATGAATTATTTCAAAAGCTTAATCCTAATCCTTCGATAGGAAGCTTCCTGAGCAGGGCCTCCATGTACTTGCAAGCCAATAATACCGGCTCGTGCAATACCCGCTTCTTTTTCGACATATTCAACGGTCTTGATTCCATTGATTGCAACTTTAATCTTTGCTCCCTGACAACGAATCACGACATCATTCCAGCCATCTTTTTTAAAGTGATCGACCACTGGTTTTTGCGGAGCCTCGACCAAAAACTTGTTCCTACGGGATTCATCATAAAGCCAACCCCAAATATTATTCTCACCCATGACTCCCATATCACACTGGTATCCAATCACTTCATGATGATTCTCTATACGCTTACTACGAAATTGGATCCCGGCATTGCGATAATCGTTTCCAACTAATCGTGCCTGCAGGCGAAGTTCAAAATCGCCGTACTCTTTTGTCGAACATAAAAATTCATTGTTCGGAACAGCCTTCTCTAGATCACCTGCAATAATCGCCCCTGCTTCGATACGAAACCACTTCAGGTTACCTTCCCATCCTTTGAAGGTTTTTCCATCGAAAATCCATTCAAAGCCTTTCTCTAATTTTACAGGTTCTTTGGCTTCGCAGATAAGCGGAGAAAAAGCAAAAAGGGTCATAAGTATGCAAATCAGCTTGTTCATCAAACATTTCCAATCAAATCGAAGGGCAGAATTAGTTACATTACCTTTGTTGGAAGGTGTTTAGCATTCTAGCAAGGTTTATTATTCAATTCTAAAATAAATACCTATGTTGATGTGTTGCTAAGAGCATGGATTCGCTTCGCTCCATCACAATTCGCTGTATCCATCATTGCCCACCTAAGATCAAACCCCATGACAGATTCACTCAACAAATATAGTTCACGTATTACGCAACCTCGTAGTCAGGGTGCTTCTCAGGCAATGCTTTATGCAACGGGAATGTCGGAAGAAGACATGAATAAGGCTCAGGTCGGGATTGCCAGTGTGTGGTATGAAGGCAACCCATGCAACATGCATCTACTGGACCTCTCGGTGGAAGTGAAACAGGGAGTCACTGATGCCGGACTCTACGGTATGCGTTTCAACACCGTTGGCGTATCGGATGGAATCAGTATGGGTACCGATGGCATGAGTTTTTCTTTGCAATCGCGGGATCTGATTGCAGACTCCATCGAAACCATCATGGGAGCTCAGTGGTACGACGCTCTGGTAACCATTCCCGGGTGCGATAAAAACATGCCTGGCTGTATTATGGCAATGGGACGACTGAACCGTCCGGCGTTGATGGTTTACGGTGGAACGATTAAACCCGGCTGCTACAACGACCAAAAACTAGACATCGTTTCCGCTTTCCAAAGCTATGGCGAATACATCACCGACAAAATCGATGATGAGACTCGTCAGGGCATCGTCCGCAACTCATGTCCCGGTGCCGGAGCCTGTGGCGGAATGTACACGGCCAATACCATGGCCACTGCCATCGAAGCCATGGGAATGTCACTCCCCTACTCCGCTTCCATCCCGGCTGTGGATCCTGACAAGGTAAACGAGTGCCACGAAGCCGGAGCCGCTATTCGCAATCTGATGGAACTAGACCTCAAACCACGTGACATTATGACCCGAGAAGCGTTTGAAAATGCCATGGTCATGGTCATGGCCTTGGGTGGCTCTACCAATGCTGTATTACACCTACTGGCCATCGCCCGCAGCGTTGACATTCAGCTAACGATTGATGACTTCCAGGCTGTCAGCGATCGTGTTCCTTATATTGGTGACCTGAAGCCTTCCGGGAAATTCGTTCAGGAGGACCTACACAGTGTGGGCGGTACCCCTGGTGTCATGAAGTACATGCTGGAGAAGGGTTATCTAAACGGCGACTGCCTGACTGTGACGGGTAAAAGCTTGGGCGACAACCTCGACGCTCTGCCAGGACTGGTAGAAGGTCAAACGATTGTTCAAACTGTGGAAGAACCAATTAAAGCTTCGGGACACCTTCGGATCCTGCGAGGAAACGTGGCACCGGAGGGAGCCGTCGCGAAAATCACTGGTAAAGAAGGGCTCTGCTTCACGGGGATAGCGAACTGCTTCGATAGCGAAGAAGAAATGCTTAAAGCATTAGAAGAAGGGAAAATCGTCGCCGGTAATGTGGTCATCATTCGTTATGAAGGTCCTCAGGGAGGTCCTGGGATGCCTGAGATGCTAACGCCAACTTCGGCTATCATGGGTGCCGGGCTGGGCGATAAAGTTGCCATGATGACCGATGGTCGATTCTCCGGAGGATCCCATGGCTTCATCGTGGGACACGTCACTCCGGAAGCTCAGGTCGGCGGACCGATTGCACTGATTGAAAATGGCGACACCATCACCATTGACGCGGAAACCAACGTGATCAACGTCGANATCCCNGAGGAAGAGCTTGCCNCNCGGGCAGCAAATTGGGAAGCCCCGGCCTANAAGGTNANNCGCGGCACNCTTTACAAATATATAAAATGNGTNAAGAGCGCTTCCGAAGGATGCGTCACNGATGAATAATCANATCTAGGCAATTTAATGANCCAAAACAGATCTGGCGGCAATTGTCAGATCTGTTTTTTTAGCTACAACACTANTGTTTTACGAAATGAATGAAATGATCGAGACCTTTAAAGAAGCTTTTGCTTTCAATCGGACAAGAACACTGTTAACGCTGGAGCAAATCGCAGCCATGGACAATCCGGCGCAAGTGCTGGGTTGGCGTCCCGGCGCAGGCCGCGCCCACATTGCCTGGCAATTGGTGCATATCGGTATCACGGAAGAATTATTCGGCGTCGATCGTCTCGCCAAGCGACATGAAGATGCAAAGCACAAAGACCTTTGGAAACGGTTTCAAGGTGGTTCCACACCTGACGACGACATTCCTACTGTCGACGAAATCAGTCAAGTCTTAAATAATGGCCGCGTGATCATGCTGGATACACTCAGTCAATTCAATGAGCAGCAGCTAGATTCTTTTACCTGGATTCATCCCCGACTGGGGAAAGAGCTCGACCTGCGAACAACGCTAAACATTATTAACTGGCATGAAGGACACCATCAGGGGCAGGCTCATATCACACTCAACCTCTATAACAACCAATAATCTGGAACCTAATCTGCCAATGCGTCCTACAAACTTAAAAGAGCTCAAAGAATCCGGCTGGCAAAGTCGCAGCGTCAAAGAAGAGTTACAGTCCAACTTTACGGCTTTGTTGAAGTCCGGTGCCCCGCTGTTCCCCGGGGTGGTTGGTTATGAAAACACGGTGATCCCTGAAATCTCATTAGCCGTACTGGCTGGCCATGACATGCTGTTTCTGGGCGAAAAAGGTCAGGCCAAAAGTCGACTCATGCGAAGGCTGGCCGATTTCCTGGATGAAGCCATTCCTTACCTCGATCTTCCCGAAATACCGATCCACGAAGATCCCTATCATCCAATTACAAGTCAGGCCAAAAAATTTCTCGCCGCCCATGACGATTCGGATGTCCCTATCGCATGGTGGCATCGCGATGATCGTTACACGGAGAGGTTGGCACCCGGAACAAAATTTGCCGATGTGATTGGAGAAATCGACCCTGCAAAACTTCTGGCAGGTACGAGCATGTCCGCCGAAGAGGCTTTGCACTTTGGGCTGATCCCCCGCATGCATCGGGGAATCTTCGCTATGAATGAACTACCCGAGCTGGACGAACTTGTTCAGGTCGGTCTGTTCAACATTCTGGAAGAACGTGATGTCCAGGTCAGAGGGTATCCTATTCGATTCGACCTCGATGTACTGATTTTGTTTTCCGCCAATCCCTCCACTTATAACCGCAGTGGCAAAGTCATTCCCCAATTAAAGGACCGAATCGGTTCCCTTATCCAAACGCATTACCCTGTCGATCGGGAGTTGGGAATCGAAATCACCCAACAGGAATCGAACTTAAACGAACCGAACGATGAATACCCTGTCGTGATTCCGCGATTCATGCTCGAAGTCCTGGAACAAATCACGATCGAAGCACGTCGCAGCAAGTATGTTGATCAGCAATCCGGTGTTAGCGTACGATTCTCGCTGGCAAATTATAAAACAATGATCTCCAGTGCACGTCGTCGCGCGATCCTTCTTAATGAATCACCAGCGGTCCCTCGCATCAGCGATCTCGCGCATTTAGTGAGTAGTGCATTGGGAAAACTGGAACTTGATCTGATGGGTAGTCACCAAATGACGGAGACTCAGGTTCTGGACCATATCATCAGTACCGCAATCAAAACGGTCTTCGAAGAATATGTTGAGGAACACGGACTGGCCGAGATTGCTGAAATCTTTGGAAAAGGCGTGAGGATTGAAGTCGGCGACCTGCTTCCATCAGGCGAGTATGCAAAACGACTCTCGAACGTTCCCGAAGTATGGAACAAAGCGTTCGAAGTCAATGCCGCAGACGACGAGGCAGTGAGAGCATCCTGCGTCGAGTTCATTCTTGCCGGCCTACACGCGATGGACAAAATTTCCAGGCATCAGCAATATGGCACTATCGACTACCAAATCCCCGAGTAACTAAACCATGAAACCGGGCAGAAAAAAACAGGACGGGACACCTGGCGGGGTCATCCATACCTATCAGCGGTATGACCCGGTACGTTTCCCCAGTTCTACCGCCCCACCACCAGACGTGGTTTCTTCCGCATTCGATCATATGCTGCAATGGGGTAATGCACGCAGCCTAACCGCAGAACAACTGGCACGAGCAATCCGTCTGGATCCTGAACAAATCAAAGGCCTCCAGGGGTTTGGTCCCAGTCTGGAATCTTTGATTGCGATGCTCGAAGCTCAGAAACAAAAGATCCTTGAGACCTACGAAGCCGATTCCGTGCTGGAACAGGCCTGGCAACAATACGATTTATTTCTGGAAAACACGAACCCGCCCGATGATTACAAAGAACGGTTTTTCCTCCTCGCACATGGGCGCCAGATTTATGATCTCGAACGACTGTGGTACGATCTTCCCGACGAACGAAGTGAATTTGCCCGAACCCTCGTCCAAATGATGGAAGCCCTGAGCCAGCAATACCAGATAGAGGATATGTACGGGCGATATGATTTCACCGGACGAAAACCGATGTCCATCGAAGAGGCGTTGGAAATCAAGGAGCAGCTTGAAAAGATCGACGAGTTACTTGAGCAACTCAAGCAGGCTCTCGAGAACGCTGAAATCTATCTGATCGATATGGACACACTCGCCGAGTTTGTTGAAGAACCTGATCTGGAGGACCTTTCCAATCTACAGCAACAAGTCAAAGACTACCTCAGCGAGTTAGCTGAGCAACAGGGGATTACCAGCGATCCGTCGGGCGCCATGCGTTTAAGTCCGCAGGCTTATAAAATCTTCCAGGGGCGGCTGCTGGAAAAAATATTTGAGCATCTGGAGGCTTCGAAAACAGGCCGTCACAATAGCCCTCTTGCCGGTGAGGGAAGTGTGGAATTGCAGGAAGTCAAACAATATGAGTTTGGCGACAGCATGGCGCACATGGATTTCCCTCAATCGCTGATCAATGCCGTCATCCGTCATCACAGTGAACCGGGGAATTCTTCTGCCTTACGGGTCAACGCGGATGATATCGTCGTTCATAAAACAAAGAATTCACCGAAGTGCGCTACCTCCGTCATTATGGATATGAGCGGGAGCATGCGTTATGAAGGGCAGTATATCAATGTGAAGAAGATGGCATTGGCGTTACAGGGCCTTATTACGAGTGAGTTCCCGGGTGACCATTTGAATTTCATTGAAATGTATACGCATGCCAAGCCCTGCCCACCCAACGAGATTATCAACCTGCTGCCCAAGCCGGTGACAATCAACGACCCGATCGTGCGATACAAAATTGACATGTCGAATACGGAATTAAGTGAGTATCAGCTTCCTCCGCATTTCACCAACATTCAACATGCGCTTCAATTGGCCCGACTCAATCTGGCCAACGTGGATACACCTAATCGACAAATCATTCTGATCACGGACGGACTACCCACCGCTCATTATTCCGAAGAGTGGTTATACCTGCTTTATCCACCTGATCCGCTTACCGAGGATGCCACGCTGCGGGAAGCGTTATTGTGCAAACAGGCCGGGATCACGATCAATTTCTTTTTAATCCCGAGTTGGTCCCAAACAGAAGAAGACATTCAGTTTGCCTATCGAGTGGCCGAATCGACCAATGGACGGGTTTTCTTTACGGCGGGAAGCGATCTGGATCGTTACGTTGTCTGGGATTATGTTTCTCGTAAGCGTGAGATCATTTAAAAGTTTGCACCGGTACCCTTAGTAAGTGTCATAAATGCTTTTTCCAGATCAATCGGCTCTTCCTGGAAGAGGGTAAGACCATAACCGGCTTCGATTAAGACTCCCGGTATATGGCTGTAATCCTCACAACCTTCGACCAACGTGACAATCAACTGCTGGTCGACTAGTTCCAGACTATCAACATCATCATGCTGTTCCAGTTCACGTGCTGCTTTAGCCGAGTCACCAGACACCATCACATTTAAGACTACCTGCTTGCGCATCTCACGCATAATATCATTCACGGCCGAGTTTACGGTCATCACCCCACGATCAATAATACCGATCTTATTACAAACATCAGCCAACTCCGGCAAAATATGACTCGAGACAATAATCGTCTTACCCGTCTTTCCCAGTCGACGGAGAAGCTCTCGCATTTCAATCCGGGCGCGCGGATCCAGGCCACTTAATGGCTCATCCAGTAAAAGCACCTGAGGGTCATGCAGTAATACGCGGGCAAGTCCCAACCGCTGTGTTTGGCCTCGTGACAGTGTATTCGCATACGCATCACGCTTAAAATCCAGATCAACGATTTCCAACATCTCGTTACAACGCTTGCGACGGGCCTCCCCTTTAATCCGGTATGCTGCCGCAAAGAACTCTAAGTACTCGATCACTTTCATGTCGTCATAAACGCCAAAAAAGTCCGGCATGTATCCGACCAGTCGACGAATCTCTTTGGGCTTCGTGTAGATGGAATTACCACAAACATAAGCCTCGCCGGATGTCGGATTCAGCAACGTAGCGATGATCCGCATTGTCGTCGTCTTACCAGCACCATTGGGGCCGATAAAACCGAACAAATCACCCTCATCCAGATCTAGATTGATATCGCGAATGGCGTACATATCACCATACTTCTTCGTTAATCCTCTAGTCTCAATCACGACTCATGATCCCTTCAGGTAAATTCCTCTGCCGCCACATTAAGGAGCAGCATTCACCTTAAATACAACTCGGTAAAAATTTTTTCCGGATTCCAAGGCCACATCACTATCACCATCGACAACATACTCGCTGTTACCCTGACTGGTACGCGCAACCAACACTGCCCGATTGTAAGACAGCACATGGCTGAGATCGTGAAATTCTTCATATCGATTAATCAAACCTGTATATTTGGCTCCGCCAATACTCTGATTAAACATCATTTGTCTCACGATTCGTTGCGTGGATTCTTCCATTACACTCCACCGACGACGTTTACCTTTGCTACTACCGTCCTGATATCGGGAATAATAGTTATCAACCCCCTGCGATTGGTCACTGATATCAAAAATATCTACTGATTCACCTGCCCGAAAAGTTCGGCCAATGGGGTAAACCTTACCGTCAAAAACAATCTCCACTTCAAACAAATCGAAATCGAACGGATTCGTAAGGGTTCCCCGCAAAGCACCGCTAATTGGATCTGCATATAACTCGGGTTGCGTCTCAACTTCCATTTTCCCCGACCAACGAGAACGAATACTCTTTGTTCCGCCGTGCTGTACCGGAATACTTTGTAATTCCGTGACTGCAGTATCCACCTGATATTCATGATTTATATACGTCTGAAAACTGGCCCTTCCCAACGCGCCGAGTCCCGTCCCGGGTAAACCGTGCCAACCAGTTGTTACGAACTGTTTCTCAACCGGAGGAATCGAGTTGTTTTGCGCCATTGCCTTCGTTTCCAATTTCACATCAAAAGCATCAATCTCAGGACTATACAGTGCCAGGTAATCTGTTCCGCGAACAGTACCTGTCACAGCATCGATATCGACAATATGAAGTTGGTTCATCTGCGGCGAGTCGGCTGGAAGCGTATGACTCATCATCACCACAATGACCGCAATAAGAATCACAGCCGCAGGAAACGTTCCCCATGTCCAATGGAAACGATCGAGTTTGCGTAACAGATAGAAGTCGAGTGGGCCAATTATTAAGACAAAGAATGCAAGTAATACTGCGATCCAAACAAACTGAACCGGAGTGACGCTTTCAAACTTTTCCAGCTGAGAACGCAGCTGCCCTGAAAGATCCTGATACCCGGCATAATTAACTCCGCTACCGGCTAATGAATCGTCTTCCTCTCCGGCATTCCGGCCCACGGCAATGAGTTTTTCCAGAACACGGGAGGATGAATCCCAATCATCCAGCGGTGGGACATCGATATCAAATGCGACGTAAACCACCATGCCGAATCCACGGACACTCCTGACAATCAGCGGGTGTAAAGCCTGCGCGTTCTCCTGATCACGCAACAGCACTCGGCCATCCGTCACTTCCAATCTGGCAAGCGGATTCTTTTCGGGACTCAAAAAAAGACGTTGCTGAGCATTACCATAATTCTCCAAGCCTGATGTATTCCACTGGTCAACTGTTCCGGTAATCTTACCGGGAACCAAATCTGAAAGCGGTGAATCCTCCGCCGCGACCCGAGCCACCTCTTTACCGGCAAATAAGATCAAACGTCCTCCCTGATAGACCTAGTCCCGCAAAGCCTGAGCCTGCGTAACCTTCAATTGGTCAAGGATTCCGGAACTGGCTGTTGGTAAAACAATCAAGTCAATAGCTTCATACCCAATCCAATGATGAGGCAGCTTCTCAAATTCATCAAACTGAATGAGCGATAACTCAACAAGATCGGCATTCGCTGAAAAAGAGCTTTGCAAACGCGAGCGACTTATCGGCAAACCTTTACCTAACTGCAAAACAAAATACGAAGTGGCTTTTCGATTGCCTCCGGCTGCCCGGTCAAATAGTTTCTGGTCGACGTACTTTTCGGTGGACCGGTCCAAAATCCCTGTTTCCACTCGCCATGGAAGCCTACCAACTTTGATGTATTGAGATACAGAAACAGATGCGCCGGCAGCCAAAGTAAACTTCTGACTTTCGTTCGTATAAATAACCGGGATACCGTCAACATCTTCAGCTTCGACAATGAACTGCCCCTTAAATTCGCTGTCACCATTGTTCATGACCTCAGCCTGAACAGGTATCCAAACCCCCCGCTTAAACTGACCGCCAAATCCGAGCTCGTATCGGACTTCCAGAACAGCCTCAGTCTGAGACTGGCCGCTGCAGTTGGATGGTAAAAAAAGCCACACTGCCAGAAAGCCGACAGCGACTGTTCGGAAACTAATGGTGGCTGATTTCATAGATTGGGAACGGATTCTCGGGAAATAGGATAGCTAGTAAAAAGCGATATATCGGGCCAACACAGGTATTTAAAAAAGCCCCTCCTGTTTCTCTTTCATCGGCTATTTAGCTAAAGAAAGTACGCCTTATTCACGATTCAGGGCAAGGTTTTCAGCTTCCCGATTCCCCGTTTACTATTATGGTTTTTCAGAATTGCTGCATTGGCAAACATATTGGCGGCAACCGGGGCACCCATCACCATATTTCCGTCTAATGGCATCGTTTAAATCGATACCGGCAACATTAGCAATTGTCGTCAGCCATGCCAACACATCAGCAAATTCTTCCGACTTATCATCTTCGGAACCGCTGCGTAAAGCAGCGGCCAATTCACCGACTTCTTCCATGAGCCACATAAAGGTACCATCAATGCCTCTTTCTACGTCCTTCTCCATATACATGGTTCGGATCAGGGACTGAAATTCAGAGAAACTTATTTGAGTATCTTCGCTCATAGCCAATCAGTTATCCTTTGCTGGTACTAAGACCTGAATTTCATCGCCTTCAATTCGGAGTTCAAAGATATCGATCTTCAATTCAGGGTTGTCGGTCCAGCCACCATCTTTAATGCAAAATCGCCAGGCGTGCCAGGGACATACCACCGTCCCGTCCAGAATATAGCCGCCCGACAGAGGTACTCCCATATGAGGGCATAAATCATCCGTAGCTCGAAATTCCCCACCATCATTAAAGATCGCTATCATGCGTCCATTCACGGTATAACCTCGTCCTTCACCTTCCGGGATATCAGTTACACTCGCTACGGTTTCAAATTCAGACAAGACGAACCTCGTTACTGTTTCCTAAATGTGAAGAGCCGCACTATTTTACGGTCGTTGTCACATCGGTAATGGTTTGTTGTAGCAGTGACATAGCGCCAATCTGACCTTCGATTTGCATCAATTGTTTAACTACAGAATGACTCATCTTCCCCGT
This sequence comes from Planctomycetaceae bacterium, assembly GCA_002709045.1. Lineage (GTDB taxonomy): Bacteria > Planctomycetota > Planctomycetia > Pirellulales > Pirellulaceae > UBA721. The sequence continues at coordinate 35,664 of PAPJ01000004.1, read as the reverse complement.
CTGGTTATCAAAGTACATGGTTCCGGAACTTGATTGTTTTTTTATATTCAAGCGAGGAGCATCGGGCAACTTTGATTCCAGCAATTTCATGACCATCGTTACGTCCAGTTTCTCCAATTGTTTTCCATCAACCTCTACTGTTCCGTCATAAACATAAGACACTGTCACTGCCGCCCCACCCGCCTGCGGTGCCGAAGAAAAATTCGTTTTCCATTTGGTTCCCCGACTGACCGGCTTTTCCGGTAGAACAACTGAACTTTGAGAAAGCATACTTTTAAATGACTCCCCGCTAAACATTTGCTGATAAACCACGGCCCAGTTCGTGGTACGACTTTTCACAAGAGCCGCGGGTGGCTTCACATCAAGTACAACGCCACGATCGCTGTATGTCACTTCAAATTGAGCACCGATCAACGGTCGCAAAACCTGTGACAATGCATTAGCCTGGTCATCTTCCTTGGGGTCGTTACTATCAAATTCCAACGTTACTCCAGCCAAGCCGCCGGTTGATTCCATTTTGATACGTGCCAATTTCTGAATAACCACAGCCGAGCCGTCTGATTTAACCTCAATAACGCTTTGGTGCAAATCCATGGCCATCGTTAGATCGGCTTTGCTCTTATTTTCACCAAACTTTGTATCAACAGTCGTCTTATTAACCAAAGAGATTGTCGATTCAGCTCCCTGAACAAATTTCATACGGAGTATTTTCTGTGCGTTCACCTCAACTGTTAGTAGGAGTAAACACAGTACCATAGCGCCCGTTACTTTTATGTTCATCAATCTAAAACCTCTTGCTTACAAGACTACTTCCGGAGTGTGTTCTCACATCATACAAAATGAGACCCGTCTAACGTAACAGCTTCTTCAATTCAATAACATTTGATTCTGTGTGATTCACATGAATCTGTTGACCATCATCATTAGTAACTGTTTCCAGTTCCAACTTTACTACGACTTTTTCGACGAAGCGTTCAGCGACATTAATAAAAATAGACCCCTGCTGCTGTTTAGTCTTTACATCAATCTGTGGCTGATCAGGATCACTGAATTGGATATTTGATGAGAACTTAATCTGAGGCTTTTGCCCATCCGATCCGAGATAACGATAAACTGTCATATCGCCGGAGCCGGACGTATTCAGCTGCTGAGTTGGTCGCCAGGCATCCCCAACATTGACGACAGTAGAGGGAAACTGAACAAATACGTGCTTAAAAGCACGGGCAACTCCCTGAGAATTAAAGACCTGAGGCAACCTGACCTTTTTTGAATCAACGGGATTGTCGGGTGGCGTATTCCCCGATGCTGCCGAGTTCTGACGAAACTCTTTAATCTCGATCAATCGCGCCGTGTTATTCACTAATAATTCAAATCGTTTTTGTAAAAGACCCTGCAAAGTGGCCTGCAGTGTCTTCTGCTGTTGCGTTTCAGCCACCACCTCGGTATCGACCATTATTAGTTGATCATCTTTTTTGGCCTGCGGATTAACCTGAACACGGCTTACCTGCCAATTCAGCCGCGCAACGCCGGCTGAACTAAGTTCAACGACTGTCCACTGACCGATAACAACAATTTCGTTTTTATAGATAAGCTCTTGATCCTCAGCAGTAACGGCAATATCCGTTGTAGACCTAAGCTTTATTTCATAGACATCGCCAGCGACCCATTGCCATCGCAATGTATCTGCATCTACCTGAGCACTGCCCAGAACAAGCAACAGCCATGTCCACTGAAGTAACTTCATTACAATTCAATCACTCCATTTACATCAAGTACTATCGGTTGAGCCTCGGTGGCTGCCAATACCTTTTCGGCCCAGAGGCTGGCATCCTGCTGAATTGGGGGCCACGTATTGAAGTGAGCCGGAACCACACGTGTTGGCTTCAGCATTTTTACGGCTTCCACTGAATCCTCAGGACCCATCGTAAAGTGATCACCGATACTAAGAATTGCCAGATCGATGCCCTGACGGCCATAGTACTCCATTTCCATAAACAGGGCCGTATCGCCGGAGAAATAAACCTTACCTGCGGGTAACGTTAATATATATCCGGCGGGATTTCCCCCATAACAACCATCCGGCATCGAAGAACTGTGGTGAGCGATGGTCATTCGAACGTGTCCAAATGGAAGTTCAATACCACCACCCAAATTTAGCTGGATGATATTTTGCACATTCTGCTGACTTTGAAACCATCCGGCGGCTTCTACCGGAGCAACGACCGTGGCTCCCGTACGATTGGCAATGGAAGCTACATCTGCCACATGATCAACATGGCCGTGAGTAACCAGAATAAAATCTGCCTGTAAATCGTCGGCTGAAACCGTGGCAACGGGATTATCATTCAAAAACGGATCCACCAAAACAGTCAACCCATCCGTTTTAATCTCAAATGAATAATGTCCCAGCCACTTTATCGAAGTTGTCATATTTTAGTCCTTCTTTGGTTCTGCAATTCCAAGTAGCGATTTCATATTGTTTTTATATGCTTCGACGCCAGGCTGACCATATGGATTAATTCCTAACAAACGCCCTTCAACGACCGTTGCCAGCATCATCATTTGAAAGTACTGTCCAAGGCTAAATGCATCTGTACTGCCTAGTTCAATGTCGATCACCGGCCGCCCGGCTTGCTTGAGTGCCTGATTCGTTCCGTGGTAGGCTGCCGAAAGTAATTCAGGCACAGATTTACCGGTCAGCTGATTTAATTCGTCATGATCATTTTTTCGCTCAGGAATCTGGATACGATCATTACGCATCGACTGTGTAATAACATTAACAATAACTTTGTTACGTCGTCCTTGCTGATGTTGCTGTGCCCGGGAATGCAGGTCACGTGTATTTACTGCAGTGACAGGCGTTGCTCCAATTCCTGCTTTACCGAGACTCTCGGCAAGAAGCTGGTCATACCATAAACCGGCGGACTCAAGAGCTTTCGACCAAACGCTCAGGACACGAATATCCACTCCCCGCAGCTGTTCGAGCAAATGCACTGCCCCAACATATTGCAAAACAGGATTCTGGTCAGCAGAAGTAGTACGAAAAGTCTCATTCATAGAGGCTGCACCTTCAAGGAGTTGAACAACATCTACTCCCATACAGGCTGCCGGTAACAGTCCCACCGCAGATAAGACACTAAAACGCCCGCCAAGACCATCGGGCACGCGAAATACTGATTTACAATTCAAACTTTGTGCAAACGAATCAAGTTTTCCCTGCGAACCTGTAACAGGCACAACACGTTGAGATACCTCCTCAGGAAAATCTTGCTCAAGGGATTCCAAAAACAACCTAAACGCAACTGCAGTTTCCAGCGTGCCACCACTCTTACTTATCACTACCACCGACCAGCGACTACCGGATAAGCGGGCAAACAATGCCTGTAAAGCATCATTATCCAAGCTATTGCCTTCGAAGTAGATCCGTGGACGTCCTCCCCGTTGCCCCGTTGAAAGTTCGTTGTAATAGGGTTCACAACAAGCATCCAGGATAGCTTTAGCACCCATATAGGATCCACCAATCCCCAGAATAACGACAGCTTCACTGGATGCCTGTAGTTGTCGGGCTACCGAAAGCATCTGAAACAACTCACTTGTCTGTTGATCCTCTTGATACTGCTCGAGCAACAACTCGGGCAATAAATAAAATCTGCCATCGAGAGGCTGTTTTTCAATGGGAATCTGACCGGATTCCATCTGGTTCAGGTCGGTGATTACCGTTTCATCTCGGGCAGCCTCCAGAGGGCTTACCAGATCAGCGAATTGCGACTGAGTAATACCATACTCATCCAACCAGCAACCGCACAAATCAACAGACAACGACTGACTCACGTTAAAATGACCTCTTTGAGAATTAACAAACTTGTAATATCAATTTGATTTTACAGTGAATTATCAAACTTGGCAGTTCTCACTTGGCAATTCTGAATTCTTGATCGTGATCGTTGGCTGTATATAAATCTGATTTATGAATGATCGATTAATCGGGGGTTGCTCATTTAGCCATGAAGGTGAGAATGGAAGAATCAAACAACCACAAAACAGTCTCACGTGAAGAATCGATAAGACATGGATACACACGACTTAACCCGCAAACTGCAAGTCAAAAACAACTCCAAGATTGTCATGCTCGTTGCCGATGGTTTGGGAGGTCTGCCGCACGAAGTTGGTGGACAGACAGAATTAGAAGCGGCCAACACGCCGAATCTGGATGCACTGGCAAAGCGTGGTATTCAGGGACTTAGTACACCTGTGCTACCTGGAATTGCTCCAGGTTCCGGGCCCGGGCATCTGGGACTCTTTGGTTACGACCCGCTCAAGTACGAAATCGGACGTGGAGCTCTGGAAGCCACAGGGATTGGATTTGAATTGCAGGATGGCGATGTGGCAATTCGTTGCAACTTTTGCACTCTAGACGAAAATGGAAACATCTCCGATCGCCGAGCTGGACGAATTGCTACGGAACTTAGTGCACCGATTGCGGAAAGTCTTCGCCAGATTCAAATCGAGGGAATCGAAATCTTTGTCGAACCGGTCAAAGAACATCGATTTGTCGTTGTCCTTCGCGGCGAGGGCCTTGGTGGAAATGTTTTAGATACCGATCCACAAGCAACGGGTGTCCCACCACTCGAACCAGTTGCTACCGACGCTGAAAGTGAAAAGACTGCGGAAGTAGCCAAAGAATTTCTACGGCAGGCCGGTGAGATTCTCAAAGATCAGCCACAGGCGAACTTCCATACGATGCGAGGTTTTGCTGCTAAGCCAAACCTACCAACTTACGAAGAAGTTTACGGGCTGCGGGCTGCTGCTGTGGCAGTCTATCCAATGTACAAAGGCCTTGCTCGACTGGTTGGAATGGACGTTATTGGCAACGCTTCGAATCTTGATGAGCAAGCAACTATTGTCAAAGAAAACTGGGATGATTACGACTTTTTCTTCGTTCATTTCAAGTACACTGACAGCACCGGTGAAGATGGTAACTTTGAAGAAAAAAAGGCTCGCACCGAAGACTTTGATGCGTTCATTCCAAAGATTCTGGAACTAGACCCGACAGTTGTCATCGTAACGGGCGACCACAGTACACCGAGCTTTCTAGCCAATCACAGCTGGCACCCGGTCCCAACGCTGCTAAGTTCTGACTGTTGCCGTTACGACAATCTAAACGAATTCAGTGAATCTTCTGCACGTGTCGGTGGGCTCGGACAATTCGAAGCAAAGCATTTAATGACACTAGCTCTGGCTAATGCCGGCCGGCTTGGCAAGTATGGTGCCTAAGACTCTGCACCACATCTTCGAGCCTATCTGGCCGGTTGCAGAATAAACCTTGCGTCCATCCAGTTAGCATAATCAGCGACGGTTGCTCGGTCTGCCATACCAACAACAAGCGAAATCTCATCCGCATCTGCAAGAGCGACTCGAACAGTCTGAATTTCTTCACCTCCGCGAATGACAGGACTTGTATAAGTAGCCTGCCAGTCACCGGCATTTTCCCGCAGGAAAACATGAAAGGTCACACTACCACGTTTTGCAGCAACCGAATCAACTGCAAGATCAGCAACAAAATAAGCTGCCCCCGGCGGAACTGCAAAGGTTACCCGGGATAACGAATGCATTCCTATACCATGCAATGAGAATGTTTCTCCGCCGCGAAGTCCCCCTCCCAACGAATTTTTCCCCAATCCTGCGATAGCCTGATTTTTATCTAGATTGTTATCCAGCCGGCCTTCAAAGAATGGAAGCGTCAAAGCCTGTAAGACTTTGATTTCATCTAAATAAACAACATCTGATTTAAGTGGTTGAAGATATTCAAGATGATCCCAAACATTAAAGTCTTCTAAAACAAACAACGGCTCTGCTGTCGTCAATAGAATGCCCGTCGAAGTTTTCCATATTAATTGATTTCCACTGCGAGTTACATTTTGGGCACTTCCATAACTACCGTCAGCAAATCCAAGCATAACCTGCGCCAAATCAGCTTTCTCCAGTTCTCCAAATACACATGCCCGAACAGCCGAAAAGGGTATCACAAAAGGCTGACCCAACATCGATTTATCAAAAACAATACGTCCACGGTCATCGATAATAAACTTAGCATCAAGGCGAGTTTGCTTGTTAAAAATCACAAAGTCTGTAGTCGGATCACTGAATACACTGTCGAGCAGTCTGTCCCGAGCTGACAAGACTTTGGGTACATTACGAATTACCGCGCGAACATGCTCCCACTGCACGACTAAAGGTTGCCAAAGCAGCGACCGTATTTCAACACCGCCGGGAGTAAGTTGAATTTGATCCGCAACTATAACTTCACCATGCCTCAACACCACCCAGCTACGATTAGCTCGTTGACGTAAACTGCCATAACGATAAAGTTGGGCAAACGATATTTGGGAATTATCGGCAAGCCGAAGCGACTGGTCCTGTAGTTGCACTAACCGACTTTGACCGACTGTACCGGACGGATGCAATTGAACTGGATGTTGTGCCTTGATTGAACCAGTCCAGTTAAGCAAAAGTAACAACGTAAATAAAGTTCGCATTAGCATCATTAGGAGCAACTTCATTCATTATTTTCTTAACAGGGGGAGAAAATTCTTCGGCATACTCAATATTAAACATGCCATCGCAGTCGCATACTCATTACAAATTGATTCATCTTCCCAGGCTCCTGCTGATGTTTGTTTGCGGAGCAAGAGCCCGCCTATCCGCGCATACCATTTCTTCCAATTTTCGCCTCCCATTTGCCAAAGCGCATGTGCCGCATAGTACTGGCCGTAAAAATAATGCGGATTTCCTGCATATTCAGAGTCTGCGGGAATCTGCTGCATCAGATAACGTGCAGCCGAAGCATATGTTAACTCCTGCTTTACTCCCAGGCTTGCAAGTGCCACGACGGCTGCACCAGTGCGTGGATAAGCGCTTTCACCGACCGCAGAAACATAGCGAAAACCACCATCATCGTTTTGCAGACTCAATACATAATCTTTAGCACGGGTAATTGTTTGTCCGGGCACGAAGAATCCGGCATTTCGGGCGGCTCGCAAGGCCATTGTTTGGCAAACTGTTACAGAAATATCGGCATCTTTCTTTGCCGGCTCATAGCGCCATCCTCCTTCCTGATTTTGCGTCGAGACGATCAGATTGATCGCATTAACTAATGCGGGACGCACTTCCCGCTGGCGAGTGGCTCCGTAAATTTGAGCCAAAAACAATGTGGCAAAACCATGTCCGTACATAACACCCCGAACTCCGGTCTCAGGCGCGCCGATCAAACCATTTTGCTGAGCATGCTGCAATACAAAGTCAACCAACCGGTTGACGTTTTTCCCATAGGGGCCGCGTCCCGGCAAATGTCCGCAAGCCAAAAAAGCTAATCCAGCAAGACTAATTACAGCCAGATTCTGTTGATAAGCCGATTGTCCAAAAGAGCCGTCTTGCTGCACTCGGGAAGCTAGCCAATGCACTCCTTTACCCACCGCCTGCTGATGCTTCGCTGAATAAAGCCCGGGAGAAAACTGTTGACCGTATAAAACAAATGGAGCCACACTGGTGGAACTCAGACCAAGCCCGGCAAGACTTGACAAGAACAACCTCCGATCAGTACGCTCGCGATGCATAAGTTATCTCTGCATTAAACTCTTGTAAAACTGCTGCAATAAATTTTCATAGCCTGGAAGGAATGGATTAGCTGAAGATTCCCGTAACGGTATTTGCACCGTGGGTGGCAGTTGATTCCAATTTGATTCAAGAGGACCACTTTCGGGAACAACAATAGGGGCGGAAGCATCTTCTGACGTTTCACCTACCGTACCCACTCCGGCTTGTTGTCCTGCCTGCCCTTTACCAGGCATCGCAACCACCGTCGAAACAATGCGTTGCCGTTCGCTTTGAATGAGTGAGTCTAAGCGTTGTAGGATTTCAAACTGCAGTGGTTCAAAACTCTTAACCTCATCACCATTGGAATGTTCTTGTATTAGTTCAAGATGATGCTGCATCTGCTGACGTATCATTAGCAGTTCAGTATTCTCACTCTGCTCACCAACATCTTCGCCAACCACTTGTTGAGCGATTCCGGTTTCTCGTTCCGGCACAATCGTTTTGTTGTCTGACGCTTTAAAGTCGCCGCTGACACCAAACAGTTTCTCGATCGTAGCTTTTGGTAACTTGAAATCAGCGGATTGGTCATTTGCAACTAACGCAGCCATGCTGTTTTCCAACAGGATTACTGTGCTTATTACGCCAAAGAAATCGGTCCATCGGCTATTCATTTCCTGATTCCTCCTTTGTCAACTGGATCCGATTTAACGCTTCAATAATTTTTACCTGTTTCTGAATCAGCTGTTCCAACTGCTGCTGCTCCACTACGCTTAATTTTTCTTTCTGCAGAAGCGGATTTACTTCTAAGTGGACCCGTCGTTGCATCATTTTTATCAGGGCAATAGTATCAGCATTACTAACGGTCGAATTCTTCTGATCATCGTTTTCGTTTTGATCAGTCGACAGTTGTGTAGCGGCCACACCGATCATTGTTGCGAATAACTCCAGGATTTCATCCTGTAACTGCCGTACTGTATCTTTCTCGCCAGCGAGTAATTCTGCAGCATTAAATTGTAACGCAGCAACCTCCTGAAGTCCTATCTGCAGTAAGGGTGAAACATAAACCTGTCGTGACAGTTTCTCAGTAGCGTTGGCGAGTTCTAACTGTAGATTAGCAGCGGACGGACCATTAGTTTGCTGAGTAACCACCTGCTGACGATACAGATTTTTTAATTGTTCGACCAGCTTACGCTTCTGACCATCTGATGCTTGCGGCGTTACACCGGGTTCAATGCCTAATTCAAGCAGCACTTGCTGCATGGATTGAATTATCTTTTTCTGTTGTCTCAAGATCGTGTTCAACTGACCTTGTCGCAATTGTACTGCGACTTGCCTCATTTCAGAAACAACTGTTACTGCAAGCTCTCGGACTCTAACGTTTAAGGATAGTTGTTCTGCTGAAACCGTCTGATCAGTTAACTGAAAAACACGCGTAGCCAATCCAAGCTGTAATTCAGCAAGATCTTTTAATGCCGCTTCTGAACTTTCTGTACTCGCCAATACTGACAGAGTGACCGTAGCCGATCGGGCTTTTAAATCAATTTGTTGTGCTAGCAGGTTTTTCCATGCGTTCTCAAATTCGGCCTTAGTCTGTACCGCCCTCTGCTGGCCCAAAACAGCTTCAATTAAACTGGCTGCCGATACAAAATGATTTCCTATTTGCTCTACAGAGGATAACCAAAACTCACTTCCGGGAAGCTGATTCTGCTTCACATCAAAAATTTTCGTCTGAATGGGCTGAAGATGCTCATTACCAATAAGCGTAGCTAAATTCTGTAGTCGCCTTAACGAATCCGTTTCCAAAGGAGCTTTAATTTGTGCACGCCGTAAAGTACTTCCAATTTTTTCGAGTCTACCACTGATCGAACTTCCTGCTCCCGTCAACACTTCCTGTATATTGGTTCCCTCTAAACTCAATTGCTGGAGTAGCTTTCGCCGTTTTTGCTCTGTGGCAGCTTCCCTTTTTAGAGCTAACGATGTCTGGGCTGATTGTTTTAAAAGCCGTTGTAGTTGTCGAAATTCACTTTCAGCATCTTCGATATGTTGCCTTAACTTCCCTCGTATTTCACTGTCTGACAATACAATTAATCGAACTGCATCACTGATAGTCCGATTACCCATACGATCTGTTGCCATGATACTGAAAGTCAATTCAGCACCAACAGAGAAATCCGACAATGAACTTACATCCAGGCCACAATCAATCTGAAGATTATCCGGTTCTTGTTTAACAAAAACTCTGTTGGTGTCATAAGCTGTTCGTGAACCAACAATTACCTGGGGGATATCGAGAGGGATATACCGTTTGGTCACTCCGCCGGCATCTTGACCCTGAATTACCACCTCGAGTTTATCCACATAGAGGTCATCGATTGTACTTAATGCCAACGGAACAATACCTGTTGCTGTAAGTAATGTATTCGCCGACGGTTTTGTAATCCGTACACTCGGAGCCTGATCTTTCACAACATCGATCTGCCAGATTTCGCGAGTCTGTGAAACAACACCATTTACATCCTCAAATTCGAGCCAGAACAGTCCTGATGTATTGAGCTCTATATTCTCGGTTTGCACCACATAGGATTCATCACGACGTTCAATTATCAAAGGATTTATTGTATGTTTTCCCTGGACATCCCAAATCAAATGGGCGTGTTCAATCGGATTATCGAGCACAGCAGAAAATCTTAAATGACTCTTGGCAAAAGCACGTCCACGACCGTCGGTCACGTATGGCTGCAACTGAGTATATTCGGGAGGTATAATCACCAATTCCGAGTCCCGTATCGCCGGAGCTTCAACAACCGTCACCTGCCTCCAGCCGACATCATGAAAATCACCACCATGAAGGCGAAACTGAAAGGACTCCAGCAGATCATTGAGTCGATATTCAGCCTTAGCAGAGTCTGTATTCAGGCGAACTAACTCACTAGTCTCTGTGTTTTTCCACTTTAACTCCAGCGTTAAATCATCAGGTAACGTGCCCTGCGAGTTGACCACTTCAATGAGATAATCCCCGCCTTTGGCAGCTTGAGGACGATAATCGATCACCCTTAATTCAAATTGGCGAGGCCAATACTGCCCACTCCACGGCATAACCACACGTTGTGTGGCGATTACTACTTGTTGAGGGTTTGAAACGAGGACTGCGAATATCATCAGCAAGACGCAGGTTAAGCCTAAGAAAGGTCGTAGTAAAACTCGCGGTTGAAAACAATGTTCAAGATCTAACTGAGCTAATTGCTTATTGACCTGACTAGCAAGACCGTTCAAAAACCGACGTTCAACAGAAGAAAGGCTATCAACACGTTGGGATAAATCACAGACTGTAGAAAGTCGTTGATTCAATTGAGGAAACGATATTTCTAATCGTCTCGCTACAATCACCAATCCCGGACGGTAACGTTCGGCAGGGACAATCAACTTAGAAACGGCCGCGATTAGTAAAGCCAAAAACAGTCCGAACTGTACCCAAACCGAAATGATCGATCTTAGTTGCAAAAGAAAATCAATTGTTGCCAACAGTGCTGTACCTATCAAAAGCAACATGACAAACAAAAAGAGAGCGCGCAGGTACACTAAACGTCGTGACCGCCGCGCCAGTTTTTCGACTACCTCACGAACATTGATAAGTTCAGCGTTGTCTGAAATTTCCTGCATCATCGTTTAATTATACCACCGCCGTCTTAATCCCCACTCGATGCTCAGCAATACGACAAAGATGGCAACCAACCAGTTAGCATTCCACAACAGACGATGATTCAATTCCTGCATTACAATCCGTTGTCCATAAGGCAACTCTTCACCAATCACGTTCCATCGATCGAATTCATAAAAATGCCCGCCGGATACTACTGCTAGCTCTCGCAGTACCACTTCATCTCCACTGCTAAACAATCGCTCTTTAGGCTCACTGGTTACATTTATATTAATGCTTGCAGGGGAAGGATTAAGTCCGACCGGGCTCACTAAATTTACCGTGTAAAATCCTACTCTTAGATCACTTAAGGTAGCTGTAAAAACTCCCTGACGAATACCATCTCTAGCCAAGCGAACAATGGTACTCTTTCCAGTCAACTCAGATAATTCAACAACGACACTGTCATCTGCAGGAGCATTCACTGGATTGAGAAAGCGGACATTGATCTGAACCTGGTCTCCGTACACAATCTGTTCAGTACTGGTGGACAATTCGACTCCGGTCTGCCCGGTCGTGCCTGCCGTACCTGCCAAATAGTTCACAAGTTGAGTCCAGTATACGGAATGACCATCATTTACCACATCCTGTTGCTTCCATCGCCAAGACGAATCAAATCCCTGAAAGATTACTCGTCCGGCTCCTGAAAACTGTTGCGTAACCAAAGGGACTCGCTGCTGCGTCTCCGAATCAGCAAAGACTAAAACCTGCACACCTGTTTGCAGCACTGATGACTGCGTCAGCCAGTAGGGACCTGGCAATTGCTGCCATGCTTGGCGATTAGCCTGTGTGGACTCAGTGATGGATGTAAGTGCCGACCGTTCTCCTAACTGAGAAAGAGTCAGGGATGCGGGCTGATTTAAGAGAAAGCGTTGTTCAAAATTTCCCACATTTGCCGGAAACAATTCCGCTAATGGCTGATCATTAAATTGCTGAGGCAGGAATCGTTCACCAGCCACAAATACGAGTCCGCCACCGCGCTGTTGTACATATTCCACCAGCATTAGCTGCGTTTCATAAGTCAATAAATCCGCAGATACATCTCCGACAATAATCACATCAAACGCAAAGAGCCAGTCACGATCTTCTCTGACACTGGTAAACAACTGAGGATTTTCCTGAGTCAGTTGAGGATCGGCCGTACCGAGCACGGTGGTAAGTTCAAAACGCGGCTGTCCGGAAGCAGTAGTCGCACGACTTAAAAGATCTTCTAAAGCCCGGAATTCAAATCTCGGGAACTGCTCGATCAACAATAGATTGACCGCATCATCAGTTGCTTCAAAGGTAAATTCGTAACTTTCAAAATGCTGGCGATAACTCTTGAAATCTTCATTCCTATTCTTTTCGCCGGCATATTCGACACGTAACGTCTGTTGTCCCACTTCCACAGGTGCATGCCGTAATGAAAGCGTGGCCACCTGCTGACCGGGCTCGAATAAGACGTGCAACTCACGTTGCTCCTCTTCACTTTGAACACGAAACGGGATCTCAGTCTGAACACTTAAATCACCAAGTCGTCTTACATCGATTTCAAATAATGCCGGCTGTTCAATATGTACGCGGGCTGGCCCGGATGGATTTATGAGTTGAATACGATCATCATTTGTCTTACCTGTCACCTGCGGGACAATAATCGGAACGGATAATTGCTGAGCCATTTCACCAGCACGCTTTAGCGGAACTCCGATATTGGAACGGCCATCAGTTAATAAGACGATCGCCGCAACCGATTTTCCCCGATGTTTTTGGAGAACCTCTAAAATACCATCCCCAAGCGCGGAACCAATCGTACCTGAATCCACTGACAGGCTTCTTTGATTCTTTCCGATCAACTCTTTACGCTGACGCACAAGCTCATCAATTTCATAAATATGAATTTGATATTCTGTATTAACACCTGCCAATATTCCTCGGCCGGGCTGTCCCGTATTATCCCGACTCTGCTTACCATCCGCGTCAAGGAATACATTAGTTAGCCAATAACGTGGAATTCTAACGGTTTGCTGTTCGTCATCTATGCGACTCTGGAATTCATCCCCGTATATTTCAGACAACCAGTACCGAGTTGACTGACTTAAGTCACTGAGTTTAACATCGTCCTCAAATTCCATGCTTAGCGAAGTATCAACCAACACAATCAAATCAGCTTTGCCTGTCTGTTCTTCATGAGAGGACCAGCCGGGAAGCATTACTATCAGAACCAGCATAGCCCCAACCCTTAACAGCGCTAGGTAAAGTCGTTGCGGTGCCGTTAATCCCCGGTCACGCAGCAGGACTACCATCCCAATAGCCACCAAGACCATAATTACAATCATCGATATTGAATCCAGCGGCCATTGATACTGCATTCTTGTCTGCGTCTGGCTCCAGAAAAGCAATTCGCACAGAAGGCTATTCATGAATCACCTTCCGTCTTGAAGCTTTGGTTCTTTGCGAAGTCACCCACAACGTCTCCAGCATCAGAAGAACGAGGGTAAACAAGAGTAGTTCCCGGAATAGCTCACGACTGAAACCGGGGGAAATCGAATTAATGACGCCGGTTTTATCGCGCTTCACTCCGGTAATCCGGGCCAACTCGACTTCATCAATGATCTGGTGCGAGCTTTCAGTGACGGCGAGATTTCCAACCACCAAAGAAGAATCAACAATTTGCTCTGCCGAATATAAATTCACATAATAGACACCGGGAAACTTAAATTCAGTATGTGACCAGTTGGCAAATACTTCTTTGGAATCAGCATCTCTGGAAAAATTCATCGCATAGACATTGGTTTGACCGTTGGGGTTTTGAACAGAAACAGAAACTGGTCCATTTTGCATCGAGATTCTTCTAGTCGGAAATACTCCTAATTCCAGATTGGATGTACTAATTTCCTGCTCAACGATAAACCTCATCGACTCGTGAATCAGCGGCAGGAAACTTGGCCAGACTCCCAGATCACTCCAACGATCTTCACTTGTTCCAATTTCCGCTGAGGTACTCAATGTCAGCACATGCCCTTTACCAACGGAACTACAAACCAACAACGGAGAACCATTGTTCAGTTCCAGGACCACATCTGCTGTATTCTCTGAATCGACAATCAACTCAACGTACTTATACACCGGTAGGGCCCTGATCCCATTGTCAGGATTCTTTCGAAACAACCCGCCAATGGAATGGTCAGTCACACGCACCGCTTTCTGCAATTCAGCTACCGAATCATTATCTACAGGATTACCCCACTGTACTTCGTTAAGAAACCCCTCAAATGCATCTCCATAGAACTTATTCAATGAGAAGGGATCAACTAACTCACCCGGGGTGATCAGTAGGGTTCCTCCCTGTTTGACAAACCCTCGCAAACGCCGGGCATTGAATTCTGATATTCGGTTAGATCCACAAAAAGCGATAACATCGAAATCGTCCAAATGCTGTTGTTCAAACTCAATTTGATCAATCGTGTCAACAAAGACCGGCCAGTCAGGCAAACGATGGGGGGAAAACGCCAATGCAACTGCCGCAGAAGCCTTTTCCGAACCATCTACGCATAACACTCGAAATTGAGCCGGGCTGTCAAAGGCGACCCATCTTGCATTATCAAGAAGCAAAGAATCATCATCTAAACGAGCTTCAATCTGGTGACTGCCAGAACTAAGATTCCTAAAAGGTGCTTCAACAGCAATGGTTTCACCAGCACCAACTTGCACCTCATCCCGAACAACAAACTCGTTATCAAGAAACCAGGAAACCCCAAGATCTCCCTCGATCTCTCTGTAGTAACAATCAATTTCAGCCACCACAGATACCGCGGACGCAAATGCGCCCTGCGGGTATTTAACCGAAAGCTGAGTAATAGCAGAATTACCTGCCGGAGCAACCCGGCAATCAACAACTGACAACTCGCCAATCTCTTTGAGTTCCATCAGTGAAGGGGACAGATTACCTGCGGAATCACTCAATCCCCGCCAAACATCACGCTCCATATCTGAAAAGATAACAAAGCGGGTAAAAAACAGATTGGGGTCACGTTGACGGTGACGCTTAGCAAGCTCAATACTCAATTGAAACACTTTGTCTGCATCACCACCGGACGACTGAGGCTCTATTTCATGAATTGCATTGGCTACCAGTTGCAAGTTATCACCGGGATCTTCAATCACCGAGTGCTGGAAATCGCCAATAGTGAATACTGAAACAACATCCCCGGCAGGTAACGATCGGACATATTCAATGGCTTTTTGCTTTGCCTTTGTTAAGGCGGTTTCATCAGTCGTCTGGTCTATGGTTCCCATTGAATATGTCGCATCGACGATCATGATATGATGAGTGCCGCTTGATTCATCACCCACCTTTGGTCTTATGAATCCCGTTCTGGGCGCGCTGATCGCGAACAGGAAAACAGCTAGGATAGAAACGCGTAAGAGCATCAGTAGTAGATTATGCAGTTTTGCTTTTTGAGATTCCTCCTGCAAGGCCTGCAAAACAAACTGCATGGCTGCCCATGAATGCTGCTGATAACGTCGCCGACGCAACAGATGAACCATCAGGGGAATTAGCAGCGCAAAACTCCACCACAATCTTTCCGGTGATTCGAAAACCAACGCAAACATCAGCGAGCCCTCCTGATTTGCATGCGTTGGAAATATGCTAACAGGGCAGTTTGCAGGTTCACATCTGTAACTAACAATTCGTAATCCGCACCCAGATTACGAGTTTTAGATTCGAGTTGCTGACAGAATCCGGAAACCAACGACTGATACCGCTCGGCAATCACCCCTGCATCCACGCGCACTGTCTGCCTGCCTTCGAGAGCGTTTAACTGTAGATTTCCATTAAACGGAAAACTTAGTTCATCACGATCCAGAATGTGGAACAACGTGACATCGTGCCCCTCTACTCTTAAGCGTTCAATTCCCTGATAAAGCAAAGGGAGATCTGTCAAAAAATCACTGATAATATAGAGGACACTTCGTTGTGGCAATCGTTCGGCGGCCTCGTTAAGCACTTTGCCAAACGTAGCACTCCCGGTCCCCTGAGACAAAGGAGCGGTAGAAAACTCCTGCAGGCATCCGATCAGGCGATCCAGTTGATCCGGATGTGAAGAAGCGGGCAACCAATCCTCTAAGCTTTCAACCCCGATCCCTACACCCGCAGAATCTCCATTACGCAGAACGAGCCAGCTTAACGCAACTGCCACGCACTGAGCGTATTCCTGTTTGCTTAACCCTTGCTCAGAACCGTAACGCATACTGGCTGACGAATCGATCACCAGATTGCAGTGCATATTCGTTTCTTCCACAAACTGCTTGAGATAGAGTTTGTCGGTCCGCCCGTAAACCTTCCAATCCACATGGCGCAAATCATCACCCGGAACATACTCACGATGTTCTGCAAACTCGACACTCACACCTCGAAAGGGACTTCGGTGACTTCCCGCCAGCAAACCTTCGACGATCTGACGGGATCTCAAAGAAAGACCGTCAAGTGCTGCTAGCGTCTTCGGTTCTAAAGACTTTGGAAGATTGGTCACGCTGATCCCCAGTCAAAGTGGAAGGGTTATCAAATTCTGCCGAGCCTGATGACTTCAGTTCCTGAATTACACGATCAATGATATCATCGGCCGTAACCTGACTAGCGGTGGCTGCATAGTTCAAACGAATGCGATGTCGCAGGACACTATGCGCCACAGCAATTATGTCTTGATAATCCACCGACAAGCTTCCATGTAATAATGCATGGGCTTTGGCACCTAATACGAGAAACTGGCTGCTTCGGGGACCGGCCCCCCAAGCCACATGTTGACGTACAAAATCAGACGCTTCGTCATCTGGCCGCGAGCGCCTCGCCAAATGAATAGCAAACTGTATAACGTGAGCGGCAACAGGCATTTCGCGAACCAAAGCAATGGCACGTTGGATATCTCCCGAACCGACAACCTGCTGTACGGATTGCTGCTCGACACCGGTGGTTCGCTGTACGATCTCTAATTCTTCCTGTTCCGTTGGATAGTCAATTAACAACTGAAACATAAAACGGTCTAACTGAGCTTCAGGTAACGAATACGTGCCTTCCTGTTCGATTGGATTCTGCGTTGCCAAAACGAAGAAGGGAGCCGCCAAGGCACGGCTTTTACCTCCCACAGTTACCTGACGTTCCTGCATCGCTTCGAGCAATGCCGCCTGAGTTTTAGGAGGAGTCCGATTAATTTCGTCAGCTAACAGGACATTCGTAAAAAGCGGTCCTGATTTGAATTCAAGTTCACGGTACCCCGTTTCGGTATTTTCCTGAATAACTTCGGTACCCGTAATATCTGTAGGCATGAGATCTGGTGTAAATTGGATACGTCCAAAAGACAAGTTCATCGTATTGGCTAATGCCTGTACCATAAGTGTTTTCGCCAGGCCGGGAACTCCAACCAGCAGGCAATGTCCCTGACAAAGCATCGCAATCATCATCTGTTCAATGACTGCGGATTGGCCGACAACTTCAACGGCAACCTGTTCACGCACACGCTGGCAGAGTTGCTGCACTTCGGATACTGCTTTCTCGATATCTGTAACCATTTACTTACTTCTCGTTCACTTTAACGACGGGGACTGCCTTCACTGCTTTTATCATTTTACCATCAAAAATAATTGCCAGCCGATGGTTCATTTGTATCTGCACCGTGTTTGGCATGTCGGAAAGTGCTGTGTGCAACAATGCTTCGCCTGTATTTTTGTCCCAACTAACTGCGCATAACTCACGACTATCGTTCACCCGGTATACCCGGTCCCCATCGATGCAAATCGCACCAGATATTTCCGCAGCCGACTCCATTAAAGCTGTGGCCATTGGTTTGAATGTCTCGTCAAACTCCATCTGCCAAATGCGATTGCCACAAAGCAGCAGGTGGCCACAGGAAGTAACAGCGATCTCCGCCGAAGCCATCCCAGCATCATCAAAGCAGCCAAGAGGTAAACCCGAGCGCAGGTCCAGTGAGAATACAAGTTCCGTATCTGCCGGCGCTATGATGACGGACATCGCATCCCGATCAAATCCCGCGGTTGAACGACGTACGCTGCGGCTTTCCAATTCAGCCGAAGCGATCGCATGGTAGCTTCGCGGATAGGAACAAACCCAATTTAACTGACCTGACAGATCTATCGATGCAACCATACCGGTGTTAGTCGTAAAAATAGCCTGCGGCCCAACAATCTCGAGACCACAAGACACCAGGTCCGTAATCGTGCGATTAGCAATAGGTCTGGCTGAACCTACATAACACTTCCAGTTCAGCGTACCGCCTGCCAAATCATAACTAGCCAGATAATGGCGGCACTGAAAAGCCTGATTCTCACGAATGCCAACCAGAAGTTGCTCGCCAACGATTTTGGGAGCCGTGGCAAATACTCGATAAGAATCCGCCTGTGCCGCTGGCAAAGTAATTGGAAAGCCATCGAGCATTCGCCCTTGTTCAGCCAAGTCCAAAACAACAACTGAATTGCCTCGAATTTCAGCTGCCTCGACACTCTGATGATGAGTTAAGGCGGGATCACCCTGGCGTGCTGCCAGCAAATCGCCAACAACCTCAACAACAGGCGTACTATTACCCCAATATGGAATTTCAGGATCAAACCAACTAGCCACTTCGTTGCCGTTATGCCGAATCAGCCAATAAGCATCATTCCCTTCGCCAAACAGTGGTCTGCCATGGTTTAAATCCAATGCAAGAATACCGTTTAACGTGTTGGCAAATAGCTGGTCACCAACCACCTTAAAACGCACATCCAATCTCTGATCTACGCCTTGCCCCATAAGTAATTTTGACAAATCAAGTTGCCAAACTTGCCCTGACTCAAATACCCGGGAACCGGTTTGGTGCGTTAGATTCTGAGGCTGAAACTCGACCGCAGACTTTTCTCCACCAAAATGCTGCTGTAGAAATCCAAACAGCAAACTATGCAAATTTCCTCTCAATCCTCCCAATGATTGTAATTCTTGAGAGTCTTGGCTGGCTATACTCTCAATTGCCTTGATTGCCGAGGACTCGCGCCCCTCAAGTATTTCCAGTACA
Source organism: Planctomycetaceae bacterium (assembly GCA_002709045.1). Classification (GTDB taxonomy): domain Bacteria; phylum Planctomycetota; class Planctomycetia; order Pirellulales; family Pirellulaceae; genus UBA721. Next base: position 16,335 of record PAPJ01000004.1, on the reverse strand, counting down.
ATTTTCCTCACCTCCACCATCGCTTGATCGCTTTTTACTAGCTCAGCATTCGGCTGCCACTTTCCGGTATATGTCTTATTCACACCGATTACCGGTAAGGTGGCATATTGACTCAAAACGATTCTGGCTGCTTCCAACTCGCCTCTGCTAATTAACTCATCACAAAGAGCAAGATACCATTGATTACCGGAAATATAATGTGGGAATGCGCGAGCATACTCCAATGATGGGATGATTCCTCCCTTGATGACTGCTGACTGTTTATTTTTTTCCCGCTGCGTTAGGGACTCAGGCGGTGGCAGGCGGAAATACCAGGCTTTGACAAATTCAGGCACGGAAACAAAATTGCGAAACAGAAGATCTTTATTTCCCTTATTTACAGGCAGCGGAACCAAAGCGTCATTATGCTGATAAAGTAACTGGTTGATACGATCTTCTGCGCGTAAACGCAAACCGGATTCCAATGCCTGATTCGCCTGTTCGATAAGCTGATACCCTTCGGACGCTAACAGATTCAGACGCTGATCTTCCAGACCAACAGGATTAATCACCGGTGAGAACGAAGATTGACCGCAGAGCAGAGGCACAAACCAACCACCCATAATTACGAAACAAATCACATTTCGCCAACTACCCATCATTAATCTATTTCTATTCATTTCGTAAATCACCCTGCTATTGTTTAACAGCGTAACCTTCTATCACACGCCCTAAATAGAAAACGCAGACAGCAAAGATCATGGCGACCAACAATCCATCCACTCCAAAGCCAAATACATCCTGACCAGCGCGCTCCAATTCACTTTCATTGGTATCCGGATCGTCAAAAATCAACTGCAAAATGATGGCTGCAGGAAGAATGATGAGACTGGTAATCTGCATTAGTTTGCCCAGTATTCTGACCAAGTCATTATCTCCAAGGAAATTAGCAATTTCTGACGAGTTAATATAGTGAATTTCACCCTGAACTATATATCCTATTTTAGGTAGACTTCTGCCAAATCACCAACACTTGCATCTAAAGATAGGTATCCGATTGTTTAAAATGCTAATCCAAAGTCTGCGTTTAAAATGCTGTCTTTGCGGGCAGGGTAAAATGTTCCGTAAATGGCTCATCATGAATGAAGACTGTCCCCAATGCGGCTGTCATTTCGAACGAGAAGAAGGATTCTTCCTCGGTAGTATTTATGTAAATTATACGTTCACCGCTCTGACGATGACCATCCTGTACGTTTTGGCATACTTTTTGAAATGGGCCGACAACAACACACTCTTAGTTTTAGCGTTGATATACGTGATCATAGTCCCGGCAATTATTCATCCCTTTGCCCGTAGCCTGTGGGCGGGATTCGACCAGATTTGGGACCCCCGGGAAAATGAATCTTAATCTTCGTTTACTACATCCGGCAATTCTTTTGCCTCTGTCAGCTCGTCGCCCGGCACCGATTCGCTGACGACATTCTTTTTGTTCCTGCGAATCAACAAATAGAAGTACGTACTGATACCCGTCAGAATACTAAACGGCATCGCCATCATAAACATGATGCTCCAGAAGTATCCCTGAATGAGCTCTTTGTTATTTTCAGACAGGCTTTCCTTACAAGTAGGACAGGCCTGCACAGAATCAACAACGAGAAATATGAGTAGCAGCGTAAACGCTATCACCATTCGGATTTTGATTCTTGAACGTTTCATACTACCTTTATCCTAACTCGGAGGAGGGATTTGGTACAGCAACCAATACACTACCACGCCAGTAACAGATACGTATAGCCAGATTGGAAAAGTAACTTTCGCCCACTTAATGTGTTTCTCACGGTTGCCTTTCAGGCCATGACGAATCGTAACAATCGCTCCAAGCGGAACGAAAATAGCCAGCAAGATATGGCTAATCAGGATGACATAGTAAGTAATTCTTAACCACGTCGGATGGTCAGCCGGAAATCGGGTTCCACCACCCTTTTGATAGTGATAAATGAGGTAGCAGACAAGGAAGATTGAAGACACGAGGAAGCATGCCAGCATCGTCCACTTATGTGCCTCCTCCTTCTTTTGTTTGATCAGCACGAATCCCGCAACCAAAAGAATCGTTGCTAATGCGTTTAGTGATGCATTTACAGCTGGGAAATCCATGGTTACTATTCCGTTTCATTAATCGATTCACCGTCTCCAGTCGACTCAGAACTATCTGTGATATCGGATGAATTCTCCTTTTGCTCTTCACTATTTTTCTGTTGCTCCGCAAATTGAGCAATCTGCGCTTCTAACTGCTTACGTTTTTCGGTCCATTGCTGAGGTTCACTGTCTTCTGTCAGAAGCGTCACAATTTCCTGATTCATTTGCTTCAATTCAGTTTTATCAAGCCAGTTATACGTACCCCGGACATTGCCCCATTTATCCATCAGCACGAAGGAATCAGTATGCGTGCGAGGACCAACGGAAACCCGAAAGAACTCTGACCCAATACGGTTGATAAACCCGCCATCTCCCGACAGAAACTTCCAGTTTTCATGGTCCGTGGTAAATTTTTGTGAATACTCATGCAACCGGGCCGGTGTATCATTTTCCGCATCACATGTAATACTGACAAACTTTACTCCCTTACGAGACCAAACTTCATGCAGAGATTGTTTTTCACGATTCTGTTGAACGCAGGTTGCCGGACAGGATGCAAAAAAGAAACTTGCCAGCCATACTTTCCCTTCCATTTCAGCCGAGCTAAACGATTCACCCTGTTGATCGACAAGCTCAAACTCTGTAATCCAGAGTTCACCTGCACCGGTCTCGTAGTCAGCCGGGCTGATCTTTGGCTGCCAATCGGGAGCACCAGTTACCGCACTCGTTCCAGACTGGTGCTGACCTCCCGAAGAAAGTTTAAACAGCATTAGGCCGCCAGCTACCAACAACATTAACGCTACGAAAAATCCCGCTGCTTTACTCATTTGAAATCGCCTGCCGTTCGTCGCTTACAAACTTTAAGTGCCCATGCAAAGAATACTACTGTGGCCACTAATATTACCAATATACTTGTCCACCCAGAAGGCTCCCAGAAATCTTCTTCTGACAACCGCGTTTCATAAAGAAGATTTCTAACAAGTGAAACAACATGCGTTAGTGGATTAACTTTCATGACCCAATGCAAAACATCCTGTGATAGCTGTCCCGTCCCAAAAACCGGCACCGGAAAAAAAGCACCTGATAACAACCACATGGGCATCAGCACCAGATTCATAACCGCGTGAAAGCCCTGCGTGGACTCCATCTTCCAGGCAAAGGAAAATCCAACGCAAGTCATCATCATTGAAGCAATAAAAAGGACAGCGACCAGAGTGATAAACTGTCCGAATGACCAATTTATTTCTAAAAACAAAGTGGCTGCCAGAAACAGAACGCCCTGAATCATGGCAATAATACTACCACCGAGGACTTTACCGGCAACCATGGAATGTCGATGTACCGGTGCAATCAGGACTCCCTGAAGAAAACCGGCCTGTCGATCTTCAATCACAGAAATTGTGGTATAAATCGCTGTGAACATAAGTATCAGTACTAACGAGCCGGGAAAGTAATATTCCAGAAAACTCGTATTCGTCTCAATAGTCGTGGCAACTGAGAAACTACGATCCAGACCAAAACCAAATAAAAGCCACATAAACAGCGGAGTACCAATCGCCCCAATCACACGATTGCGTTGGCGAAAGAAACGAATCAGTTCACGCCAGGCGAGACTTTGTGTGACACGAACTGATGAGACTTGCGGAGCATTACCTGACATTCAAGACGCCCCCCAAAAGCGATGACCGGTACGTGTAATAAAAACGTCTTCCAGACTTGGTTTGCCAACCGAGATCTGCTGAATCTGATCTTTGTATTTTTCATGTAACGTGGAAACCAACCCGACATCCGTCTCTCCTGAGATGCGAATCATTCCGTCAATCAGTTGAGCTTGCAACTGCATATCAACTTCCAGCAATCGGATTAACTGATCAGGCGTTTGAGACATAATCGTGATAATATCTCCTCCCAGTTCCGAACGAAGTGCATCAGGCTGATCCAGAGCGACCAATTCACCTTCGTTCAGGATGGCGATACGATCTGCTCTGTCTGCTTCTTCGAGCAAATGCGTCGTCATAAAGACCGTCATCCCCGTGGATTGCTGCAGTTGTCTAACATAATTCCAGACATCGCTGCGTGCAGATGGATCAAGTCCGGTTGTTGGTTCGTCCATAATCAGAAGACGTGGACGATGCAAAAGGCTCTTGGCTAATTCTATCCGACGACGTAAACCACCAGATAACTCGTCTACTTTATCCTGCAAGCGATCTGCCACTCCAAGCTGTTCACTGACTTCATTAACTCTGGCAGGCACGTCTGCTTTTGACACCCCGTAGAGTACAGCCTGAACCGCCAGATTTTCATAAGCCGTTAGTTTTCCGTCTAACCCCGGTGCCTGAAAGACAACGCCCAGATCATGACGTACGACATCAGCTGCAGTTTGGACATCATTTCCATAAACCTGCAGTTTGCCCTGTTGCGGAGCTATTAATGTGGAGAGTAAACGAAAGAGTGTTGTTTTTCCACTTCCATTAGGGCCAAGCAAACTAAAAAGCTCACCCGTTAGAACATCAAAAGAAACCTGCTTCAGCGCCTGGCGATCGCCATAGCGAAAGCATAGTTCTTGAAATTGAATAGCCAATTGGTCTGACATAACAGAAGCTCCCGACACCGTGGCCACCTGCTGGCACGTGGCCGTCTTAAAGCCTAGTGAGTTGCTTCACCTTCAGAGTGTTCATCGCCTTCTGCTGATTCTAGATGACCCGTTGTTTCACTGAGGCTGGCATCATCTTCAGGTATATCGTAGGCAGCACGATCGGTTCGTTCGTGTGTGTAATGATTGGTTCGCATACCAACATCAGGTACAAGCATAACAATCAAAAACAAACTCATAATAGAAGCTGGAATAGTCAGTACCCACTTCCAGGTTCCAACTTCCCACTTCAAATGCATAAAAAATGTGATCACAAGAAATGCTTTTACACAGGAAACGGTGAGCATGATTCCCCAGCCACTCAACTCATTGCCATCAAACCACCCCCAGGAAATCATAAATCCAACTGCCGTTGAAATCACAGTACAAATCAACAAACCAACAAACACCTTGATAAAGGTCGGCATATGATCATGATCTTCATGATCATCGTGATCATCGTGATGTTCAGTGTTTACATCGTGTTCAGTCATAGTATTACTTTCACTTAGCAATTCTTACAAATTGGCAATGAGTAAATTACTCCGGAAATTAGAAGAGGTAGAACAACGGAAAAAGAAAGATCCAAACGAGGTCAACAAAGTGCCAGTAAAGGCCTGCATTCTCAATATAATTTGCTCGTGATTTCTCCAGTGTCCAAAACAATGGGAAAAGAAACAGAATCAAACCTACGATAACGTGCAAAGCGTGAAAACCAGTTAACAGAAAGTACGTGGCCGAAAACATATTCCCACTCGGAATATGCATCGGCAGAATTACAGGAGAATGCGCTGCCCTTAAATCTGCGTTAAGGCCTCCGTGAGCATGACCGGCACCGGAGTCGTGGTCATCATGTTCAGCAGTGGCAGCATGGTTGTGGTCAACCAGATACTTCTGTCGAGCTCCCAAAATTGTCTTTTCATAAGCCAGCATACTGAGCACATCATTGTCTTGACCCGCAGCGGTTACTAAATCAGGTAAAGCCTTCAATCTCTCTTCGATATACTCCTGCTCCGCACCCTGCGTTACTTTGAATAAATTCTTATATCGGTCGAGCGGGTAAACCTCCTGAGACAAAGAAATTAATACATCACGATGGTTCAAACCATCGGCCGTTGGATCCATATGAGTATTTGGAACTTGTCCAACCACATATTCAGCCCACTGAACCGAATGGTGCAAAAATGGTTCAAGTACATTATGTCCTGCAGTCGGAATTTTTGCGGGCACTGCATCTTCCGCATCTGGAACCTGATCTGCAGCCGCTTCCGCAGCAGCACTCTTAGCCGCTAGAGGAATAATTGCCTCTTTGGTAATCGTAGCCTTCAAGTCGCGAAGGTAATAAACGTCTGCCTGCTCATACAACAAACTATGTCCACCGGGATTAGGGTGAATTCCATACTCAAACTTACCGGCATACTCGACCATCTTAATACCAAGAAAAGCACAGCCGCATAAAAACGTAAATGCCAAACAGCCTTTTGCCTTTGCAGAGTTATTTCTCTTGGTGGCTTCATAGGTCAACACGACCGTAAAACTGGAGAGAATTAAGATAAACGTATTTAAAGTGCCAAGAAACTCGTTCACATGGACATCGTGGGGCCGAGGCCAGGTACCGGCGGGCGAGCCAAATCGCAAAACAATATAGGTACCAATCAGACCGGCAAAGAACATAATTTCGGTCGACAGAAATAGCCACAAACAAACCTTACCATTGTTAATCGGTAATGCTTCCTCGTACTCTAACTGAAGGTGTCCATGATGATCATCATGGCCATGTTCATCATGGCCATGTTCTTCGTGGTGATCTTCGTGTTCGCTCATTTTAATTTTTCGACTGTAAGGTCTTTTATTACTGGATGCGACAATTGCCGATCCATTCCATTTCTCTTCTATTAATAAACTGGTTTAACCCGCCATTGGTACGCTTAATAAAGTAAACAAGACCAAAGGCAGATAAATCAGGCTGGCACGCAGTAATTTACGAGCCGTTGTATCGTTTGCACGCATGCAGTAAAGGATTGCGCATATCAACTGGAATACACCAAGTCCGAAAATAATCACTAACTGGAAGCTACCGCCCGGTACCGAACCAATTGTCGCTAAACTGACTGGCAAAACCGCCAGTGCCCCGACAACTGCCTCGATTCCTGATCGTCTTTGACTGGAATCAACAACCGTCCACATTTTCATTCCAGCTTGGTCATACTGTTTACGGTAAAGGTAAGCAATCGCCATAAAATGTGGGAATTGCCAGAAAAACATTACTAAAAACAGTGCCGCCCAGCGAGCATCTGTCCAGCTACCCTCCACCGCAGCCCACCCCATCAAAATGGGTAACGCACCGGATACAGCTCCAACTGCCGTATTCAAAGGTGTTCTTGTTTTCATCGGTGTATAAATAGCAACGTAGACTACCCAGGTAAGGACCGACAGAGCGGCCGTCAAAGGGTTTACCATAACTGCCAGATAGCCTGCACCAATAACCAGCGAAGTCACTACCAACAACATTACCTGCTGACTACGAATACGTCCTGCAGGAATGGGACGATTCTTCGTCCGTGGCATACGACCGTCTAAATCGCGTTCCATCCACTGATTCATCGCACTGGCGCTGCCAGCGGTTAACAGCGTACCAATCAATGCATGAATAATTGCTAAAAAGTCTGGTTGACCATGTCGAGCCACAAATGCAGTAACTGCCACGCTCACCATCACCATGATGGAAATACGAGGCTTAGTCAATTCAATGTAATCAGACAAACGGGCACTGGTGGTTTCAGCCTGCTTATCATATGTAAGAACACTTGCACTCATTTACTTTGTCTTCCTGAAAACCAGCAACATTAAAATTTCTCGCTGGAACAAATTACTAATAAATGTATTTCGTTATTTATACCGTTTCAGTATCTGATTCGACTGTTACTGATTTCGCTACAAATCTCAGTCGAAGCAGACGGGTTACAACTGCAACACAAATGACTAACAGGAGTGAGCCTATTGCCATATGCGCTGTCGTAATATGGGCCTGCCACCATCCGTACGTAATGACGAGATGATTGGCTGTGAATTTAGTTTCCCCCCACCCAAAGGGATATCCGTAATTCAACACCCAAGTACTGGCTCCCAGTCCCACCTGTAGCAGAACCAAACCCGCCAGCCATTTTCCAGCTCGACGAATACTCACCGCCAGTTCTTTATGTTTCCGCAAATTTACTGCTAAGGCGATCACATGAACCATTACAGCTAACGCCATTATCAGGTGAAAAACCACGAGCGTGGAAAAGGTCTGCGTCGAAGCTGTCACGGGAATGTGACGAATCGACGCTCCCAAAACCAACTGGAGATAAACCAATACTGTCGTGATTGTCGCCAATCGCAAGGGTTTAACCAGATGTGATATATCCTCCCCTTTCTCTGTCTGACAATGCTTTAGTGGTGCTCTCCAAAACCTCGTATAAGCTGTGGAGTTAAACACTGTCAAACTGAAAAACAGCGGGGCAGTACATCCGTGCACCATTGCCAGCAGTACTTCGTTTTCGGTGACCCGAATACCTCCCAGGATGCCCTGAGCACTGACAAGCAGTAATGCTATCACTACCAGTTTTCGCATCCATGCCCGCTGCTCCCATTTGAAGGCAACAAATACAAATGCGATTGATACCATACCAACCACTGAGGCAAAGAGCCGGTGACCATGTTCAATAAACAGGTCCCACGGCCCAAAAAACCAGGTGTACCACGGATACAGAAACATATTGTATCCAAAGGTAGTTGGCCAGTCAGGTACCGCCATTCCCGCATCTGTCGTGGTGATCAGTCCACCTACGAAGATTAGCGGGAACGTAAGGCAAGTTACGAACCAGGCCACCCGTTTGGGCCAGGGACTCGAAAGTTCCTGCTGGTTGACCGGCTTATCGATTAACTCGACATGCGTAGTCATTGTCACTTACCTTTTTGGGTAATCCCAAGTTAATTAATGACCATCATCAGACGGTTCCACACCTTCCGGTGGTGGCTCAGTCTGCGGATAATTGTCTGTATCAACTTCAGGAGAACCATACTCATAAGGGCCGCGATACACAATTGGTTGTGCATCGAAGTTTCCGTGTCCCACTGGCGGACTTGGTGCAAACCACTCAAGCGTGTTACTTCGCCATGGATTACGGCCAACTTTCTGTCCCTTAAAAATGCTGTAGAAAAAGTTCACCGCGAAAATAATCTGGCTGGTAACCATACCGACTGCACACCAGGTTATAAAGCGGTTCATGGGTAACAAATGCTTAAAGGTCTCATAGTGGTATGGATCCGCCAATCGACGGGGGAAACCAACCGCACCGAGAATATGCATCAGGTAAAATGTTCCGTTCATGAAGAGAAAGGTTAAGAAGAAATGCCATTTACCGGCAGTTTCATTCATCGCCCGTCCAAACATTTTCGGGAACCAAAAATAAATTGCTCCCATAACTGCCATCGCTGTTCCACAGAACAGCACGTAATGGAAATGAGCCACAATATAATAGGTATCATGAATAAAGATATCGACAGGTGTAGCCGCCATAAAAATCCCTGACAAACCACCAATCACAAACATCGAAACAAAGGAAAGTGAAAACAACATCGGCGTTGTAAACTCAACTTTTCCACCCCAGATCGTGCAAAGCCAGTTAAATACTTTCACCGCTGAAGGTAAAGCAATCATCATTGTAGAGACCATAAATGTCATTCCGAGCATTGGGTTCATACCCGAGACAAACATATGGTGTCCCCACACAATAAAGCCCAAACCGGCGATTCCTGAAATCGAGTAAACCATTGGTTTATAACCGAAAATCGGTTTGCGGGCGAAACAGGAAAGTATGTCTGAGACCATACCCATTGCCGGCAGGATCATAATGTACACAGCAGGGTGAGAATAAAACCAGAACAAATGCTGCCACAACAATGGCTGACCACCACCGGTGATCATATCAGCATTGTTCACGACGAGTCCTTCGGGCAGGAAAAATCCTGTTCCGAGCATACGGTCAAGAATTTGCATGAAACCACCAGCAGTCAACACAGGCAAAGCAAAAGCCTGTAAGACCGCTGTAATGAACATACTCCAAATAGTCAGTGGTAATCGGAACATCGACAGACCGGGAGCACGCATCTGAATAATGGTTGTCATATAGTTTACCGAACCCATCATTGATGAAATCCCAACTAAAGTAACTCCCATTAACCACCAGGTTTGAGCCATCTGACTACCAGGAGCTGCTGCACGAACGGCTGACAAAGGTGGATAACTTGTCCATCCCCCCCCTGCACCGTAGGGAGGAGTAAGAAAACTAATTCCAATACAGACAAAAGCTGGCCACATAAACCAGTAGCTCAGCATATTCAATGTCGGGAATGCCATATCATCGGCACCGATCATTAAAGGAATCAAATAGTTACCAAATGCACCGGCCAAAATAGGAATGATTACAAAGAAGATCATTACTGTCGCATGCATTGTGAAGAGAGTGGTATAGAATTCAGGTGAAATCTGCCCCCCTTCGGCCGAGAACAATCGTCCTCCAATAATCGGCATATCACTCCATGGATAAGCCAACTGCCAGCGAATACCCAAAGCCAGTAAACCACCCACGATAAACCACAGTAACGTTGTAAACAGAAACTGCAAACCAATCATCTTGTGGTCTTTAGAGAACACATAGGTTGAGATGAAATGGTTAAGGCTCATACCTTCACCATGTCCATGCCCGTGTGATGCTGCAGAAGAAGTGTTCATTATTTCAGTATTTCCTAGTTGTCGCTATCAACATTGTTGGAGGTACGGTTCTGTTCCTGGACGGCATTGGCGTACCACACTTCAAAGTCGTCTTTTGATTCAACAATCAGGCGACCTCTCATTTTATAATGACCCCAACCACACAGTTCAGCACAAACAATATCGTAAGTACCGGTTTTCTTTGTCTGGAACCAAACATGTTGCTGCATACCCGGTACAAGATCATGCTTAATTCGAACATTTGGAAGAAAGAAACTATGTAGTACATCCTGACTCTGGACACGTAGGACGACTTCATCGTTGACTGGAATGTGTAAATCATTAACAACGTGCAAATCATCTTCGGTTCCAATCTTTTCGTCCGGACCAGCGTACTGAATTCTCCATTCAAACTGGCGACCAGTCACTAAAGCCAAAGCTGGTTTCTTTGTTTTGCCGTCATCTTTGGTTGGATAGGCCATTTTATTTTCCGCCCAGGCATCCATTTGGAAAACAGCAATAAACAAAAGTATGGCTGCCGGTAAAATCGACCAAACAATTTCCAGTGTATGAGAACCATGAGAAAACTTCACGGGTTCAGGATTCTTCTCTGCGTCGTACTTCCAGCAAAACCAGAACAACAATGCGCCGGTCACTATGAAGATGACACCTGTCAAATAAAGAATGAACATAAACAGGTCGTCAATCACCTTGCCATGCTGACTAATGTCTTCAGGCAACCAGTGATTATCGAAGATACCTCCAGGAACCACCGCAAATACAAATACTGCGACTCCTAATACAGGTACCAACAGGAATAGTAGGCTCCAAAACCGTCCCACTGTCATTCTCCCAAAATTCTCAATTATGTAACGTTTGTTACTTAAGTGTTAAATGTTATTTGTTCGGGCCAACTCCCTGAAAAACCGGAGCCGTCTTTGGGCGACTTGCCGGTTCGTAGGGTAAACTCAAAACATATGCAACCAGTGCCCATGCCTCTGCCTTCGTTAATTTAGTATTAGAGGGCATCGGGGTTCCTTCAATCCCACCGGTGATTCTCTGATAAATATCTATCGGTCGCCGCCCTCCACGATAATTTCCCAACCTCAGATTACGAGGTTTAATATTTCTGGGACTCACCACACCTATCTGAGCAAGTTGCTCATCATAAAAGTAAACCGGGATTCCGACAGTTGCGCCATCTTCACCGGCACCAACCGCATTCTCAGGATCATTACCTATATGTTCGAGTGTCCAGTTATCAAAAAGATTATTTTGACCGTCCCCAACGGCAGTCTGACCGTGACAGCTATAGCAGTTTGCTTTTGACTGGTAAAAAAGTTTTCTTCCCAATTCAATACTCTCATCACCATCCCATTCATCCGGTGCTTCTTCGATCGTTCGCTGAACAGTACCTCCGCCACCATTTGCCCATGGAAGAATAATGGGGGTCAGCAATTCCTTGACAATCTCAAGGTCTTCGCCGACGCCATCTTCTTCGCCGAACCGGACTAAGATTTTATCCGGATTGTCCGGAATGTCGGTTGAATCACTTGCCGTTAAATATGCCGCATCAATTAATGCACGCTCCATCTGGCCCCGAATTGAAAGATAGATCACATAATCAATCATTGCATCTCGCTCAGGCTCAGAAAGAACCCGAAAACTCGGCATCGCGGTGCCTGCAATCCCCTCCAGTAACAGATGTTGGAAATCTGCTTTCGATGGCTTCTTATAAGCACCATCTCCATCGGTCAACTTGAACTTAAACTGTCCCATACGATAATCACGAGGATATGGGTTCAAAAACTGTGCCGTGGGGCCGTGTCCAACCCCGGAAACACCGTGACAGTGTGCACAATGTCGACGGTACAGACCAGTCTCCACACCGGTGGTATTGTCTGGTTCACCGGTATAGGTTACCGGGCCTGCTGAAATTTTGAGCTTTCTCAAACTTAGAAAACCTTTCAAGCCGACTCCTCCCGGCAGTTTAGGTTCATCAGGGGTACCAAACAACCCTTCCATAATTTCACTAACATTCTTCTTTTGTAGATCTGTTAGTTGCGTCTCAGGTTCACGCAATGCCGGCTTGGTGACATCGGATTTAAATTCGACAGCGCGAATATAAGCTTCATTTATCTGAAACGAAGCTGGCTCCGAATTACAACCGGTAAATATAAACATACAGCCCACTAACAATGAGGCTAGCACCCCCTTGCTTGCGGTTTCGGTCATTAATGTTGATCGTTTTAGTTTCATTCTTGCTATTGCTTTACTTGAAACCGAAGTTATTTATTTCCATTAACGGTCTACAATGCCTTATTAAAGTGTTCGGCATTAATAGTAATTTGCAGATCAACGTCTTGACCCGCCTCCAGATTCGGTAGGGTGAAACCACCACGGCTCAATGAAAACTCTTCTTCATTTACTGTCATTGAAAAGGAACCTGACTGAATCACTTCATGCCAGAATTTAAACGGCAACTCTACTCCCGTTGGGACATTCTTGATTTCAAACGTCCCATCCTCAGCCGTCACAGCATACAAGGAGTTATCACGGACAATCACATAGGAGCCCATCCATGGGTGAGCACTACAGGAAACGCCAAATGGCTTTGATTCCTGAAAACCTGGTTTGTAATCAACCGAAGCACCAGCACCAATTTGCAGGTTAGCTGAGGTTAATCCGTCCAGCTTTGCGTTGTGACCAACCGAGTCACTATTGAGAATCTGCAACGTCTGACCTGTTCGCATTGCTTTAATACGAGAAAGGAAAATACAGGCCTTTTGGTCAAAAGCCAAATCACCATCCAGAACAATAGAAGCCTGAGCTTGATAATCAGGATGATCCCACTTATCGTTTCCGACTTCAAAAGATCCATCATAAAACAGAAGCCCCCATTGCAGTGCACCATTGTTTACCTGAACGCGTTTATTGATTTCTGCGCTACAGACATTGGCGTCTTTATTGACCCCATAGCTCACGAATTTGTTTGTATCGATGCTACCATCGATGGTAATTTTACCTGTGATGTTGGCAAACCCCGTCGGATCAGGCAAGGCGGCTTGAGCCCCGCCGCCGGCAGTCGATTCCAGCTTAAAAGCCGATGCAACTTGTTTGACATTATCTTCATCAGCAACACCAACACTTTCAGGAAGCCCCCGCTGACATCCCAGCAGGCAAGACACCGCCACTGACAATGTGAAGCCGAAAATTCTATTTATAGATTTCATTTTCAATTTCCAATACTTTTGAACTTACGTGCTCAAAGCAATGATTATTTGAACTGATCTGCATCAATAATGATGGTTCCAAAGTCTGTCGTCTTACCATCTTCAATTTTGATTTTCACACGACCACGAGCCCACTCTATCGTCTTACCGTCCTGAGTGACCTGCTGGATATAACCTGCTTTTTCCTGCCAGATCTGAAATTCAAATTCACCTGCCGGAAGGTTTTTGATCTCAAGGTTTCCATCTTTATCGCTAACCCCGATATAAGGATCATTACGCACAACAATCCAACCTGTCATCCAGGGGTGAATTGAGCAGCTAATCTTGGTCGGCAGACGTTCCTCCATTGAGTACGACTGACTGATCTTTGCACCGGACGGTAAAATCGGATTGATTACCGGATTGAAAAAAGTATCAACTTTGACGTTATGTCCAACCGGATCACTATTCTTGAAATCGATCTTTCGTTTGGTCCAAACCGACGCAACACGAGGCTCAAAACGACATTTAATATTGTCGACGATGACCGGGGCTTCCAGCGTGTCATTGTAAGAAGGGTGAATCTTGGCCGGAGTACGATCACGATAAAAGACAATCACATTGGAAATCCCTTTATTCTCCGGATTCACAACCAACGATTCATCAACTAGACCGAACTTCCCGCAGATAGCAGCGTCACGCGTGACGGCAATCTTGGCCGGAGCCTGATACTCGCCGCCATAGGTGAATTTAAACTTCAGATTTCCCCACTCCTGAGCCATACTCGAGCTGGAAAGCAATACGATACCCATGAGGGCTATTAAAATTATTTTTAGGTTTTTCATTTTTTCCTCGAATTCCACGGTCTGCAAACCAATCATTGATCTGACCGAAAATTAAATCTGACTCGTCCTGCGTCAGCACCTGTCCGAAGACAGGATTTTATATTAGTTAAGTGGATACAAGCGGAATCGCTTTGGCTTGTATCCTAATTATTAGTTTATTGTTACTCCTCCGAAGCAGCGGCAGCAGCTGCTTCCGCTTCCTTAGCTGCTTTCGCATCATCCACCAATTTGGTGACCGACGCACGTTCTTTGGCGTAATTATCAAAATTCATCAACAGATCAACCAGGGCATTCAAAGTCTCAGGACTATTACCATGGAATAGTTTCTGAGTCTGAACAGCACCTAAATGTTGTGCTGAACTGTCATAAGGTACGATGACTGGCATCGCAGTATATGGAAGAATTGCATTTGGTTTTGCAATCCAACGTCTTACATAATCGGCACGTAACCGTTTGTGTACCAAACCAAGGTCTGGAGCAAGTCCTTTGGCCGTTCCACTTGGCATAAAGTCCGCCACGGCATGACACTTTACGCAGTAATCCTGACTAACGACGATCTGCATCGCGTCAGCAAGACGATCGCCCGGTTCAGCATCTTGATTAAGCTCAAGATATGCAGCGTCTGCTTCTGCTAAGTGCTCACCATTAACGCGATGATCGTATTCGTATGGATAGACAGCATTATCACGAGCTGCAAAGTAATTAACAATCTCGGTTGCTTCCTGACTCGACATATTGAATTTAGGCATTCGTAATACGACTGCAGGTCGAATACTATAAGGCTCGAGTAAGAAGTCGTGGAACCATTGATTCTGTACTTTTGCTCCTTCGCCAACCAACGGAGGCGCAACCCATGCCCAGCTTTCTGAACCTTTAGCCTGCGGGTTAGACAACTTTTCACGCTGCGTCACGTACGGTAATAAATATCGGGACAGGACTCCGCCATATGCCACTTTACGGTTAGCAACTGCGGCGGGCTGAATTCGGGATACATTCGATCCGGAAACTGCAATACCACCTTTTATTGGACTTGCATTCCACAACTGAAACTGCAACTCTCCAATGCCATTCAACTTGAACGGGTCTTCAAGATATTCATCAATCGGGTCACCAAATTCCGCATCCGTAGCAGAGGCCAAACCGGTATTACCAACGGTTGGCATGCCCTCAATGATGGCAACCGTTCGATCACGCTCGTTGGACATACTAGCTGAATCGATTTCGTCCTGACTATATGACGGAACCATAAACGGATACTCTTTGATCGGATCCACGTGCTGTGCCAGCACCGTTACCAGTTGATCCTCCGTCATATCAAGCGTCCATTTTTCAGCTTCCAGCACATGACAGCCAGCGCAATTGTATTTATCAATAACTTTTTTACCTGCTATCAATGCTTGAGTACGAGTGCTTGGCTGATAAACATACTTTGTACGTGGCGGATCGGCTACCAGGCCCAACACAAATGTTATTACCGCCTCACGATCCTCTGTACTGAAGGGGAATAAAGGCATGCGCAAGCGATCGTTGTAACGAATCCCATCTGTCTTATGATAGTCATATGAACGCGGTTCACGCAGTTTCTGATAAATGAATCCGGTACGATTATGAGCGTGTAACTGATGATGATAGAAATCATCGAGATTATCATCATACCGACTGGAACGAACGTCACGTGCGGCGTGCGTATCAGCAGCATGTCCATCGTCTGCATGTCCGTCGTCTGCATGTCCGTCGTCTGCATGTCCGTCGTCTGCATGTCCATGACCATGATGT
>PAPJ01000003.1 GCA_002709045.1 Planctomycetaceae bacterium | reverse complement strand
TTGTCTTAATACTTTGCGGAGATGTCAAAACAATATCATATACATATCGTCTTGGATCTAATGCAGAAGTACTAGTATTAGTTAAACTAATTTTTAATATACCATTATAACGATCAACAAAATCAACAATAAAATCTGTTGAAGTTGTTGAATAATAACTACGTTTCATCTTAGCAGCTGCTGTATAACCAGTCAGGTTAAGAGGTGTTGTGTTATCTTCATTTTGGATATTAAAGGTGGCATCAAAATCCGTTCCTTTTTCCAATAATAGATTTAAGGGGATTGCTGCCATTTACTTACCTAGACTATTTTGTATTTATTCAGTTGAAGTTGCTGGTGGTGCAGGTGGTGCAGTTTCTTCTTTTGGATCCAAAATATCCAAGGTTTCTAAACCACCAAGAAGTTTAGTTTTATACTCTTTTAATTGAGTTAAAGTATTTTCTGCTGCTGCAATTTTTCCATCAGCATCTTTAATTTGTTTTTCAAATTCAACACGTAAATTTGCTGGATCCATTGTAATCAAAAAAGATAATGTGTAATAATATTTAGGTGATTCCCAAAGAGGTCATAAAATGATTATAGTATTCATCGTATCCAGGTATACCAGGATCAACTTTTCTCAAAGCACATGTACAAGCTCTTTTATAAAAATCAGTATGTAAACCTCTTTCCTGTGCTTCCATTGCTTCTTTTATCTTAATCCAATTTTGATGAACTTCATCAGTCATATCAATACTCGGTAATACTTTTTTTTATTTAGGGAATTTGTGAAAATACCAACCAGTCGCTATATATTTTTTTCCATTAAGAACAGTACGTCCTCTGTGAATATAGATCCAAGTTGCAGGAAATATAAGTAATCTTCCTGTCTTCGGTTTGATTAAAGTTCCATTAAAGAATTCTGTCTCGCCTTCATCAAAATCATCATTCAAATACCAAATACAAGTTAATAATCTAGTTCCATTTTGGTTATCAATTTGATAATCATCATGCCAATCATAGAATCCATCAGAATCATATACCTTAACTTGATACCCAGAATCAGAATAAAAGTCCTCATTATCTGCGACTTTATATGGAAATCCAGTAGANTCTTTTAAATCATCTCTGTAACTATCAACGTATTTTGACATTGATTTGTATATTGTATTATCTTCTTCTTCCCAATCAGGTAATGAACTAATACGTAAATCAAGTGAAGTCTTTTTTGTTATATCTTTTTTCTTTTCTCTTCCCATAACACCCAAAGACTTTCTAGTATCAGATTCTATTCTGTCACATACGTGCTTACAGAAATCAGGTGTCAATGCATTATCATGAATCTTTATAAAAGAATCAAAATTTATATCAGGATGAAAATTCATAATTTCTTCTTTCTTTCACTACATCATCATCTTCCTTTAAGAAGAACTGTTTTACATCTTTAAAATCAAGAACATAAAACAAACCTTCAGTTTTTTGTTCAAGTAACATCTTAACTATTCTACGTCTACCGTCAACCATACGATACTTATTATCAAATGGATTAAAAGCATTACTTAGTATTATACCTGGATATTTTGTATCTGCTGCATCATACCTAAGATCCTCTTTTGGCCATGGCAAAGGGAATAAATGTTTATCTTTCCATGCAATATCTTTTAAACTAATTGATTGTATTACATCATCTGTAAGTAAATGTAATATATCNNNCATNAANAGATAATGAGTCTCTNNAATANTCCANTTATCTATANNCCAATTACCATGAAATCCACTATNAGCACGATGGAAATGATGATACCATTCTTTTTTCACATTACAATTACAACTTCATTATATAGGTGAGTGTGTAGTATGGTGGTAAGTTCTTACCTGATCCAGACTGACCTTCATTATCTATGCTAAAGCTATGTGTGTGATCTCCTGTAGATGTTTCAGTAAAGCTCATAGTAATATTATGACTATGTGAACCTCCACCACCACTACTACCACTGAAAGGATGATCATGATTTCCAGTACCTTCACTACTTGTATTACCACTTANTCCATGATCATGATAACTATAAGTCAAAGGTGGACTTGTAAGAACATTCCAGTTCAATGAATGAGTGTGGTTTTCACTAATTCCTAAAGTAGCATGTGTAAGACTATGACTGTGATTTCCACCACCAGTAGCAATATTTCTTACACCTAAACTATTCCATGCAGTTGAATAACCCCATCCAGTTTCACTATCNTCACCGCTAAAATACGGTGGGTATGCTGGTTGGGTGTGACTGTGACCTCCTCCTCCAAAACCAGAACCAGTAGTATCTAATGTGTGAGTGTGGTTAGCACTTTGGTTATCTGTAGTACCACTTATGTTAGCATGGTGAGTGTGACTTCCACCTTCATCTGTATCAAAATCAACTGAATGAGAATGTGATCCACCACTAGCATTGCTTACAGAATAGTTTCCAGCAGGGTGAGTATGGTTACTTTGGTNACTTACATTAGTACTACTTTGACTTACACTATGAGTATGATCTCCAGTACTACTAAAGGATGAATATCCATGACCGTGAGATACAACTACTGCATCAGCACTACCACCAGTACCACTATAACTTCCACCAGCAGCAACAATAAATCTACCTCTTAAATCAGGTGTTCCATTTGATCCATCACACACAGCCCATCCAGAAGGAGCACTACCACTGTTGTACATAACAATAGTACCAGAAGGAACTCCTGAAGATGGTGCAGAAGTTAGATAACCTGCTTGACTATGATCACCCCATCCATGAGCAGTATCCCAATTAGAGATCTTAGTCGTTGTTACATTACTAGCAGCATGTGATGAAAATACAGGATCGGATTCACTAGTCACGAATCCACTATCATTAGTAAGTTGACTTACATTTGTTGGTACATTTGCTGGAGTATAAGTAAACTCTCCATTACTAGCATCATAAGAAAGATCACCATTACCAGAAGCAGCAGGGTGTGGTGAAGCAACACTAATATCTGTTAGTGAAATACCACCTCCACCACCAGCAGTAGATGCTATAGTAACATTAGAACCACTACCAGTAAGTGTTATATTAGTACCACCTATTAGGTTTATCTTATAACCTGATCCAGAACCAATTGGTTGTAATGATATAGAACTACTATTATTTCCTGCATGGCCATGATCCCAACCAAGCGTATACAATGTATTAGTATCTGTATAACTGGTTAAGTATCCAGCAGCACTATGATCACCCCATCCGTGTGCTTCATTCCAATCAGCAATATTAGTTGAAGTAATGCTCTTTACATGAGATGGAACAGTAGGATCAGATTCTGTAAATGAAGTTAAGTATCCTTCAGTACTATGATCACCCCATCCATAAGCAGTATCCCATTGTGCTGTCTTAGAAGAATTAGGTATACCTGATAAATCTGGTGGACTGTATGTGAAG
This sequence comes from Planctomycetaceae bacterium, assembly GCA_002709045.1. Lineage (GTDB taxonomy): Bacteria > Planctomycetota > Planctomycetia > Pirellulales > Pirellulaceae > UBA721. The sequence continues at coordinate 13,133 of PAPJ01000003.1, read as the reverse complement.
ATACCTGTTGAATCATCATAAGAAATTCCACCTGTAGCAGTTGCAGATCCGTTAGTACCATTTATTGATAATCCTTGTCTAGCTTCTGCTAAAGTAATTCCAGAAGATCCTGCACTATTCCAATTAGTAATATCCTGTGCAGTAATATTCTTTACATGACTAGGTACAGTAGGATCAGTCTCTGTATATGAAGTTAAGTATCCTTCTGTACTATGATCACCCCATCCATAAGCAGTATCCCAATTAGTAATATGTGATGAATTAATATTATATGCAGCAGAAGCAACAAAAACAGGNTCTGTTTCTGTATATGAAGTTAAAGCTGAGTTCCATGTATTAATATTTGCTTGAGTAATACTCTTTACATGTGATGGAACAGTAGGATCTGTTTCTGTAAATGAAGTTAAGTATCCTTCAGTACTATGATCACCCCATCCATGTGCTTCGTCCCATTGTGCTATCTTGGAAGCATTGGGTATACCTGATAAATCTGGTGGAGTATATGTAAACTGACCATTAATACTACTATATGTTAGATCACCATTTCCACTAGCAGTAGGATTTGGTTTTAGAACAGCAAGATCTGATAGAGAAATACCTCCTCCACCACCTGCACTAGTAGGAGTATATGTAATTTCAGTTAAAACATTATCAACTGATCTTGTAATCTTGAAGTAATAAACATGACATCTTGATCCTGGACCTCTGTTACTACCACCAGTACCATTTGCATCTGGATATTCAACAAATGTTAGAGTTTGTAATTGACCACTGTATATTGGTGTACTATTATCATATAGTATAATTTCTGTAGGTGAACCTGTAACTCCATTAGCACCATAAGCTTGTCCATTATCAACTCTCAACATNNTAGCAGAGTCANNNCTTATTCCACTATTACTACCATATCCTATCCAACCATGACCATCAAATCCAATTGTAATTTTAATTACGTCTGTTAATGCAGATTGTGATAACCACAGATAACTCATGTCAGCATGACCACATCCCATGTTCACATATGTTCCACCATTACCATCACATAAAGCCCACAAATCAACTCCACCAGGTCCAGTATTAGTAGCTGTTTGATAACTTATAACCTCTTGATAACTATTTGCTGCTGTTTGTTCAGACCATCTAGGTTGTCCATTTAGATATGTAACATATGTGTTAGAAGTAGTGTTAGAATCTGCTGCTGCAACCCATTGAGTATTAGTATTATCCCATTTTAAAACATGTCCATCAGTTATAGTAGTACCAACATTAACATCTCCAATATCGTTAAGAGTATTAATTGTAGTATCATCTCCAATTACCCAAGAAGTTCCATTATGTTTAAGAATCTTGCCATTTCCTACACCACTTGTATTAACATCACTTAGATCATTTAATGCTGATACATCAGACTTAGCATTCCAACTATTAATATCTCCAGTAGTAATACCCTTCACATGAGATGGAACAGTAGGATCAGATTCTGTAGTTAAGTATCCTTCTGTACTATGATCACCCCATCCATGAGCATCATTCCAATTACTAATATCAGCTGAACCAATGCTCTTTACATGAGCAGGTACTGTGGGATCTGTTTCTGTAAATGAAGTTAAGTAACCAGAAGTAAAGTTAATCCAATTATTACCATCCCACTTTAAAAGTTGATCACCTTGAACATTATTAATAGATACATCATTAATATCACCTAAAGAATTTATTGTAGTACCTCCACTACCAGCATTATCATCTGCTATTACCCAAGAGGTTCCATTATGTTTAAGAATTTTGTTGTTTGCTACACCAGTTGTATCAACATCAGAAAGAGCACCAATACTAAGAGAACCAATTCCTTTTAAATAACCTTCGGTAGAATGATCACCCCATCCATGAGCTTCATCCCAATTAGTTACTTGTTGTGCAGTGATACCCTTTACATGAGATGGAACAGTAGGATCTGTTTCTGTATATCCAGTTATAAATCCAACATCATTAGTAAGTTGACTTAAATTAGAAGGTACATCTGCTGGAGTAAATGTAAATTGACCATTTACATTATTATAAGTAATATCACCATTTCCAGAAGCAGCAGGGTTTGGTTTTACAACACTAATATCTGTTAGAGCAATTCCACTACCACTACTAGATGTTGAGTCGGGTGCTGGACCCCATGTAGTTCCATCCCACTTAAGAACATGACCAGTTGTAATAGTTCCAGGTATTGTGGTATCAGTTAAAGCAGCAAGTGTTGTTGCACCACTTCCACCACCAGTAGATTTTATAGTAACATCAGAACCATTTGCATTTAAACCCTCAAATTCAATACCAGTTCCTGCTTTGAAACTAATAATATCAGTTCCACTACCAGAACCACCAGCAGTTAATTGTAATTTAAATTCATCTGCTACTGGAGTATTACCACTTTGAATAAGATCAATTGTGTATGTGGTATCTGAATCTGTAGTTAAATAACCTGCTTGACTATGATCACCCCAGCCATGTGCTTCATTCCAGTCTGCAATATTTTGTGTAGTAATGCTTTTTACATGACCAGGAACAGTAGGATCTGTTTCTGTAAATGAAGTTAAATATCCAACATCATTTGTTAATTCACTAAGTTTTGTTATACCATCAAACCATTCTAAAGAACTCCCAGCCGAATCTACCCGTATCCACTTATCTGCTGTGAATGTTGTAGGTGTATCTGTAAGAGCTACAAAAGCAGTAGCCCCAGATTGAGTTTGTAAATTATAAACGTCTGCTGCTAGATTATTAATCTTTGTCCTTTGTTCTTCAAAGGTATCGGTTTTCGCAACATTAATCAGCTGTGGCATTACTTTATTCCATCCCTATGTTGATATTTAGTTTAAGATGGCTCGGTAGGCCATGTTGGATTTGATGCGTCAGCAGTATTAGATGGAAGATCCCTCAATGCTTGTCTATAAGTCTGCCATGCAGAATCATTAGATAAGGTCACATCTCTACTCTGAGTCCAATCTGACTTTGTTAATAAATCATTTCTTCTATCTCTGAGAAATTTAAGATTTTGCTCATTAGTAAATCCAGGTGGTGTATATGAAAATGTAGTTCCATCATAACTAGAACCATTTTTAATATTTTGCCCTTGAATATTTACAAGAGTTTCTCCAGTCTCAGGACTGTAATCACTCTCTTTCTCAAGCATAACTTTTTTTATTACTTTGCCGTCTTTAACAACAGCAAAAGTTTTAGTATCTTTATTTGAATAATCAATCATAATACCTCCTAGAATTCGTAGATGTCAATACGTCCACCAACACCACTGTTACCATTATTTGTATTTCCACTATTACTTTTAATTCCTCCTCCACCTGATCCCCAGTTAGCACCAGAACATCCTGGTGCATTAGTAATTCCTGGTTCTCCTTCTACAGAGTTAGCACCATACCCTGTTGAATGTCCTCCAGCAACACCAAAACAAATGTGATGTGGCCATGAACCACCACCATAAGGATGTGATCCACCAACACCACCATAACTATAGTTACCTGGACCTGTTCCAGCAGATCCCTTACCACCTGAAGCTCTTAACGTAGGTCCAGTTCCTGATACCTGTAGAGTACTTTCATCACCATCTTCCCCATTATCATTTTGACCAACTCCTCCTGCTCCTCCTGCTCCACAACTATAATATCCACCTTGGTTCTGTGCATTTGTATACTGGTCTCTAGTATAGAAATAAACAGCAGCAGCAGCACCTCCACCTCCACCAGTACCAGCACTGAATGAAGAATTACCTGTAGCAGATCCAGATCCACCTCCACCACCAACAAGTACAACTAATAAACCTTTGGTTTTTGCGTGAGGATAATGATAACCTGTTCCAGAAAAAGATTGCATCTGCAATACGAGCATTCCATTTATAGTGAAGGTATTATTAGTAGTTTCAATATCAATACCACCACCAGCAATTAGATCAGCAATAACCCATTCGGTTCCATCATGTCTAAGTATCTTTCCAGTTAATGAAGCTCCTCCTTGTGGAAGTCCTTGAGGTTCATCAGCCCAAACAAGATTACTACCGTTTGATTTTAACCACTTACCATTATCATGTGAACTAGGAGTATCACTAAGATCTGTAAAACTACCACTAGCAGTATTTTCTACCCAAGCTGGTGCATTACCTGAACCTTGACTTTGTAAAATCCATCCTGATGTTCCAGCAGGTAACAGTCCTGTAGTTGTTCCATCAATCTGATATAATAATTGCTTACTTGCACTGCTCGTATTCAAATTAGTTGCAGTATCAGCATTTCCTTGAAGATCACCTATGAACAAGTTAGCAGTAGCATCTCCAGTAACTTCCAATTCACCTGTTACCTTACATCCAGATTGAGTTGTTCTAAATCTTTCTGCTAATCCACCGTAAAGTTTTACTGTTGTTGGTCCAGCATAATTAAATTCTGCAAATTTATAACTACTTGACCCATTAAAAGTATCTCTGAAAACAATATTGTATGCATCAATATACATTGTCCCAGTAGGACTAGTAATTGATTTTCCATTTACATCAAGATTTCCACCTAACTGGGGAGTTGTATCTTCTACAATATTTTGAAGACCACCTCCACCTGAAGTTACACTAGCATACTCTATACCATTCTCAGTTGAATTTATTCTCAAGTACATGCCAGCAGCACTTGACATTGCTCCTGGTGTATCACTTAGATCTGTAAACTTAGTTACATTATTACTAGCAGCAGTAGATTTAATAGTAATTTCACTAGAACCACCTGGATTTAAATTCTCAAATTCAATATCAGTTCCTGCTTTTAAACTAATAATATCAGTTCCACTACCAGAACCACCAGCACTTAATTGTAATTTGACTTCATCTGCTACTGGAGTATTGCCACTTTGAATAAGATCAATTGTGTAAGTGGTATCTGAATCAGTAGTTTTGTATCCAGCATCATTAGTGAATTCAGATACATTAGTTGGTTTGTTAAGAATTTCTGCATCACCAGAAGTTGCATCCCAATCAGACTTAACATTTGCATCTCCACTAGCATCATCATCATTTATCCATCCAGTTCCAGTTACATACTTCAGAACCTGACCAGCCTGTGGACCACTAATAGTAACATCATCATGATCACTAATGGAACCAAGATCAGTAAGATCTGGTGGAGTATATGTGAATACACCATTACTATTATCATATTCTAATTTACTAGGATTGTTAGGAGTTGCATTACTGCGAGAAAGATCTGTTAATGATATACCACTACCACCTGTTGCAGTTAAATCAGCAGCAGCAATCCACTTTTGACTGGAATGTTGATACTTTAAAACCAATCCATCTGAATTAGCATCATTGGATACGTTAACATCTGTAAGTTCATTTAAAGTAGTAGCACCACTAGGAGCATCAATCCAATCTAATTGAGTTCCAGTAGAAGAAAGAATTTGTCCAGGAGTACCTAACTGTCCATCCTTATCCTTTACACCAGCATTAAGTTCTAAATTACCAACAACAGATACATGGTCATCTAAAGTTAAATGATGAGAACCTCCAATTCCATTACCTCTAATTTTTAGATTAGAAGTTCCAGCAGACAATTGAATTACTTCATCATTAATATTAACTTTATCAACAATAAGAGAACCAGTCAGTGTAAGAGTACCATTAGTAGCAAGAGTTAAATTTGATTCAGCATTTAAAGTATTAGCAGTTGCTGATCCTGTTATGACTCTCTCTGCTGCATTATTATTAATGGTTGTAGAACCACCACCGCCTGTTTGAGCTGTCCAACTTAACTGACCAGCTCCATTGGTCATAAGGACTTCATTTGGGTTCCCTGTGCTTATAGGGTACTTGTTTCCACCAGCTTCTAATTCACCTGTTACTTTTGCTCCAAGAATAGTAGTTTCAAGTCTTAAGGAAGATACTGGATTAACAACTCCACCACTCTTATGATATAGTTTAGTACCATTATCTCCAGCAACAATCATCTCTGTTGCTTGATAACCATGAACCTTAAATGATCCACTTGGTGTAATTTGTATTAACCAATCATTTCCATTATTAACTTGTGTTATAAATTCCGATGATGATTGTTGATAGAAAAAAGTAGCCTCAGAATTATCACCTAATGTAATTTTATTATTTGCACCATCAAAAGATCCCATAGCGAGACCTTGAGTAGTTATACTATTGGTAGTTGTATTTCCCTGATCTGTTACCTGTTGTAAATTACCAACTCCACTTCCACCACCCGAAACATTATCAGAACCTAGCATCCACTTCTGTGTTGCAAGATTAAATTTCAGTATGGCATTATTAGAAGGTTGTCCAACAATATTAACATCACCAAGATCACTAATATTCTCAGGACTACTAATCTGTATATTTTTAGTACCAATATTTACAGAGTAATCTATTCCACCACTAGCAGAAAGAGTAATATCAGAATCAGTATTATCAGAACCTGCTAAACGTATTATTGGATTATTTCCAGACTGAGATGCTTCTAATCCGTATGTTGTATTATCTCCAGCTGGTTCATTAACCCATTCAAGAGCATTTCCAGCAGAATTAACTTTAATCCATTTATCAGCAGTAAATGTTGATGGTGTATCATTAAGTCCAGTAAAAGTTGAACTGCCACTTCCACCACTTCCACCACTAGAAACTATCTCAATCTCATTGACGTTTCTATTCAAAGTAATATTTTGTCCAGCAACTAAAGTTACATCATAAGTATCAACTGTGTTTGATAACCTTATATGTTTTTTAGTACTACTCCCATCTTGTGCTGATAGTGTATAGTCATTATTAAGTCCTTCAAGTTTCCATGTAATTCCATCCCACTTCCATGTCTTTCCGACAGCTGAAAAGGTATCTCCTGGATCTGGAGCACTTGGAAAATCTAATGCCATTCTAATACACTATTTTTGTTATTTATTGTAGTTTCCTCTGGGATATTTAAGACCATAAGCAGGTCTTCTTCCTTGTAGAGGGAATCTAACGGCACTACCTAACTTATTAAAAATAAAAGTAGCTCCTTCTGGTGGTACTCCTACAGCTCTAGATACAGAACTAAAGATTGGATCAACATTATTATTAGTAGTTGCTAACGTATATTTGGAAGTATCAAATGCATCAACTGCTCTATCTATAGGATTCCCATTTCCGTCTACTGTATCTCCTGTAAGGTCATGATGTGATTCAACAAAAATCATATCATCCTGTAAGATAGTTGTACCATTAATTCTAATAGCACCTAATCTTGGAGCTTGACTATTATTACCAATTAATTCTATAGATTTTAATTCTCCATTAAAATCAAGATCAGACCAAGTATCAGCAGTAACACCATTTTGCAATGCTGTTCCAGTACCACTTACAGCAGTACCAGTAACAATATATCCAGTAGTAGCACCTGGACAATACACTTCAAATTTCTCTGCTACTATTCCTTTAACATAATTAGAAGGTGAGGTTAAAGTAACAGCATCAAGCTTTACAGATGTTGTGCTATCAATAACCGATCCTCTAGCATAAGATGTTGTAGTACCGTCAAATATATGCTCAAGAGGGTATGTAGGAGAAAAATCTTGATAGGTAGTCCAATCATTATTGATTACAAAATCTCTTGAAAAATTACGGGAAAGTAGTAACATTAGATTGCTCTCCTAGCACAGAATAACATTCCTCTAGATGTATTACCACCAATCCAATCTAATCCTTCTTGATCAAATGTTTGATCCGCAACAATAACAGTATATTTTTCCGAAGTAGAAATTTCAACAATATCACCTGGCCTAAAATGAGTTTTACCAGGCTGTACAGCAGCTTGTATCATCACAAAAGTATCTGGCATATAATAAGGACAAGGTGCAAATCTATTTGTTATAGGTATTCCTTTAATTGGTCTATAATAATCGGTCTGTGTTGCCAGTCTTTTTTCTCTATCACCTTCAAACCATCTATACTGAGCATCCCAAGCTTGATCTGTTTTATCAAAATCACTATCTCTAAAATAAGTCTGTATTTGAGCTTCATTCCAAGAAGAACTACAATCTATATTACATTTATAATATGTTCTATAATCTAGTTCATCATCTTGGTTTCTTGTAAACCCGTAAGAAGCTTCTCTTGCTCTTGAGTTCCACACTACTGGTTCTTCTTGTCCAGTACTAGAGCCAGGACTGTAAGAATAATCGGGAGTTATGTACTGAGTATAAATGTAATCACCGTGTGTTGTACCATTCCAGTTATCTATATGTCCCGTTCTGTAGTTGGTCATTGTTCCATTCCACACATAATCTAAATCCCAAACATTTGCACCAAAATTTAAACCTTTATGTAAAGTAAAAGTCCACCAAGGAATATATCTCTGATTAACTAATTGAGTAAATTGTATAACTACAAAATTATCATCATCTGGTGCTTGTGCTGCATAGAAATTAATTCTTAATGGATAATTTGTTGTAGATGATCCGTATGCAATATAATATTGATCAAAATATACTGTTGAAGTATATGTTGATGTATAACAATAATTTGCTCCATTTTGAACATCTAATCCCATGTCACCATGAAAATAACCAAGTTGTGAATTACCACCATTACCACTAATATCACCAGTAGCATTAGTACCAAGTCTATTCACATAGTTCCAATCAGGACCACAGTTTAATCTGATCCTATCTAATTGATCAGACATAGAGAATCCCCAGTAAGTGATTCCAAAATTCTTAGTTACTGCATTTTGTGTTGCGGATCTAGTATCATTTTCTAATCTTAAAATAGCAAATCTACCATCTGGATGCTTTTGGTACATATTGCTACCAGCACCTAAACTAGTTACTACAATGCTAGGAGTTCCATCGCTACCATTAGCAGTTTGCTCTGCTTGATTAGTACCAAATGTAATATCATTCTCAGGAGTAGCACCACCTATTTGATCACCAGGTATTGTAAATTCATCACCATTCTGCCAGTTAACTGCTTTATTTTGAATTGTTATCGCACAAACTTCACGTTCATAAGTACTGTAAACATTACGATGTATTCTTAACTTTAAATCTGTTCTTCCTGTACCAGAATTATTTGGATTAGCATCAGCAGTTGCTCCACTGACCGTGTATTTATAGTAATTCCTATAACTACTAGCACTAGTTGGAGAAGGATTAATAATTACTGTTCCTTTCATTGTAGCAACAGTATCACTAGCATATCCGTAACTGTGTAATCCCTGATACCCTATATCAGTCCTATTAGGGTGAGGTGGTTCATCTTCTGTTTGATTCCACCAAGCAGTACCCCAAGTAAAAGGCGAAGCTTCAGTACCATCACCAAAGGGTAGATTATTTTTGACTGAACTACCTGAATTACAATTGTCAGCATTTAAAACTCTATCAGCAGCATAATCAGAACCATTTATAGTATTTAAAAAATTAAATGTACCTGCTCCAGCACTAGTACCAAATGTGATATCAAATATATCTCCAACATTAACAGTAAAAGTTGGATTTGCTACAGCTACTCCTCTAAATCTTTTAGGACTTGATAGATATACGCTATTAGTTAAATCAATAGCAACTCCAGCTGCAGCATCTGCTTGAGTTGATGCTAATTTCATAGTGACAGCATCAACTTTAATTACATAATATGATGCATTCTCAGTAAGATCAGGAATTACTCCTGTTCCTATACCTCCAGTAGGTGCATAAACAACCTCATCTTCTGTTTCAAATGGAATTCCAGTATTACATACTATATTATCATTAGCAGTATCAATCCATTGTTGATTGGGAACTGCTTCTGGTGCAAATAAATAACTGGTTCCATCATCAGTTAAATAATAATACTTTCTTACACTTCCAACTTCAGTAACCATACCACCACCACACTTAGTCCATGCATCACTATTGTTTGGATAATTTATATCTTCATTAGTATGTGGAAGTGCATCAGCAGTAGTTGTCCCTGGTGCAAGACAAGCAACAGGAACACCATCTTCTTGTGTTCCAGAATTCCATCCTAATTTTTCAAATACTTCTTCCAGAGCGTCCATAACGTGACCTCTGTTCCAACCAGTATCTCCATTATATACATCAACATGTTCAGTACGCACAGACATTTTTTATTCCCCAATTTTTAGTAGTGTTAATGTTACGGTAATAGCAGCTGCACTACCACTTCTATTATTTATTGATAGGTATATTGTATTAGCTCTTGGGTTATCATTATTAAATCCCATAACACCAGGTGTGATTAATTGTCCCAGTCCTGATCCGTAAGTTCTAACTTCAGCAATCACACCACTACCAGGAAGAGGATCGTTACCTTCACTCCTGTTAACGTCTGCTTGTCTAGAAGTATTATCACAATAAACTCTAACCCATGCTTCGGCACTAACAGCAATTTTATAAAGAACATATCCTGGATAACCAGTTATTTCTAATTCACCACGGTCATTATCAGCAATAGTAGCACTAACACCTTGCTTATCTTCTATAGATGGAATAGTAGCAGAAGCTACGTTTTCCCATTTAGTAGTAGTTGTATTGTACTGTAATGCAGTCTCAGTTCCATTTGCTAAAGTAGCACCATCAATATCAGTATCATCAAGACCACTTAGAGTAGATGATCCACCTGATCCTGATTCATCAGCACGAGGTTCCCAATTATTATTAGCAGCAACCCACTTCAATACATCACCGCCATTTGGTGCAGTAGTTACAGTATCAACATCATCAAGATCATTAATACCAACTGGTATATTAGGTTTGTTTGATAAGTCATCATAATCACCACTCTCAGCAACAGTTGAAAGTGTTGGTTTTGCCTTAATAAAATCTAATTTTGTATTATCAGTCTGAGACCAATCTGGTTGTATAGGTGCAGTAGTTCCAATAGTTATCTTAGAATCATTAGCATCCCAATCAATTGTAGTTGTGTTATTGCTGGTAGAATCAAATGGATTATTTCCAGCAGCAATTTCTATAGTATCAGTTACTCCTGAACTAGGTACTAAATTTATAGTAGCATTATTTGAATTTGTGTTACCACCTTGAAGATCATAAGTAACACTACCACCACCATTATTATTGTTACTGGCGTTAAGGTTGACTACTCTATTAACACTATCATAAGTAACCTGCACATTAGTATGACTACCATTGAGCAAAGAAGTAGCAGCAGCATCCTTTGCCATATCATCAGTATACTGAGTCACCGTTTGTGTGGGTGCTCTGAATGTTATAGTACTAGCATCAGTTCTTTCTATTGATATACCGCCAGCACCAGCAAATTTAATCTCATCTGTATCACCAGATACAGTTTCTGTTAATTTGAATATAGTATCGTTGGGTGCAGCATCTTCTTCAGCAGAAATTGCATAATCATATACTATACCAGTTAATGTAATTTCATCTTTATTCCACTGGTTCTGTGCTTTTCCTATTGTTAATCCTGTAGAAGCATGTAATACAAATGTATTAGTATTACCTTCATTGTCAGCAAGTTTTATAACTTTCCTTGCATCATTTTGAGTAGTACTACCACCACTATGATCTTCTGTGGTTAATGTATATGATAACTGATAATTTGAAAGTAATGTCTGGAAATCTGAAGAAGTTCCACTATTAGTTGTTACTATTCTATTTGTTGTCCAGCTATTACCATCAGAGTAATATAAAGCTTCGTTAGCAAGTGAATAAGCTAGATCACCAGCGTTCTGAAAACTTACAACTGGGAAAGAACCAATATCAGCATATTGCCAAGAAATAGTTAGAGAACTTAAATCTGGTGGAGTATATGTAAACTGACCATTTGAACTATCGTATGTAACATCACCACTACCAGTAGCAGTTGGGTTAGGTTTAACAACTGATAGATCTCCAAGACCTATTCCACCACCACTACCACCCGTTCCAGTACCTCTAGAACCTCCTGTGTCAATCCAAGCAGCACTATTTACATCTTGATACCAGATCTTTAATTGACCCTCATTTGACTTCCACCAAAGATCTCCATCATTAGGGTTTGCTGGTGGAGTATCATCAGTAGTTACTTGAGTACCTTGAGCAGCACCACTAATAACACCAGTAGTGGCATCTATAGTTATTGTTGTTCCATCAACTTTAACTCCACCAAGTGTACCAGCAGCAGTAACACCAGCAATAGGTAAATCATACTGTTCTGCTGGTGTAAATTCAAATATACCAGTCTGTTGATCGTAATTTAATGCACCTCCAGCATTAGGTGTATTTGATGTTACTACATCAAAACTTGTTAATGATACGAAAGTGCTATCTAAATACCAACCAGCTCCCGTTGCTCCAACATCAGACCACCTTATAACATTTCCATCTGAAGGAGTACCTGTATACTTAACATCAAGAAGTGCATTAAGATTAAACGCACCAATTCCTTTTAGATAACCTTCTAATGAATGATCACCCCACCCATGAGCTTCATTCCAATCATTAATATTCTGTTGGGTAATACTCTTTACATAACCAGGAACAGTAGGATCACTTTCTGTAAATCCTGTCAAATAACTACTAAGGTCTGGTGGTGTGTAGTCTAATACACCAGTCTCAGCATCATATGTAAGATCAGCAGTACCTGGATTATTTTTATTTACAACAATATTTACATTAGACTGTTGAAGATTAAATACATCAACTGCTAACTCATTAAGTTCTACCCTTTGATCTTCAAAGGTAAAGGTCTTATCAACTTTTCTAAGAATTGCTGTCATTGGACTTCACTATCTGCTTGAGTAGGAATTTGATCTCACTTATCTCACTCTTCACATAGTCCAAATCTTGTTCCATGCTTTGAAATTTCTGTTTAGACTTTTTATATTTCTCAAAAGAAGATCTGTCAGTATTTATGATCGCACCAGTGTTTACGTCACGGTAGAGATGATCGTTGTCTTTTACTTTCAAATGATTCATTAAACTTGGGAAAAGGTCATGTTAGTTGCAGACCAACTGTTGTTTCCTGAAGCGTCTGTGGCACTACCTGTTAAACCATCCCAAAGAGCTTTTGTTCCTGAAATGTTAGTTAAACCTCCTTCTATACTAGGAGGGGTAAAGTTGCTTGTATAAAGTCTATTAGAGTTAATTCTAAATCCCCT
>PAPJ01000002.1 GCA_002709045.1 Planctomycetaceae bacterium | reverse complement strand
AGTTGTATTTGTATAGCCTGTGATTAAGGCTGACTTGTCCGTTAAACCCAGTTATTCGATTAGAGTCAATTCCATATTGGCTGGTGTTTGACAGCATCAAATTTGTAGGCAGCAAGTATTGATAAAAAGATTGAGAATTATGTTGTCTAACTGAATCAGCGCGTACATTCAGCGCAGATGTTTCTGGGGTTTTGTAATCGTCGAAGAAATTTTTTGAAAAATTTCGGGCGATACTAACCTGAGTCAAACGACCACCTTTCACAATCCCGATCAATTTACTCGAACCGGGTCTGGAAACCCTAACTTGGGCTGCCAATGAACTAGTACCGGAAATTCAAACTACCTGTGTTTGGTTACTCAGAATGACAAACGCATTGTCTGTATTCTGTGTTTATTCAAACTCAAGACACTTACCACTTTTTCCCACTTTTGGCGTTTTTGAATCAATGCCTATAGTGTAACGATAAAATGGGTTGAATATCCACCGCTTTTACTGGAATTCAAAAGCTAAACAGAGCGCAGAACTTTGCGCCTGCTTTATGCAATCAGTGAAAAACCAAAGGTGATAGCATTGTTGGCGACAAAGAATCAAGATATTTTAGGAAATCATCCGAACGATAATAGTTCGCTGTTTCCTGTCTTCTTTCAGATTCGTTATTGCCTGCTAAATCCCTCTGCCAGAATGAACCGCAAACTACTGGAGTTCGACGGTTGCTCCGGCTTCTTCAAGCTTTTCTTTGATTGCTTCAGCTTCTTCCTTAGATGCGCCTTCTTTAACTGTGGCAGGTACACCTTCAACTAGCTTTTTGGCATCCATCAAGCTTTGACCAGTGATGTTCTTTACTTCTTTAACGACATTCAGTTTCTTGTCGCCAAATCCGGTCATAACAACATTGAATTCAGTTTTCTCTTCAGCTGCACCGGCGTCACCATCAGCACCACCGGCTGAGGCAACGACAACTGCACCACCAGCAGCGGCTTCGATACCGTGCTCGTTTTTGAGATAGTCACTAAGTTCTTTGGCCTGCTTGAGAGATAATTCTACAAGCTGATCGCCTAAGGCTGAGATTTCAGCAGATACTTCTACTGTTGCTGCTTCGTCAGACATTTTCAGATTAAGCCTTTCTAACTCTATCTGGGCAACTCGGAAAACCTACGGATTTGAACCTACTGGATTATTTCCGACTGCAAAAACAAAAAATACATTTGTATTCAAAAGTTTTCAAATCCCAACGGCGGGACCTGAAAAACAAACTTATTCTTCAGATGCCTCTTCGGCATCCCCTTCTTCAGCATCAGCACCGGCCTCTTCAGCCGCCGCTTCTTCTGTTGATTCTTCTGCTTCTTCCACACCGGCCTCTTCAGCCACCGCTTCTTCTGTTGATTCTTCTTCGGCAGATGTTTCTTCTGCGGTAGCGCCGGCACCGTCGATTTCGCTGACCTGTGAGGCTAATGTTCCACCAGGACCAATTAGCTGACCTGCCAGTGTGGCTCCAGGGCCAAGTAACTGACTAACGAGTGTTGCCAGAACTTCTTCCCGGGTGGGCCATTTACTAATTTCTGTAACAGCCGCGGGCGTGAGTGTTTCTCCATCGAGAACCCCCCCACAGGTGGAAAATGATTTAAAGTTGTCCTCATCTTTGTCCAGTTCCACGATTTCTTTCACCATGGAAACGAAATCGCCGCCGCCCCAACAGACGGCAACACTACCACCGACGTCATCAAAGGCAGGTGCTAAATTTGTACCTTCTGTAGCGCGAATTGCCAGACTTTTTTTGACAACTCGGATGTTGATACTTTTTTCATGTAAACGATCGCGTAATTTACCAGATTCGCCGGCATCCAGGCCGATGACATTTACCAACACGCAGTCTTGGACTTCTGCGAGTTCTTTCTTAATCTGATCAACGATCAAGTTCTTGACGAATTTACTCATTCTCTTGTACTTATTTATAAATGTCAGTGGTTGGCCGGGTGTCTGAA
The DNA here is from genome assembly GCA_002709045.1 of Planctomycetaceae bacterium. Lineage (GTDB taxonomy): Bacteria > Planctomycetota > Planctomycetia > Pirellulales > Pirellulaceae > UBA721. Next base: position 35,907 of record PAPJ01000002.1, on the reverse strand, counting down.
CCTTTCAGAGACTCGCCCTACTGTTATCAAACCTTGTATTACTAAATAGCGACTTCGATGCCGGGACTCATGGTGGCACTAACAGAAATACCTTTAACATAGGTACCTTTGATTGTGGCCGGTTTGAGTGAATCAATGTGGCTGATGAATTCGTTGATGTTGTCTTCTAGTTGATTTGGCTCAAAGCTCAGACGTCCAACCACAGCGTGGACGTTTCCGCCAGCATCATTGCGAAATTCGATCTTTCCTGCTTTGTATTCACCAACGACTCGGGTAACATCCGGTGTCACAGTACCCGCTCGTGGTGACGGCATCAGCCCGCGAGGGCCAAGGACTTTACCAAGTGGACCAACCATTCCCATCATGTCAGGAGTGGCGATACAAACGTCGAAGTCTGTCCAGCCGCCATTGATTTTCTTTGCCAGTTCGTCAGCACCAACTTCATCTGCACCAGCAGCTTCTGCAGCGGAAGCATTTTCGCCTTTTGCGAAGACAATGATACGGAGTTCACGTCCGATACCATGAGTCAATGCAAGTGAACCACGGATGATCTGATCAGCCTGCTTAGGATCGACCCCCAGGCACATGTGGATCTCCACGGTCTGATCAAATTTCGTGTCACTAAATGATTTCAGCAGTTCCACAGCTTCCGAGACATTTACGGCTCCGGCTGCTTCTGCTTTTTCAAGTTGTGCCAGATATCGTTTTGATTTCTTAGCCATCTTTTTATTTACCAGTTTTAATTATTTTTTGTGTAATTATTCGTCTACAGTGATGCCCATACTGCGAGCAGTACCTTTGATGATATTGCGTGCATGTTCTGTATCACGAGCGTTAAGGTCAGCCATTTTGACTTTGATGATTTCATCAATCTGATCGATCGTTACGGAACCGACTTTGGTCACGTGAGGGGTGCCTGAGCCTTTAGCGATGCCGGCAGCTTCCTTCAGCAGCGATGCAGCTGGAGGACTTTTGACGATGAAATCAAAACTACGGTCGTTATAGACAGTGACGATCACCGGAACAGGAGTTCCATTAAGTTCTCGTGTGCGGTCATTAAATTGAGTTACGAAATCCCCAAGGTTCACTCCAAATTTACCAAGAGCTGTACCAACCGGAGGAGCAGGCGTAGCCTGTCCACCAGGAACCTGGAATTTCGTTTCTCCTACTACTTCTTTTGCCATTTCTAGTCACCGTTAAATATCACAGTTGTGATTGGTTGTCTAAATCCGAATGACCCAAGCCGGTGTAGACATAAATGTCTGCTACCCGTCACAGGCCAAAATGTAAGTTATTGTTAAATTTCCTCGATCTGCCAGTGCTCCAGTTCAACCGGAGTACTTCGACCAAAGATGTTGATGATTAAAGTAACTCGGCCATTAGCTTCGTCAATACCGTCTACTTCACCTTCAAAGTTCTGGAAGTTTCCATCTTTAACCCGGACACGATCTCCAGGTTTGAATGGGATAGCTGTTTTAAGTTGTGGCTCATCGCCTGCCGTATCTTCTTCAGGCTGAGCAACTTTCAGGATGCGTTCCACCTCGTCAGCCGGCATCGGCGTTGGCTTACCAAAGGTACCGGTGAAATCACCAATACCCGGGGTCTCGCGCACAAGGAACCAGGAATCGTCCTGCAACATCATTCGAACCATGATATAGCCAGGGTAAAGCTTGCGTTTTACAACCTTTCGTTTTCCACTGCGAGTAAACTCGACAATGTCCTCGGTCGGCACGATCACTTCCTCGAAGTAATCATCCAACCCCTCCATTTTGATGCGGCGAAGCAATCCGTCGCGAATGGAAGTTTCGCGATTCACCTGAACCTTCAGGATGTACCACTCAAATGTTTGACTATCGTATTTCTTAGGGATATTGTGAGGATCAAAAGGAGCATCTTCCGCTTCTTCAGCGACTTCTTCTTCAACAGCCTCTTCTTTGACTTCTTCTTCAGCGACCGGTTCTGGCTCAGGCTCAGCTTCGCTTACCGCTTCTTCTTCAACAGCCTCTTCTTCGACCTCTTCAACCGCTTCTTCTTCAACAGCCTCTTCTTCGACNTCTTCANCNNCTTCTTCTTCAGCGACCGGTTCTGGCTCAGGCTCAGCTTCGCTTACCGCTTCTTCTTCGACAGCCTCTTCTTCGACCTCTTCAGCGACTTCTTCTTCAGCGACCGGTTCGGTGACGGGATCTTCCGTAGGAATATTGGCCGACGCTTCAGGAGATTCAGTTGCTTCAGCAGGATCCTGCTGCTGAACGTCCTCAACGCTATCGTCAGCTACAGGATTTGATTCAGCCTGCGGATCTAACGATTCATTGGATTCGTCTTGAAATTCGTTCACGGTAAAACTCCGAACACGTATATCCCTGACATTACTGCCAGGCTTGCAACTTATAAGGTAGTATTCTCGTCACCATCACAATCGAGCCGATTAGGCTAATGAATTAGAAAGCCCAAGTCAGGCGCGTTATCTACGCATAAACTGTCAGTTCAGTTAAGCGCTGATACCGATGGCCTTTAACAATAACTGCCAGACCAGGTCATACCCGAACAAAGCAGCTGTAAATAAAAACATCGTTAAGATTACAACGAGCGAACTACGAATGAGTTCCGGCCGTTTTGGCCAAGAAACTTTCGTCATTTCGTTTTGCACAGCGATTAAAAATTCAGCGAATTTAAACCAATGCACAATGCGGTAGCTAAACCAGATAGAAGCCACTAACAGAAAACCGCAGATGTAATCAGAGGGCTGCCAAAACAGCATTCCACCCAGATTACCTTTGACCCAAATGTTGAGTGACCATATCCCCAGAGCAAACACAATAATAAACGTCAACATGCTCGTGCGGCGCGTCACCAATCCCATCGTGGGACGATGTCGAGTTCCGCTGAACAGAGTTCGAATCAGTTTTACATTGACTGCAGGTTGATCTGCTTTTTTACCGGCAGACTGCAAGTTTGCATTCTTGGACATTACGTCGTTGTCATCCAATTAATATCCAGATCCCGTAAGATCTGAGTTACTAACCGACTACTCAGCCTCAGAAGCAATGGTTTCAGTTGGTTTCACTACAGTTTCCCGCTGCAGCGAACAAATTCTGAGTCCATCAGGCCAAAATCAGAGTCAGGTTCTCTGCCACCCTACATGAAGGTGACCCCAACTCTCACTCAGCAAAACCTCGAATCATCATCCAGCGTTGAGGTCTTACCGTCCACCTCAAGGGAGGTGAAACTCTCGTACGTGTAACAAATCCATTACGTACGATGAGTAAATCAGTGTTAAATTTCGAATTGTAAATTCCCTAATTCGAGAAGCAGGTATTAAATACCTCGACCCGAATCAAGGGTTATATGGCAGGGGCGGAGGGACTTGAACCCGCAACCGCTGGTTTTGGAAACCAGTGCTCTGCCAATTGAGCTACACCCCTTCTTAAAGATTGCCGAGTACTACTCAACAATCTTAGTTACTACACCCGAGCCGACAGTTCGACCACCTTCACGAATAGCGAAGCGAACACCTTCGTCCATCGCAATAGGCTTATGTAGTTCCACTTCCATCTTGACATTGTCACCAGGCATGCACATTTCTGCGCCCTGCAAATTAGCAGTACCTGTTACGTCTGTTGTACGGAAGAAGAATTGAGGACGGTAACCACTGAAGAATGGAGTGTGACGTCCACCTTCTTCTTTACTTAGGCAGTAAACTTCACCTTCAAACTTGAAGTGAGGAGTGATACTACCGGGAGCGGCAAGAACCTGTCCACGTTCGATATCTTCCCGCTTTACACCACGTAGGAGACATCCAACGTTATCGCCAGCCATACCCTTATCAAGCAATTTGCGGAACATTTCAACACCAGTACAAATAGTGGTATGAGTTTCCTTTAGCCCAATAATTTCTACTTCATCATTAACGTTGATCACACCACGTTCGATACGACCAGTCGCTACAGTACCACGACCTTCGATTGAGAAGACGTCTTCGACAGCCATTAGAAATGGCTTGTCTTCGTCACGATCCGGTTCCGGAACGTTAGCATCAATAGCCTCCACCAACTCTGAGATACAGGCAGATGCATCTGCGTCAGCAGGATTCTGGTACGCAGGTAGAGCAGAACCACGAACGATTATTGCATTGTCACCGTCAAAGTCGTATTTACTGAGTAGTTCACGAACTTCGAGTTCCACAAGTTCTAATAGCTCTTCGTCGTCGACGAGGTCACATTTGTTGAGAAATACAACGATCGCCGGTACATCAACCTGTTTTGCCAGCAGGACATGCTCTTTAGTCTGAGGCATTGGTCCGTCAGCTGCTGAAACCACCAAAATCGCGCCATCCATCTGAGCAGCACCGGTGATCATATTTTTAATGAAATCAGCGTGCCCCGGACAGTCAATATGGGCGTAGTGACGAGTTTCACTTTCATACTCAACGTGAGCTACAGCAATGGTAACAGTCTTAGTTTCATCACGAACTGTACCACCTTTTGCAATCTCGGAGTATTCCTTGAATTCAGCCAGACCCTTAGCAGCCTGCACTGCAAGAATCGCACCAGTGGTCGTTGTTTTACCATGGTCAATGTGGCCGATCGTACCCACGTTCACGTGGGGTTTTGTACGTTCGAAAGTCTCCTTGGCCATTTCCTTTACCTATCTTCTGAAAATAATGATATTCTGTCGTTTCCGACGTGATTAAATATTTTGGTAAGCCGTCACTTCATTTCGACCACCACTCGATATAAATCGATGGTAATCGGAATTCCAATCAGACTTATTTACGTCTGGTTTATCAGTTATACGGTTAAGCACAACCAAAAAGAGCTGCTGACGGGACTTGAACCCGTGACCTCTTCCTTACCAAGGAAGTGCTCTACCACTGAGCTACAGCAGCATCAGCCACTCTTCGCCTTTGATCAAGAATTGCCCAAACTTGAGTTCCGGCAGCAATTAATCAAAACACAATATTGTATGGTAAGAGCGGGTGAAGGGAATCGAACCCTCGTCTTCAGCTTGGAAGGCTGTGGCTCTACCATTGAGCTACACCCGCAATACTTAAATAGTGCGCAATGAAGCCCATACACATTGTGCAGCAATCCTCTATTTTTACGCAAAAAAAGGAATACTGATAAGAGGCAAATCAGCAACTTTCCCAAAATAAATTGACTGACAGGCAGAGCTTAAATATAGCACTAACATGTCAGTCATTTGATTTAGGATTGTTGTCAGGTCTTACCCTTTAAGTGGTGGGTGAAGGATTCGAACCTTCGAAGGCGCTGCCATCAGATTTACAGTCTGACCCCTTTGACCGCTCGGGAAACCCACCTGTTCACTGATTTTTTACAAGTCTTGTAACTTGAAGAAAATCGCGAGAGCCACCGAAGGGACTTGAACCCTTAACCTGCTGATTACAAATCAGCTGCTCTGCCAATTGAGCTACAGTGGCTTAACTTCTAATACTCGGAAAATTGTCCGATCATCAAAACGTGTAAATATACCGAAATTGGGTACTTCTGCAATATGCGAGTTGCTTGTTTCAATTCGGTATAAAACCAAAATATACCTGCCTATTGTCACTGTGAAGGCGGGAATACATAAAAAATGAGACAATTAGATAGTTAAACAGCTGAGCTAATCAGTAAAGACAACCCAACGCTGTGAAAAACTCGGGTTATAGAGAAAGACGGTCTTTTGGAAATACACCTCAATGTACAATCCCGAAAGCTTATCCGACGAATCCGGTCATAACTTCATTCTGCCTGGATTTGTCGGATAAGCTATTGGTTTGCATGCAATGAGAAATGGGCCTTATCCTAACTTTCAATAAGCTCTAAATGCTCCGTTGTTGCTTCCCGACGTAGTTTTCGCAGAGCTTTAGCTTCAATTTGACGTACCCTTTCTTTAGTAACGCCAATTTCTTCACCCACCTGTTGCAGTGTTTGGGGTTCACGTCCCGGAGCCAGGCCAAAACGACTGATGATGATCTTTTGTTCGCGATCATCCAGTTGAGTAAGGATGCTGCCAATTACTAGCTTCCTGTGCTCATCCTCAATCTCCAATTGCTGGCGACTGGTCCGCGGGTCATCTTGGATGACAAAAGCCTCTTCAAGACTTGTACGGAAACGATCGCGATGACGAAATTCGTTTGGAATCGTACGCGCGAAATTTTTCATGATTGCCCAGGATGCATAAGTAGAAAACTTATTGCCCAGCAAGTAGTTGAATTTTTCAGCAGCCCGGATTAATGACATGTTGCCATCACTGACAAGTGTGAAGAAGTCTTCAGTCGCTTTCATATGACGTTTGGCAATGGAAACAACTAATCTCAAGTTGGAACGAATGATCATTTGCTTTAGTTGGACTGCTGATTCCCACCATGATTCGATCTCGTCTATTAAGGAACTATCACCGGTCTTCTCAAATGCAACGCGTAATCTGTGCGCCCTGTATTTTGTGTAATTGAACTTGCGGAACAGATGCTGTTCCTGATTACGAGTTAACAGAGGCACTTCGTATAGTGACGACAGATAGGAGGGGAGTTCTTTCGGAGCACGGGTTCGGCGCGGTGGGGTTTCCGGATCCGGAATAGGTGCCATGATCCGTTTTTCAGCACCGCGTCGACTGAATTCATCCGAGGGCATATAGTCGAGCGGTAATTCCATGACTGCCACGCGTCTCATTTCATTGATTACACGATGGATAGTCGAAGTCGTGCGGTTGAACTGCCGAGCCAACATCGCAACACTGGTGCCTCCAGTAAATCGTTGAAAGATACTACGTTTGGAATCCAGTGATAGTTTGCCTCGTGCACGCGGGAAGATAGCTTCGGTCGGGTTATCAGTGTCATAACGCTTCAGCGTATAACGGATTGTTTCAATACTGCGATTGAAATGGTCGGCCAGACGACGAGCTGTTTCCGAGGGGCATGCGCCGGTTATTGCCAACTGCCGCGCATGTTGCAAGATCTCATGCCGTTCCGAATCAGTCAGTTGGCTAAAGCGTTCACCGCGGGAAACCCTGTCTCGATTATTAGCTCTGAATGCTTCTACACTAGACTTGGTGAAAGCCACGCGTTTACGACCATTAATTATGATCTTGCGGCTGACAAGCCCATTGTTTCTCCAACGTGAGATCGTCTTGGATGAAACCCTAAGATGCTTACTTAGCGAATCCACTGTGTAAACGGGCTCAATGATTTCGTCAGCAGTTAAACCAACATGTTCTGTCAGGTCTTCCACTAACAATCTTAAATCATGATGAATTTCCTCACCGGCGATTTTGAGACTTGAGTTGATTTCAGACGGAGTTGAGTTGCTGCCGATGATCCGATCGTAAAGATAACCAAACGAGCAAGATCGATCGTGTTCGATATCGTAGATAAGCTTCTCGATACGATTTACGTAGAGTAATGTCACTTCACGTTCGTCGACGGAAGCCAGCGTGTCACGCAAATTGCGCAGCACATTACTGCGGTAAGATGAGTTCATGGCTATTCCCTTCTCTGCCAGACCCCTGCATGCTGTTCCTTGTGACTGCACTTCTTAACTAAGGATGCATTAACCAAGACTAAATCCTTCCCAAGATTCAGCCGGTTAATGACTACCGGATTCAGTTACAGAGTGTGGTCACGCAAATCAGGAATCTTATGTTGTCTTCTCGAGTGGTGAGCCCCTGATTACCGTAGTAGTCTGACGTTTCGCTTTAGGTTCTCAATCCCAATGCATTTGTCTGATTTGGCAAATCAGACTGTCATCAGACTACCTACGAGATGACAGCTTTCATTATAAAGGCCATGTCAAGCCTTGCTTCATATATACGTAACTAATTCGTAGATGGTGCATGACTTTGAACAACTCTTGAGAACTATTTTTCATCGCTAAAACACTATAAATAAAGGCATTTCAGATGATCTAAACAGATTTTTATAAAAAAAGAGTGAATTGCGTCAGGGCGACGAGATGCTGAAAACACTGAAATTACTGAGTTGAAACGTAAATTGCCTTAACCAGAGTACGTTTTTAGGTCGATTTACCGATTAACCGGTCCGTCTAAAAAACGGATACCCGTCGACTTGCGCGCTTATAAATCACGCGAACCATATAAAACAAATGTACCAGTACTCACCCAAACACTGTAAACGATTCATGATGATCGCTGTCCTTTTGATAGTGCTCAGTAGTAATCCATACACAGTTTGGGCTAAAACTTATACTTTTCAGCCTTCAGATCAACCTCTGCAACAATTGGTAAATGTGTCCGTCGCTGTCGAAGGCAAAGTGAAGATGAAGTCCGCCCGATTTGGAGTGGTTGAGCAGAATGTCAAGGTTTCAGGGCGGCAGAATTACGAACAATGGATCAGCTACCAGCGGGCCACGCATCTGTGCCGTGCAATACGCTATTATCGTGATGTAAAATCCGAAGTCTCGATTGGTCAAGGTAAGGTAACACCCGGTCTGAGAAAGAATCGGAAACTGATTGTCGACCAGTACCAACTCGATGAGCATCGTCTGTATTCCCCGCAAGGAAAACTCACTCGTGATGAACTGGATCTCGTTGATAATCAACTAAGCCCAACACTCTTCTATCAACTTCTTCCCCAAATACCCGTTAGTGTCGGCGATGTCTGGGAACTTGATTCTTCAGATTTATCGGCCATTCTGGCTTTGGATGCAGTTGCCCAAAATGATGTTAAAACCACTTTAGAGTCTGTCGATAACAAAAAGGCAATAATTATTTGTCAGGGTGATGTTGCCGGGGGAGTCAACGGAGTTCTAACCCAGATCCAATTAACGCTGCAGGCTGTCTACGACATTCAAACCCGAAGCTTTACTAAAGTGTCATTGGAGATGACCGAGCGACGAGAAATTGGTCATGCAAAACCCGGTTTGGACGTGCGAGCGAAAGTCATTGTTCAGTCGGCTGTTTTAAATCAGTTTGCAACATTAAACGACACCATTATTCAGAAATGTAACCGTCCGGTCACTGATCGGGACGAATTGCTTTCACTTGTTCCGGTTGCCGATTCGATAGAACTGGAGTTGAGTCGTGATTGGCATGTGATGATGGATCAGTCGAAACTGCTTGTCATGAGACAAGTCATACGGGGTGATCTGGTGTCACAATGCAGTTTAAGTTGCTTGCAACCGTTAGGTAACAAGAAACATATGACCGTGGGGTTACTGCAGCAGCAGATACAAAAATCTCTGGGAGCCCAGTTGGCAGAGTTTACTGAAACTCATCACCAGCCTCTCCGAGGTAAATATCCGTATATCCGAGTCTCCGCTGTGGGGCTTGTAGATGAGATCACTTTTCAATGGGTTTATCACCATGTGACGGATGAAAACGATAACCAGTACTTGTTTGTCTTTACGATTCCTAATGACAAGGTTTCGCAGTTTGGACTACAGGATCGTCAGATTGTTGAAGCGGTTATTTTTCGGGCAGAAGAATCCGAAAAACGAACGATTCCTGCATCGGCATCCACTGATACGACCAAACGATAGACATTAAAGGATAAATAAAAAACTTGACTGTTTGAAAAAACGGTTTTTATACTCGAGTTAAGAATGAAATCAGATCATTCTCTGACTATTGTTGTTGGAGGTTGTTTGGTAAGTTCGCCGGAGAAGAGGTCTAACAATGACCATGAAATCTATAAATAACGTCTTTGCTAAACCAGTTTGTTTAGTCATTGCCATGATTATGACTATGTTGTCGACTGACGCCGGAGCGCAGAATTCCGAGCGAGTGTTGGCTCCGGGTGTGCTAACCACCGTCGCTCCGGTAATTGAAGAAGGTGAAACCTATTCCACTCCGGCGGATCTCATTGAGATTTCCAAGGCCCGGTCTTTCCTTAAGTGGCAGCCTAATTTTACTCCCGACACACGAACATTGTTCCAACGGTCATTGCAGGTTCCACTCCGGAGAAATGTCTGGGGTCTGGAATTTACATTTAAACCATTCCGTATGGTTGCTGTTGATATCCCTCAGGCCTCTGGCAAGATGCAGCGTAAGACGATTTGGTATATGGTTTATCGTGTTCGGTATTTAGGTAAAGAAGTACACTTCCAGGCTGAGCCCGAAGATATGGAGCAGGCTGATCCTCGTTACACTCGTTTTAGCAATATACGTAAGGATGCTCGGTTTCGTTATTTCATTCCTTACTTTACTCTGCGCAGTCATCTGCAGAGCAAGGAATATTTGGATCGCCTTATTCCTTCAGTAAAGGATGAAATCGCAGAGATTGAAAAGGTCCCTGGGCGTTTGTTGAACTCAGTGGAAATGGCGAACACTAAGATCCAGCGAGAAGATGCCGAATCTGGAAAAGGTGTCTGGGGAGTCGTGACATGGGAGGATGTTGATCCGCGGACGAATTTCTTTTCCTTGTATATTCAGGGACTTACCAATGCCTATCGCTATGAAGATACAGCAGAAGATCCACAGGTTGGTGATGAAATTGCGGCTGGTCGTGTGATCGAACTCAAGACACTACAACTTAACTTCTACCGTCCCGGCGACACAATTGAATTAACGAAAGACAATGTTTTCTATGGGTTGCCGAACGCTGTGCCCCGGCCGGAGATTATTTACACGATTGAGCCCGGTGATAACCTTAAGTTTCTGGCCAAACGGTTTCTCAGTGACGAATCGAGAGCACTTGAAATCTATCAGCTCAATCGGGATGTATTATCGACACCGAATAAACTCCCGGTTGGTACATTGATTCGCTTTCCGCGAAATAATCATGAACGTTACAACGATTTGGAACCTGTCCGTTTACACACTACCAAGGCTGGTGAAACGCTGGCTTCAATTTCACAAGCCTATGGTATTCAGGTTCGTGATATCCAACGCGTTAATATGGACTATATTGCTGCGGGGCAAGAGCCGACAGTGGGTGACTTGGTAATGATTCCCGTGAATCTTAATCGGTTGAACCGACCTGACAATGCTCAGAAAGACATCTACAAAATATACACTTTGAGACAGGTTGCTATTATGCGACTTTACGGAATGAATAAATTCGCTAACAACCAGTGGATTTATACAGGGACGAATTCACCAGTCTTTCGAACGGCTGAAAATCCAGCAGTAACCGAAATTCAGCCACTCAATAAATAGTTATTATTCGTGGCAGAAGAGTTTATTTCAGTCTTGCCTCGGCGTATTCAACAGGGCACGCACAATTTTGTTGATGACAGCGGCTTATTCGAAAAATCTCCAATTTGGTCAGAGTGAGAACTGTCGAAAGCCTATTAAAACAGTCATCAGAGGAATTCAGGTCATTTAGCCTCTTGATGAGATTGGCATACCAGTTTAAAACGGGTTTTTACCGTTAGCGGTGCGCCTTCACAAATCTATGGTGCCTGTTTTGGTGGAATAATGAAACAAAGAAAAAATAATTCAAAACTAAGTAATCAATAGGCTCATAAAATGGCTCATAAGAAGGGACAAGGTTCCAGCCGAAACGGTCGCGATTCGAATGGACAGCGTCGTGGTGTGAAGAAATTTGGTGGTGAGCGCGTCATCGCTGGTAACATCCTTGTTCGACAGGTTGGAAATAAATTTCACCCGGGGAAGAATGTTGGTCAGGGTAAAGATTACACCTTATTTGCATTGACAGACGGAGTTGTTGAGTTTGACCGTAAAGGCCGACGCATCAACGTGGTTGGTGCCGGTAACTAAGTTATTTCCAATACAAGAACAGGGATGTCTCCATCGATTGGAGAGATCCCTTTTTTTATTGCATCATTAAAATCTAATCATTGCTGTAACTTATGTTTGTAGATCGCGTTACGATCGAACTGGCTGCCGGTAAGGGCGGAGACGGTTGCTTGAGCTTCCGACGTGAGAAATATGTACCGCGTGGAGGTCCCGATGGAGGTGACGGCGGTAATGGAGGCAGCATCCATATCGTGGCAGAAGTAGGTGTTGATAGCCTGACCGCTCTGAGCCATCGAAAATTCTGGAAAGCTGATCGCGGTCATCACGGAAGTGGTCAGAATCGTCGTGGAAAGGATGGTGAGGATGTTACCATTAAAGTGCCTCCCGGGACAATTATCATGGATGCCGAACATGATTTTGTCATTAAGGATCTGGTCAATAACGGGGATTCCTTTATTGCAGCCAAGGGCGGTAGAGGTGGAAAAGGTAATGCTCGTTTCAAATCATCGGTGAATCAAGTTCCTCGTGAATGGACTCCTGGCGGAGATGGTGAAGTACGTAAAGTTAATCTCGAACTGAAGGTGATTGCAGATGTCGGACTGGTTGGAAAACCGAATGCCGGTAAAAGCACGTTGTTGAGTCGCGTCACAAAAGCAACGCCTCAAATTGCTGATTACCCGTTTACAACAAAGTTCCCCAATCTCGGACGAGTATTACTTGACTGGGAACGGTCATTTATTATGGCTGATATCCCCGGGTTAATTGAAGGTGCCTCAGAAGGCGTCGGGCTGGGACATGAATTTTTAAGACATATTGAGCGCGCTGGAATTCTTGTGCACTTGATCGAACCTCAGCCGATTGACGGGACTGATCCGATTGATAACTATAAAGCTATTTCAGCTGAACTGCGTCAATACAACGCACAGTTAGAACAGCGACCTCAGTTGATAGCCGTGACGAAAGCCGAGATTCCAGGAGCCGAAGAAGTACAAGCACAACTGGCCGAATTTACAGGTGGTGAGGTGTTTTTAATCTCATCAGTTACAGGACAGGGTCTCAATGAACTGTCCAATAAAATCTACCGGTCTCTCGAAGAGGCGAAGCGGTCATGACTTCGTTGGTGGCGGTCGATATTGGAAACAGCAGTATTAAGCTGGGCTGGTTTCCTGCCGGTGAGTCTATCAGGGAACTACCACCTTCCCGTGTGATAACGTTGGATGAAGAACAATTCCAATCGCCTTCTTGGGACGATTTTTGTCGTCTGGTTGATAGTCAGGCACATTGGGTTATAGCCAGTGTGAATCAGCAGGTTTGTCAGCGACTAACGATGACGATTGCAGCCGATTGCCCCGCAGCAGAGGTCACCGTATTAAATAATAGCATGCTCCCGTTTGAGTCCGATGTTTTAGCCGTCGATCTGGTTGGGACTGACCGACTGCTTGCCGCGTTTGCTGTCAGCTCACTTGCTCCAGCAGCCCGACCGGCGATTGTGATCGATTCAGGAACTGCAGTAACGGTTGATGTTGTCAATCAACAAGGGGGGTTTGCCGGTGGAGTGATCATGCCAGGTGCCGCCTTAATCGCTCGTGCGCTCAATGACGGCACGGCTCAGTTACCGGAAATCGTACCCGCTAAAGAAAATACTCCGAAACCGATTGGTAAGGATACCGATGATGCCATCTCTGCCGGTATTTACTGGGGACTTGTCGGATCGATTAATGAAGTGGTAAAGCAGCAACGCCGCATTCTTGGTGAGTCGACGCCCGTTTTTATTTCCGGAGGAAACGATTGGATTTCGAAACACCTCGACTTCGAATGTCATACCGTTTCGTACCTTTGCTTGCTAGGGATTGCTGCTGCTGTTGAAGCAGGATTGCAGCTATGAGTAGTACGACACGATTTGCTTTTGCTCAGGTTACACCTGCTGGTCGTTCTGCTATTGCCACTCTTTTAATCACAGGTGAAGCTGCTGTTGAGGTTATTGATCAGTACTTCCGTCCGCTTGGTCGGAAGCCGTTTTCCAGTTACCCGGTTCAACGTATTGTGTTTGGCCAATGGATACACGGCGATGGAACTTACGAAGAAATCGTGGTTGCCCGGATTTCAGAACTGGAAATCGAGGTTCATTGTCATGGCGGCTTCGCCGCGGTCGAGGCCCTTACATCTGCGCTGAGTCAGGGTGGGGGTGAGTTGCTGTCATGGCAGAATCTTGATTGTGAGCGATCAGGTGGGGACTTACCCTATTGGAAACAGGTGGAACAATTGCTGCCAAAGACGAAAACTTCTCTGGCAACAAAGCTCGTCATGCAACACTCCAATGGTGAAGTTGAAAAGGTGATTCAGGAGGCTGTTAAATTACATGAGCGAGGCGAGTCGGCAAAGGCGAAAGCGTTACTTGTCCCTTATGGCCATACCAGCCATTTAGGACGACATCTCATCGAACCATGGTCCATTGTTATTGCCGGTCGACCGAATGCCGGTAAAAGCAGTTTGCTTAATCAATTAGTGGGTTATGATCGTGCGATTATAAATCAACAGCCCGGCACCACACGGGATTTACTGCGCGCGATCACGGTGACCCAGGGCTGGCAAATTGAATTTGTGGATACTGCCGGCTTACGTGAGGGAGACGATGCGATTGAAATTACCGGCATCAAATTGGCAAAGAATCAACTGGCAGAGTCTGATCTGGTACTCTGGGTTCATGATCTATCCACGCCATGGGAAAGTGAAATCCAGCAAGCCTTGACAGACTATACAGTGTTAGTGGTTGGCAATAAGTCGGATCTTCCGGAGGCACCAGCAGCGTGGCCGGGTTTGAAAGTTTCGGCTGTGACCGGAGACGGGATAAAACAGATTTGGGCAGCAGTATTAGAAAAGCTGGTACCTGATTTTGAATCCAGCCAGTTTAAGGTTTTGTTCTCTGAAAAAATGGACCAGCAAATCCAGAACCTGATTGCTGAAATATCAATTGGTTCATAAGCTTATTCGGAGATGATTTCGCCTTCGATATAGTCATCATCATCGACAATCTCTCCCTCGACAATGGACTCCCAGGGATCGGTCTGACCAAATTCGCCAGCCTCCGGAAAAGTGCCGGAACTCTGTTGATAGAATTGATTAATTCCAATGCGTGATTTAAACCACTTCCCAATAACGGCTCTGTAAAGCGTTCGTGTGACAGGCAAGAGGATTGTAAATCCAATCACGTCGGTTAAAAATCCGGGCGTAATTAATAACGCGCCGGAGATAACAATCAGCAGAGCATCGGCAAGTTCTTGACCGGGCATTTCCATTTGGGCCATCCGTTGTTGGATATTGGCCATTGTTCGCCGACCTTCCTGTTTCGCCAGCCAGCTTCCGGCCAGTCCGGTAAGGATCGACCAGCCGATCGTAAAGTCCCAGCCGATAGACCCACTGATCTCAATAATTAAATAAAGTTCGGTTAAGGTAACGGCGACAAATAGAAAGAATAGAACTGCCATTACTTCATCTTTGCTTTTCGATGGGTTACCGTTGCTTAGTGAGAGCCTCGGCGGCATCAGAAACTTTCTCGGCTTCCTGTGGTTGCCCCAGAGCTTTATACATAATGACCAGATTGCCATAGGGAATCTTTAAGTTTTGATTTGAGAAGCCCTGCTTTTCAACAGCTTGTTCGATCCACTGAATGCCGCGTCTGGTGAGGTTTAATCCTTTCGGGCGGTTTCCTTCTTTCCAGTACGAGAGTCCCATACTGACCATACGTTCTCCATGCCATCCCTCACCACGCGTGAATTGTTCAACCCCCTCAGTCGTCAGATATTCGACGGCGGTATCATACCACTTACAGGCTTCTTCATGGTTTTGTTTATCAATCGCCTCGACGCTTCCAAGGGTATAGCAAAGTGCTCCGATGGCTGCATGAGTTTGGGCATTGTCCCATTGAGGAGAGACAGTTTCAACTTTCAGGAATTTATTAAAGAGTTGATAGGACTCCATACCGAGTTGTTGAACACGATCGATGTCTTTCCCTTTACGAGCACTCTCTGTGGCATGCGCCAATGCCAATGCCCACTCCCATTTTATACGTTCCAGATATTCAGGAGACGCTCCTTCTGTTTGTTTTAGTTCAGTCGATATCTGATCCACACGATCAATCCAATCCGTAATGTCGGAACCTTCGTCTAATAATGCAAGTGCTTCGAGGGCACGGCGACAAACTTCCATGCCGATAGTGCTGTCATGATAGTCATGGCGGAGTAAATGATCTGTTAGTTCCCAGGAAATATTGATCCATTTGGGGACAACAGATTTTTTTTCATCTTTAGCAAAACTTCCCCGGGCAATATCATGAGCGACTGCCAGATGCCCTTCAATCACCAGACGAATGGCATCGAATTGAGTTTCAAGGTCATCGGTCTCCATCAGTTCACGAGCTCGCTGGATGGATTCTGAGTGATGGATCATGGCTTGCTTGTAATCCGGTGAATCGGAGTTTGCCACTAGTTCACCCATCATGTAAGCAGCCCGGGAGCGGATTAGTGGTGATAGACGCGTGTTGTTTCGTATAGCGCGGACACGTTGCAACATAGTTTTTGTGTCGTTGATCAGGCTTGTCAGTCCTGCCTGCATTAGCAATAAATCGGTGTCGCCGGGCGCTAATTGAATTGCTTTTTCCAGTGCGGCATTAGTCGCCTTCACATTTCCCATGCGTTGTTCAATTTGTGCTTCCAGAATGAAAGCACGCTCATCGTCAGGGATAAGTGCCTGCACAGCTTTGGCATCTGATAGTGCTCCGGCGTAATCAAACCACTGACGATGTGTCCCCCGTTCCAGATAAGCTTCTGCCTGAATAGTTGTGAAGGAAACACGCGATACCTGATCGACGTCCTTGTTCCGCTTAAAATGAAACGTGACACCCTGTTCCGGCCAGACAAGGAGAAATGCTTTGTCTGATGTGGTTGTCTGGGTGACTGCTGTGTTCTCCACCAGACCCATTTCGGTAATCAGTTGTTTCAATTCAGCCGGTTGTTTGAAGTGAAGGTGAATCGAGTCGGTTAGGTCCTCTTTGATAACGATACCAACCCGGTCATAAGGTTCCATGGCATACACCAAAACATGACTTCCATTGGTCTCAATTTTGGCTCGCGGTTCTCCCAGTTTTTCAGTGACTTCAGAACTCTTGGAAACACCAGGTATGATACCTTCAAATGTCGAAGGCTTGAAAGCAAGTTCTTCCGGACTCTCACCGGAGGCTGATCCCAATGTAATGGCTGGTGGAGTGAATTCTTTTGGTTCTTCGGCCGCAGCATCCGCCGTGGTTTCAGTAGCGGTCTGTTCTTTGAGAACTGACTGCGCGGGATCTTCAGAAGTGTCCTGACCACTGACAGAAATTACCAGGATGGTCGAGATAAATAAAGTCAGCAAGCAGCGGGCAGGCTTCATTTGGGCAGGGTGGAATTTCATTCCCTGGAACTCTACATTAAGGTTAGTGGCTAAGCTCATTGGATTGGACACCAATGCATTCGGAAGTATAGGATTTTGAGCTATTTTGGGTAAATATGTATTTCACTTAAAATCTAAACACCACGTTTAAACTTACTCAATACTTTGATTAACAAGTGTGCTGTGATTGATACCCCTAGTATTAACGATGCAAGTGCTACGAAGAATTTTGGCCGAATTTTCACAGTTTGGCTATTTGAAATGCTGGCTATCTGCTTAAATTCAACGGGGAAATAAGCCAGAGTCTCTCCGTTTTTGTCGCGTTGGTAGTACTTTTTACGAAATTCCGCATCGACATTCTTTCCGGATTCGATCCATGACTTTTCCAGTGCAACTAATTCAGCATAGTACTCGTCCGCCTGCGATAATTCGCGTTTGAAAGCTTTTTCAAGCGGATTAATTTCAAGCCCTTTCTGATAATAAATCGCGTCGGATGCTTTATCGTAGAACATTTTGCGAGCCACTTCGTCATTTACTTCATAGGAAGCTTTCAGTAATGCTCGTGCCGCAATGCGATTCCCAACGCTATCCGACATCTTAGGCGTGAGTAGGTCGGCCAGACATTCCAGCAGAATGGGAGAGTCATGGTGGCCAAATCGCATCATGCCAAGAATACCCTGAATGGCTTCGGCCGTTTGCTCTTTGGATATTTGAACATGCTGTGGATTGTAGTTGTTAACTGTCTTATCAGCTAAATCATCAGCAATAAAAGTATAGAAGTTGTTGATCCCCGGAGCAGGAACAGCATGTAAAACCCCACCCTTATGACGATTTCGGATATTGGCACTTCGTTCGTCTTCATACGGATCCCGGCTAAGAGGTAGTAGCAGTTTACCTTCTTTAAATTGTCCATGTTCGCTACGGTATTGAAGATAACGTACTACATAAAGCTGGTATCGCTCACGATTAAAGTGGGCTGCAGGATTTATCTCCAGAGCTTTCTCTATGTAACGAATACCTTCTGGAAAATTTCCGTTGTGAATGTGGAAGGTTCCCAGATTCGCATAAGTTTCATATTTATCCGGATATTTCTCCTGCTTATGCTTCATCCATTGGATTGCCTCTTCGTGTTGATCCAGCTTGTCAAAGGCAACAGCGATGTCATCGTAATGCAGCGGTTCGTCATCACCCTGTTCCAGTTTGGCTTGCCGATCTTCGATACGCCAGCGATAGAATGCTTCGCTATGTCTGGGAAATGCACCGGTTACCAATTCAATGGCATTTGGAGATTCACTCATTTCTTCACTCAATGTATCAGTGTCCCACAGACAAGCGGCAGCAGTGGACACAAACAAGATGAGCAGCAGAGTTAGTGAGTTTAGTGAAAACTTCATGGTGGATTGCTTAGTCCCCAAGTCCAAGTGTAATTCGACTTTGTTTCACGACGTTCTCTAGACAGCCATCCTGAAACGGGCTAATGAGATTAGCTTCCTTTACAAGTTGCTGAAAAGGGGCTTCGCCGCCGCGTTTACATAAGGCAACGTAATCATCCATTGCTTGATCACGATTTTCTTGGGCGCGGATCCAAAACTGCAGCGCACAGGTCTGGGCCAGTGTGTAATCAATGTAGTAAAAGGGTGAGCGGAAAATATGTTGTTTATCGTGCCAGCGACCACCTTTAGTTGCATGGGGTAGGTCACCATAATCTACGAACGGCATATAAGCTTGTTCGATGTCTTTCCACATCGCATGTCGTTGATCTCGTGTTGCAGCCGGATTTTCGTAGACCCGATGCTGAAATTCGTCAACACTGACTCCATAAGGCAGGAACATGAGACTGCTGGATAAGTGAATACGTCGGAACTCATCAGCGCGTTCTCCAAAGAACAGATCCATCTGAGGGTATGTCAGGAACTCAAGACCCATCGAGTGTATTTCACATGACTCGTAAGTTGGCCACAGGTAGTCAAGCCATGGTTGATGACGACTCATATAGCCCTGAAAAGCATGCCCCATTTCATGAGTGAAAACTTCAACATCGGCACGAGTTCCTTTGAAGTTCGCGAATATGAACGGCATTCCAATGGTGTCGAAAGACATACAGTAGCCGCCACCCGCTTTGCCTTTGCGACTTTGCAGATCCATGTAACCGCCATCGGTCATTAGTTTGAAGAAGTCATCGAGCCCGTAGCCTTGCTGGTCAAACATATCCTGAGCCAGCTTTATCATAGTGTCGTATTCCTGCGGCGGCAGTGGGTTTCCTTCCTTAAGATAGACAGCTTCATCCCAGTACATGGTTTTTTCGATGCCCAGTTTCTCGGCCTGCTGCTGACGAATGATGCTTCCTAAAGGAGTTACATGTTGCTGTACCATCCGACGGTACCGTGACACATCTGCCTGGTTGTAGTCCACGCGACACATTTTTAAGTAAGCCATTTCGACGTAGTTGTTAAAGCCTAGCTTTTGAGCCATTTTGTGACGAAGATTTACCATCTTGTCATATATGTTGTCCAGTTCTTCACCATTCCGATCGAACCATTGCCACTTAATTTGTTCGGCTCCGTATCGCAGATCACGATCTGCATATTCACGATATTTGCCAATTGTAGAGTGGTTATGAGTCTCACCGTCGAATTCAAATTCTGCCGAGGCAGTTAAAGCGGTGTACTGGGACTCTAGCCCCGACTCTTCAATCAGATCGTCGGAAATGGCCGGGTCAAATGTTGGTATTTCGGACTCCCAAAGGCTGAACATTTGTGAGCCGACCCGTTGTTCCAGTTCACCTCGCAGAGAGTGCTGGACAAGAGATTTTTTGATGCTGTTATCCAGTTCGGTCAGTTTCGGACGCATTGCATCAGACTCATCTTTTGCAGCCTTTGCTTTTTCATCTGCAGTGTTTTGAGTAAATCGCAGGTAGACCAAAGCCAGATAAGTACCCACTTTACGACGTTGTTGATCCCATTGTTCCATGGAATCTAAGACGTCATTGAGTTGCCGGGAGGACTGAATTTTTTCGAGGATTGCAGAGCTTTCGTCGGCAACCTCATGGATGTTCGGTTTTGGAGCTTCGAGTTCGTTAAAGTGGATCATGGTGTCTGTCGATGTGGGGATATCATAAAAAAACCGCAGAGGCCGAAAACCTCTGCGGTTAGTTATACCTTGGTTTGGTAATAACTTGAAATTACATATTTCCCAAAAGGGCACACAAGTCAGCAGTTCGGTTTGAATACCCCCACTCATTGTCATACCAGCTAACAACTTTTGCCATGGTTCCTTCACCTCCGAGAACCTGAGTAAAGTCTTTTGCCAGAATAGAACTGTGAGGATCACCAATAATGTCGGTTGAAACCAGTGGATCAACGGCGTATTTAAGTACACCTTTGAGTGGGCCTTCGGCGGCAGCCTGCATGGCAGCATTAATGCCTTCAGCAGTGGTTGATTTACCAAGATTGACGGTTAGGTCAACAACAGATCCGGTTGGTACGGGAACCCGCATGGCAATACCTGTGAGCTTACCGTTGAGTTCCGGAATGACCAGACCAACAGCTTTTGCAGCACCAGTTGAAGTTGGAATAATGTTCTGCGCACCGGCTCGAGCACGGTACAGGTCGCTGTGAGGCATATCCTGCATTCGCTGGTCATTGGTGTAAGCGTGAACCGTTGTCATCAGACCTGATTCGAATCCGAAGTTGTCGTTCAGAACTTTAGCGATTGGTGCCAAACAGTTTGTTGTGCAACTAGCGTTTGAAACACATGTCATGTCAGCTGTCAGCAGATCCTGATTAACACCCATGACGACGGTCAGGTCAGCACCATCTTTTGCCGGAGCACTAAGAATAACTTTCTTGGCACCAGCATCAATGTGAGAAGAATAACCAGCTTGTCCATCGCCGCCACGAGACGTGAAGATTCCGGTACTTTCTACGACTATATCGATTCCCAGATCACCCCAGGGAAGGTCGGCGGGGTTTCGTTCGGCCAGAGCGCGAATAGCTTTGCCGTTCACGATCAGGCTTTCGTCATCGTATTCGACATCGCCGTCATATCGACCATGAATACTATCGTACTTAAGAAGTGTACGCAGGGTCTTGTTGTCTGTCAGGTCGTTGATTGCAACCACTTCAAATTCGTCACTACGACGCATTAGGTTGCGGAATGTTAGACGTCCGATACGTCCAAAGCCGTTGATAGCAACACGAATTGCCACGTTATTCTCCTTCAACTCAAATTAAGAGCTTTTATTTGTTACTGTTGGACCAGATATGAATCAAACTCTCACCGCTCATCAAAACCGGTGTTTTTCGACTTATTTTGTATCAAAAACGAAATTATAAACTCGTATCTTGAACCTAACAACGGGCTAAAAGCCAAGATTGGATAACTCCCATTATTGAGAGAAATGCAATGCTATTGATGACGAGTCACAAAAATCCATCCGCTCGCTCGCAAGTCTCTTAACAGCCACTGCTTTAATAGAGATTTTTGAGGTTGAGCATACAGCGGTACGGTTTTTTCGATTACTAGCCCTGCGCGCAAGAGGCATTTTTTAATTTCCCTGTAGCGAAATACATGTAAAAACATATTGGGTACACCGCGGTAGCTAAAGTGACGATCACCACGTTCTAATTTTGAGCTAAACATGCTCTTAAACCAGTTTCCAATCAGCCATTTAGGACCGCCCGGGTCATAGAGGTTGTACCAGTAGTTATGGATATGGAGTATAAATCGCCCGCCTGGTTTGAGGATTCTTGAGATGTGGCCCAGACAGCTTTCGCGGTTCACAGCTCCGCTGATCATCCCCAGTGTACTGAACAGGCAGAGACAATGATCGATCGAATTGTCTGCGAGGATTTCTAATTCAACCAGATTGGCACGCAGGCATTGGATATTCAAATTCTGCTTATCAGCTTTTTGCTGAACCACTCGTAACATAGGCCAGGAAAGGTCAATCGCCAATCCCTGGTAACCGGCCTGAACAACAGGCTCCAGTGCCCGCCCTGTTCCGCACCCCAAATCAGCGATCAAATCACCTGCCTGGCCGACACGCTCAAGCGTTTCTAAGACGATTTCCTGATCCAGATCGAACAGGCTGGTGTGCGAAAAATACTCGTCATAGTCCTCGGCAATAAATGCAGACTGACTGTAGTCCCACAATCCTTGTGACACGCCTTTGGGTAACTGCCATAGAGGTTTGTTTTTGTACTTGGCCATGGGCCATATTCTACCACGTCTATGCTACGGTATATTGAACGGTGAGCATGTGAAAGCCACGTACTTAATCAACTCCAAACGATGAAAGAAGATACATGAAGATTGCTTACCTGGACTGCATGAGTGGGATCTCCGGAGATATGACGCTCGGGGCGTTGGTAGATGCCGGCGTTGATTTGAAATTAATTCAGGCGGGGATTGATTCCCTCGGTTTACCAGACTGTCGCCTGATAGCAACGGAAGTCAAGAAGAAAGGGTTTCGCGCGACAAGTGTGACGGTGGAACATGAACCGGAACATGCTCATCGCCACCTGCATCACATTACCGACATGATCGATGGCAGTGATGTTTTGACGAATGTGCAAAAAGAACTGGCAAAGCGAATTTTTACACAACTTGGCGAGGCAGAAGCTCATGTACATGGTTCTACGCTTCGCAAGGTGCATTTCCATGAAGTTGGTGCAGTGGACTCCATCGCCGATATTGTAGGTAGTGCCATTGCCTGGGATCTGCTGGGAGTGGAACGAATTGAGTGTTCGCCTATTCCAACAGGGCACGGATTTGTGAAAATTGCCCATGGACGGGTAAGTATTCCCGCTCCTGCTACCGCAGAGTTGCTTAAGGGTATTCCGATAGCACCGAGTCAGGTTGAGTGTGAATTGACAACGCCAACCGGCGCGGCGATTGTATCGACGATTGTCGATCAGTTTGGTTATCTGCCCCCAATGAAAATTGACACAATTGGTTATGGAGCTGGTGATAAAGATCTTGATACTCAGGGTAATATACTCCGACTTATTGTCGGCGAAGCAGCTGAGTCCTCGGTAGTCGATCAGATTTGGGTTCTCGAGACAAATCTGGATGATACGTCGGGGGAGATTATCGGGCATTGTGCAGAATTACTTGGTGCAGCGGGAGCTCTGGATGTTTATTCATCATCCATTCAAATGAAGAAGAATCGTCCCGGTGTAAAAATTACAGTACTTTGTTATGCCCCTGATGTTGACCGGCTTGAAAAAATACTCTTCAAACAAACCTCGACGATTGGGATTCGAAAATGGCTGGCCAGCCGCCACATCCTGCCTCGGGAAGCTCATAATGTGGAAACACAATGGGGTACTTTGGAGGGTAAACTGGCAACGTTACCTGATGGAGAGCGGCGTTTTTCACCGGAGTATGAGGCCTGCCGCCGAATTAGTGAAGCCGGCCAAGTTTCCATTCAGGCAGTTTATCAGGAGGCCATGTCCGCCTATCTCAAAACGCAGGATGAGAATGCATGAATGATCAAACAACAACAATCAGTGAATTAGCCAAGCTGATTGCTGATTTTGTCGATGAACGAGATTGGAATCAATTCCATTCACCAAAGAATATCAGCATGTCAATGGCTATCGAAGCAGGGGAATTAATGGAACATTTCCAATGGATCTCGATGGATGAATCCCGGGAAGTTACTACGAATCCGGGCCAATTGGAAGCGGTCGGTGAAGAGTTGGCCGACGTTATGTGTTATGCTCTCGCATTGGCTAATCAGCTGGGGATAGACGTCTCGGATACAATTGAAAAGAAAATGCACAAAAACCGCATTAAGTATCCTGCGCAAGACTTTCAGGGACGCTACGGACACAAACATCGGCATGAGTCTCCGTAACCTCTGCCAACTGATCATTGTCTGCTACTGCAACCGCCAGTCGTTCCATTGTTTCAGTAGTCATTGGTTTATACAGCGGTAGGAATACCGAATTATTTAAGATGTATTCAGAATTTTCGGGGTAATGGCAGCTGTGACCTTTAGGGGGTTGTACGACTACCATGCTTCCATGCCGGTCTGCATCAACACCTACAGCTTGTAGACCGAATTCCACCCCGGCAGGATCTTTCACCAGCACCGGATAAACCCAATAATGGTTGGATGGTGCATTGCTTCCCGCTGTTCGGTGTCCGGACTGTTCCAGTAAAATAGATTGAAGATAATTGCCCAATGTACGTTGAACAGCAAGTGATTTTCCATCAAACCGGGACAGCTTCCTAGCCAGCAAACCGACCAGCGGTGAACTTGGGCGGCGTCGGATCAGTTGGAAGAAATTAGGCCCAGAAAAACCTCGCGTGCTTTTTTTTAGCAATTTGTTGTAGTCTTTGCCGACCAGTTTCATAATACCTACAAATGTGGCAAATGTCGGTTTGTATGAAATAAATTTCAAGAAGCTGTATTTCAACAAACGTCGAAAGAAGAAACAGCGTGAGCGTTTAGGGTAATGGCTTTCCAGTTCGGCTAATTGATTTGCCAATTCTTTCCGAGCTACCGAGAAGACAGCACCACCTAATGCAGTTGCGGTTTTGATGGGACCAAAACTGTACATCGAAACATCTGCGATATCCTGGCGTCCTTCAGGCATCCCCTCAAATTGCTGAGCGCAATCTTCGACGAGTAATAACTGATGTTTTTGCGTGACCCCGGCAATCGCATTCAGATTGATTCGGGACCCGAATAGATGAGCTACCAAAACTATTTTTGTTTTGTCCGTAATCAGCGACTCAATATGTTCTGCTGAAGGAGCCAGCGTGTCTGTTTCGATGTTGGCCGGCACGGCAACCAACCCATGCTCTTCAATGATTGTTAACATACCTTCAATAGTCAGAGCGCTAACAATGATTTCACTCCCCTGCGGGAGATTGAGTGCAGTAAGTAACAGGTCGAATCCTGTGCGAACACTGAGACAGGTAAACGGATGTCGTGAGTCTTTCCATACATGGTTGACATGCGCCGGTTCCAGACTGCCGATACGGGCGCATTGGATCAGACCGTAGCCAATATCCAGCCAGCTAAGATCGAAGCGTTTACGTGCCCACATGTGTTGCCTACTTGGACCTTCATTTTCCGAGGGTCCATTCTAGATCAGGAAAAAGAGACCTTCATTGTATCCAATGCAGACTCAATCTCGCCACGATTAGAAAGTGGTTTCTCGCATGAAAAGTTACAGCATACGTAAACGGTGGTCTGATTGTCGATAAGTTTACGTGTCATTGCCTGTTGTCGGAGCGAATTGGCAGTTGATTTTGAGTCGGCTGGGTTAATATATGCAATTGTTCTCCGGGGAATAAAACCAGAGTAAAGAAATTGCTGCAATTCTTCCCGATCAGTTTGCTGATCGGTGGCAATGACGACTTCCTGTGTGTCATTGAGCAACAGATCCAGGGCTAATAGCATCTGCCCACAACCGTTAGGTGCACGCTGTAGAACCGCCGCTGAGTTTTGAATTGTTTGTTCAGCAATCTCCAGCCATTCGGTATTGTTACACAGTTTTCCCAGACGTACCAGGACATAAGCCATCATCGAATTTCCACTGGGCACACTGGAATCAAAGCTATCTTTATTTCGAGTGATTAGTTGTTCATGGTCATCCGAGGTGAAGAAAAATCCACTATTATCCGGATCCAGAAAGTGCTTTAAGGTTGTATCAACCAATGCAACTGCCTGGTCCAACCACTTGCCATCCGCAGTACATTCGTAGAGCGTTGTGTAAGCATTCGCCAGATAACTGTAGTCGTCGAGATAGGCATTAAGCTTCGCTTTTCCATTTCGCCAGCTATGAAGGAGACGCACACTGTCATCACTACTGTCGGTTGTCATGTATTCAAGAATGAATTCGGATGCTCGTATAGCTGCCTGTAGATAGCGGGATTGCTTAAATATGACACCAGCCTGTGCCATGGACTGGATCATCAGTGCATTCCAACTGACTAATACCTTGTCGTCGAGTCCCGGGCGAATGCGTTGTGCTCGATGTTCAAATAATCGCTGCTTGGCTGCAGTGAAGTCTTGCGAAGAGTTAAGTGGCTTCGCCAGATTGGGAATGTTATGCCCTTCAAAGTTTCCCTGTTCTGTAATGTCATAAATACGGCAGAATTCTTCACTCTGTTCCCGACCCAGATCTTCCAGAACTTCAAGCACTTCAGACTTGGACCAGACATAGAACTTACCTTCCTCCCCTTCACTGTCGGCATCCTCGGTACTGAAGAAACAACCGTGCTGTGAGTCAGTCATTGTATGCAGGATGTAATCACACGTATCACGGACGGTCTGTTCGTAAAGCGGATTTCCGGTGACCTGATATGCATGGAGATAGATGTCCACCAATTGACCGTTGTCATACAGCATTTTTTCAAAGTGTGGAACGAGCCATCTGGCGTCAACACTGTAACGGGAGAATCCACCACCCAGATGATCGTAGATACCTCCCAATGCCATCTTGTCGAGATTGAGTCGAACCATGTCTAGCAATGTTTGGTTTCCTGTTCGTGTCCAACTTCTTAGCATTAATTCCAGATTCATGGCATTCGGGAATTTAGGAGCTGTCCCGAATCCTCCATGTTGGAAGTCGAAGTGGTTTTCCAAAGCAACCAGCGCTGCATCAATATAGTCATTGGAAGGCTGTTGTTCATCCTCCTCCAACTCTCCGAATCCGACACGTTGTAGTTTTGCAGTTAACTCTTCTGCATAGGCTAGCGCCTGGTCATTTCGATTTATCCAAGCTCGGTCAACACCTTCAATGATTTGAGAGAATCCCGGCATTTGCCCGCGTTGTCTGGGAGGCCAGTAGGTGCCACCAAAAAATGGTTTCAGTTCCGGGGTCAGGAAAACGCTCATCGGCCATCCACCATGTCCGGTAAGAATCTGAACTGCGTTCATATAGATTTGATCTAGATCAGGCCGTTCTTCGCGATCGACTTTGATATTGATGAATTTCGCGTTGAGCATATCAGCGATGGATTCATCCTCGAAGCTTTCATGTTCCATCACATGACACCAGTGGCAGGCTGAGTATCCGATAGACAGAAAGATTGGTTTGTTTTCGTCTTTTGCGCGCTGTAACGCTTCTTCACCCCAGGGATACCAGTCAACGGGATTGTTTTGGTGTTGTAGCAGGTACGGACTGGACTCGTTGGCCAGTTTGTTTGGCATATCGAAATAGCTCGTTATTGATAAGAGTGCTCAGAGTCGGGGAAGTCACCGGTCTGGACTTCGTTGCGGTAATGCGAGGCAGCGTCGGCAATGATTTTATGGAGATCTGCGTATTTCTTGACGAATCGTGGAGGTTCCTTGGTTAGTCCCAGCATATCGGTAAGGACTAATACCTGACCATCACATTGATTACCCGCTCCGATCCCAATGGTCGGAATCTCCAGTGCCTGCGTGATTTTCTCAGCTAGTTCTACTGGGACACATTCAAGTACTACCGAGAATGCACCTGCCTGCTGAACGGCCAGAGCGTCACTTAATAGTTGTTCTTCGTCTCGTTGGACTTTATAGCCACCCATGGTATGTACGCTTTGAGGACGCAGGCCGATGTGGCCCATCACTGGAATACCGGCTGATACTAATGCCGCAATCGTTCCGGCCTGATCAGCGCCTCCTTCCAATTTGACTGCCTGACAACGCGTTTCTTTGAGGATTCGGCCTGCCGATGCGATGGCCGACTGATCACCTACCAGATGTGTTGGAAACGGAAGATCCACCACCACCAAAGCATGGTTCACGGCTCGCCCTACGATCTCGGCGTGATAAATAATGTCATCAAGTGTGACCGGCAAAGTTGTATCATGGCCCTGAAAAACCATCCCCACCGTGTCGCCTACCAGAATGGCCTCGATTCCAGCTTCGTCCAGAATTTTGGCAGACATGTAGTCGTAGGCTGTCAGCATAGAAATGCGATGGCCTTGTTGCTTAAAGCAAACAAACTCTGGAACTGTTATCTGTCTTTTAACACGGTTCATGGAGATTCCTGATGAATTCCTGCGATTGGAGCTTATAATTGGAGAGTTACTTGCGGGCTTGATGCATGCTCTCCGCTTCTCTTATTGTAGTGCGGTTAGGAGTATCCTGAGAAGCACTAACTGTCCGGCGAACCTCCCAATTTGATTAGTTTCCTGAAAGTGTAATCCATGTTACGCAAACTACTCGTATTTTCGGTCCTGCTTAATTGTTCTGTAGTGTTAATGGCTCAGCAGCAACAGATACCAAAAGAAACATTACGTACGACCGGAAAGATTATTGGACTTTTCAATGCCGGGTATTATGTCGAGTTGGAATCAGGGAAAAAGTGGACAATCTTTTTGCCCGACAATACGCAGTATGTGGAAGTGCTGGGACAGGCCGAACCTCGCTGGTTACAACGCGGGGCGTATGTAAATTTTGGCGGTGTCTTTAATTCCAAAGGAGAAGCACAGGCCGCCATTAAAGATATGCAGGTCTTTCAGCCAAATAAGGAAACCAAGCTTGGTGTTCAAATGGACGGAATCGCCGGAGCAAATAAGCAATTGTTTGGTGGTCAAAAGACGGAACCCTCCGAACAAACCGCTCGTTATTTGATTTCCGGGCGCCTCATGAATATCAAGGATTCGAAGATGACGGTTTCAGGGCCCGGTTTTCAAATGACTGTACCGATCGCTGACAAGATGACCATTCGGGTCAAAATGAATAATCCAGCTTTGGCTCGGGTGGGAGACAAAGTTGAAGTCAATGCCTGGTACTATACTCCCAGAGCACAGTTAATGCAGGCCAAGGCCACCTCGCTAAAGGTGACTGCTGCTCTACCGTTTGGTTATCTAGAGCCAAAACCGGACGCTAATGAAGAGGGTGCTGAAAGAGACGGGAAAGATCCGGCAAAAAACGACGATTGATATCAAGTGACTGCAACCACTTGCTTCTCTGTAACGTTGCAGTATTTAAAAAATGTCAGCTATTCAGGATGTAGTGCTAACGGGTACTAGAACACCAGAGATCATGAATAGCTGACAACTAATAAACCAAACTGTCAGCGCAAAGTTTCGTTTTAAGCCAGTCAAATTCTTAGATTAGGTAGAAATGGATATCCACAACATTAATGACGTACCGGCGTTCATCACCAAGGATGGTTCGCAGATTCGGGAATTACTGGCACATCGAAATTCATCGATTAGCAATCAAAGTCTGGCAGAAGCCCGGGTTGCTCCCGGATTGGCAACCCAACCGCATTATCATCCACTTACGGAAGAGATCTATTACATTCTCGCGGGAGTTGGAGAAATGACCGTTGGAGATGAAATGCGAATCGTTGGTCCCGGCGATGCGATTGCGATCCCGCCGGGAGCTATTCATACGATTCGCAACCCCGGGACTCAGAGCCTGATTTTTCTTTGCTGCTGTGCTCCCTGTTATGAGCATCTGGATACAGTGTTAATTGATTAAGACTGTGAAGAGATTAACTCCTAATCCGTAAGGTCTTCCCAGCTTACCCAACTTCATGTATTCGGCTGATTTTTCTGCCTTGTAAACTGAAATCGGGTTTTACTCTTTAGTCCGCATATACCGATTTTACTAGTTGTGGGGGTGTGTTTTCGCGCTTCCTGCATGCGTTTTTAATGTGAAATCCATAGGCTGCATAAGCCAAGACGCAAGATGGTAGACAGTGTCGGATCGAAGAGAAAGTAGAACAAAGCTCGTGACCACAAAGCAATCCAGTTCACCGTTATTAATGGTCTTCTGCCTCCTTCTGTTTGGATTATCCTGCGGAGCGTTTGATCGATTTTATTCGCATATGGAAGAACGATCGGAGGCCGGTCAGCCATCAGCCGTCGACCTAGGTGAAAGGATTGTCGTTCCATTGAACCACCAAAATGACATGCTCGTCGACATACAGCAGATCCTTCAGAATCATTCGATTACACCCACCGAAGTCGAAGCAGTGGCTGTAGGTGAGCAATTGGCGATTGAACCGGTTGTGGGGTTAGCAGAGCAGTTGGCGGAAGAAGCCGGTGTGAAATCTGTAGTGTCGAGCCCTAAAAAACTAGGATCGGAAGATGTAGAAAAACTACTTATTGATTCTTTGCTGGGGCCAATGGCTGTTGAACAACCCCAGGAAATCGTTCTTCTTGAGTCGGATGTGCAGGATTCCAATCAGTCAGTTGACTCGAAACAGAGGGCGAGAACAGACGGGACCTCAAGGCAAGAAGATGGGCTGGACTCGAATCTACTGGAAGCTCGTCGTGTTACTCTTCCTCGTGTTGCTCCCGTCGAAGATATGATGCGCCGAAAACCTGCTCGGTCGGGGGGACTGTCTGACATAATGAATATGTCTAATGTACTGCTAGTAGCCCGCGCGGAAAATCAGAATGATTCAGCGGCTGAACTAACCACACCTAAAGCGATTAATCAGGCTGAAGGTGCTCCGGTTGATCCGCAACCGGAATTTTGGCCGCGGTCCCCACAACTGCAACGTCAGTTGAAACAGCTGTCGACAATTGAATCTTTAACTGACTGGGCCGGCGATCTGATCAAGTCATTGGATGAGTTGTACGTGATTCGTGGTCTGGGTTCTGTTGAGTCGGTTCGAGCATTGGCAACACTGCGGGATTTGCATGAAAAGGGGAAAGCTCTGATTTCCAGCGTGCCGGCTGGTGCTCCACTGCAAGTCATGCAGAAGACACTTGCAGGGCTTGATACGCGATTAGAAATTTGGCATGCCGTGCAAACTATTATTTCCAACCAGAATGTTTCCGTTGACCCGCCGGATTTTTTTGAGGATCAGGTAGCCGTCGCGATCGAAGGTATTGAAGAAAGATTGGTTGGTTCTGAAGCAGCTGAAAACTGGCGGGATTATCTGGAACTGGATGAATTACGCAGGTATATGAGCAGTGAAGATGGTGTTGATGTTGCTGCTCGTGGTAAGCAAGCACAGAGAGTGCTGGTAAGAATGCATGCCCGTTCGCTTACCGCGGAACAAAAATCGTTACTTCAGGAAGAAGCATTTACCAGTTTGGAACTTGGACTACGCCAATGGTGTGTTGAACCGGCTGATTACCCAAAGCTCATGCGTGATATCGAATTGTTTGAAAGTAGTCGGTATAACTATCGCGCCGTACCTGTTGCTAATACATTTCAGGTTATTCGCTGGTCGCTTGATGATAATGTTGCCCGTCTCGGAGCTATGTTGGAAGAGCGATATCGAGCGGGCAATATTCGGATTAGAATCGCGCAAGATTTTATTAATCGCATGATTCCGTCCGAGACACAGACCTCAGCTCCGATTGAAGATAAAGTTTTAGGTGCACTGGTTGAAGGAACCAGTGACACCACTTCGCGATTGAAAGTGCAACTGCTTGAAGATGACGGGCGCTGGGTAATTGGATTGGATGCTCAGGGTGAAATTGAGTCCCGAACAACATCGACTAAAGGTGCGGCGGTATTTGAGAATGAAGCCTCCGCTTCTTATCAGGCTAACAAGAAGATTATGATTTCACCAAGCGGAATTGAATTTGGAGAAACTCTGGCTGATGTCCAAAGTGAAAGCAAGCTCGTCAATTTTGAAACCGAATATGACAATTCATTACTTGGTGGTATCGCGCGTAATATGGCCAGGAATCAGTACAAACAGAAGGAAAAGTCTGCCGCCAAAGCCATGGACTTACGGATTCGCGAACAAGCGACCGATACACTGGATGATAAAGTCACCGAGCAAATGGCGAAGATGGAACAAACCTATCAATCGCGATGGCTTGAGCCGATGCAGGATCTCAATCTGCGTCCGGTTGCGACGCAATTGCACACGGCGGATGACAAACTGGCGATTGACTATCGACTTGCCGGAATTCATCAGTTGGCCGCCCACGGCTTCCGTCCTGAAATTCCTCAACAGACACTTGTCGGAATTCAGGTTCATGAATCGGCATTGAATAACCTATTGCATAATCTTGATCTGGATGGCAAGTCCGGTAAACTCATCGATGTGATGCAGCGGATTGCAGATCAACTTGGAGTAGAAAATTTCACTGTTCCGGTTGATGTACCTGAAACGGTTATGGTTCGTTTCATGGAACGGGAATCGATTCGCATCCGATTCTATCAAAGTAAAGTCCAGCTAATGATTCAAATGCGGCAGTTGCAGAACAAACGACTTGGTTGGAGGAATTTTGCTATTCTGGCCGAGTACGCTCCTTCATCTGATGCCATCAATGGAACGCTGCAGCGACAGGGTGTAATTCAGATTCTTGGTAATGGCCTCAGACTTGGCGACCGGATTGCCCTGCAAACTATTTTCAACAAAGTGTTACCTTCGACACAGACCCTGAGTCTGCTGAGTGAAAGCATTGTTCAACATCCAAACATGGGAACCGCTGAAATTGAACTCTTTGAAATCAATCAGGGTTGGTTGACTTTTGCTGTAACCGATAAGAAGCGGGTTGCGGCGACAGTTGAAGATAAGTCTGAACGCTAATTTGGTTGAGTCTTCGGTGATTGTTCCACTTGCCGGGAAGACGAATTTAAGAGGGGCGTTATAATAGTAAGCATGCAGAAAAATATGCTTCACACGTCCCATGAGCGATTGTTCGAAACCAATCGATTTGTCTACCCGGTTCTTAGTCGGCGTAGTCAGGGTGTGTCGGTAGGCATCAATCTGAATCCAAATAAAGTCTGTAATTTTGACTGCATCTATTGTCAGGTTGATCGTACGACGACCAGCGAAACTCGTTTTGTAGAAATGGATCAGCTATTAACCGAGTTGGATGATATGTTATCGCTGCTGACATCGGGTGAACTGTTCAGAACGGAACGATTTTCTCTGGTACCCATTCATCTGCAAAGACTTAATGACATCGCTTTCTCAGGTGATGGAGAGCCAACAACCTATAAAAATTTTGACGAGATTATTTCTGCCTGTGCTGAATTAAAGCAAAAGCACAGACTGGATTCAGTGAAGATGGTGTTAATCACCAATGCCAGTATGTTCCATCGCGAACATGTAAAACTCGGCTTGAAAATATTGGATGACAATCAGGGTGAGATCTGGGCTAAGCTTGATGCCGGTTCCGAAGAATACTATCAACAGATTGAACGAACGAGTATTCGTTTTCAGAAAGTCCTCGATAATATTGAACAGGCTGCCTGTACCAGACCGATTGTGATTCAGTCCTTGTTTATGAAGGTCAATGATGAAGCACCTGATGATCGTGAACTGGAAATGTTTTGCCAGAGATTGTCAGACATTTTGAGCAGGGGTGGTCAGATATCTTTGGTTCAGATTTACACGGTAGCGCGTCAGCCGGCTGAGTCATTTGTGACTCCTCTGGCCGATGCTGAAGTGGACCGTATTGTAGAACTGGTCAGGTCAAAAACAGGAATTCAAACAGTGGGTTATTATGGATACTCAAGCTGAAAGAAACCAGAAAGATGAGATCTCTGCTGATGAAATGGCAGAACGTAAGAAAGTCACCAGATGGCTTGTGGTTTGTGTTGCTGTCTGGGGACTGATACTGGCCGTTGGATCTTTTTTGGCCTGGGATCGGGGTGAACTTGCTGCCGAACATGCAGGTGTTAGTGATCAGATCGACATGAGTACACGAATTTTTAAGTTTCTGATTCCCATGACGGCGGTTGGACTTTTTGTCGGTGGTTGGATACTAGCCCTAAGAAAAAAGGATCGCAGCTAATGCGGTCTTTTTTTAGTTGAATTTCCGGAGCAGCATCAGGACAGCAGGTGGGTAAGGTCTGACATCCCATTGGCCGGCATACGGAAGGACATCCTCAGAGAAATCAGTGTCACTCTCGACTATAACGTGACTATTTTCCGGCGCACGGGTCATCAGGGTTTGGATCATCTGCAACATTTCTTTCTGTCGGTCGAGAAAGAATTTATAGGGCGGGCAGAAAAACATCGTCCATGGTATATCAGCTGGAGGTTGGAATTCAGTAGACATGCGATGTTCGAGCCAGTGAAAGGCGTCGCCGGAAACTACTTCAACGATCGATTCGAGCTCCAGCGTGCGAATATTGTTTTTGATAATGCGTGCAGTTGGAAAGTGTTTTTCAATGAGCGTTGCGCCGAGAGAACCACGGCTGACCGATTCCAGGCCTACAGCTCCGGTACCGGCAAAAAGGTCGATCGTATAGGTTCCCTTTACCCACGGTCCGACCAGATTAAACATTGCTTCACGCACACGTTCTTTCATTGGGCGTGTACGTTGGTCGCCGCTGTATTCGATCTGTCGTCCGCCGTATTGACCCCCAATAATACGCAACTTAGTTTGCGATTGAGGGTCTTTAGCACTACGGCCCCAGTTTGATTTTCTATTGCGACGATTCATGCCCTTCAGCCTACCGACTGGAAAAGAGAATTGGTAGTGACCCAAATTGTCATTTCCTACGTAGGATATTCTGGCCGTATCAGTTGTATCAATCATAGGGGCAATTCTTCAGTTTGTTCGTATCGCAACAGATCGCTCAAAGTGTATCTTAAGAGTTAGAGGTGTTAGGCTTATGAGATACAGACCTTGTTGACCTCTGTCTTAATCCAATATTCAGGTTCTATGATGAAGAATTGTATTGTTACCAGTTGTGTTTTGTTGATGCTGGCTGTAGTTGCAGCCAACGTATTTGCCACTGCTGTTCAGCAGGAAGAAGCCGGACCGGCTCGTAAAGTTTACGATGTCAAACTCGCTCAGTGGAAGCAGATGCTGAAAGACCTGCAGCAACTACGGGCAGATTTTGATAGTGCCAAACCATCTCAGATTCCGGGAATTCGTAAGCGATGGGAGGAAGTCGTTTCTCTTGGTGACGAGCTGTTCCCGGAACTCCGTTCAGCAGCTCTGGCGGCATTTGTTGAGAATCCACAGACTCGTGACCGAGCACTGGTTCGCATGTTGATTGAACTGGCAGGTGAGGCATTACTGGCAGACGATTATGAGACTTGTGAGCACATTAGTGTTTCGATGCTTGAAGCGGGAAGTAATGAGCGTAAGTTGCATGACATGATTGGCATTTCTCGATTTGCAAATCACAAGTTTGTGGAAGCAGAGCAGGCATTTAAGCGAGCCGAACAAGTTGGTGAAATTTCACAAATGGGTCGCAATTACTATGGTGAGGTTAAGAACGGGTATATCGAGTTCTGGGAAAAGGAAGCTGCGATTCGGGCATTGGAAGCGGAAGCTGATGACTTGCCTAGAGTGAAGCTAGCAACAACCAAGGGTGAGATAGTCATTGAATTGTTTGAGAATGAAGCACCCGAGACAGTTGGAAACTTTGTTAATTTGGTTGAACAGGGATATTATGACGGATTGAAGTTTCATCGTGTAATGCAGAACTTTATGGCCCAGGCTGGCTGCCCTAAAGGGGATGGTAGCGGAGGTCCTGGCTATCGGATTTACTGCGAATGCCTGACGCGTAATGATCATCGCAAATTCTTCACCGGCTCATTAGGTATGGCTCATCGAGGTCAAAATACGGGTGGTTCTCAGTTCTTCATTACCTTTCGACCGGCCGCGAATCTGAATAGTAAGCATACATGTTTTGGTCGTGTGATTAAGGGGCTGGAGATTGTCAGAGAGATCACCAGAATCGACCCCGATAAGCCTGATGCTAAACTACAACCAGACAAGATTATTACTGCTGAAGTGATTCGAAAACGAGATCATGATTATGTGCCTCGACGGGTAACGAACTAGCATTGGCTACTATTGACATTGCGTCAGTTGTTGATAATTTACAACTACTTCAAATATGCATCCGTAGCTCAACTGGATAGAGCATCGGTCTTCGGAACCGAGGGTTGGGGGTTCGAATCCCTCCGGATGTACTCGACTAAA
>PAPJ01000001.1 GCA_002709045.1 Planctomycetaceae bacterium | reverse complement strand
TCTAAAATTGACTTGCGAAATGGTATCGTAAGTCATTGATTTTAAAGGATTGCCCAATAGCTCAATGGTAGAGTAGGTGACTGTTAATCACTTGGTTCCTGGTTCGAGTCCAGGTTGGGCAGCCACTTTCGATCTAAATTTCCTTTACAAAACAACAACTTCTAGTTAATCTTCTTTTTCCTTAATTTAGATGGTCTTTTGTGATTTTTACTTTAGACCAATTTTAGACCACTTAGGAAAGAGGAAGAATGGCAACTATAGGTCGCAATGGCAAAGCTTGGAGAGCGCGAGTCCGTCGTGCAGGTTTCCCAGATTTACAAGCAAACTTCCCCACTAAGCAACAGGCGAAAATGTGGGCCAACAAGAAAGAATCTGAGATTGACCAAGCAAAAGTTTTTGGTAAAGAACAGCTTGAACTCCCTCCTAAACTACAGCGCAACGTCGAGCCAACAATAGATCAAGTAATCCTCAGTTACAGACAACTGCATACTAGTGGTAAAAAAGAAATGAACGACTCGAAGTTCAAAACGCTTGGGTTGTCGATGCGTGAATTGCGTGGGATTAAAATTTCAGAGCTAACAACAGACACGATGTATGGTTATGCTGACGACAGGTTATCTCGTGTATCGGCAAGCACACTTAAAAAGCAATGTTTGGCAATTGGTCAAGCGATACGTTGGTCGAGGAAAACAGTATATAGAAAGGTGATAAAAAACGATCCTTGGCCTGATGTAATGGAGTTTTTGACAGAAGAAGGAATGATAGGCCAGAGTGAGGAACGGGACAGGAGACTGTACAAAACGCCACCTGTCTTTGCCAAATTGCCAAAGAACTTCAAAGGCACTGAAGAGAATTTGTTGCTAAACACCTGTCTAAATACATGGGGTAAGTTGGATTGGATTTATTGGATGATAAGAATTGCTATTGCGAATGCAATGCGGGAAGGAGAAATTCATCGTATGCAGTGGTCTTTACTTGATCTGGATAAGAATGTTCAGGTTATTAAAGCGCGGAAAGACCCAAAACGACCTAAAGATCAACACGTACCCATTACGCCAGAACTAAGAAAAACATTACTGGAGTACAGACAGATATGCAGACCTGGGGACTATCTGTTTACGGAGATAGAAAAGACCGCAAGTATTGGACAGCGGTTTAAAAACCTAACAGATAGACTTAGTTATCCAGCTAAAGAACTTACTTTTCATGATTTGCGGCACGAAGCCATAAGTAGATTGTTTGAAAGGAAACCTCAATTAAGCATCCCAGAAGTAGCAAAAATCTCTGGGCATAAAACTTGGAGTCAATTAAAGCGGTACACGCATCTCCAAGCTGAAGACGTTGCTAAGAAAATGAAGTAGTTTTCATTTTCCTCGCGGCACTATACTATGCAATTTGAAAACTTCGCCCTCGTCATTTGCGGGTAGTCCACCGATTATTTCTAACACGTACTGCGCGACTAAGGCTGTTGGAAACAGATGTTTTCTTCGATTTGGGTTTTCGATTGTGCCAACATCGACGCTCCCATCTGCAATTTGTTTAAGCACGGTATCAGGCTTTAATTTCATAACTTCTGCATATTCGTGCACGGTCATGAACGGCCCGTAACGATTTAACATTATGTCTAGTGTTTTGTTGATAAAATCTACAGATTTCATTATTAGCCCTCCTTTATTATGATTAGTAATGATTAGCAAGGCTTATAATAGTACAACACAACTACAAAATTATTACCCTTTAGAGGGTCATTCTATGACCTATTTTAGTGCGTGAGATGAATAAGTTAATAAAAAGGTTTATTTTGAAGTCATTGAGTGACTTATAACCAGAAACTATAAGTGATTGATAAATAAATACTATTAGTATTTATTTGTGGCTAATTATATCAAGAAATAAATTCAGGCTTTTTAATTTTTACTTTTGGTGCAGGGTGTTCTTTGAGTGCGTCTACTTCCCCTAAGATGCGTTCATAGTATCTCAGTTGGTAGTCATTTGTATCTATAGTTTTTTCTAACCAAGCTGCTATTTGCTGTAGCTCGCCTTGGAATTTGAGGGTGTCAGAGTGTATTTCACGAGTTTTTTTCAGCATCCATTCGGTGTCTTGGTGATTAACTAAGTAATTCATTGTTGTACCTAATGCAAATGCGATCCCTGCAACTTCACTAAGTTTTGGTTCTTGTTTCCCATTAAAAATGCGCTTGACTAAACTTACTTCAAGTTTTGAAGCCTTTGCAATTTGTCCGTAGTTATACCTAAGATTTGATTTGATTTTTTGTATGCGATCTATAAACCGTGCGTTATCTGTATTCACTTTTTTCCCCTCCCTCTTTAAATCCATTCGTCGTCTTTTAGTTTCCAAGTTTGCATTGGTGCGGTGTCGATAAATTTTGTCAGCGTGATGCCTTGTTTACCTCGATACCATAAAGTTTCTGCGTGTTTTTTAGCCTCAGATTCGTTGTCGAACATATCTATACCAAATGCAGGTTTATCGTCACTGTTATAGCCGACTTGCCACTCGATTTCTTCACTGGGTTGCTCGTTCATGTGCGTACCTTTGTTATTAGTGCTATTCCGTAGTTATGCAAATAAGACTGCTCTTACTCGGTAAATTTTTTATTATTATCCTTTTATTTCAAGCTCCTTGGTTAACCTTCCAATCTCATTTTTTACAAGAGTGCTTATCACTTGTGAAAAAGGTATATCTCCACCATTTATTGACGGGTCATTAAACCCTTCTATTTGTTTCAAATCTGAGCGGAGCGTTTCAAGAGCGAGTTCTAAATGATCTCTGTTATTCATGGTTAAATACCTCTTTGATAGTGTTTTTTTGTAATTTATGCAAATAAGACGGCCCTTACTCGGTAAATTTTTGCATTTTTAGCTTTTGGTACTTCGTCTTGCCTGAACATCTTTGCGGGTTTGTTACTTTTGTATACTACTAACCAGACATTAGGTTTTAATGGCGGGAAATTTGGGTCAGCGTTTGCATCAACTTGATAGTTTTTTTCATGTGGAGCAACAACTAAGTTAATACCTGCATCCATATAGCTTGTACCTATTTCTTGTTTACCAAAGCTATTTTTATTAGGTGCAGTAGACTGATACTCAATGGCTTTATCTACATGAAAAATTCCGCTTTCTAGCCCAGTAACATTAAATAGTTTTCTTTCTACAGTAATCGGTGCGCCTGAAGTATTACCCAACACAGGCCAATATCCTTTTTGGGGGATATCGCCTGGGTCTAAATCCGGGTCTATGTCGTGTGGAGCTACACCAAGAAAATTAGCCATTTTAACTATGGCTTGAGGACTTAATTCAGTGATTCCATTAAG
Source organism: Planctomycetaceae bacterium (assembly GCA_002709045.1). Lineage (GTDB taxonomy): Bacteria > Planctomycetota > Planctomycetia > Pirellulales > Pirellulaceae > UBA721. Next base: position 51,898 of record PAPJ01000001.1, on the reverse strand, counting down.
GTATTGAGAAATAGCTCCTTGTGACCAGTCGAGTTTTTTAGCTGCTTGGCGTTGGGTGAATTTGAATTCGTGCGCTTTATTTTCCCAAATTCTTTTTAGATTTTGCGCGGGTGATCTTTTGCTCATTTGGTTGGCCTTGTGTTACATCCGTAATTAGCTGGGCTAATGTTTTAGTATCCGTTTTATTTCCATGATAATAAGCGGTACTAATATTTTTTGTCAACTTATTAAGGATTAAACAGGATTTGTCAGCACCTATTACCAACCAAGTTGGGTGCTTCCATTGCTGCATTTGTGTAATCCATTGCTCTTGAAGAGGGGATAAGCCTGTGTTTATAAAAGTTGTAAGACGTTTAGGTAATTTTATGTATTTGTATTCGATGAACAGAATACCTGCGGGTCCAGCATACATAGCGTCGGGAACTCCTCCGCTGTAGCGGTCTGCAATTTTCCACACATAAACTGATTTATCTAGTTTTCGGTGGACACTTTTAACGAACGAGTGTTCATTCATTTAAAGTGCCAGATTTTTTGACCATGATCTCTGGCGGAATCACAAGGAGGAAGGCTGACAAAAGCCTTTGGTCAGGGTGGTGTTAGAATTCCTTGGTACTTGCGTACAATTCTTCCGCTACCTTATAGTGGTTTTCAGCAAGCCAACCTTTTGGACCTTCGGCATCAATGTTGTACCAACCATTCTCGCCTTTGGTGACATAGTTAGACTTGATCTCCCAAACACTGGCNAACCGATCACCTGCNANNGCAGNGATTTTGGTGTTCCAGTTGTTAGANGGAGTNATCTTAGANNNNGAAAANTCCATNATANANGGTGTAGGAANCAAGTTATCGTCNGCATCAAACGCAAGAACAAGGTGCTTATGNGACTTAGAGACAGTCCAGTAAGGTACTGTTGTCGCATNNTCNNCTTTNNNAATTNTAAANTCCTGTTGATCTTGTNCAGCTACTGCTGCNTTGGCTTCTTCGGCTGTATTNAATTCACCGAGCTTTTGAGNANNNCCACCGACNGCNCNNTTTTTCCAGACNACANANNTGAGTTNTGAAGTTAACAGATACAACGCGGANAGATTGGCCCAGGCTTTTCTTTTGTACTGTATCAANCCAGTCGCCTNCNTCTGCACCNTNGACANAATCAGGGTGNTGCTTATCTACCTCGTTGGAGGCTTTTTGTAGTTGNTTNAAGCGTGGNATTTGTAACTCCCCGCCTACGTTTTCGTTACCCCTACCACTNTTGGTATCNATGTAGTCAGGAACAACAGACATGTCTGCGCTCATAACGACAGCGTTATTATTTTTAGTAGATGTAGTTGCTTGTTGCTTTGCCATAAGTAATTACCTATTTAAGAGTTTTAAAAGTAAGATTTTGTTTAGTGACAGGCTCNACGCCNGGTATTGCTTCNTTNAGTTGCAATTCTTCGCGGTACGCTGTGGCTAACAGTTGNTTACGGAATAAACCGAAGTTTTNAGTTTCCAATACCCAGTNNCACAACGCATCGAAATCTNTGATTTGTGGCAGCACATCTTCTTTAAGAGTGACAGAGAANTTATCNGTGGCAGATCGGGTTTCTCCNTGGTCTTCCATTGTGTGCATAATTTTGTATTTAACTTCTTCAGCTTGCTTTTTAAGATCACTTACCACTGCNTTGGCTTGCTTTATTTCGTGCTGCAAATTGCCGTAGTCNTTGATAAGTTCACCTTTTGTTTTTACAACATTAAGTGCTGGTTGATTCATGATGCTTTTTTCACCTCGTGTAATTGATTAAGGACTGTTAATAGGTTTTCCATTCGACCTAGCTTCCCTTCTAACTTTTCATACACATCAGGTTCCCATGTGTTTCGGGCNGCGATCTGAATGATCTGCGTCTTTTGTGTTTGACCAGCACGGTAAATCCGTCGGTTGAATTGTTGATAATGTTCAGCGTTGTATGTTGGAGAGGCCCAGATGACAGTGGTTGCCTTAGTCATCGTAAGGCCGTGACCTGCTGATTGGGGATGAGCGAAGACAACTTGTAGTTGCCCTGCTTGTAGTCGCGCTACTATTTCAGTGCGTTTGACAGCAGGTGTTTCGCCATCAATAACGCCATAACTAATCTTTTCTTTTTCGCACTTGGCAACTAACGCTTCGCGCTCGTGTTTCCAGTTAAATGCCACAAGGCTATGTTTACGATTCTTAATGAGATCAATAACCATGTCGTAGCGTTCATTATGAATACCAGCAGATTCACCTTGCTGATCGTAGATAGCGCCTGTGCATAGCTGTAATAATTTTTTAACACGAGCACCTGCATGAATTGCATTGATGGTTCGTTTGCCTGTGTACAGAACAGAATCTTCAGCAAGCTGGTTGTATTGCTGTTGTATGGTTTTGGGTAGTGTTGTGTACATACGGTGAGTTGATTGTTCTGGCATATCGATGCACTGTTCAAGCTCGAACCGTATGCTGATGTCCCCTATTGCGATTGCTACTGTTTCTTCAGCATCGTCTTTGTCTTTCCATTCAATACCAAACCCGTTATGGATTGGCGTACACACTTGTTGGCGGAATGTATAGAAGCGCCTACCCAGTCGTTCACCACCGTCAACTAACATTGCTGGATGCCAAATGTCAGTTATTGAATTGCTATTGGGTGTACCGGACATAGCTACAACACGATCAAAGCGATGTGAAATAGCCTGGGCCGCTTTACTACGCTGTGAGTTAGCATTTTTAAATGCAGTGAACTCGTCGATACAGAGCATAGTAAACTGGTCAAGTACATCAGGATTTTTTGCAAGCCACTTAACAGCATCGTGGTTAGTGATAACGATGTTGCTGTTCTCTTTAAACGCAGCAGTACGATTCCGAGCATAAGCTACTGAGTAACTCAGATTAGGAGTGAACTTCTGAATGTCATCGCCCCAACTCGCTTGTAGGATGGACAACGGGGCTAGAACTAAAAGACTACCTTCAGTAGATAACTGGTCAAAAGCGTCTAATACGCTTCGTGTTTTGCCAGTTCCGGGGTCTGATGTAATTAAGCATTTAGTGTTAGTTAGTATGAATTCAGTAGTTGTTGTTTGATGTTTAAATGGTTTAATTTTCATAAGTATATTAATAAGTTAGGTTTGTTAGATTAGTCCAACTAATCATGAAAAGCAAGCATTTTATTAGTTCAACTAATCTTTGTCGGCAAGAAGTTTTCGTTCTATTTCAAAGGCTTCTGTCAGCATCTGTCGAAGTTCTGCTGCTTTTGTTCGATCTGGACAATTGAGGATTTTAATTTCTGATTTTTTAATTCTGTGGGTACTCCAAAACATAGCTTGTTCGGGGTCAGTTTTGAGTTCGTATTGCCATTCATTTCCATCTTCGTCTGTAATAAACATCCCGCTTTCCATTGCGTTCTCCTATAGTTTGATAGGTGCATATTTAAACTTATAAATACTTTGTCGCTCACAGTAGGCTTGAATATCTAAATCTGGTCGATTGTTTAGTCGTCGTGCAAAAACACTGCATTTGTCATAGGTTTCAAAACATAAAGCTCCGTCTTCGCAATTTGTTGCGATTGTTTGTCCACCGATCATTATGACTAACACAAAAGTTATCATTTGTTTTTCATAATCTTACAAGTTGGACAATACCAACCTACGATTTCAAATGTCTGTGGTACAACTTTGATAACAGATTCTTCGTTCCCTCCACATTTACTGCAAGTTCGAATCTTTTTTCTTATTTTTCTGGCAGGTGAGTTTTCCATGCGAAGCCTCTATATGGGAATTCGTTAGTACGCACATAGTGAAGTTTTTGGTGGTGCATTGTTTTTTTCATAATGAATAAAACAACTGAGACAAGTAAGCCACCGAAGAGAGCAGCCATCATGCCAGAGTAAGTACCAGCTAGTGATGCCATAAGTACAGCGGTGATAAGGATGTCAAATAAGATGTCNTAACCTACTACTTTACGCATACCTAGTTTGAANACNANAAATANNANNCCNGCNGCNGCNATNACTCCTGCAAGTAACATNTGTTAACTCCTTTGNTTTTTGTTTTGNGGTGGTCGATTNATTTNNTNAANNCTNANNACNANTAAAGACATNACAGCTACTGACAAAGCATTGCTAACAANATAATNATNAGTGCNNTACCNAGTTGNGCGATTGCAANNACAAACATTACAAATGCNGNAAAATAAACTAANCCTTTCATGNGTCCTCCACTATTTTTCGTGCATAGTCTTCTAAATTGCTTTCAATTATGGTTCTAATTTTTTTACCAAGTTCAGCGTCTTCTTTATTTTCGATACACAATATAAGTTCTTGGTGAGGTATNTTGTCTTCAATGGTATATAGCGCATCNAAAAACTGTTCTTGGTTGTGCATTAGCTCTTCTGTTTTNTGTTGTATTTCGTATTCACGCTGTGGTTCATTGGCTTCCCACTCTTGATAAAGTTTGTCTTGCTCTAATTGATAAGCTGTTAGTGCTGCTGTGTTACCGTCAGGCATTACGTGTTGCATGTTTACCTCCGAAAAAAAGAGCAGTTGCAGTAAAAACNACAACTGCTCAACGACTAAGGGTGGGAGAGAACACCCAGTCCAGGGGAATTAGTCAATTCCATGTACGCATTGCGGTTCATCACCTTTTCTGTAGCTACACCATCTGCAATTTTGTTTTGAGGGCGTAGGGTTAAAGTCTGTTGCTGTTGTCATGCGTATAGCTCGTTGGTAATAGCCAGGAGCAAATACCATTGCGTCATTGCGAGTGTAGTTTTTAATCATGGTTTCACCCTTATCCAGATACCAAAGTTCTGTTTGGGCATATTGAAGGTCGGGNTATTTGTAGAAAGANCCTATGGCATACAGCAGAGCTTGGTGNGAATGAGGGATTTCATTACCNTCTTTNCGCCCGGTCTTGTAGTCAATAACTCGTGCAGAAGTCTCATCTTCGAGTACCATTGCGTCGAGTTTNATTCTCCCCCACGTTTTGTCTTCGAGCCATCCNACAGGTTGCATGTCAAGATCNAAGCCCCACTCCCCCTCTAACTCGACTTTACCTTCTTCATAAAGACTTCTGAGTTCTTCAAAATCACTTTTAAATTTGTGAAGGTTTTTAGGGACTTCTTCGCCAAGATCGCCTTTTACATAGTCTTCNGCTTCGAGGTGNATNGCNGAACCACGATCCGCAGCGGNGCTGCTGTCTTGNGGTATTTTTTTGACTTTNTCNATGTAGATTTGATAAGGNCAGGTTTCNAACTTTTTTAAAGTCGAGTATGACCACGCTCGTACTGGNCCNANTTTNTTNGGCCTGTCCGTGGCGATCTTTTTAGCATCGGGTCGTTCGTCCTGAAACATNCTCATNTGATTAGTCTAGCTAATATTGGGTCGTTCGTCGAACTTTTCATTGAGCAATTCTCCCATTTCCTTATTGATTTCCCANANNACNGGNACACCNCTGACNGGCTTNTTGTCGTGTGAAATACATCTTTGTTGGACATTAGCTTTGACTCCCAGAAATTCTTTTGCTTTCTTCCGAAACCCAGTAATGTTTAATCGTTTTGAAACTGGGTATTGATANATGACATCAAATATAATTTGCANAACATCAGGTTTAATCATAATTTCTTTGTTGCTGTACTTTGTAAACCAACCTTTAACGTATCGCTTAGATGTTTCAAGATTTGAAATCATGTCGATGTCACTAGCGCGAGGAACGATATCAAACACTTGGAGAAAATATTCAATATCTTTATCTTTGATTGCTTGGAAGAACTCCTCATAATCATCCATTGCAAGTTGTCGCATTTCTTCTTTGGACACGTTAACGATTGGAGTCCTAATAAATTTTTCAACGTATTCAAAGTTAGACAAGTAATTAGCAAAGTCTTGCAGCTCTGACTTTATATTTTCGAGGTTGTCTACTAACTTAGGATGGGCTTCAACAAGTTTAATTTCTTGACGAGGCGCAATGTTGTACCGTCGATCCCCCTCTTCTAGCCGAATAGCATCTCGTTTGTTTGTTAGAAATATAAAATTGGTATAGGACTTTTGTTCCCGCTGGTCGGTACGCATTTCTCGGATAGTGATTGTGTTTTCAGTGATTTGATTCTTGAGTTTTGCAGCCATCTTGTTTGCACCTTGATGGGCAGATGCCATGTGAAACTCGTCAACTACCAAGAACATTGCCCTGGTCATGAATCTGTTAAACTGTTCTTCAATATTCTCTAGGGCTTTCATGGGAACCTGCCCTTCATCACCAAAGATTGGTCGCAATACTCGGTAGTANAANTGACCTTTACCTGTGCCTTGTACTCCTGTCATTACCCAAGCGGTTCCGGTTTTTTCTTTTGTTTGGTAGATAAATGCTAACCAGTTAATGAAGCGTTCAAATTCTGGTTTGCCATTGCCAAGCATATGATCGATTAGCGTATATATTTTTGGACATTTGCTTTTAATTTTTATAGCTTCACCAAACTTGAGTGGTTTGTCTGGAAGTGATTGATTTTGCTCATAAATTGAGCGTTGGTATTGGTTTATCTGGTAAGTATTTGTCTGTGGATCGAGAACAATACCTTCTTTTTTAGTGTCTGTAGGATCGAAGAATACATTACCCTCTGGCATATATCGTGGCGCAGGTGCTCCATGAGCATACATAAACGATTCTACGCTTTCTCTTTTGATTGGCACTAAATCAAAGTGCTTTAGAAACTGGCGTTCATCAGGGTTGTAAATTCCACTAAAGATTCTATCGGTGTTGTAGTCACGAAAGACTACTGGGTACGTGTTTTTCTTTTCTTTGCTTTGGAATTTCTTGAAACGATCAAAAACACCTTGATAAAAATCGCTATCCATTTTTTCAATCTCAAAGATCGGTTCCCCTTTGAAGTTGTGCATGAAACGAGGGTCGGCAAGGTCAAACCAGTAGGCGTTGCTGTTTCCATTATTGATATTGCACCGCACTATGGTTCTCTCGATGACCTTGCCATCTTTCGTTGCTGATTCAATTTTGGTGACATCGACTACGTGAATGCTGCCTTTGTCTGGATTTTCTAAAATTGAGTGTATCTGGCCGTGGACTGCACCTGATGTAATCTTTTCCCTGGACTGGTTAAGACCTGCTGTTTTTCTAAGTTCGTTTTTTATTTTTGTTTCTAATTGGAAGTTAGTTTGTGCATTAATTTTTGATGAGTTAATTAGTTTGGCTAGATCGAGCCTGTCTGATTTCTTGTTAACTAGAACAATGCGATCATCACTATTTACGAACGGGTCTTTCTTGCTGTNATTAAAAACTGGTGGTGCAATAAAGATTAGTTTTGAGTTATCAGCTACTGAGATGTCAAGTGTGTGCTTTAAACTGTGGCCGTTAACTGACAATTCAATTTGTTTTTCAAATGTTGGAACAGTGTAATTACAAAATTTGAGCCACAGTTTTAAAGTCTTTGGTTCTACAGGTATAGTCAGCAACATAATAATGTGCAGAGATATTTGATTCTTTTTAAAACCTGTCGATGCACTAGCTTGTGCAATATAAGATGTATTTTTAATTGCAGTTGGGAACAGATTAACAACCTGTTCTGCCATCTGTTTTACATCTGCTTTTTTGTATCTTTTTTTGGTCACATATCCGGGGACTTCAAGACCATCGATATCCAAAACCATTGTGCTAGTGTATTGATGTCTTGCAATCTTACCTGCTCGACTTTCGTTTGAGAGAGGTTCATTTACGTGACCTTTCAATAGGCAATGGCCTTGATGAGCATGATCTAAGATAGCTGTGTGTGCGTCTGTCAGCGTCACAATTGTTTTTTCATGTGACGTAACATTTTTAATCATTGGATACGGTTGGAACTTGTCGTCTACGAATTCCTTTGCGAGACTTCTTTTACCTTCGCCATCTGACAGAAATGTGACCGATATTGGAGTAGTCATATCGGAGTCTCTATCGTGGGAAATTAATTTTATAGATTTCTTCGCGGCTGATTTTTACATCTTTTTCAGCTTCGAAAGTGAGTACAACGCTGCCGTTGTCTTTGATTTTATTTAGGCGAACAACACATGATATCTCTCCTTGTTTATTATGTATGATAACTTTTTGGTCACAAAATCTTGTTAAGCTAAGTCGTCCCATTACTTGCTGTACCTGTCAGCGTAACCGCCTTCAACTGCAAGCGGCAGAGTGCTTGCCCAAGGTGGACGAACTTCCATCATCTGTGTGATGGTTTCCATTGTGGTGTCTGGGTCTTGCTTTGGACCGACTGCGATGATCTCGTCATGCACGGTAAAAGCGACATTGAGATTGTTCAATTGGTTTATTTGCAGCAGCGCATCAGTAATGACGATTCGTGCAAGCGCCTGAATAATGTTTTCGACGAGTTTACCACCGTAGATTTTGATTGGTTTACCGTGACGCTCGTATTCGTACTCACCGTTGACGTTGCGTAAGTTGGTGTAGTTCAGCGACATCTCGTTAGGAAGACGAATGCTGTTCTTCTCAATACGCAACAATCCGTCAGGCCCGTAAGTGTTGCCGTGTAACGCTTCGGTTATCATCCACGCCAGCATTTGATCTGCAACTTTCCACAGACGAGCTATCTTATAAAATTTGTTGCGGTAGTTATAAACAACTGACATTGCTTCGCTGTCAGGCAATTCAACAACAGGACCACTCGATCCGCTAGATAAAGTCGCTTGGAATTTACGCCACCCCATACCGTAACCGAGGCCGAGCACGGCTGTCTTGCCTACAAATCGCTCAGTAGGATCGGTTTTTCCATTGATCTTGCGGTTATATATAGTAGAAGCAAATGCTGCATAAACATCTGTACCGCTGGCAAATTGCTGTAATAAATCTTGTTCGTCTGCAAGCCACGCCAGCATCCTGGCTTCGATGTTGCTGTAGTCAGCCACATAAACAAGATGTCCGTCGGGCGCTGCGATACATTTGCGAAGTTCGCTGCCGCGAGGCATGTTCTGTAGATTGAGTCGGTCAACACCGCCAAACCTGCCAGTGTGAGCAGCGTAATACTTCAGTGGGATATTAAGTTTGCGATCTGATCTTGCTGCTGCAAGCAAACGAGAGGCGCGGGTTTCTTTCAGCCGCGACTTAACTGTGAGCCTTGCATCCCAAATGCTTTTATATTGCGGATACATTTCTTGCATTTGAATAAATGCTGGATCAGATTTACCAAAGGCAAAGGTTTCCTTGTTGGTTTGCAGACTGATCTTGGTAGGTGGCACGATGCCTAGTTCGTCTTGCAGGTATTCAGCAAACTTAGGGTTGCTTGCAAGAACAGCGCGTTCTACGCCCGCAGCTTCAATCTTCTTTTCTTTGTTAGCAATCTCATCGTTAAGCGACTGGATTAATCGTTCTCTATCGAGCACGAGACTTGGCTGACAAAACATGCGAGTTGTTGCGTCAATGAGATTAAGTTCAGATTGTGGGAATCCAGGCAACAGTTTGCTGTAGATTGCATAAGTTAAATCAACATCTTGTATGCAATACTTGGCAATTTCTTCTTCGATTTCAGGTGGTAGATCAACGATGCCCTTGGCTTTGACAAGTTCATCGCCTTTTCGCATTGACTCATCATCAAACAACCGCTTGGCAACTTCAGCCAGCTTTGCTGATGTATTGGGCGACAGGCCGCGAGCCATGCAAGCAGTATCAGAATAGTAGGCAGGGATAATGTTAAATCGTTCGGACAGAATAGCTGCATCAAAAAGTGCATTGTGGCAAACAAGGTCTGCTTCTTGCCAATTGATAGCTGCTAAACAGTCTTCTACTTCGTCATGGCTATACCACTCGCTGTCGTTGTTGTCGATCTTAATGCCCACGCCCCAAATCTTGAATTGCTTGGAGCGTATGTATTCCATTGTAGTTAGTTTACTGAGCTGATACTCGACAGAGTAATATGTTTCGAAATCAAGTGTTATCAGTGTCATTACCATTGTTATCCGTAAACAATTTATCGTGAAATATTTTCTGGATGGCGATTGCTCTACTTTTTCTTTGGCTCATTGCCGGGTTAGATGTGCTATACCCTCTGGGTATTTTTTTAATTAAGCCGCCTTTTGCTAAGTAAGCAGCAATGTCTTTTTGTATTTTTATTCTGATTTCATCTTTTTTCATAAATTTGGTGCTGCTTTTTGGAGCTATCAGTGCAGCGAACTGGACAGCTTCAAACTATTTATTATTAGTATATTTAGTTTGGCTCCATCCCATCGCAGGGCGGGGGGTCCGGTGGATTGAATTTGTCATCTACAAGAATAGGAGGTGTTTCTCCAGCAACCATTTTGGCGGGATCAAACCAGCCCCATTCTGATGAATAGTTAGTGTAGTTTGGGTCTAATGAATTGCTCATTGAAATGTGCAATGCACTAAAGTTATGATTAGTTGCTGATCTTAATAGGTAACAGAAGTTAAAACTGAAGCCTTTATGTATTAAACCATCATAAATTTCTGCATCGCCTTCAGGAAGAACGACAAATAATTCTGTTTCTTTTGAATTTTTAAGTACCGTTAATTCATTTGTACTGATTAACAAATGCCAATCACTCGGTTTTAAGTGATGGTTGTTAATTAGCAAATGTTTACCGACAAAATTAGAACGGGATGTCCCCGAATTCTTCTTGTGCTCTCGCGTTTGCGGCTTCTGATTCTCTGGCTGCATATACTTGACTATATAAGTTATTAAATTTTTCTTTTAAATCCTTATATGCCTCTGGATGACTTTGTTTAAACCACAAAAATACATACTCTTCGAAATCAGATCGAAGAGGGTCTAAATGTTTGACTCGATTTTCTTTAGAGGCAGAAAGGAATTCATGAATATCCATTGTGTGTTACTCCGTATAAGATAATATTAGTTGGACTAATCAAGCAGGTCAACAAAAATTTGATTAGTTGGGCTAATCAGTTTTAGGGGGCATGTAAATAACGTCACCAAAGGGAACATCTGCACTAACATTACGTTGATGGCAGCTTACCCAGAGCACAGGACACTGTGGTACATCTTTTCCTCTGGGGTATCGATTACATTCCATGTCGGTCAAATAGACGATAGCTTGGAGATCATGGGCGTTTTCAGCGAGCCAGTGGAAGCCTGGGACGAAACTTGTACCGCCTCCCCCACCCGCTTCGAACTTGTGCAGCCGCAGATCATCTTCGGGAGTGAAGATTATTGGTGGTCTGTCGTCTGGGATTTGAGTATCAACCTGNACGAGATATAGTTTTTCGGGGCGTACCTGTTGCATGATGGCAACAATCTCGCCCCAGAACTGTTCGATATATTCGAATGTAGAAAGAGAGACATCAATAATAACAGCAACGGGTCCACACAACTCGCTGTCAATTGACGGCAGATAGATGTCTTCGCCAATGTACCCACGATTAGGCCGTCGCCAGTTGAATTCTTCACCGCCTCTGCTGGTAAAGAAAGGCCACATTACAGAAGTCCAGTTAACCAGCGGCTTGAGTACGTTACCGAAGACACGTTCGATGTCGCCTGGAAGTTTGCCAGCTTCTTTTGCTTGCTGTAGTGCTTGGTTTATTTTGATGCGAACATCAGCTTCGAACTGGGCTGGGTTTTGCTGTTCTTCATTTAAGTCTTCAACACGACCCCAGGTTGGTGCTGGATAAACTTCTTGCCAGTCGTCAGGCAGGTCGTTGTATATGTCATCAGCGGTCCATGTACAGTCAGCGTATTTGTCATCCCACAGTTTGTCAGGTGGCAATTGAAAGCCGTACTTGATAACGATAGGGTTAACTGCCAAGTCACAAGCGACATTCCATTTATCAGGATCGCGCCCATTGCGTCTTACCGGGTGCAGTAACATAACGTGCAAAATTTCATGCACAAGGACACCGACTAGCAGAAGTTTGAATAATCCAGCGACAAATTTCTCATTATAGAACAGCGATTTACCGTCTGTTGCCATTGTCTTAATGCGTTTTGAGTCGTGGATCAGTGCAAGACCTAGCAGTAACGTACCGAAGAACGGCTCGGTAAACAGTAGGTCGGACCTTGCACGGACGATGTGTTCATTCATTTATTGTTCTCCTTATNGCGATGCCTTAACAGCAGTCTTGTTGAGGTTGTGCATGTCGATGTTTGCAAATACTTCTTCGCGTTCGGCAGTGTTGTTTGATCGTGTTGTTTTAGATGCAAGTTTTTCTTTCACTTTTTGAGGTAAGTATTTGTCTGCCCCAGGCCACTTATCCAGCAGTTGTTTCACTGACGTACAAGCCTGTATCAATGTATAAACTGTGCTTTGGTATTCGTCCCTTGTATTTTCTCGTGTTTNTTTCGAGTTATTGTATTTCTCAACAAGTTTTTGCAGTTTCTCAAAGCGTTTGTACGACATACTGCACTCAAAAACTAAAGAACCGTTCATTGGGGCGTTCCAGTTTTTTTCAGTTTTTATTAAGTAATGATCGCGAACTTCGCTTGTATTATTTGAGTCTGGTCGAAAAAGTCCAAAATTTACTGGAAACGGTATAGCTTGAGAATCGTCAGTATTGCCGAAAAAATATAAGGTTTGGTTGTAANTTTCNGAATNACTATTNGTTGTAGTAATGTTGATTTCGATATTATTAAACCAAGTGGTACAACCTTCGAAACCTTCGAGATCATTTGTCTCTATTAAAGCATCTACATAATCAGCCGCGCTTGAACCAGCGTAGTCGTAGTTCATGCAGTAATCGAAATCTACATAATTCTCTTCTTTAAATTGTGCAAACTTTTTTGCTAGTTTCCATTCCCTGCTGTCTTTTATATCAGGTGTTATTTTTCTAGCAAGTTTTGAAAACAGTCTTGCTGTTTCTTCTTTGTATTTTACTACTGGATGAGCGTTGTCCCAATCAAGCAGACAATTACTAATAATTTCATCTCTGAGCATTTGTGACATTCGTACTGAAGCCATATCGATCCTCCATTGTGTTTAGTTTAATATGCCAGCGTTTTTGTCAATCCACTTCTCAACTANTTCGTGTTCTCTGTAGTCTTTATNCTTCTGGCAAAGGTCTTTGAAGTAAACAACCTGCATTTCTGTTTCGAGCTTTCTAATCCACTTACCAATGGACTTGATTGTTTTGTCAGTAGTCTCGTTTATCAACGCACCAACTGTTGAGTACACAACTGACATTGAGCTAGGCACTGGTGTACCTTTTGGATCAGCAATAAGATCATCCAGGTCAGGCATCTGTTTGGCATCTTTGCAGAATGCAATGAACTCACCTGCTGGTCCGTCACCGATCTTGGATGCTATTGCGTAGTGCATGAACCCGTCTGCTTCGGCTGGTGTCATGTCTTTGATTTCTTTCATCATCAAAGGCAAGCCGTGACCGATGTTTTCCCAAGTACGTGGTGTTGGGAATGCGTACTGGGTGTGATCTATTTGGTGACAGAGGTTGGGTTTGAAACGAAGGAACGAACAAACGTCTTCTGTTATGTTTTTGTTACGCAGATAATGAATACAATCTTCTGCTGAAGGCATTAGAGAGTAATGGTCAAACCTGTTCTTGAGTGCTGTTGGCATCTCGTTAGCACCTGTACGATCTTCTGCACGATTGCCACCTGCCAATATCTGTGTATGTATTGGTAATGTGTACTGACCAATAGCTCCGTCAAGTGTTACTTGCAGAAAAGCATTCATGGTTGCACGGGTTGCTTGAGGTAGTTCNTCGATAAGCAGTGCAACTTTTTCTGTTGTGTCTGATGGAGGTAAATCCTCTGGTGTGCCATAAACAGTACGGTATGTGCCGTTATCNAATTCGATAATCTTAATACCGCCACGCACATCGATAGGGTCATANAGNTTNGCNCGCATTTCATACACTTTGTAGCCCGCAGCAGTTAGCTGTTGGTACATAATTTCTGATTTACCGACTCCNGGTGGACCCCAGACCATCTGTGGTTTTTTCCTGTAGCCNTGGGCTTGTAGTTGNTCATTNGCTTTGATCTTGTAATGAAGNTGTTGNTCAAACTGTTTTGGTCGTATCTGTTGAATTTTGTCCATGTCNGTCATCGATTGGTGTCTCCTCTGTAGTACCATTGGTAATATTTAATTGTCTTAATTTGCTGTTGAAATCTTTTAGTCCGTCGATTAATTCTAGTGCTTGTTGTCTTTGTTCTGGTGTTAAGTTCATTTAAGCTGCCTTTTTCTTCTGAGTTTTAAGGTAATCATCACTTTTAGTAAGCGTGTAATCTTTGTGGACAGTGCCGTATTTCGCATCGCCTCGTTTATGTTCGTCTATCCAAATACGCACACCCGTCTTTTTATAAAAACGCCAGTGTCCACGAACGCTATGTTCAGCAGTCCCAAATGCCCTGGTACGTGCTTTTTGTTTATTGAATGCAGCGATAGCTTTGTTTTTAGGTAGGTTGATGGTTACTCGTTTGTAAACATCTTTGCGTAAGGTGTTTGTGTTGATTGACTTAGTGCCTTTTCCTAGAATGCCTTCCTCTTCTTCTACAACCCAATCGTAGTTTAAAAGAGAAACTGCACCGCAGTAGATTAAAAGAGAGACAAATTCGTGACCTTCTAATATGGTTTGCTCTTTTAAAGCGTTCTCTGTTACTCCTTTTGCATCGGCTGAAAGATGACAACCCATGCCAATATATTCAGATACATCTGCCAATCCAGATTTTTGGAAATCGACATCGTTTTTAATATCGAACCAGTCTTTTATTATTTGATGATTTGATACTGATTCTCTAGCAATTGGATCGTTGTTTTCGTCAATATTAAAAATACTTATTGTTTGGGGACACATTTTTATGCTCCCAGCTTTTTTCATTAAATTTCGAAATTCTCGATTATTGCTGTCGATGGGTATTTTNTTATTGTTAATTGTTTTTATGTGTTCTCCTTCTCTTTTGCTTATGGCCTCTGATAATGCGGTTTCTTGAAAGAAAATAAGTTCTGTAGATGCGGGAATTATGGCTTCATCCATCTCTCCAATAGGAGTTATTCGTCCTTTACCTATGCTTTCTGCTTGTTCTTTACTAATACAAAAAGACACTTTCCTACGGGGCTTTTCAATGGAAGAAACACCTGCTTTATACTCGCTTGGCGGGTCAGTCCAATCTAATTGTTTTGCTGCATACGCCATATCCCATTCAATAAAAAAGTTTTTGTGTGGGGGTTTAGCATTCCAAAAAGCGTTTACAAAATGCCTAGCGGATAGTTTTTTGATTGATGGAATAAGTACATCTAAGAATTCGTTGTCTAGCACGTAATGGGTACTTGTGCTGATGTCTCTTGCTAAAAGTTTTAATATTTCTTTACCCCTTCTTTTGTGGGGATGAAGTGGAAAACAACGCTGTTGGTGTAGTCTGATATACGGTGAATTCAGCGTGTAAACGACTTCATCTTTTAAATGTGGATATTTTTCATGGTTAAACATTGTTTTTCCTCATTAAAAAAGCTGGGCAGGGTGACAGGAATTGCCTGTCCCAAGCATCCGGTGGAGGCTACGCATTACTGCAAGCCATACCCATATTAGCTGTGCTAATCACTACAGACACAGCTAAACCTTGTAATCGGGATCGCGGTTCTCCACGAGGCAATCTTGTTCTTTGTCATAGACAACTCCACATTTGTCCATGATGACATTGAGTGCATTGATAAATTCTTCATCTGCTTGGCAACCATTTAGTGTTTCTATTGCTTCTATTATTTTCATCTTTTCAGCCTCCACTGATTCTCGAATGTGTTGAGCGATAAGCCCTGATTTGTGTTCGGTTCTAGTATCTATGTAATCTTTTGGCAAAAACTTTCGTGTGACTATCTTTAGGGTTTTTTCGTTTACAATATATGTGCCGTTGTCCCAATTGTCTTTGTCGGCTTTGGCATATTCTTGTCTGTAAACGGTAAAACCTACTTTACCTTCAAAATAATGTTTAGCTATGAGATGAGCTAAATCATCCATAAGTTTTGTAGCATTTGTTCTTTTTAAAGGTTGAAGGCAGAGTTGCCCTGCTTTTAGAAAACCTTCGACATATTCTCTGCTTCCTTCCCAATGTAAATAAATAGAAGGCGCTTTGTCGTACTCGTTAAATGTTATTACTGCTCTGTCGCCCATGTTACTCCTCCTCCAGTCTCTCGCCAGCTTCTACGTGATAATTGATATTGCCAAATATTTCTGGGTTATATTGTTTGCGTACTGCCGCTTCACACTTGTCACAGACTCGTGCCAAGTAAAGGCCGTGAACATCAAGTAGCTCCCAGGAGTCTTCTCTGCTGTGCATACAATCGTTAAATGCCATCGTTTGCCCTCTTTTTACTGTTTAGCCTCATCATTGTCGTTCTCCTTGGTTGTCATCGTTTATAATGCTTTTAATAAAAGCATCTCGGTCAAACTTTTTAAGGCTTGGTTCTTCGTTCTGTTCTTCTGTAGCTAACTTATGTAAATCGCGGCGTCCATCCATTCTGTAAAGTTAAAGTTTTACGATCGAAATTTGCAGCGATTCCATAAACGTCGTGCGCTGTGTGAGGCCCGTCTAGATCGTTTAGCATCGCTTCTAGATTTAATGGGTTTATGTCATTCACGGCGTCTATATCCATCGCTAAAGATAGACGATCACACCCCGCAATTTTTCCGTCGAAATGCTCCGCAATTTTAAAAATAGTTTTTAAGTTATTCATGTTGATTCCTTTTGGTTAGTTAATGCCGATAGGCGATAGATCGAATAAAACTTCTTTATTATCAAAATAGCCACGGCGATAATGGTTCATAAAATCGACGGCCTCACTGAATGAAATATTGAGGTGATGACCGCCCCAATAACTAGCGCCGTGAGGCGTTTTAAAGTAGAATGTTAGGTTATACATATAGGCTCCAAGGCCGCGCTAGGCGGCCAGTTTGAAGTTTTCAGGCTGATAGGTGAGTAGGTGATCGACGGCCGCTTGTGCGTACTTTGCAGCGTCCCATACTAGCTTAGTGTCTTTCTTTAAGGCCTTAAGCCAGTTGTTCAGATATTTGGCATGGTCCGGCGTAGGTTCTTGATCGAGGCCTAGACGAGCGCATAGCATAGCGGCGCCTAGTTCAGCTATTAATTCCTCGAACGCATAGGCTGGATCACCAAAACGCTTGCCAGATTTGCGATCTAATCGGCCGGGGCCTTTAGTCCAATGCGTTAGTTCATGTAGGAATGTAGAATAGTAGTGGCTGGTAGATGAAGCATCGGTATTCGATACAAAGCTGGATCGGTCCGGCATTTGGATAGTGTCTTGACTAGGTATATAACAAGGCTGGCCGGTCGTCACCTTAGCTTTTGTGTTCTTGATGAACTCGTCGATATTCTTAACGACTTCCGTAGTATCTACTTTCTCATTAAGTCCAGCGGCATCTATAATCCAATCCGGCACGTTATCGCATTGTGTGATAGAGAAAACTGTAAAACTACTTGCATAGCTATGCGTCTGCTCTTTACCTTGTGCGTTCTCTTTAACAAAAGTCCCGTACTTGAATCCCGCTATACCTTTCTCGCCCTTGCGTACTTGAGCGCCTACTGATTGCCATTGTTTATATGTCGCTAATACATGACAATCCGCGAACAATGAAAACATCATGTAGTTACCGCCCTTGTAGTGCTCGCCCGTTATCGCATTGATGGGAGCGCCGCCAATCGCACCAAAAGGACGGAGCCAGTTATCTCCGAGTGTTTCCATTTGCTCGATTATTTGTTCTGTCAATTTCTTATTTAGATCTTGCATGGTTCTAGATTCCCCTATGTTGCTGTTAATAATATTAATGTTTCTAACTCGTATTAGTAAATCTAATATATAGGATATCGTAGTGTCAAGTAATTACATTAGCGAAATTAATATTTTTTTTGGGGGCTAGATGGTGCTTTGTATTCGCACCTTTTCCGTTTTGGAATATATAAAGATAGAGACTAGCGACATAATGCGGCGCCGCCCTCACTTCAAAACGCGAACGCAAAACGCGAACAATTAACGAATTAAATATATAACCTATTGATATAGATAGTGATTAATCTATTAGTTACCGGGATAATTATCATCGGCCAGCCAGATTTTGACCTAGGGCCGCGATTTTTTGGGCCGGAGGCCCCCGACGGCGCATGTGAAAATAAAAGTACCCACCCCCACACAAAAAAGCCAATTTAGCTTTTTCATATTAACGATGTTACGGTGTATTAATGCCTAAACGTAAGATAGACCCTGACACGCAAGCACAGATTGACTCCTGGGAGAAACCAATCCCAAAGGGTAAAGGCCCAGGTCATCCTAAAATGCGTGAGAAGCGTCCTGTGAAGCGAGTAGGGCGTCCCCCTGGTCAACGTGCAGCACAGTTAGAATTGCAAGAATTCATGTACAAGCACCCGAAGAAGGTAGAGGTGGTTAAGAGATTGTTTGATGGGGCGCTGGATAATGACCACAAGAACCAGGCAGCCTTTATGAAGATACTGATGGATAGGATGTTACCTGTTAGTGGTTTTGAAAAGATGGGTGGTAAGAGTGCTATACAGATTAATATTAATACGCTTGATGTAGCGAATGAGTCAAACGTAATTGAAGGAGAGGCCATTGCAGAAGTTGAGGAATCTACTCACTGAGCATGAGGGAAGGAAACGGTTTGCTTATGTGCTTGATGGAATAACCCATATTGGCATCGGTAGGAATATTGATGCTAATGGGGGTCTTGGTTTGAGTGAAGATGAAGTCGATTTACTGCTAGAGAATGACATTGTTCGGTTTATGAGAGAACTGGCTAATGCGTTCCCTTGGTTTGGTACTTTAGATGAGGTTAGGCAAGAAGCGTTAATAATGATTTGTTTTAACCTAGGACTGACCCGACTAAGGAAATTTGTAAAAGCATTGGATCATTTAGAGCATAGCCGATTTGAAGAAAGTGCTGCTGAGTTCTTGGATAGCAAATGGGCCGACCAGGTTGGTCATAGAGCTATTGTCCTCGCGGAAATTATTAAAACGGGTGAATACCCTGACTAATGGCATTATACCATTACAAGTGCGAGATTGTTAAATGTGTAGACGGAGATACGGTTGACTGTATTCCTTCTCTTGGTTTCGGCGTTCATCTTCATGGTAATAATAATCGTGGGTTACGGGTGCGTCTTAGCGGTATTGACACTCCTGAGTCTAGAACACGCGATCTTACTGAAAAGAAATACGGCTTACTGGCGAAAGAATTTGTAATTGATTTTTTTGAAGGTGCCGAGTCAGTCATTTTACACACCAAGGAAAAAGGTAAATACGGACGTTACCTCGGTGACTTTAAAGTAAAAAACAGATGGCTCGTCGCTGAATTGTTAAAAGCCCGTCTAGGCGTTCCTTACCACGGGCAGTCTAAAAAAGAGATACAAAGGTTACACCTACTCAATCGAAAAGTTTTATAGGAGGTTCATATGCCATACGGCCCAGGTACATACAATAAACCCGGACGACCTAAGAAAGTTAAAAAGCCACCTAGACGCCCTCCAGTGAGGCGTTAATCATGGCGACAACATCGAGCGTAGAAAGATTGCCAAGCGGAAGGCTTAAATATCGCGGGGAAACTTTTGCCGGGTACAACAAGCCTAAACGCAGCGTCAAAGGCGGTAAGCGGTCGGCGGTTTTAGCGAAAAAAGGTTCTGAGGTGAAACTGGTGCGTTTTGGCGATGCCAGTATGACCATTAAAAAAGATCAGCCTGGTAGACAAAAAAACTTTAGAGCGCGACATAACTGCGATACCGCGAAAGATAAGTTTAGCGCAAGGTACTGGTCTTGTAAGGCTTGGTAATGGATTTTGATATTGATCTTCTTCCCTGGCAAAAAAAAGTCTGGAACAGTAAAGCCAGGTTTAAAGTTGTGGCTGCCGGGAGACGAACCGGAAAGTCTCGGTTGGCGGCGTATATGTTGCTCGTCAAGGGATTACAAACAACAGAAGGTGAAATCTTTTATGTGGCGCCCACGCAAGGACAGGCTAGAGACATTCTTTGGAATTTGCTTATGGAGTTGGGTAGTAGCGTTATTGAATCGCACCACATCAACAATATGCAGATTAGGCTTGTTAACGGGACACAAATATCGCTGAAAGGAAGCGATCGGCCTGAGACGCTCCGAGGCAACAAGGTTGCATTTGTCGCAATCGATGAGTACGCAGATATGCGCGAGAGTGTTTGGGAGTTGGTTCTAAGACCTGCCTTGACTGACTTGGCGCCGCACTCGTCGGCTCTGTTTATTGGGACACCAACCGGGCGCAACCATTTTTACGAGTTGTATAAGAAAGCGATGGATTATGAAGATTATCAAGCCTTCCATTTTACTTCTTACGACAACAATCTATTAGATAAAAAGGAAATCAATGCCGCTAAAAAATCAATGTCCAGTTTCGGATTCCGACAAGAATATATGGCCTCGTTTGAAGCGCGAGGTTCTGAAATGTTTAAGGAAGATTGGGTTAGGTTCGAAACCGAAGAACCCGCCACTGGCGATTACTATATCAGCATTGACTTGGCGGGATTCGCAGAGGTCGGCCAGAGCCGAAGAAGAAAAAAAACAAACCTAGACTCCTCGGCTATTGCGATAGTCAAAGTCAACGCCGACGGTTGGTGGGTAAAAGATATTATTTCTGGCCGATGGGACTTAAACGAAACTGCTATGAAGATTTTTCAGGCTGTACGAGATTATCAACCTCTCGCGGTCGGTATTGAGAGAGGGATTGCTAAACAAGCGGTCATGTCACCTTTAAGTGACTTAATGCGACAACACGCCGTTTATTTCAGGATCGAAGAATTAACACACGGCAACAAGAACAAAACAGATCGGATTATGTGGGCGCTGCAAGGCCGATTTGAGAACGGAATGATAAGACTGAATCGCGGCGCCTGGAACGACAAATTTTTAGACGAACTCTATCAATTTCCAGATCAATTAACACATGATGATTGCGTCGATGCGCTAAGTTACTGCGACCAAATGGCTAATATCGTTTATGTGGATGAGGTAATTGAAGATAACTACGAACCTTACGATGTAGTTGCGGGGTATTAACATGGAAACCGAAGATTTAGAGCAAAGATTATACGAAGATAACGGGTTAAGCTCTTGGGTAATGACTAAATGCGATCAATGGCAACAGCATTACGTCGATAATTACAAAGAAACCTTCCGAGAATACTACCGGATTTGGCGAGGGAAGTATGATCCTAACGATAAAATCCGCGAAAGCGAAAGATCACAGCTTATTTCTCCGGCGACAGCCCAGGCAATCGAGTCTAGCGTAGCTGAAATTGAAGAAGCGACGTTTGGCCGGGGAGAATTTTTTGATATTAGGGATGATATTGTCATTCCTGACATGAAAGAGGGTATGAGCGAACAGGAACAGGCGCAATTACAAGCAGAAATGCGTCAAAAAGCGATGGATAAGCAAAAAATCGAGTATTTGAAGCAAAAACTTGGTGAAGATTTCCAAAAGCAGAAAGTACGCAAAGATATTGGTGAGGTTTTGCTTAATGCGGCAATTTTTGGCACCGGAATCGCCGAGGTTATTCTCGATTTAGAAAACGAGGTAAAACCCGCCACGCAAACAATGGGTGATGTCATGGCCCAGGGAATTACTGAAACTGAAAGGGCGGTCGTTAGGCTCAAGCCA
Organism: Planctomycetaceae bacterium; assembly: GCA_002709045.1. Lineage (GTDB taxonomy): Bacteria > Planctomycetota > Planctomycetia > Pirellulales > Pirellulaceae > UBA721. The sequence continues at coordinate 30,286 of PAPJ01000001.1, read as the reverse complement.
GTGTTACCGCAAAATTTCCTTATTCAGCCAGAAGCGACGGATATTCAATCCAGCTTAGGCGTGGCTATTGATGAGGAAGTCTCGCCGCACTCTATTAAATTGCTGCAAGAGCAGGGCATTTACAGAGATGTAGTCGTCGGTTCGTCAAGCACCGAGACAAGTGACGATTTAGAGGTTGATTCAACCTTAGCGGTTCAGCCGGACGGCGTTGTGCGCTTAACGAAATACTATGGTTTAGTACCGCGCCACTTATTAGATGCTGAATTGGCCGAAAAAACCGAAGATGAGCTTGTTGATGAAATCGTCGAGGTTGAGGAAGAAGAACCAAACCCGCTTGCCTACGAGGTTGAAGATGTCGAGGTAGAAGTTAAATCGGGCGATAGCTATTACGTTGAGGCGTGTGTCGTTATTGCTAACGGCGGCACCATCCTAAAGGCGATTGAAAATCCGTACATGATGAAAGATCGTCCCGTCTTAGCGTTTCCGTGGGACGTTGTGCCTTCGCGGTTCTGGGGTAGAGGCGTCACTGAAAAAGCCTTTCATTCACAAAAAGCACTCGACGCTGAACTGAGGGGCCGGATAGATGCGCTGGCTCTAACAAACGTCCCCATGATGGCAATGGACGCGACTCGCAAGCCCAGGGGTGAAAAGGGTGAAATTAGACCCGGCAAAATGATTCTGACTAACGGTGATCCGCGAGAAGTGCTACAGCCCTTTAATTTCGGGCAAGTACAGAACATCACTTTTGCTCAAGCCGAGGCGTTACAGAACCAAATACAGGCAGCCACAGGAGCTTTTGACAGTACAGGGATGCCTAACGCAATAAATCGGACATCTTCATCGACGCTTTCAATGGGCCTTTCGGCAATTATTAAACGACAGAAACGCACGTTAGTTAACTTTCAGGAATCTTTCCTGGTGCCTTTTGTCAAAATGGCCGCTTGCCGTTATATGCAATTTGACCCAGAGAATTACCCGGTTGAGGATTTTATTTTTACAGTGTCCTCTAGTCTTGGCATTTTGCAACGAGAGTATGAGATTACGCAGCTAGTACAGCTATTACAAACCATGCCGCAAGATAACCCGGTCTATCCTTTGCTTGTTAAGGCAGTCATCGAGAATATGTCTCTAAGCAATAGAGAAGAATTGGATCGCATGATTGATAACTCTATGCAGCCTGATCCACAGCAACAGCAATTAGCTCAAGCAACAGCTCAGACTCAGTTAGAATTTACGCAATCTCAGACTCAAGCGTTGATCGGACAAGCCTCAGAATCGCAAGCCAGAGCTAAAAAGATACAAGCTGAAACTGTGGCGATTCCGATTAAGGAAGAAACTGATCGAATCGAGGCTATTGCTGACATTACCAGGGCAGACGGAGAGCTAACGCGAGACGATAAAATGAAGCTAAAAATAGCTGAAACCGCGATCAAAGAGCGAGGCGCTACTATACAGGAAGAAAAATTATCTGCGTCTACATAAATTAGTGAAATTAAGTTGTTTTACAAATACTAATATTGCTGTTACGGTGAAAATTACATGAGTCTGTCCAAGGAAGATGAGAAATATTGCGAAGCGATGTTTGATATGTTCAGGACAGATGGCTGGCAATATCTGATACAAGAATTTGAAGATAATAAAGCCAATATAAATTCAGTGGAAAGAACGCGAGACAACGATGATTTAAGGTTCCGTAAGGGGCAAATAGATGTCATCACCTCCGTTCTCAAACTGCGGGATCGAGTCGAAGATTTGTATGATAAAAAGAATTTATGATTTTAAGTGTCCAGATGGACACATAACTGAAAAATTCATAGAGACTTCTGTTAAACAAATTGATTGCCCAATCTGTCGGCAGCCAGCGACTCGATTAGTTTCTTTTGCAAGGCCAGTGCTTGACGTTATAAGCGGCGACTTCCCAGGTGCGACGTTAAAATGGGCAAGAGGGCGGCAAGAGAAAATAAAGGCAGAACGCCGACAAGCTGCATCCCACGGCCCGGCGTAACCCAAGCCCAATTTTATTGGACAACTTGTTAAGGGGTAGTTATGGCAGAGCAAGAGACGGCGGATCAACCCGTTTACGATCCAGTGGACGCTATCGACCCGGAAAAACAGATAGCGGAAGAAGTGCCAGCGGCGCCAAAGAGTGCTTATGCTGAAAAGTCGCGTGATGAGTTAGAGAAAATGCTAGACGATCAGAAGTCAATGATTGGAAGGCAGTCTAACGAAGTTAGCGACGTAAGGCGTGAGATTGATTCTTTGAAAAGCCAGGTAAGCGCACAGAGTTTCGTAGACGGACAAATGAAACAGCCGGAACAAGCCGAGTCTAAAGAGATTGACTATTTCGGCGACCCGAAAGGGGCCGTGAATCAAGTTGTAGACAATCATCCGGCGCTTAGAAAGACGCAAGAGGAATTGGTTAGGTTGAAGGCTGAAAATGCGGCCATGAATCTGCAAGCCAAACATCCCGATGCTGACCAGATACTAAGTTCGGCTGAATTCAAGCAATGGGTTTCACAGTCTCCGAGTTATACCGAAGGTTATGCCCACGGAATGAAAAATTTGAATGTTCCGATTCTCGATGAGCTGGTTTCGAAGTATAAGGCAGCGCATACAGACCCGGAAGTTGAACAGTTAAAAACGCAAGACAGAAAGCAGCAGGTAAGACAAGCTGCGACAGGTTCAACGCAAGGGTCAGGGGAAAAGGCGCCAGGCAAAACACTCACCCGTGAGGATATGGTCAATCTACAAGTGACTGATCCAGATCGCTATTGGAGATTGTACGCCCAAGGTAAGATAAAAGAAGCCTATAGGAATAAAATCAAAAAATAGCTTAAGGATCACTTAATTAATATTCCTTTAATGAGGTGATTGACATGGCAACATCAGTATATCCCGCCCAGGGTGGCGTAAGTAACGTCACTACTCAGGCAAATTTCATACCGGAAATATTTTCCGACCAGGTTAGAGCTGCATTTAAGACTCGCATTGTGATGGCGAACATCTGCAAATCTCTCCCGATGACAGGTAAGAAGGGTGACAAAATAAATATACCTGCCCCCTCTAGAGGTTCGAGTTCGGCCAAGGCCTCCGGCGCTGCGGTCACGATTCAGAATGATACAGCGGCCAATGTAGCAATAAATATCGACCAACATTTCGAGTATTCTCGTCTGTTAGAAGATATTGCAGCGATTCAAGAGCTGAACAGTGCTCAAGAATTTTACACTGACGACTGTGGCTTCCAATTAGCAAAAACCGTAGATACCAATTTACATAACTTGGGCAAAAACCTAGGTGACGGCGATGGTAGCTCTTGGGTCAATTCAGCGTCTTACTACGTTGATGCTTCTACAGGGCTAACCGCTTACGCCACAGATACGGTAACGACAAGCGATTTGCTAACCGACGCCGGATTTCGCGCCGCAATCGTCCTACAGGATAACGTAGACACTCCCTTCGATAAGAGGTATTTCGTAATTCCTCCTAGCGCCAGGTCTACGATGATGGGTATTGATCGTTATGTTAGTTCTGACTTTGTTAACAGCCGCACCGTTGACAATGGCAAGATCGGTAATGTTTACGGTATTGATATTATGGTATCTACTAACTGCCCTGTAACAGAATCCGCTGCTGATAACAGCGCAGGTGGTGAACTGAAAGCAGGTATGCTTATGCACGAATCGTCTCTTGTCCTTGCGATGCAGCAAGACGTAAGAGTGCAGACTCAATATAAGCAAGAGTGGTTAGCTGACCTTATGACAGGCGATGTAATTTTTGGCAGCCTTGCATATCGTCCTGATACTGCGTTCAATATTGTAGTCAACGCATAAAACTCTCCTAACTGAGTTATAGGGGGCATTAAGTTGTCCCCTTTTTTAATTACGGGGGGATATATGCCAGTTATAGTCACTAAAAATAGCTCTACGGCGTCAGCCATACCCACTAGCTCGGATTTAGTCCAGGGCGAACTCGCGGTCAATGTTGCCGACAAAAGACTCTTTACCGAAGATAATGCCGCAACGATAATCGAGCTTGGCACCAATCCGACTTCAATAACCACTGGCGCTATAACGGCGTCCGGCACTGTTACTTTCAACGGACAATTAGTAAACGCAAATGCGGCTCTTACGGGCGGCGCCATCGACGGCATCATAATCGGTAACACAACAGCGGCAGCTATTACAGGTACAACTGTCACCGCTTCTACTGGTTTTGTCGGCGGGCTAACCGGAAATGTCGTAGGAAATTTACAAGGAAATGTGACAGGCGCGGTCACGGGAGATGTGACAGGCGACCTTCAAGGAAATGTTACTGCATCAAGCGGAACGACATCGCTCCATAATCTCTCGCTAACGGGTACTGTAGATTTTAATGCTGCCCGACTGACCGACATTGGCACACCCACAGCGGCGACTGATGCTGTAACTAAGCAATATGCAGACGACCTAATAACGAATTTAATTGATGGCGCTCCGGCGGCCTTAGACACGCTTAATGAGTTAGCGGCGGCAATGGCTGATGATGCGTCATTTCATACAACAATTACCAACAGCATAGCGACTAAACTTCCCCTCGCGGGAGGAACAATGTCTGGTGCTATTGCGATGGGTACGGCTAAGATTACAGGTCTTGGCGATCCAACTTCTGCCCAGGATGCAGCAACAAAAACGTATGTAGATACACAAGTTGGTGGTGGTTTGCCGACAACTGGCGGCACCATGACGGGCGCTATTGCCATGTCAACAAACAAGATTACCGGAATGGGTGATCCAACGGCTGCTCAAGATGCCGCTACAAAAACTTATGTTGATGGGATACTTGGAAGTGCCACATCTGCGGCGACTTCTGCGGCAGCGGCCTTAGTCAGTCAAAATGCAGCGGCGACAAGTGCCACAAATAGTGCGACTTCCGAAACGAATAGCGCAAATTCAGCGACCGCATCGGCGGCAAGCGCGACATCTGCGGCAAATTCGCTCGATAGTTTTACGGATCAGTATCAAGGAGCGCAGTCTAGCGATCCGGCAACAGACCCAGATGGTGACGCTCAAGTTGCAGGTAACCTCTATTTTAATACGACTTCAAATGCTATGAAGGTTTATAGCGGTTCCTCATGGAGCGCAGTAGCACCAACAGCAACGTCTGTGACAATAAGCCAGATAAGTGATTTAAATGCTAATTTAGATGCTTTTCTTGCTACACCTTCATCAGCTAATTTGATTAGTGCTGTTACAGATGAGACAGGGACAGGCGCTTTAGTTTTTGGAACAAGTCCAACTTTAACTACACCAGATATAGGAACACCAAGCGCAGCAACATTAACAAACGCCACTGGATTGCCTCTATCTACAGGCGTGACAGGTTCGTTACCTTTTGCAAATGGAGGTAGCGGAGCTATAACTCCTCTTATGAAAGGTGTTGATTATACGGCTGTAAATCGTGACTACGTTATCGCAACAGCCGGAAGTATAACTATAACCTTACCGTCAAGTCCTTCAGCGGGTGACACAGTTACAGTAAAAGATGGCACTGGTGGTGCAGCGACAACAACTTTTATAGTGGCAAGAAACGGAAGCAATATAGCTAGTTCCGCTACAGATTTAACATTCGATAAAAATTTTGCAGAAATAGTGATGACCTACGTTGATGCAACTATCGGTTGGAGTGTATGACGGCTGTTAGCTCATCAATTATTGCTATTAAGGAGTCAGTATGAGCAACTTAAGTGAATTATTACCTAGTGGCGGTGGCGGAGGCGTTGAAGCTACATTTACGGCTACAGGGACTTTATCTAATGGTCAAACGGTTGGTTTGCGGTCTGACGGTACAGTCGAACCGATTGCAGAAACTAGTGTTGGCGCTTCAACAACAACACCTGTTAATACTATGTCATCGCCAACTTATACTAGCGAATTTGCAGTAACCCATGATGAAGCTAACAATCGTGTTTTTATTGCTACAAGTAATTCTACCTCTATCTATGTCACAACAGGAGTAATTAATACTTCAACTGGTGCTATCACATTCAACTCAACGGTTGCATCTTTTTCGCATAGTGGAACTTTTTATGATTTATCTTATGATCCAAACAAAGATGAATTATTTTTTGCTTATGCAGATAGTAATTACACTTATTTTGCTATTGGTACATTGAGTGGTAGCGGTGCTTCAACATCTATAAGCATAAGCTCTGGGCTTGGTGGCATATATTACGGTAGTAATAATAGTATTTCTGTTGGGTATGATGACCATTCCGATTGCCATTGGGTGTGGTGGAAAGATGGCGGAAGCAGTTGGAGTTATTATTCAGCAATAGCTGCTATGAAAACAACAAGCTCAAGTGCTTACTCTCAAGTAACACAGAATTATTTTTATGCGTACTATCAAGGTAGTGCTGATCCTTGTGAATCTGTTAGAGATAATAATGGAAGATTGTGGTGGAACGTGATTTTCAATGATGGTAGTGGTAGAAAACTGCTTACAAAATGTTTTACTTTAAGTGGCAGCACCATGACAGATCATGGAGATAATTTTTACAACCCAACAAGTAATATTGAACAATATTCTGCTGTAGCTTATGACAGCACAAATAATCAATTATTGTGCATAGCAGTTGATAATAATAGCGGAAATTATTATGACTACGGAATTATTTACAATATCGCAACTACAACATTGAGCCAGGATGGTACATTCAGCCAAGTCTTTAATGTTCGACCTAGAACAGAAAGCTCGATTTCTATGGTCTACGACTCAACGGAAGATTGTTACATTTATTCATTCCTTACACATACTCCCAATCAAATATCAATTTACAAAGCTAGTTACGATCAATCAACAAATACTCTTACAGGAACCTATCAGGCTGCTGTAAGTTCTGCTGATTACTTTAGAATTCACGGTAGTAACGGTCTTTCTTGGTATGATTCCGCATCGAAATATGTTGGTCATGTTACAAAAAGCACGACTGACCAATATCAACAATCTTTCACTTTTCGTGTTGCTCATTCATCGACAAATAACGATACGTTTATTGGGATTACGAATGAGGCGATTGCAAACGCAGCCACAGGTACGGTTACTTTAAAAGGTGGTGTACCAACAAATTTAACTGGTTTGACAATAGACAGTGATATGTACTTACAAGGTGATGGGACTATAAGCACTACATCAACAAGTCCGGCTATCAAGATTGGTAAAGCATTTTCGACAACAGCTATGATTCTAAAAGGTGTAAGTTAATGAAAATAATTGTTAGAAATTCAGACAATGTAAGTATCCTCTCTTTTGCTGATGAAGTAACTATCACGCCTTCTGATGATGCTATTTCAATTCAGGTTGGAGAGGAAACAAGAGTTTACCAAGAGTTTAATTCTAGCAACGCTACTGTGTATGAAAATATTACATTGCCAGACGATTACACAGATCGCAAGTACAAGTACGATGGTTCAAGTTTTACCGCAAACTCTGAATGGGTTGACCCATCTGTCAGTATTCTTACTATAGATAAAAACAGATATGTTCAAATGAATACTTTTTCCGATACGTTTATTGCGGCAGTACAGACTGAAATTGACAGGTTAAACGGATGAAAACAATTACACGCAATGAATGGTCGTTAAACGAAAAATATTCAGGTTCAGAGTAAATGCACAATGAACATTTTTCTGCTCGTTATCGTGATAGGAGGAATATCTGCAATTACGAATTGCGATGATGGCGGCCTGTGCTTTGAGCAAAAAACGCATTGTGAGAAATTCGCACAAAGAATTATATTAAATTCTGCCAATACAAACATCAGCGCAATGTGTGAAAGGATAGAGAGATGATTGGCGAAGCGATGCTTGCAATAAAGGCGCTCGATTCAGCATTTGTGCTTGTGCAGGGTGCGATTGCCAAGAAAAAAGAAGTCGAGGATATGGCTGGTGAAGTCGGTAAATTTTTCACCGCTAAAAAGAAAGTAGAAGAACACATCGAAAATGCACGAAAAGCTGGCACTGATGACCTGATGACCGGATCGGCTCTTGAAGAAGCGATAACGATAGATCAGCAAGAAGAAAGAATTGAAAAAATGATGGAGAAGGTTGGCGCCTATTATTCGCGCAAAGGTCAAACTCATCGCTGGGTTAAAATAAAGGCAGAAGCTAGAAAGATCGAAAAGAAACGTGAGGTGAAGCGTAAAGCAAAAAATGCAGCGGCTAGACTAGCAGCGGAAGAGGAAGAAATGTTAATCCACGATTTAGCAAAAATGTTTTTGTCATTGGTTGGTGCGGTGGCGGTGATTGCTGGTTTAGTCTTTCTTTTTTTCGGCTCAGGACATGAGTAATATTAAGGTATATTAATGGAAGGAATAACAACTACATTAACCGACCGAGAAATTAATTTAGCTTGCGCTTTCGCGGAACAGGCTTATGGGGAAGAAATAGGCGGTGCAACCAGGTTTGATAGCAAGCTCGGTACTACCGCATTTTATCTTTACCAAAACGATGTTCAATACATCATTTTTCGCGGCACCAACGGTGATCCGAGTGATTGGCTAATGAATTTGTCAGCAATACCCTGGCGAATAAACGGGAAGTGGGCGCATGGTGGTTTTGTGGCAGCGCAAAATTCTGTTTGGAAACCTATAAGAAAGCGTTTAGACCCTGCCAAAAAGACTTATTGTATAGGTCACTCGCTCGGTGGAGCTTGTGCCATTTTAACAGCACACCGATTAGTAAGCGGCAAACGCCCAGCCTTTAAAGATGTGCGGTGTATTACGTTTGGACGGCCTAATGTTTGGTTAAAAAGTAAAAAACGATTGAAAGAAATGGTTAATGTCAGCGTTGTAGCCTCTAGCGATATCGTTTCTACGGTGCCAAGACTTTTTTATTCGGCAGATTCGAACCAGGACATCATATTTTTCGGACGAGACGGGAATGATTACCTTAACCCAACAAAAGAGTTTAGAAACGGAGATAGAAAACTAAAAGAGAGTATTTCTTCACACATGATGGAAACATCTTATATACCGCGAGTGAACGCTTGCAAAGTTGAGGGGCTTATATGCGACAAATCATCACTTTAATGTTTTTACTCACGGCAAGCTGTTCAGTCAGCGAGGACATGATTTCTAACAAAAGGCTATATTGTAGTGAATTATATAAAGGGGTAAGGGCAGTCGGTCGAGTCGCTTCTGAGGTGACGACAGGGGTAAGTATTCCAGACGTATGTGAAACCATTGATGACATTGTTCAGGAAGATTCTGAAAAAAAGTAATTAACAACATAGAGGCGCTGATTAAAGTGTATTTGTTGCTCCAATGAAATTAGGTGGCCTACTGAAAAGCCTTGCCCCTACGATTGCTTCAGCGGCAGGGGGGCCAATGGCAGGGATGGCCGTAAAAATGGCCGCATCCAAATTAGGGCTGCCAGAGACAACAACGGCTAACGAAATTGAAGATTTGATTGAACGACAACCAGAACGTGCGGTGGCATTAAAACAGGCAGACCAAGACTTTAAAGACCGCATAAAAGAGATGGAAATTGATTTAGAGAGCTTTAAAACAGAGGTCGAGGATAGGAAAGATGCTAGACAAAACTTTGCGACTGATTGGACGCCTAAAGTCTTTAGCATACTTAGTTTATTGCTGTATGGGGGCTTTGTAATGATAGTCACATTGCTGCCACATGACCAAAACGACGAGACGATTATCAGTTTGGTGCTTGGTCAGTTATCTGGAATTCTAGGAACAGCCGCCGCATTTTTCTATGGCGGGTCAAGCGGGAATAAATAATGGCTTACGGAATTGGAAAAGGTACTGCATCGGACGGGTTTAATTTTGATACCTTTAATCCTTCGGATTCTCTCGGCATGGATTCGTTGCGCCAGTTTATGGATGCACTTAGCGGATACCAAATGGATGACGCTATGGCAGATGCTGCTGCCAGAGATGCCCTAAGAAACGCTGGTTTTGATCTTCTTCCTTCCGCATTTTTACCGGGCAATCCTTTTTATGGTTTATCCTTTAGGGATGCAGCGGCAAAAGCAGCAGCGGAAGCAGGTTTAGATCAACAAGGGAATCCTATAGAAGCAGATGATGAAGTTATTGCTGCCGTAGACGGTCTAAATCCAACATCTGCAAACGACGCAACAGTTGCAGCGATAAATGGTCTGGACGGTGTATCTGCTACTGATTCGACAGCAACAACCGTTGACGGTATACAAAATGCTGACGATTTGGGAAACACTGTTATAGATATGTCATCCTCTGGCACTGGCCCCGCAGCGGTAGACCCTAACGTAATTATTGATGATGCGGCAGACAAAGGCCTGACAATAAATGATTTGCTGACTATTCATAAAAAACCAGATGGCTCAGATTACGATTTTGCCGAGGTGCTTTTTAGCTTAATAATCCACAGGAATACGAATGAAAATGCAGATATCGTGATAAAAAACTCCGGTATTGATCTCCCGGCGACTGACCCTGCGCCTTCAGGTGCTTCTTCAGGTGACGGCGATTTATCTTCAGGTGACGGCGATTTATCTTCAGGCGATGGGGATTTATCTTCAGGTGATGCTGATACGTCAGGTGCCGCTGATACGTCAGGTGCCGCGACTACAAAGGTAGGCGGGTTTGATCCAACTCTTGACGGGACTATCCCTGGAAAGGGTCAAGACGGAAAAGACGGGAAAGACGGAAAGGACGGAAAGGACGGAAAGGACGGAAAAGACGCAACGGACGGGAAGGACGGGAAGGACGGGAAGGACGGCTTACAAGGTAGAACCGGAGCTAAAGGGGATCAAGGTCTGCAAGGTTTACCCGGTTTACCCGGTTTACCCGGTTTGCCAGGAGCGCCAGGATTACCTGGTACGCCAGGAGCGCCAGGAGCGCCAGGAGCGCCAGGAAAGCCAGGGAAAAATGCTAGAGGCACGAATATAACAAGTACAGTTTTTAGCCGGGAATTGAAAGATATAGAAGTCGATACTCCCTTACTGGAAGCCTTACGTCGGCGTACAAGCTGGAGAAACTTAGTATGATTTATTTAGACTTAATTAACAATGTATTGAGAAGGCTCCGCGAAAACACAGTCTCAACCTTTTCGGAAACTGATTACTCCAAAATGGTCGGCGATCTCATTAACGACGCAAAAACTACTGTTGAGTTGTCGCATGAGTGGACGGCTTTAAGGCAGACGATCACAGTGCCGACTGTAGTAGGTCAGACAAATTACGTCCTCACTGGCGCATACCAAGACGCTGTTTTAAAAGAAGCGTTAAATGATACGCAGAATGTTTATTTGCACCCGAAAACTAGGCATTACTTTAATGAACAAAATTACATAGGCACCGCCCCAAACTCTGCGCCTGATTGTTTCACATGGAACGGCACAGACGCGACGGGACAGCTACAGGTACAAGTTTATCCTACGCCTGACAAAATTTATCAATTAAGGTGGGATATGGTTATTCCACAAGCGACATTAGACGCAGATGCAACATTCCTAAAAATTCCCTCTAATCCAGTAGTGCAACTAGGTTACGCAATGGCGTTAAGGGAAAGGGGAGAGACAGGAGGACAGTCGGCGGCGGAACAGTTTGGTGTCGCCTCGATTGCGCTAAGTGACGCGATTCAGTTAGACGCTAATAAATATCAAAACGAATTAACCTTTGTGGCGGTTTAAAAGATGGCACAGCCTTTACAAAACATCACAATTTCGGCGCCAGGTTTTGCGGGAATAAATACGCAAGAAGCCCCGCTGACGCAAGACCCAAGTTTTGCGGCGGTTGCTGATAACTGCATTATTGACAAAGAAGGGCGTATTGCTGCCAGGAAAGGTTACACAATGGTTTCTGGTAATGGCGCCGCTGTATTAGGCAGTAGCGATGGAATCGAGTCATTAGGTGAGTTTATTCAAACAGACGGGGTAAAGGTATTTTTTAGCGCAGGTAATAACAAGATATTTAGCGGAGACACTACATTAACGGACATTAGCAGCAGTTTGACTATTACCGCGAATAATTGGGATATGGCATCCCTGGCTAACAAGTTTTACTTTTTTCAGCGAGATCACGGCCCCTTAGTTTACGATCCTAGCACCGCAGCTTTGACGACGATTGCGGCTCACAGTGCCGTTACGGGTACACCGCCTGACGCTAATATTTGTTTAGCGGCTTTTGGTCGATTGTGGGCTGCTGATGTCACAGGAAATAAGCAGACAATCTATTGGACTGATTCATTAAACGGTTTGAGTTGGACGGGCGGCTCAAGCGGAAGTATTGATTTAACAACGGTTTGGCCTAACGGCTTCGACGAAATAATCGCTCTGCACAGTCATAACAACTTTCTCATAATTTTCGGACGACGTTCGATTTTGGTTTATTCCGGGGCTACCGACCCATCAACAATGGCCTTATCCGACACAATACTCAATATAGGTTGTGTAGGCCGTGATGCGGTTCAAAGCACAGGTAAGGACTTATTGTTCCTCGATTTTTCTGGTGTCCGTTCCCTCTCGCGCACAATACAGGAAAAGTCGGCCCCGATAGGTGATATAAGCCGAAACGTCAACTCAGAAATAAAATCACGAATTAAAACAGAGACGGGCAATATAAAAGCAATTTACGACCCCAACAATTCATTTTATTTAGTTAACTTTCCAACGGTAGGAGTTGTCTATTGTTTTGACACCAGATACCCGCTAGATAATGGCAGTTATCGGACGACTACCTGGACGCAAATGCGCCCTCTTAGTTTCGCGCTGACAGACAATGATGAGTTATTTCTTGGGGTAGCTACGGGGATAGCAAAATATGATAGCTATACAGATGACGCCAGCAGTTATGCGCTGCAATATTTTAGTCACCCGTTAAGTTTTGGCGATCCTTCGCGGCTAAAGTTTTTAAAAAAAGTAAACGTGACGACTTTTTCAGGAGAAAACGCCAACGTCTCTTTAAATTGGGCTTACGACTATAGGGGAGATTATCGCACTCAGGTCTATACCTTGCCAGATTTTGTCGGTGCGCTTTACAACATTTCAGAATTTAATACGACAGCGGAATATAGCTCCGATGCTTCGTTAATTAACACACAAAAAGTAAACACAGGCGGTTCCGGCTCAGTAGTGACAGTCGGAATATCCACAATCGTAAACGGAACAGAGATAGCGTTTCAGGAGTTCAATATCCATTCGACTATCGGGAGGATAAACTAATTAGCTCTTATACCCCATCGTATGCCTGGAGTTCTTTCGACTCGCTGCCGACCGGAAGCCCCAATAAGGTTGTGAAAGCGACAGCTATTGGAGTTGAAATGAATAATATTGAAAGTGCCGTTAACTCAAAACTTGACGCCGCCGGAGGTACGGCAACTGGTACGTTGACAGTAGCGAATCTCTCGGTGAGTGGGACTTTTAGCGGCGCCACAACCATTGACGGAGGGACGTACTAATGGCCTGGTATGATGACATTTTAGGTGGCGTCAATGATTTCTTTGATAATGATAAATATTCTAATCTGAGGAATATCTTAGGCACCACAGGACAGATTGCCGTTGCTGAAAAGGCGATGGGTGATCTACAAGACCTAGGCGGAGAAGCCAAAGAGTTTATCGGTTTTCCAAGAACCGGGGCCGATGGCTTGCCGCAAGATTTATACGACACAGTAAGCGATGCCGCAAAATTCACGCCTTTCAGTGTTACTTCTTTGCCTGGCAAAACGACGTTTGGCGCCGGAGGCACTACCGATTTTGCGCTAAACCCGGAGCAAGCTGCTCTCGAAAAGTCGCTACGCACAGGCGGAACTGAATTACTTGACGCTGTATTAGGGCGCGGTAATTACGGCACGAAAGACCCGGTTACTGGCGAAATGCGCGACGATATGCGTTCTGAGCAAGCCGCCCTAATAGGTATGCTTACCGACCCGTTTAGAGCTGAAAACCTAGCAAAAACTGAGACAACAATGTTTGATCGGTTGCAAGAACTAAGGGCGCCAGAGCAAGCCAGAGCGCAAACTGCACTTACTAATCAATTAGTGGGTCAAGGCAGACAAGGCTTACAAACAGACGCTTATGGCGGCTCTCCTGAACAATTTGCCCTGGCAAAAGCGATGGAAGAACAAAGATCAGCCGACGCAATTAGCGCGATGGGACTTGCTAGACAAGATGCCAGCGAAATTTCAAATAGAACCTTGCAAGCATTACAGCAACAAGTCACAGAAAAAGAGCTTGGCGGTCGATTAGCCGACTTATTCATAGAGAAATCTTATAGACCGCAAGAGGCAATGATTGACGCGACAGCACCGAGTCTAGATGCGGCAATGTTAGCTAACCTCTCAGGTCGTCAATTAGGTGGTTATGCGACCGAGTTAGGCGCCGCAGCGTTAGATTACGACATGAACGCAGAGCAATTAGCCACAGACTTACGCAGAGAGGCGCTTAATAGTTTGTTTGGCTTGCTTATTTCTGAGCAGCAATCAGCCGGGGACGTTGCCGCAGCACAAGCCGGAAGCGGGTCAGGTAATGGCTCGATATTCCAGATAACGCCTGGCGGCATACAATTCGATCCTAATTCAGCGTTAAATCGGTTTGGATTAGGCGGGAGGAGTAGATAATGGCGCGATTTCAAGACATCAGTTTAGCGTTTGACGACATTATCGAGACACCACTTTCGCGGCGCCGTAAGGTAGAGGAAGCAAGCCTATTAGCACAACAGCGGGTAGCACAAACAGGAGGCCCTTTTGCGGCACTAGCTAGTGGTATAGCAGGGTCACTCCCAGGAATAACGGAAAACGTAAGAACGACCGCGAGGGATGCAGGTCTATCCGCTTTTCAGCTACCAGGAGAGAAACTAGCCGACCAGCTAAAGAACATTAACACCAATACAGAAGCAGGTCAGAGGCAAGCTGTAGCGTTAATCGAGCGAATTGATCCTGGTCGAGCCGAAATGTTAAGAGAGCATTACAGAGAAAAGAACGCTGCAATAGCAGAGGCAGAATTAAAAGAGCGCATTTTTAAGTTTGAACAGCAACAAGCTCAAAATGATGCTACACAGCAAGCTATAGAAAACAGACAAGAGCAACAAATAATAGCTTTAAGAACGGCTGAGTTAGCAGAGGAAGTAAAACAAAACGGAATAGAGAATCTTGAAGATACAAGCATGGGTCTAGCCTATCAAACTTTGCATGACACGATAGCAGGGCAAAACCCGAACGACCCTAATCTACCTATATTGAAGATAGCAGCAGACAACGCCGGAGCAGTAGATCAACAAACTCTGGGTCGTTTCCTAGATGTTGCTGACACTTCAAGAGGTTTAGCAGACACGCAGAGAAACATAAGAACTTTAATGGGTAATAATCCTGAGATGACTGAGGACGTTGCAAAAGTTATCGTGCAGCGTGTCAATGATAAAGAATTAACAGTCGTACCGACAGAGGATGGCAGAATTGCCATAGTTGATGTGCTTCAAGCTGCCGCCGACGCTCAGACGGGTGCGGAATCGCCTGGTGCGCTTACTTATTTAAATGCTCCTGAGTTTACGCTTCCCTCTTATGTTGGCGAGACACTTTACAGCCAGAGAGCGTACTTAACAGGCGTTGGAAATTCGGCGCAGAGAGGGCTTGCTGCTACGGTTGGTCAAGTTCCGATTCCAGCCGTTTCAGAAATGATAAATTACTTTTCAGAAGCAGAAGTGGCAGCCAAACAAGCGGCTAATAATTGGATGTTTGATCTTATTGGTGCGGCCAGAGACGAAATCGGGTCAAGATTAACCAATCAAATGATTACGCTCATACAAGAAGATTTAGGCCTGGCGGGTAAATTATTAGAGTCTGTTGACCAATGGGAAACAAAAGCAAGAATTGTGGACAATAATTTAAGAAATTCATCTATTGCAATACGAAATACACTTGATACAGGAGCCTATGACCAAAAAGACCTAACGATGCTCAATCAGCAATTACAAGCAATAGACAAGGCTGTACAAGGTTTAGGTTTCCCTTCGATTTTGAGTGACAATGAATTGCGGAATCCGCAAATTATGGAAACTACGCGGCCAGAGGCAATACAACGCACATTACAAGGTATGACGACCGACCAAATCGACGCTTTGCCACAAGACATAAGAGACATAATCGAAAGCAAAATGCCGGATAGGAGTCAGTAATGGCCGATGCAAATGAAATATTAAACTGGGCGAATTCTTTGGAAACAGAGCCGTCGCCTCAGAGAAATAACACAGATCAGCCTCCGGCGTTGGCACAGTTTGGTATGTCGTTCTTAGAAGGCGCTGTGCCGATATACGGAGAAAGGCCTGGGCCTGATGCTAGTTTAGCTGAAAGAGCCGGACACATGGGCGGTGAATCATTCACGACCGCTGCGGCGTTTTTACTCCCTGCTTCAAAGCTAAAAGCTCCTACGAAAGAAGCTCTAACATTATTACAAAAAGGTCGGGATGTTGTTTATAAAATGGGACAGTCATTTAAAGCAGCACCAACAAGGACGCTTACTGCCGAGGGACTTGTCGGGGCGGGTGCGGGTACGGCGGGATTTTATGCAGAGCAGCAGTTTCCTAATTCCCCGGTCGCCACTTTTGTCGCTGAATTTGCCGGAGGTATGGGTACAGATGCAGCTCTTAAAACAGGTGGGGCGCTAGTTTCTGCTACAGGTCGCGCCGTAGGTCAGACAGCTAAAAGAGGCGCGAAGAAAGCGGGTAAGGCTGCGTTAAATTTCAGTCCTGTTATGAAGGTTGGTAACTTAATTAAAGAGAGGTTTGACCGCGCTAGACAAGCATCACTTCCAACAGCCAGGTATGGCGCCGCACGATCAAGGTTTCAAAGGGCCGGACTGACTGAGGAAGAAGCTACGGCTCGTATTGCGGCAAACTTGGATGAGCCAATACTAGAAAGATCAGAAGAAATAATGCCTTTTGCAATGAGGACAGCCGAACCAATGCTTTTAAACATTGAGAAAGCCGTCATGGATTCCGCGAAAGATGGCTACCTTTTGCAACAAAGAGCCGACGTTCTGCGTCAGTTAAACGATGATGTAGTTCAAGCTGCACAATTTGGAGATGCCGAAGGTTTGCGTGTTTTTCTCGACGGCAGGGCCAGATATTATCAAGAATTAATGGAAACTAGAGTAAGTCAGGCAGCAGCAGACATTGAAGAAACGCTAAGTGGGTTTCGTAACGTCCAAAGTGAAAAGCAAGCGAACGTCATCGCTGCGTCAAAACTTGAATCATATAGAAAAGCGGCTAGGGATACTGAAAAACAACTTTGGCAAGATATACCTGACGATGTAAAGGTTCCAACAAATAACTTCACTAAAGCGTATGAGCAACTTGAAAATCAACTGACTAAGGTAAAAAAAGCAGATATGCCTTTCGCGGCGGGTTGGTTAGCTAAGTTTAAATATGGGAAAAAGAAAGGGACAACGCGACTAGGAAAAACAGCAACGATTCAAGAAGCTAGAGATTTGATTAGTGAGTTAAGACGCAGCGCGAGGCTAGACCGTTCCCCCTTTGGTGAACAAAATCTAAACAGAGCAAGAATCGCTGACGAGTTAGCCGAAGCCATTAATGACGATCTTTTACTTTCAGTCGATGAAATTTCTGACGGCGCAGGTGCCGCCATTGTTGACGCAGTAAATTATTCAAAGGCCTTCCATGAGACTTGGAGTAAGCCAAGCATTGAAGCAGTTTTTGAGAGGACTACAAAAGGTCAGAGAAAAGTAGAAGAAACACAAGTATTAGACTTTTTGTTTTCTGGCGCAAAAAATAACAGAGAAAATTTTAATAATTTGATGACAGCGGTAAAAGACGATGTTGCTATGCGTGACGCTGTAAAAGATTATTTTAGATACAACTATTTTTCTGATGATGGTTTTGATTTGGCCGCAGCAGAAAGATTTATGAAAAGCAATAAGCGATTGCTCGATGATATGCCAGATTTTAAGCAAGAGATACAAAGAGCGATTGAAACAAAAAATCTAGGGCCTGTAAGGGAAGCCCGTGAGCAAAGGATTTTTGAACCTTATATCAATGCCGCTACTGTCTTTGCCAGTAAACCCGCGCCAGAGGCAATCAGGGATGTTTTGCGATCAGCAGAGCCAGGTGCAGAAATGGCAAGGTTAATAAGGCTAACAAGGAGAGATCAAACAGGCAGAGCGAAAGAGGGGCTTAAACAGGCTTGGGCTGAACACGTTTTAGGTGTGGCTCAAACAGGCAAGCGATCCGGCTCTTTAGGCGTCTTAGGTCAAAGATTTGTTGACGGCGGTACGCTTGACGAAATGTTTAAACAAAAAGGAGTAAGAACAACTTTATCAATGTTATTTACCCCGGCAGAACAAGCACGTTGGGGTAGGATAAGAGCAACCGCGAGGCGTGTCACTCTAGCTCAAGGCGCACAGAAATTACCAGAGGGCGTAGGTGTAGATAATCTAGCAAGTCAAATTTTAGCTACTGGTGCAAGAGTTATTGGTGCGAGGGTTGGAGGGGCAAGCACGATGTCTCCTGGTGGCTCCTTACAGACAGCGGCTATTGTTTCGGCAACCTTAAAAGATATGTTTGAGGCCGGGATCGAAAACCCTCCTGCAAAAATAATTGCTGACGCTGTAGCAGATAAAGATTTGTTTAATGCGTTGTTTGACACTGCTGACATAACGGGAGCCGAGAAAGTAGTGGAGGCTTATAAAAAAGGTGTCATTGCTACAGCAAAAGAAACAATAAAACCAAGAGTACGCCCTGGTGTTACTGGCGCCGCGACACTAAACTTACTGAGAGGCGAAGAAGAACAACAATGATATTGGCGTCCCGTAGGGGTTTCGAACCCCTGTTGCTGGGATGAAAACCCAGTGTCCTAGGCCTCTAGACGAACGGGACGTTACAACATCGCCGCGCATTATAAATAAAAGTTAAAAATAGCGCAAAGCGTTCGCGTTTTGCGTTCGCGTTTTTATGAGTTGCTGCGAGTTTCTCTGAGTAAGTTTTTAGCTAAGTTATTGGTTTTGCTAATACTTTACTTACTCACAGCTACTCACAGAGCACACGATCGTTGATTTTCATCCCGGCAACTTTTAGACCAAATATCTAATTAAATCAACAACTTAAAATTTCAAAAATGCAAATGTTCGCGTTTTGCGTTCGCGTTTATGATATTTTGACCACAGAAGTGAGCTTCTTTCTGCGCTCTGATTCATGCTCTTTTTTCTTATATGCCTGTATTTGTTTTGCATAAATATCAAAGAACATCTTGGGGTCATGTCCGAGTTCAAAAGGGCCTTCGTCGGCGGCACCGCTGCTAATTAATTCACTAGCGCGAGTGTGCCTGAGTTTATAGGCGTCTCTCTGTGGGATTTGCTGCTTTAGATAAGGAGTAAGGCGCTCATCGTTGGCTAACGCCTCGGCATCGAGAGCTAACAGTTCTCTTTTGTTGGTGATATAGAGCTTTTCAGCAGTCGCTTTATCTAGCCTTACTGCGTGGTGAGCTTCCGTCCAAGCTCGATTAAACCGCCTCATATTAACGTGATGCTTGCGTTGTCCGTTCTCAAATAAGTAGCGGGTTTTACCTGCCTGGAACAAAGGTATAGCCTTCTTTTCTATTTTCGTAACATTCCGGTTAAACACAGGATTGTATTTCTTCTTAATAGCTAGATATTTTTGCAAGACTTCCATCACTTGAGGTTGTACATAGACCTCTCTGGACTTCCAATTCTTAGGCGGCACTATCTCATTTTCGACCATGCCTTTAGTAACATGGATATAGTCGCCTTCAATATCTGTTTCTTCTAACGCAAGTGATTCGCAAGGCCTTATACCTAATCCGCGAAATAGGACAAAGTATAGCTGTATGTCGATAGAAAAATGCTCGATGATATATTTAATTAATGCTTCAACTTCTTCCGGCGCATAAGGGAATATAACTTTTAAAGCCGGGTCTATCCTAGCTTCTGGATAGATCATGTTGTCCGTGGGAAAGGGCGCACATTTTATATTCATATGGATAAATGCGTGTTTGAACATCCTTGCTAGGTAGCCATTCCAATTCTGGAAACTTTTTGGGTCGAGGTGAGCAAACTCTGGAGAGTGGTAATAGTCGAAAAGGTCTTGATAGGTAATATTTTTTAACCGCTTACGGCCTAGTTCGGGAATAAACTTATTTTCGATTGTTTGTTTAATTAAATTTAAAGTCTTTCCCTTATATCCCTTACGCTTGTTTCGGTACGGTTTGCAGTATTCGATCCAATTTTCAAGGACATCATGGAGAGTGCCACTCCCTCGCGGCGCCTTATTGATAACCTTGCCAAAATAAGTTTCTTGGATTTTATGAAAAGAAACGGAGCCGTCTGCCAGGTCGCTGTAAATCTCCTTGCGGAGTTGACTAGCTTCCTTCTGGGTTTCTATCGAATCGTCTCGTTTAAATTGAAAAGTCTTTTTGCGAGTACCGAAAATTATAGTTATTCTTGTTGAGCCGCGCTGAGTTCTGACGCCTGTGAATTTAGCCATTGGTTCAATTTTCCCACGTTTATTAGAGTTTTGTGTCCCACTGTTTGCCAGTGTACACCCTTGTCTAACTTTTTGTGTAACCATCCCTCTAAGGTTCTTACAGTGATCCCCATATCTTCTGCTACTTTTGTTTTATTTTGCCATTGCATTAAAATAATCCTGGCGGGCCTTCTACGTCGAGTCTAAATTGCTTGCTCACCGGGACTTTGTAAAAATAAACTTCTTCAAGTTGTCGCGTGTAGTCTTGTGTGATTCTCTTTGCCTCTAGCTTTTTCTTGGCTTGCTTTAGTTTACGCAGCATTGAAGGCTGAGAGTATTTATCATTAAAAAAAGCCTTCACAAATGCGATTACTGAGGCCTTCTTTTTTGCGTGTACGATGTCATCTTCCTCAAAATATTCTAGGATTTCGTTAATCTGTTGAGCGTAAATGCCGCCTTGTTTTATCTCTCTATGGGATAGAGTGAACTTGCCATTTTTAAATTCTTTCCTGGTGCCGTCTCGATGCAGTCCTTTAAGCAATAACCAACTTGGCTCATGGGCGAACTTATAAGTGTCAATGAAAGCCTTATAAGCGACATAGTTAGTGTTGCCAAGATCAATAAAAGACATCATATGATCGTCTAATGACCATTTCTTATTATTGGAGTTAAGTCTTTGAACGTCTGCTAATGTAAGGCCTCTTATCTCGACATAGTGAAACGGAATACCTAATTCTTTACAGGCCTCCATTCGATGCTGACCGTCGATGATGTAATGCAATTCGTTAACTATAATAGGTACTGGGATATACTGCTCAGTCATTGACTCAATTAATTTATTAACATGAGACTCTCTTATCGTTCGATTACCGTTTAAAATTTTAAACTTGTCGTACTCAGTGCTTTCTATTACTTTCACGCAACGACCCCTTTTAACATAACTTTAATTTTGTTTTTCTTGACTCAAATCCTTCCTCAAATTCCTTAGATTCTTTTTTTGTCTCTACCCAAAAGATGCGCTTTTTGGGTTTATTGCGTTCCGCCAATCCATGTTCTTGACGAGGGCCAACACTTCTAAAAGTCATTCTGTATTGTTTTGGCAATACTTCTTTTATTCGTCGGTACAAACCACTCATGTCAGAATTTGTCATGTAGTCGGTCTCAACACATTCATCGCTGTCCGGTGTCAGGTTTTTTATTGCAACAAGCAAAGGATGATTTTCAGGCCATGCGCCTCTCATTGAACCTCTCCTTGGTTTTTCAGTAACCGATTTACAAAACTCTATTTCTTTCATTCGCAATAACTCCTGTGGCAACTAGGGCAGCCCGTGACCCATTCTTCATAGGCTTTCGGATAATCAACAAAATCAAAGCCGCAATGAGGACATAGACAACTCTCAGGTATAAAAACTACATAAGGCGTTAACTCTGCTTGTGCCTTTAAAATGTCCATTCTTCGAGCTTTGTCACCTTTCTGTTCATCGTTCATTGTATTTGCCTGGGATGATGTACAACGGGAACCAACCGTCGCACACCTATTTATAAACGCCCCGCGAGGGGGAGTGGGAATCCGCTGATGCCCAGGCGCACCTGCGTTAACCATTTTGTTTAATTGGGGTAATTATCTTTGGCTTCTTACCCTGCGGGTAACTAGGCTTTGAAGCCTCTGGCGCCGCCCCGTTCTTACTGTCTAGCATTTGCATCTCATTAGCCACAATCTCAGTCGAATACTTCTGAACGCCATCTTGCTCATAGGATCGTGTTTGCAATCGACCTTCCAAGTAAACTTTTGTACCTTTCTTCACATAGTCTCTAACAACTTCCGCGAGTCGGTTAAAGAAAACTACGCGGTGCCATTCAGTGCGTTCTTGCTGCTCTCCCGTATTTTTATCTTTCCATGTGTCGCTAGTGGCGACCGATAGATTGGCGATTGCACCACTACCACCTTCGCGGCACTCAGGATCGTTTCCGACATTTCCCACTAAAATTACTTTGTTAACGCCTCTGGATGCCATTGGTTTTTCCTCACTTGTAAATTGTCTTTAACTAATTCTCTGCTAAGTTTTATAACTTCGGCCTCTAAATCTGTAATCATTTTCTTTGTTGGCTTAAATTCGATGACATGAATCGGCGGTGTATATCGTTTGTGATAAGAAATAAACAAACACTTCCGAGCGCCCTGATGCCACATACAAGAGATTTGAGCCAACATCTGCGTGATGTATTCCTCTTTGATCTGGCCTGTGCGGATTGTCCTTCTGTGTTCTTTTGCTTTCGGTGATTTAATTTCAACAAGACATGAGGGGTCATCTTCTAACACTCCATCTGGACTTGCTGCGAAAAAACTAATCGTTTTATGCTCGTAAGGCGGTACGTCAATAATATTTCTGCCTGTTAATTCTTGCCAAACTTGTTTCGCAATCGGCTCACTAATAACACCATCATCCATCCATCGAGAACTACCGCCGTCCTCAATTACTCCTGTATCAAGCTCTGCGCCTTTTATATCTAATAACGTCTGTCGCCCTATCTTGTTGTATTTTTTATTAACTCCTTTCTTGACGGCTGCATGGAGAACACTCGCGGTAAAGTTACCAATCCTTTCGGGAGAGGTTTGCGGGTCTTGTTGATACTCATTCTCAAGACGCTTTTCAGACTGCATCTATTTCTGCCAAAGCATCTTCAAAATGCTCAAAAGTCATGCTCATTTTCTTCACGACGTTCGGGGGATGTTTTGCACTTATTGTTTCTATCGCCTCTTTAACCTCAATAATCGTCCCCTTTAACTCTCCGGTTTTTTCGTCGTACTTTACGAGTTTATAAAACTCCTTTTCAGCCTTTCGGTATTCCGTTTCACCAACTTCTTCCTGTTCTTTCTGTTGAATCAAGGCCGCCGCTATTTCTTCTGCACTAGCAAACTCTGTGCCGCCTAAACCTAGACACGCTAACACTCGACCAATAGCAGAGGTTTCGCAGTTCTCGATGTGGCTTGTGCTATTAATTCCCTTGTCGCCTTTAATCTCTTTCGCATGACCAACGGCGCGCGTTCTTCCTTGTTCATCTTTAACAATGGCTTTCATGGTTATAATATTTTCGTCAGTCATTTGATCGACGATTTTTGTTTTAATAGACCAGCCATCATATTGCTCCCTCTCTCTGAACAAGCCAACGCGACGAGCAACCGAGTGATAGTCTTTTCCATGAATCGGCACGATACCAAGGCTTAACTTTTCTTCTTTGCTTAACGAGGCTAAATCTAATTCTTTTGTCTCTAGCATTAATACACCTTAATTTTACTAATACATTCAGATAAATTTTTTTTATTGGTCTACCATTGGGACAAACGTGCCTATAACTACGCCGACCTCAATATCTTTTCCTTTAAGTTTGAATACTCTGTCTTTAAATTTCTTGTTAGTAAATTCATACGTTGAATTACCAATATATTTAGCGAACACCAGTTTATCATCTTGAACTAAACAAACGGCATTACCAGAGCTTGATTCTATTGTAGGGTCAACGTAAGCGAAACATCCTTCCGTTAATTCGGGTTGCATGGCCTCGCTGTCTACAATAAAGGCGCGTACTTCTGTTGAACAATTCCCAGGGTAGCTTATGCTTCGCCCGTTCTTAGTTGTAATCTTTTTACCTGCTGCCATTTGCCTTGCCGCCTTTGCTATCTCCGCGTCCGATCCCTCTATGATCGAAATTTGATGAACGGGTGTACCACTTAGCAATGCGTTTATTCTTGGCGCAAAATCCTGAACCTGGCAGTCGAGCAGTCGTGCGAACACCAGAGCATTTTCCGGTGTAAGTGGGCTAGAATTCGGTCGGGAACTCATTATTTGAGACACCCGGCTTTGCGTTTTTAGCCCTAAAACTATGCGTATCTGTTCCTGGTCGATGGGTTTCTCTCCCCGCGCTTTCTGCGTTTCGACCTTATTAACATATATCGCGTGTAGCTTAACTTTCTCGCGTATCTGTTCTTCCGTAAGTTTAGGCATTTGATTCCAAATATTAGATTCCGTAACTTATATTAGCGCATCTAATAATTAAAAAGCAAATTCAACTAAACACCTTCTCTCCTCTGTTTGTAATATGTCAAAAGATTGACGGCCGTAAAAGGTAAAAATTCCATTTTTTTGGACACAAACTAAAGAAAGTGTCAAATAAGTGTAAATATATCTGTAAATTTTCAAGTAGTGTGGTAGGGTTGCAAATCCGCGATATTAATAATATTAATATAAGGAAGGGGAGCGTTAATATGGTACTTGCAGCAAAGGAGAAGCAAAACACAAAGGAAAAAACTTACGAGATGAATTTTAGAATACGCGCAAATGACGTAAAAGCACGAATTGAGTTACAAACAGGAAAAAAGATTACATGGAATGAATTATCTGAAAGAGCGCAGCTTGACTCAGAAGTGGTTTCCCGAATTATGAACGGGACTCAAAAACATATTAGGCTTAACGAGGCTATAGCTATTGCCACCGCTTTAAAAACAACCGTTAGTTATTTAAGCGATTTACCCGACACACACTATATGCTAGACAACACAAGAAAACATAGAAACACTTTAGCAAATACCTTAAAACAGGTTGAGAGCCAACGCAAAGTGTTAGATCAGCGTGAATCAGAAACAAAAGAACAACTCCAATATTACGACCGCATACTTTATCGGGTCGATCCTCTCGATGAGCATTGATATCTAAAATACTTCGTGGCATATTAGCGAAATTAATATAGATTAATTTCACAGGATGCCATGCGAGAAGCACTATTTAGTTTTAAAGTCCGAAAAAAACTCACACAAAAAGAACTTGGAGATATGTTTTCTGTCTCTCAGGGAACTGTGTCCGAAGCATTAAGAACGACTAGCACTGGTGAGCGCCGTTTCTCTGTCGAAAAATTAGACGGAGTGCCTAAACCTAAGCACGTAAAAGGCCCACTGTACGCGCTCCATGTCGAAAAAACGATGGGTATTGGTCAGCTCCCTTGGGATATCGCAAGTGTCGCGTCTGACAGCGAATGATATTTGTTTGCTCGTCGAGTCAATTACGGGAAAGGCACCGCGAAAGAACGAACGAGGTTATCTGGCTAGATGTCCGGCTCACGATGATAAAGCTGAAAGCCTTAGTATTAGAGAAGGAGATAAAGGGGTGCTTCTTAACTGCTTCCAAGGCTGTCGTTTTAAAGATATTTGTCACGCCCTGGGCGTAGAACCACAAAGGTTATTTAAAGATTATGGCGATACATCTAAAACACCCGAATATCGACCATCTAAAGCCGAGCGCGAACGATTCGAAGAAGACACGCTTATCGTCTATTTCTACAACGAAAGAAACAATTATGGAATGGAACAAGACGAGGAAGAACATAAGTCTAAACTCGCCGCAGAGGAAAGGCTTAGGGCTTATGTCCAAAGAGAAACTAAGGGAAAAGATAAAGCACGACACCGAGCAGTTCATTCAAAACGGCGGCACCATAAAACAACTCCCAAGGGGAGAGAGCGAAGTCGTCGTTAAGTTTCAAGATAAAAACAAACTATGAGCGAAGGATTTATTACGGTTCATCGGCAGATGATGAAACACTGGATTTGGGAAGAACCGGAAGCGTTGAAGTTTTGGATGGCGTTGTTATTAGAGGCTAATTGGGAAGAAAAAAAAACGATGTTTAACGGCAGTTTATTAACTGTCAAAAGAGGGCAGTTAGTTTTCGGAAGAATAAAATATTCAATTAAATTAGGCATTTCCGAAAAGCGAATTAGAAGGTATTTAAATTTGTTAGAAAAAGACGACATGATAGGCCAGCAAAAAACTAATAAATATACTTTAATTTCAATAGTTAACTACGAAAGCTACCAAGATAAGGCCAGCCAAAGGCCATCAAAGGGCCAGCAAAGGGCCACATCTAAACAAGTAAACAATAATATAGGGGGAAAAACGAAGTTTGTTCCTCCGACCGTTGACCAGGTTAAAGAATATTGTGACGAACGCTCAAATAACATCAACGCCGAATTATTTGTAGACCATTACACCGCTAACGGATGGTATCGGGGCAAGAACAAAATAAAAGACTGGCGAGGCTGTGTCAGGACTTGGGAAAAGAGAAATAAGGCATCCACTTTCGCGGAAACAAAAACAGAAAATTACTTATGAGTGACATAGAGAGAATAAACCTAACAAACTTTAACGACCGAGATTTGCAGAAGTCGATGGCGACAGCGCAGACCGACTACATCAAGCACCTCGGAATGTATGCCAACTCCGCGATAGAGGAAATGGAAAACGGATTCCAATTAGACGGCATCCCGCTGCCTTGGGGAAAGACAAATCAAGATATTGCTCTACCGCTTAAATATATCAGCATCTTAGCGGGTAGCAGCGGCCAGAAGAAAACGACGCTTTCTGTTTTGCAACTCCTTCACACATCACAAAGACACAAAGTAGGTTTTGCATCATTTGAAATGAGAGTGAATTACTTAACGAAAATGATGGCCGCTATGAAAGCGGGAGTGAGTGAGAAAACGGTTACACAACAAGTAGTGAGAGATTTTTGTGAGTATGCGACTGACAGAATTTACTGTTACGACCAAATTGGAGACGTTAAAGCGATGAGAGTGCTTGGCGCCGTCGAAGCTCTAGGTTCAATGGGTTGTAAATTGGTCGTTGTTGATTCGCTAATGATGGTTGATTTATACGCTAAATCAGGTCAAGAAGAATTTTCAAAACAGCGAGATTTTGTATCGGCTTTGTCAGGACTTGCTGCGATTCATGATATGCACGTTATGTTAGTGGCTCACAATAGAAAACCGGGAGAGTACCAAGGGGAAGGAAGGCCAAACAAAAACAGCGTAAGGGGTTCGAGCAGTATCACCGACGTTGCCGCCGTGGTGCTTCTTTGCCATCAAGACGAGAAAAAACAAAAACTTTTGCAAGATGTTCACAAGTACGGCGAGACATTAAGCGAGGCAGATCAAAAGTATGTAGACCGGACGCCTTGCCAACGTTTGATAGTCGCTAAGAACCGTTTTAATGCTTTCCAAGGCACCATCGCTTTATATCAGCACAGCGGTTCAAGGCAGTTAATCGGCGACCGATCGGATAAGGCTATTTATTTTGTCAATTAGTGGCGAGTTCAGAATTATTACCAACGACTTTCAGCTTGAACAAGCTATTGAGGAATTGAAGGCGCAATATTCAAGCAAAAAATATGTACAAGTGCAGTATACGACGATTAAACGCAGATCGAGCCGACAGAATAACGCTATACATTTGTACTGCAAACTGGCCGCCGACCGATTGAATTTACATGGACTCGACCAACGAAAAGTTTTGAAGCCAAGTTTTGAGATTCCTTGGACGCAAGAAAGTTTTAAGGAAAATCTATGGAAGCCAATAATGAAAGCCATGTTCGAAATTGATTCAACGACAAAGCTAGAGCGAGGGCAAGTAGGGCAAGTGTACGAAGTTATTAACAGAGAATTATCTAGAGAGTTCGGTGTGTCTACCGAGTTCCCCGACAAAGGCGGCTTATGAACGAGTTTATGATTAAGGTTACAGGTGACGAGGCCATTGAAGCGGCTCGGAAAATTGGCGAGGTTCAAGGACAGATTGAAATGCTACAGGACTCCGTTGATGAACTGAGAGAATTACTCAAAGCAGCAATAGAACAAAATGCGAAAGTGTAAACACTGTAAAAAAAAGGTTAACGAAAAAACAGCGCTCCGGCACAACCTGAATATATTCTGTAATTGGACTTGTGTATTTAGCTTTACCAAGAGCGAACAAGGCCGGAAGGCAGGCGAGAAGGTTTACAGGAAAGATTTGCAGCGGCGCAAGGATGATATAAAGACAATACCGCAGCGACTAGCAGAGGCTCAGACTGCCTTTAACGCTTACATCAGAGTTAGAGACAGATACAAGCCTTGCGTAAGCTGTGGCAAGCCTCCAAGTCCCCACGGAAGGGGCGGCGGGACGGACGCTAGCCACTACTTGCCGAGGGGAAGCGCCAAGGGCGGCAGTTTTAGACGTTATGATCCGAATAATATTTTCTCAGCCTGTAAGCATTGTAACCGTTATCTGTCTGGAAATTTGGTGCCGTATCGAGTCGAGTTAATAAAGCGAATAGGAATTGAGCGAGTTGAAAAAATTGAGGCAACTAATGAAATCAAAAAGTGGAACCATACCGACCTCAGAAAAATCAAAAAACTCTATCAAAGAAAAAAGCGAATTTATGAAAAGCACTTTAGGAAAGACCGCGAACAGTACGAACAAAAACTTGCGTACAGAAAAACGCTCGAACAATTCAAACGCCAGGACAACTCAAAAAGCTACCCAATCACAACAGAATACCGAAAGGAATCTATTAAATGTCATACCGGAACAAGATGGCGTTATTGGGATAAGAACGAATAATGTGCTGATCTTAATGAATGAAGTTAGCGACCTCAAGAACGCTCCGGAGGCCGCTAAAAGTGATATAAGAGTTGCTAGTCGATTTCTAAAGATCGTTTATGATGAGATTTGATTATTGATCTTGAATTTGCATCATTGTCCTTCTTAATAATATTTAAAAGTGTCAGTTTCACCATTGTCATTGTTTGAAGTGTGGAATTGATTTAATGCTTTGATGATTGTGTTGATGGCATTGAGAGTCTTTTCATTTTCTTCGTTTTCAATGTTGTTTCTTAAACGCAATCCTAATGACAAGTCAGGGTCTATTTCACCCTTCTTACCCCACAGGTGTTTGATAGCGTCATTAACTTTCACTTCCAAATCTTCAACCAGAAAAGAATCATTGGTGTATTTTTCAATCCGTTCTACAACTTCTTTAGGCTCAGGTTTGTAAGGGCCAACTCCAAAAGCCAGCTCGTAAATTTCTTTTTTAAATTCTTCTTCGGTCATTGTTTGATTCCTCTATTTTTATCAGATTGTAAATTATCATTTATTGATCTTGAACTAAAACTTTTATACCTCGGCTTTCTATATGTGAGATTGCCTCAACATACATAGCGTCGGCATAATTAGCGGTATATTTTGGATCGGTGCCGTCCAGATATTTATTTTCATCAAATCCAAATAATTCCGCTGTTTGTATTACTTCAAGAAAACAGGCGTCGTTGTCGGTAATAATTAATACTTTCATGCTGCTTAGATTCCCCTAGGGCCTTTAGTTAGGCCCTTCATTTAGTTCCAAGTCTGATTTAAAAAACAAAAGTGTGTCATCTTCAAATTCTGAAAAAACAGAAAGCTCAATTTCTGCGTCATCTTCTTCAATCACTACTTTGTTTCCATAGTCCTCGATTACGGTGCCAGTGATCTCCTGATCTATCACTTTAACCTTATCCCCAATGGCTACGTTCATTGTAGATTCCCCTAGGGGCCTCATTAGAGGCCCATCATTAAGTTTTAATTGGTTAGTTAAATTTTGGCCCTTTAGCTTTACTGTGCGCCTTTTCGCCTGCCTCTATAAAGTACATTTTCCAACTCATCAATCTCAATGCCATCTGCTTTGGTGTGTTGGATGTAGCCAGATTTCCTATATACAATGACTTGTCCGTCCTCATCCGCATGAGGCTCCCCTGTTTTTTTGTCGTACAGGAAGTAAGTTGCATCTTCCCAAACATCTATCCCGTAGGTTTTTTCTTTGTCTAAAGTTTCACTTATTTTACTCATCATCGTTCTCCTATCGTTTCGTTAGTTTGCCATTTTCATTAAAATAATATTCTGAGCTTTCTTGAAATTTTGTATCTTTAGTACAATTTTCACAATCGTCTGTACATTTCTCGATATACTTTGCATCTTCTAAAAACGCCTTTGCTGTAC